>DATLJR010000066.1:0-44443 GCA_035538755.1 Pseudolabrys sp.
GCCGCCACCACAGGCCGAGCGCCGCGATCATCACGATTGCAAAACAGAGCGCCGACCCAAGGAGTATGCGCAGCATGAAGCGCGAACGAACGAGAATCAGGGTCTGGCGCCGCAAGTCGTTCCAGCGCCATCCGGCGAAACCGTGCATGAAGCCACGCATAAAGCGACGTCGGCGCGGCGCGCGGCCCATGGCGACGGCATGGGCGCGGTGTCCGTGATCGTGCTGGCTGCCTTTCATACCTTGGACGGCGCCCTTTGCCTGCAATGTGCGCGTGTTTCGCCGATTGACGGAGGACGATCCGCCTCGGCCGACGACCCCTATCTGTGAAACCCGTTGCGCCCCCCTGACGCAAATGGCATGGGCGACATGACCGCTGGAAAGCGACGAAAGGAAGGCACATGAGTAAGGAGCCCCTTGCGGGTGCAAAGGCGCCGGCCTTCACCCTGCCGAGCGATGGTGGCGGCAAAGTCTCGCTGAAGGAGTTCAAGGGCCGAAACCTCGTCCTCTATTTCTACCCAAAAGCCGACACGCCCGGCTGTACCAAGGAGGCTATCGCGTTCTCGCGCCTGCGCGCCGAATTCGCCAAGGCCGATACCGAAATTCTCGGGGTTTCTGCCGACCCGGTATCCTCCCAGGACAAATTCAAATCCAAACATAAGCTGACCATCGCGCTCGGATCCGACGAAACCAAAAAGACGCTCGTAGCCTATGGTGCCTGGGGCGAGAAATCGATGTATGGGCGCAAATTCATGGGCGTCATTCGCAAGACCTTCCTGATTGATGCGTCGGGCCGCATCGTTCGGATCTGGCCGAAAGTAAGGGTCCCGGGGCATGCCGAAGAGGTACTTTCGGCCGTCCGCGAGCTCTAATTCCCCGCAATCACTTATGAATCATAGTCATATCTTAGCGCGATTACGGGTTTCTTAACTATATCCGATTGATATCGAACGTGCTGGACCACGGTCCATCAGGACCGAGGGCGGCGCAGAGCGTCGATGTCGCATTCGTCCCTTTCGTACTACCCAGCCGCAGACCAGCGCGCTCGCCAGACATCGCCGCGAGCTCAATCGGCCGCTGCGATGTCGCGGCACTCACGACGGGTACACGCTCACGCCCGCCGGACGTCAAATCCGGATCGGGCCGGTTGCATTCTGGATCGTGGTCGGCGTCCTTGTCGTCATGGCGGTCTAACCGTCGCAACCGGCACCTACTTCGCATTTCGCGACAATGTCCTGACCCGGCTGATCGGTCGGGCCGGCCGAAATGCAGGTTGCCCACGAAGATCGCATCGCCGAATTGCGCGCGCAGGTCGACCGCATCATGAGCCGCGTCAAAGTTGGTGACCAGGTCCGGAACGGACAGACCATCGGCAAGATCGGCTCGACCGGCCGCTCTACTGGTTCGCATCTGCATTACGAAACAGGGATCAATGACGAAGCGGTCGATCCCCAGGGATTTCTGCGGGTTGGATTGCGGCTCGGCAATATTTGGCCGCACGTGTCCGGCTACTCCACGTCCTCGACTTTTTCCGGCCCACCGCCGAAGGCCTTTTGGGCCAGCGCGGCCTGCATGAATTCGTCGAGATCGCCGTCGAGCACGCCGGCCGTGTTTGATGTGGAGACGCCGGTGCGCAAGTCTTTCACCATTTGATAGGGCTGCAATACGTAAGACCGAATCTGGTGTCCCCAGCCGATATCGGTTTTCGCCGCCTGTTCGGCAGCCGCCTTTTCTTCACGCTTCTGGATCTCGATCTCAAATAATTTCGCGCGAAGCATGTCCCAAGCCATCGCGCGATTGCGATGTTGCGAACGATCGTTCTGACACTTTACCACAATATTGGTCGGGATGTGCGTGAGACGAACCGCGGATTCGGTTTTGTTGACGTGTTGTCCTCCCGCGCCACCCGATCGCATGACGTCGGTCCGCACATCGCTTTCCTTGATGTCGATTTTTATGCGGTCGTCGACAACCGGGTAGACGGTCACGCTGGCGAATGAAGTATGTCGCCGGGCGTTGGAGTCGAACGGGGAAATGCGCACCAGACGGTGCACGCCATTCTCGCTTTTCAGCCATCCATAAGCGTTGTGGCCTTTGACGATGACGGTCGCGGATTTGATCCCAGCCCCTTCGCCCTCGGTTTCTTCGATCCATTCGACCTTGTAGCCATGCGCCTCGGCCCAGCGCACATACATGCGCATGAGCATGCTGCCCCAGTCCTGACTCTCGGTGCCGCCGGCGCCCGCATGGACCTCGAGATAAGAATCGTTTGCGTCTGCCTCTCCCGACAGAAGCGCCTCGAGCTCTCGGCGTGCCACCTCGACCTTCAAGCGCCTGAGCGCCGCTTCGGCCTCGGCGACCGTCTTGTTGTCCTTCTCCGTCTCACCAAGTTCGATCAACGTCAGCTGATCCTCGAGCTCCTGCTCGATGCGGCCGATGCCTTTCAGCTGATCGTCGAGCGCATCACGCTCGCGCATGACGCGTTGCGCCCGCGATTGATCGTTCCAAAGATTGGGGTCTTCCGAGTCTTTATTCAGCTCGGCAAGGCGACGCGTAGCGGTATCAACGTCAAAGATGCCTCCTCAGCAGCCGTACCGACTGCTTGATTTCCTCGACAAGATTCTGGGTCTCCGCTCGCATGCTTTTGTCCTTGGCCCGAATTGGTCCGCATTTAGCGTCCCTGAAGTCTCGCCGCAACCCTACGGAGCGCTAGAAACGCCGGACGTTACCGGAACCATGGCCCCGACGATGAATTGACAGTCAAACGGGGCATCACTCCCCAAGAAACATGAATAATGAGGACACCCATGGGCCTGTTCAGCAAAGACATCAAAACGCTCGATGACCTCTTCGTCCATCAGCTGCGAGACATCTACTACGCTGAGAAGCAGATCGTGCAGGCGCTGCCCGAGATGATAGAGAAAGCAAAGGATCCCGGGCTCAAGCAGGGATTCGAATCACATCTCGGCGAGACAAAAAATCACGTCAAACGGCTCGAGCAGGTCTTCAAAATGCACGGCGTCGAGGCAAAAGGCGTCGAGTGCCCTGCGATTGATGGCATCATCGAGGAAGCCGATGAGATCATCGGCGAGGTAGACGATAAAAAAGTGCTCGACGCAGCCCTGATCGCGGCGGCTCAGGCTGTCGAGCATTACGAAATCACGCGCTATGGCACCTTGATCGCGTGGGCAAAACAACTCGGCCGGCCCGACTGCGCCAGCGTGCTCCAGGAAAACCTCGAGGAAGAAAAAGCTGCCGACTCGAAGCTGACATCACTCGCCGAAGGCAACATCAACGTCAAAGCCGCCTGATCGCTGCAGAGGTAGAGATAAAGAAAAGCACCCGGTTTGAAGGCCGGGGCTTTTTTCAATCTCTCGCTTTTCAGAAGCGCCGCTTAGTACAGGCCACCTGTACCAGAGCGGACCGCCCGCTCCGCATCAGGACTGACCCCAGAGCCCCAGGGACGCCCTCCCTGTTGCGGCGGGTATTGTCCGTCGGGGGGAGCATCGCCGACCACCGAGTAGCCATCGGGTGGCGCGGTGCCGGGCTTGAAGGCTTCCAGGATTGCCCGCTCGGTCCCGGGCCCTGCCCGCGTCCCGCTCTTCAAATCCACGCGGATGAGCTTGATGCCAGGCGGAACGCGGAACGGCGCTGCTGGCTTGTCGGCAAGCGCGACTTTGAGAAACTCCTTCACGATCGGGGCTGCGAGATGACCGCCCGTCGCGCCGCGGCCAAGGTGCCGCGGCTTGTCGTAGCCGAGATAGACTCCGACAACGATGTCCGGCGTAAAGCCGATGAACCACGCGTCCTTCTCATCGTTGGTCGTGCCGGTCTTTCCTGCGACGGGCTTTCCAACCTCACGCACGATGGTCGCTGTCCCCCGTTGGACAACGCCTTCCATCATCGACGTGATCTGATAGGCGGTCATGGGATCGAGAACCTGTTGCCGCCGATCGACCAACGACGGCTCGGCCTGATTTTCCCATTTCTTGCTGGCACAACCGACACATTCACGTTCGTCGTGCTTGTAGACGGTGTGGCCGTAGCGGTCCTGAATGCGGTCGATCAGCGTGGGCTTCACGCGCCGACCGCCGTTATCGAACATCGCGTAGGCAGTCGTCATTCGCAGCAGCGTTGTCTCGCCAGCGCCGAGTGAGAACGACAGATAAGGCGGCAGATCGTCGTATACCCCGAAGCGTTTCGCATACTCGGCGATGAGCGGCATTCCGATGTCTTGCGCGAGACGCACGGTCATTACGTTGCGTGAATGTTCGAGTCCGAAACGCAGGGTCGCCGGACCGTAGAACTTGCCCTCGTAGTTTTCCGGTCGCCAGGCAGCGGCGCCAGGTCCTTGCTCGATCTCTACTGGAGCATCGAGAACGATCGTCGAGGGCGTGTAACCATTATCCAGCGCCGCGGCATAAACGAAGGGCTTGAACGAAGAGCCAGGTTGCCGCAACGCCTGCGTGGCGCGGTTGAATTGGCTCTGGTCGAAGGAGAACCCGCCAACCACCGCAAGCACGCGGCCGGTCCAGGGGTCTTCAACCACCATGGCACCGGAAACTTCGGGAATCTGGTGCAGAACGAATTGACCGTCGGTTTTTGCCGCCTCGACATAGATCACGTCGCCCGGGTTGACGACCTGGCTCACCTTTGCAACGGCCTTGCCGCCGGGCTTCGCCCATTTCACGCCGTCCAGCGGCAGAATGCCGACGGCGCGTTCCTTGCTCACATAACCGCCGGGCTCGCGTCCCGGCTGTAATCCGATGCGTGCAGACTGATCGCTGACCTCGAGCACCACGGCCAGGCGCCAGGGCGACACGTCCTGCAACGCCTTCACCTCTGCAAGTTTGACGCCCCAGTCGCCGGCAATATCGATCTTGCTGACAGGGCCGCGCCAGCCTTGCGTTTCATCGTAACGCACCAAGCCTTCGGTGAAGGTCTTGCGCGCCAATACCTGCAGTTTGGTGTCGAGCGAAGTTCGGACGGAAAGGCCGCCCTCGTAAAGTTTCTTCTCTCCGTATCGCTCATAGAGGTCGCGACGCACTTCCTCCGCGAAATACTCCGCGGCGAAGACATGCCCGCTGATGGACTTGCTGGTTACGCCCAAGGGCAGACGTTTGGCTTTTTCGGCGTCGGCGGTCTTGACGAAGCCCGATTCGGCCATGCGATCGATCACCCAATTGCGCCGTTCGATCGCGCGCTCGCGCTGGCGGAAGGGATGATAGTTGTTCGGCGCTTTCGGGAGCGAAGCGAGGTAAGCCGCTTCAGGAACGGTTAGTTCATTCACCGCCTTGTCGAAATAGACGAGCGACGCCGCGGCAATGCCATATGCACCAAGGCCCAGGTAGATTTCGTTCAAGTAAAGCTCGAGGATCTTTTCCTTGCTGTAAGTTCGCTCGATCTTGAGGGCCAGCAGCGCCTCCTTGACCTTGCGCGTCATCGAAAGTTCGTTTGTAAGCAGGAAGTTCTTGGCGACTTGTTGCGTAATGGTTGAGGCGCCCTGCGGACGCCGGCTCGATCCGTAGTTCTGCAGGTAGACGACGCCGGCTCGGGCTATGCCGGTGAGATCAATACCGCCGTGCTCGTAGAAGTTCTTGTCCTCTGCGGCGAGGAAGGCGTTGACCACTAGCTTGGGGACCGCCTGGATCGGGATGTAGAGGCGCCGTTCGCGCGCGTATTCGGCCAACAGCGACCCGTCCGCCGCGTGCACGCGGGTCATCACCGGAGGCTCGTAATCCTGCAGCTGGGAATAGTCGGGCAGATCCCTGGAAAAGTGCCAGAGCAGGCCGGCGGCCGCGGCCACGCCGACCACAAAGAGGATTGTGCCCGCTGCGAACAGAAAGCCTAGGAAGCGTAACACGAGCTTCATGGTCAATTGATCCCGTCTCGCACCCGATTGCAGGCATCATCAGCTGTTGCGAGGAGTCCCCGAACCGGCAGACATATTACCCCTATCAAGCCGCCGTCGCCACCGGGCCACCCCTGTGGTCGCCCGGTTTTATGTTGAAACTGAGGCCGGTTAGCCATCAATTGCGTCCCCCAGCCCCTGCCACCTTGGGGGTAAAGTAGATATCCACCGCCTGGGCCAGCGCTTGCGCGGTACGCGCGCGCCAGCTTGCCGATGTCAGCTGCTTGAGGTCGTCCTTGGTCGACATGTAGCCGAGTTCGACCAACACCGAGGGAACATCCGGCGCCAGGAGTACCTTGAAACCGGCTGACTTGAGCGGATGCTTATGCAGCCGTGCAGCGCTCTTGAGCTCGTCGACAACGGTTCGGGCAAATTGCATCGAAAAGGTCTTGGTCTCGCGCTGGGCGAGGTCGACCAGAATATTTGCAACATCGTCAGGCTCGGCAGTCAGGTCGACACCGGCAATGACGTCAGCCTTGTTTTCCGTCTCGGCCAGACGCGCCGCTTCAGCGTCGGATGCGTTTTCCGAGAGCGTGTAGACGGTCGCGCCTTCGGCCTGCCCTTCGCGCTTCGGCAGGGCGTCGGCATGGATCGAGATGAATAGCGCCGCGCTGCGTGAACGCGCAAAACGCACGCGGTCGCCAAGCGGAACGAACTCATCTTCCGCACGAGTCAGGGCAACACGATATTTGCCACCCGCCTCAAGCTTCTCGCGCAAGGTGAGCGCAAAAGCGAGAACGATATCCTTTTCGAGCTCTCCGCCGGCCCCCTTCGTCCCGTTGTCGATGCCCCCGTGTCCCGGATCGATGACGACAAGCGGGCGCGCGTCCCCCTCGACTTTCGCCGGCGCGTCGCTCGGCCGAGCCGGTGCGGGTTGGGCCGGACGGTTCGCCAGCGCGATGTTGCGCATGAAGCTGGCGCGATCGGTCGCGACGAGATCGAGCACCAGGCGCGCCGGCTGACTTTCGGCTGCGTCGAGCACGAACGCCTTTTCAAGACGCACTGGTCCCTTTGTATCGAGCACGATGCGGGAGCCGCCCTGCATGATCAGGCCGTAGCGAAAGGCCTTCACCAGACCGCGCGGCTGCTCGGCCGCCTTGGCGGCAAGCTTGAAAGTGGTTTGCGGCAGATCGACCACCACGCGATAAGGGTCGGCGAGCGTGAAGGCGGCGATGTCTATCTTGCGGCTGAGATCGACCACGACACGCGTCTGCTTGTCGTCTCCGCCGACTCGGATGTCAGTGGCGGCGGAGAGCGATTCTCCTGAAGCCGTCCCTCGCGCGCCGCTTTCGGCAGCGATGCCGGGGGCGCCGAGCAACATGCAGGCTAGCGTGCAGGTTATGGCGGTGGCGCGGGCTTTCACGAATCCGGACCCTTTAGGCCCCTTTTTAGCTCATTAAGGCCCGCTTCGGTTAACGGAACTTGAGCGGGAGGGCCATTCCTTACGTGGGTGTGGCCCAAAGGCAAAGGCCTCCCTTGCCAGTAATGGCCCGGGGCCGTATGTAGAATGTGCTGACGGTTAGAGTTCCGGTTGTGCCGCGTTCGGGCCCCGGCCACTTCGGTCCTGTACCGCCCCCCTCGAGGAGGTCCGGCGGACGGCCAAGCGAAACGAGCCGAAACCCTTGTGAAGGACATCCGGACCAGCGCGCGGTCAAGATGCCGTTCGGACTAGCCGTAAGTGATGAAAAACCTCGGTTCGCGCCTGTGAGGCGCGACCGGAGCGCTACGGGTCGCAAGTTTCATGCTGCCACTGACGCAGCAAAGGTATTTTGAGGTTGATTGCCCACGCGCCGCCGCAAGGACGGTGCGCGGAGGCATGAGGCTCGCCCACGCGGCCCTTCCCTTCCACACCAATCAGGCCAGCATTCCGTTTTACCGCCTTGCGCCGTCTACGGTGCGCGAGCGCGCTCGGGTGCGTGGCCCAGTGAGATTTTACAATGGCCGACAAGATGCTGATCGACGCGACACACCCAGAGGAGACCCGGGTCGTCGTACTACGCGGCAACCGCGTCGAGGAATTCGACTTCGAGAGTGCCAACCGCAAACAACTGCGTGGTAATATCTATCTAGCCAAAGTCACACGTGTTGAGCCGTCATTGCAGGCGGCCTTTGTTGACTACGGGGGCAATCGCCACGGCTTCCTGGCGTTTTCGGAAATTCATCCCGACTACTACCAGATTCCGGTCGCTGACCGGCAGGCCCTGATCGCGCAGGAAGAGCGCGACCAGCGCGCCGCCGAAGCTGACGCGGAAAACCGCCGACACGGACGTCACCGACATCGCGGCTCAGAGCGTCGCCGTGATCGGGATGTCGTGCAAAGCGAACCGCTCGTCGGCGAGGAAGTGCCGCGCGAGGTCACTGAAAATCCGCCTGGTGATTTCGGTTTTGCCGAGACGATATCAGAGCAAGTGCCGGAGACTGCGACACCGGAAGTCGAATCGACTTCGTCTGAGTTTGTCGCCGAGGAACACATTCAAGAGACCGTCGAAATTCCTCGCGCAGAAGAGACTGCGCCTTCTCCCGATGCGGGCGCGGCAATGTTCGAGACGATCGCCGAAGGCGAGCAGCCGTCCGCTGCTGCCGAAGGTGCTCTGACGAACGAAGCAACGCCCGTCGAGCTCACCAATGGTAACGGCGAGGAGCACGCCGAAGAAGAAGCGGTTGAATCCGTCGGAGGCGCGGACGCGCTTGAGGAAGTGCAGGAACGACTTCCGCGCATTCGGCGCCAGTACAAGATTCAGGAAGTCATCAAGCGTCGGCAGGTGATGCTTGTGCAGGTCGTCAAGGAAGAGCGCGGGACGAAAGGCGCCGCTTTGACGACTTACCTGTCGCTCGCCGGTCGCTATTCGGTCCTCATGCCCAACACCGCGCGCGGTGGCGGCATTTCACGCAAGATAACGTCAGCCGAAGACCGTTCGCGGCTCAAGGAAATCTCCCAGGAACTGGAAGTGCCGGAAGGCATGGGGGTGATCCTGCGAACGGCCGGTGCGAGCCGCACCAAGACCGAAGTCAAGCGCGACTTTGAATATCTGTTGCGACTTTGGGAGACCGTGCGCGATCTCACGCTCAATTCGACCGCACCCAAACTCGTCTACGAGGAAGGCTCGCTAACAAAGCGCTCGATCCGCGATCTTTATGGCAAGGACATCGAAGAGATCATCGTGTCTGGCGAGGACGGCTTCAAGGAAGCGCGCGATTTCATGCGCATGCTGATGCCGAGCCACGCCAAGTACGTGCAGCAGTACAAAGACAGCCAGCCGATGTTCACGCGGTACGGCATCGAAAGCCAACTCGATGCCATGTTCTCGCCCGTCGTCCAGCTTCGCTCCGGCGGCTACATCGTGATCAACCAGGCTGAGGCCCTCGTGGCAATCGACGTCAACTCGGGACGCGCCACGCGTGAACACCACATCGAGGACACCGCGCTCAAGACAAACTGCGAAGCGGCGGAAGAAATCGCGCGCCAATTGCGTCTGCGCGATCTGGCCGGCCTCATCGTCATCGACTTCATCGACATGGACGAGGGCCGCAATAACCGCACGGTGGAACGGCGGTTAAAAGAGGCGCTCAAACATGATCGCGCCCGCATTCAGGTCGGTCGTATCTCACATTTCGGCCTACTGGAAATGTCGCGCCAGCGGATCCGTACGTCCGTTCTCGAAAGTTCAACTGAAAAATGCCCGGTTTGCGGCGGCAGTGGCCATGTTCGCTCCGTCTCTTCGGTCGCCTTGCAGTTGCTGCGTGCCATCGAGGAAATGTTGATCAAGGGCGCGACGCACAATCTCATTGTGCGCACACGGGCCGAGGTCGCGCTCTACGTGCTCAATCACAAGCGCGCCCATCTGCGCGCGCTGGAGGAACGATTCCGCATCTCCATTACGGTGTCGGCCGACCCGGCGGTCACTGGCCAGCAGTCTTATGTGATCGACCGCGGTGAACAGGTGCACACCCCGGAAGCCGCGCGCAGCCTCGCCGCCCAGCACCCGCAGTTGGCGCCCGTCGCGGAAATGGAAGACGAGACGGTCGAGGTGGACGAGCACTTTGAGGAATCCGAATTCCCCGCCGAAGCCGAACAACGAGTCGAAGGCAGCGAACGCGAAGCCGGTCGGCGGCGGCGGCGCCGGCGTGGTCGCGGAGGCCGCGGCCGCGGTGGCGAGCCGCGTGAACACGCGCAGAACGCACAGAACTTCACGAATGACACCGTGCCCGAGCACGCAGTCACGCACGAAGACCATGATGGCGGATCTCCTGATGAAGACGGCGGGTTCGGTCAACCGCAGCCGCGCCAGGAAGGCGCGTCGGGTGAACGCGAAACGCGTGAGGGACGGCGTCGACGACGTCGCGGTCGCCGCGGCGGCCGGCGCAACAGGCAACGCAATGGCGAGGCGCCGTTTCGTTCGGGCGAAAACGGGCCTGAGCCGGGACTGCACCATGCGGCCGAGGAATTCGAGAGCCCGCTGAGTTACGACAGCCCGCAGAACTTCTCGCAACCTGTCGAGGAGCAGCCACCGGCTCCCCCGCCGGAGCCGCAAGCTCCCGTGTTCAGCGTGCAGGAGTCGCCGCGACGTCGCTCAACGATCCGCGAGCCCGCGCCGTTTGCATCCGACACTCCGCCTGCTCCCTCGCCCGCTTCGCCGCCGGCTCCAGTGATTTCCAGCAGCGGTACAGAAGAGGCTGCCGCCCCCAAGCGCGGCTGGTGGGGCAAGCATTTGTTGGGCGACAAGGGCTAGACCTCGATGAAATCCGCCTGGGTCGACAGCGACGCCAAGGCGGCTCTCGATCATTGGGCAAAGGCCGGCATCGGCCAGGACCTGGCGCTGCGAGTCTATTCGACCCGCCTGCTTGGCCGCGAGCCGAGATTGGTGCTGCACGGAGGTGGCAACACTTCAGTGAAGGCGCAGGTCAAAGACCTCCTCGATGAGGAGGTCGAAGCCCTCTGCGTCAAAGGGTCTGGCTGGGACATGGCCAGCATTGAACCTGCTGGAATGCCAGCCGTACGGCTTGCGGCCTTGCGCAAGCTCCGCTCGCGCTCAGCCATGCCTGACGGCGAGATGGTTCGGCTGCAACGCGCGGCGCTCATCGATCCGCAGTCGCCCAATCCGTCCGTGGAAACTTTGCTGCACGCGTTTATTCCGCACAAATTTGTCGACCACACACATGCGACCGCGGTCCTCAGCCTGATCGACCAGGCTGAAAGCGAAGCGCTCTGCGCGGAGACCTTCGGCCATCGGCTCGGCTTCGTCCCGTATGTCATGCCGGGCTTCGCGCTTGCGAAAAAGGCCGCGGAGATTTTCGAGAAAGCTCCGGCGGTTGAAGGGCTCATTCTCGACAAGCACGGCGTATTCACATTCGGCAATGATGCGCGTGAGGCCTACGAGCGGATGATCGAATTCGTCACGCTCGCGGAAGAACTGCTGCGAAAAAAAGGCAATGCGAAATTGCCGGGCGCAAAACTTCCTGACCGGATCGCATCGCTGTCAGACGTTGCCCCGATCATCCGAGGCGTTTGCACGCTGAGGGACGCATCTGGTGAGGGAGCCCACAAGCGGCTCGTCCTCGATTTCCGCAGCAATGACACGATCCTAAACTATGTGAACGGCAAAGATGTCAAACGCTATGCCCGCGCTGGCGTGATTACCCCTGACCACGTCATCCGAACCAAGCCCTCGCCTCTGGTTCTGCCTGCGCCGGAAGTCGGCAAGCTCGCAGACTTCAAGAGCGCCGCGCAGGCAGCCGCGCGGACTTTCATGGACGAATACGCCGCCTATTTTGAGCGCCACAAGACACGTGCAAACGGCGCGTCGATCCACGATCCCCTGCCCCGCGTTGCGCTGGTTCCAGGCCTCGGGTTGTTCGGACTGGGCACCAGCGCCAAGGAAGCGCGCGTCGCCGCCGATGTCGCGGAGGCTGCGGTCGAAGGCATTACGGGCGCCGAGGCCATCGGTGCTTTTACGTCAATTTCTGAAGCCGACACTTTCGATATCGAGTACTGGCCGCTGGAAGTGGCGAAACTCGGCCAACGTAAACCACTGCCGCTTGCCGGTCAGATCGCCGTCATCACCGGGGCCGCCGGCGCCATTGGTGCAGCAACAACGCGGGCATTCGCGCAAGCTGGCGCGGAGGTCGTAATGCTCGATATCGACATCGCCGCGGCGACGAAACAAGCCAAGGCCATCGGCGGAACTGCGCTCGCAATCGCTTGCGATGTGACCAACACGGCTTCCGTTCGCGATGCCTTTGATCGCGTGATCGATGCTTTTGGCGGCGTCGATATCGTGGTGTCCAATGCCGGCGCGGCCTGGCAGGGCAAGATTGGCGAGGTCGATGAAGCAAAGCTACGTGAAAGTTTCGAGCTGAATTTCTTCGCCCATCAGAAGGTCGCGCAGGCCGCCGTGGGCATCATGCTCAAACAAGGCACTGGCGGCTGCCTGCTGTTCAATGTTTCCAAGCAGGCAGTGAACCCGGGAGCGGATTTCGGGCCTTACGGTTTGCCGAAAGCAGCGACACTACTGCTCGTGAGACAGTATGCACTCGACTACGGCGCCGACGGCATTCGCTCCAACGCGGTCAATGCCGATCGCATCCGATCCGGCATTCTGACCGAGGACTTCATCGCCCAGCGCGCAAAGGCGCGCGGGCTCAGCGAGAAAGAATACATGAGCGGTAATTTGCTTCAGCGCGAAGTGACGGCCGAGGATGTGGCGCAGGCTTTCCTGCACCAAGCGCTTGAGCTAAAGACCACCGCCAACATCACGACCGTGGATGGTGGCAACATCGCGGCGGCATTGCGCTAGCGCGCGCACTTGTCAGAAAGCGTACGATTCTTCATCCTGCACCGACACCAATAAGGAACCGATACTATGCTGCGAACCTTGGCCCTGGCCATTGCCCTTCTTCCGGTAGCGCTTGCGGCAACGCCGGCTTCGGCCGTTACATCTGAAGAAAAAAGGGAAACCTGCAAGGTCGGCGCCGAAAGCCAGCAGCTGCAGGGTGCAAAGCGCGACGCCTTCATCAAGAAGTGCATGGCGGGCGGCAACTATGAGCCCCCAGCGCGAAAAAACGCCAAGGCTGCACCCAAACCGCAGTGACCGCGCCGATCAGGCGGCCCGGACAGCGGGCCGCTCGAGCGGAGTCACGTCGAACTGGCGGAGAGTCCCTCGCCGCAGAACGTCGATCGCAATCGGTCGCCCGATCCGATCGCCGTTAAGCAGCCGGATAAGATCGTCCACCCCGGTCACGGGAACGCCATCGGCGCGCACGATGGTGTCGAGGCTCATCAGCCCGGCCAGAGCCGCCGGCCCGTTCGCCTCAAGCGTCGTAATCATCGCTCCGGATGAATTTTCGATTTCGGCGACGCGCGCGTGACGTCGTGGCACCGCCGTCGTTTGTGCCGACACTCCGATATAGGAGCGCCGAACGCGGCCGTGCTGGATGAGTTCGCTGAGCACGAACTGCGCTGTGTTGCTTGCGACGGCAAAGCAGATGCCCTGCGCGCCCATGATCACGGCGGTGTTGATGCCGATCACTTCGCCACGCGATGACACCAGCGGCCCGCCGGAATTGCCAGGGTTGAGGGCAGCGTCGGTCTGAATCACGTCTTCGATGAGACGCCCTGTACGCGAGCGCAGCGAGCGCCCGAGTGCCGAAATGACGCCGGCGGTCACAGTCGATTCAAACCCTAGCGGGTTGCCGATTGCGACCACGAGTTGCCCGCGCTTGAGCTTTTTGGAATCTCCCAATCCGGCACTCGGCAGATCGCGCGCCGACCCCACACGCACAAGCGCGAGATCGGTGTCCGGATCGACGCCGAGGGCGCGCGCATCCATAACGCGGCCCTCCGCGTCCTGCACGCGCACCTCTTTGGCGCCCTCGACAACGTGCGAATTGGTGAGGACAAGGCCGTCCGGCGCGATGATCACGCCGGATCCAACGCCGCCGGGGAGGCCCTTGTCATTGCGAATCTCCACGCGCACCACGGATGGGCCGACGGCGTCGGCCACGGTGGTGACGGCATTGGAATAGGCGTCGAGGACTTCGGTATCGGAGACGGAAGTCACCGCCTCGCCGATGTCCCCGACATCGGACGACGAAGCAAAATCTAGCATTGGTTTTTCGGGGTTTTGTTGAACGTACATTGATGTAGGGACGGTTAGGTCCAAATTAAAGATGCCTCCCCCCGATGCCTCCAATTTGACCCGGCATCTTCACGCATCCTCAACTGGTCAAGGCTAAATTTTCGAACAAACTGAAGATCTTATTTACTGGCGGACCTCCGGATCGATCACAAGCAAGCCACGCCGCGGCAATCGCAGCTTTTCGGCGGTGGAGGCCGTCCGTGCCTTGATCGCTTCGGCGGCGCTCGCCAGCACCCTCCTGCTCGCGCTCTTTGTGACGACCGGCGCTTATTTCTCGGCCAATCTGCAGGCACCAAAAATACCGCATCGAAGATCGCGCCTTTGGCACCCGCGAACGGCAGTGCGGCTGCTCACCGCGTCGCGTCCACCGTGGTCGAGACCGACAAGAGAGGCCGCTGCGAAGAACGTCGCTTCGACAATCGCTCGGGCAAGATCGTGTCAGCCACACTCGTCGATTGCTGAAGCGCCGCTCGCCAACGAGCAAGACACGACCCCATCCGAGAATATGAGCGCGGAGCGCGTGCGCGCGATCCTCGGAGCATTCAAGCGATAAGCGGAACGCTCAGTCGCTCTGAAGGATAATGTTTTTCACCATCGGATAGATTTGCTGCTGCCAGCTCTTGCCTGAAAATACGCCGTAATGCCCGACGCCCGCCTGCATATGGTGGCGCTTGCGATAGGGCCGCAATGAAATACACAGATCGTGCGCGGCAAGGGTCTGGCCGACCGCACATATATCGTCCTTTTCACCTTCAACGGTAAACAACGTGGTGCGCCTGATGGCGTGTAGCTCCACCTTTCGGTTCTGATAGGTGAGCCCACCCAGTGGCAAAGTGTGCTCCTGAAAAACGAGCCGGACGGTCTCCAGATAGAACTCGGCAGTCAGATCGAGAACGGCGAAATATTCGTCGTAAAACGCTTTGGTTTGAGCCGCCTTTGCCGTGTCACCATTCGCGAGGTTTTCGTAAAGTTCGCGATGCGCCTTCAGGTGACGATCGATATTCATGCTCATGAACGCGGCGAGCTGAATGAAGCCCGGATACACCATCCGGCCACCGCCGCCGTATCGATGCGGCACGCGCGCGATTAAATTCCGTTCAAACCAATCGATGGATTTCGATTTGGCGAGCATGTTGACCTTGGTCGGGTTGACGCGAGTGTCGATCGGACCCGCCATCAAGGTCATTGATCGCGGCTGCGCCGGGTTTTCGGCTTGCGCCATCACGCTCGCTGACACCAGCGCCGCGACGCACGGCTGACACACGGCAACAACATGCGCGCCGGGCCCGATCGCTTCGAGAAAGCGGATCAGGTGAGAGACATAGTCGTCAAATCCGAAGTGGCCATGCTCGGGAGCCACGTCACGTGCGTTGTGCCAATCGGTGATGAATACGTCGTGTTCCGGCAGCATTGTTCGCACAGTCGTGCGCAACAGCGTTGCGAAATGACCCGACAGTGGAGCGACCACCAAGACACGCGGCTGGGCGGCCACAGACTCTTTTCTGAAATGCAGCAGCGTGCCGAACGGCGTTGCGTCGACCGCTTCCTCGGTTACCGCCACCTCTTGGCCATTGGCCGTGATGACATCAATTCCATAGGCCGGACGCTCGTGCGTGAGGCCCGCCCGCGCGATGAGTTCATATGCGGCGGTCAAATTGCTCAGAACGGTCGGCCGTGCCGCGCCGTTAAGCCGTTCCCCCACCGCCTTGGCCGCAATGCCGGCGAATTTGCGCACGGGCCCCATAATATCGGCGTGCGCCTGGTAGGCCTGATAAAGCATCCAATTCCTGGCGACCCCGGCGGACCGCGTCTAGAAACTAGAGCATTTCATGCTGCACTGCGAGACGAATTTTCGCGTCATGCCCGCAAGCTGCTGGAAACTGGGGACAATCGTAAATGACGGCGATTTTGCAAGACGGGAAACTATTGAAAGAACTTCACTTTCGTCTAAGCTGCAGAGTGCCGGGCCTGAACGAACAAGGAGCATTCGTGCTCTATGGCCAAGGCTACCCTGACGATAGCAAGTAAGAACTACGGCTCCTGGTCGCTGCGCGGCTGGCTGCTATGCAAACTCGCAGGACTCGACTTCGAGGAAGAAGTCGTAGCCAGCGACGATCCTTCAACGCGCGCCGAATTGTTGCTGCTGTCGCCCTCGTTTCTCGTCCCCTGCCTTACACACAACGGCATCAAGATCTGGGACACGCTGGCGATCGCCGAATATCTGAATGAAATCCTGCCGAAGGCCGGATTGCTCCCCAAAACACTTGCTGTCCGCGCGCGCTGTCGCGCGATTAGCGGTGAGATGCATTCCGGCTTTTCCAATTTGCGATCCGCACTGCCAATGAACCTTAAAGCGCATCATCCCGGCTTCAAGGTCTGGGCAGGTGCGCAAGCCGATATCAATCGCATTGTGAGTATCTGGCGCGAATGTCTCGCGGCCGACAAAGGCCCTTTCCTGTTCGGCGACAAGCCATGCATGGCGGATGCCATGTTCGCGCCTGTGGTGACGCGCTTTCTCAGCTACGACGTGAAGCTCGACAGCGACTGTGCTGCCTACTGCGCGACCATCATGGCTATGCCGCCCATGCGCGAATGGTTGGACGGCGCGAAAGCCGAACCTGACGAGGTCGTTGAACTGGACGTCGAATTTTGACGAACGTGCGCGCTCTAGCGCTTGAGCCAATTCGAGATCCGCGCCACGGCGTCATGCATTTCGTTGGCAGAACCGGCGTAACAAAAGCGCAGAAAATGTCGGCCATTGACCGGATCAAAATCAATGCCGGGAGTTGCGGCAACGCCGGCCTCGTTCAGCATCCGTTTGGCAAAGTCAAGACTGTCGTCTGAAAATCGCGAGATGTCTGCATAGAGATAAAAGGCGCCGTCCACCGGCAAAAATTTGTCGAGGCCCGCCTTCGGCAGTCCATCGCACAGGATGCTGCGGTTTTCCTCGTAACCGTGCTTCACCTGCTCCATTTCTTCCCGTCCGTCGAAAGCAGCTTCGCCGGCAAACTGCGCGAGCGTGGGCACCGAAATCGCCAAATTGCCTTGGAGGCGATCGATCGTGCGCACCAGATTGTCCGGCACCACCATCCAACCAATCCGCCAGCCGGTCATGCAGAAGTATTTCGAGAACGAATTGATGACCACCGCATGGTCCGAAATGCTCGCGGCCGTCTCTGCAGAGAATGTGTAGTCGAGCCCGTGATAGATCTCATCGGAGATGACCCGGATCCCCTCGGCTTCCGCCACCGAAATCAGCCGCGAGAGCGCATCGGCATCCATCATCGTGCCGGTGGGATTGGCGGGGCTGGCTATCACAACGCCCTTGAGTGGCGTTCGCTGATGCGCGGCAATGAGCGCCTTGGGAGATAATGCCCAGCGTGTTTGCGCCGAGGTGTCGATCAGCACCGGCTCGCAACCAAGCGCCGAGAGGATGTGCCGATACGGCGGATAACCCGGATTGGCCAGCGCAACACGATCCCCGGGCTCAAACAATGACAGGAAGGCGAGGATGAACCCGCCGGATGATCCGGTCGTTACCACCACGCGTGCGGGATCAAGCGCAAGGCCGTATGCGTCCTGATAGTGGCGCGCGATTCGTGCGCGCAATGATGGAATGCCGAGCGTCTCCGTGTAACCGATGCGCCCATGCGCGAGTGCGGCCTGGGCAGCCTTGATGGCGGTCGTCGGTGCCGGCGCTGCCGGCTGACCTACCTCCATATGAATGATGTGGGCCCCTTGAGCCTCACGCTGTGCGGCGGCGGCCATCACGTCCATGACGAGGAAAGGCGGCACATCGCTGCGTTTGGCCGGTTTCAGGAGCTGTTTTGCCTTGTCAGGCATCGTTTTTCGGTCCGTCGCGCCCGTCGTCCTGCCCCGCTGTTGCCGTATTCCGCAGATTGTTTGCGAACGGCCCAACATGACCCAGTCGTGATCGCCGGCCTCGTTGACCGTCTCCAAGCGCGTCACTAGGTTCACGCCCAATCTGGCAGAAAATCGGGATGTCCTTGCACGGCACACCTATCAGGACGCGGCGCTTGGCGCCAGCAGCCCGGGCGATCGCGTTGCTCACTGCAGTCGCGGTGGCGGCCGCGGGCGGCGGACCCGCGCTTACGCCCGCGCGCGCCCAGGACAGTGTCACGCGTGGCATGCCGCTGATTCGCGATGCCGAGATCGAACAGCTCCTGCGCGACTATGCACAACCGATTTTGCGTGCCGCTGGATTGGCCAAACAGAACGTGCGGGTCGTCGTGCTCGGCGACCGTTCATTTAACGCCTTCGTCATGGATGGCCGGCACATTTTCGTTAACGCAGGTGCACTGTTCGATGCCAAGACGCCGAACGAAATCATCGGGATCTTCGCGCACGAAACCGGACATCTCGCCGGAGGCCATCTTCAGCGCCTGAGAGAACAACTGGCCTCCGCGCAGACAGCGGGGATTATCGCTTTGCTCGCCGGAGTGGGTGCCGCGGTTGCCGCGTCCCGTTCCGGAGCTGCCGGTGACGTCGGAGCGGCGGCAATCATGGCGCCCCAGTCGGCCATCATGCGCTCGGTGCTCGCTTACGTGCGAACGCAGGAGGATCAGGCCGACCACGCCGGCGTCAAATTCCTCAATGCGACCGGTCAGTCGCCAAAAGGAATGGTGGATCTGTTCAAGCGCCTCAGCAACGAAATGTTGTTCAATTCGCGATATATCGATCCTTACATGCAAACGCACCCGATGCCCGCCGATCGCGTCGCCGCGCTTGAGACACTCGCAAAGGCAAGTCCTTATTGGGACAAGAAGGATCCGCCCGAATTGCAATTGCGTCACGACATGATGCGCGCGAAGCTGTCGGGCTTCCTGGAGCGCGCTGACACCGTCGCGCGCCGTTATCCGGCCAGCGATCACAGCCTTCCCGCGCGATATGCGCACGCCATTGCAACCTATCGCAACTCGGATCTGCGCCAGGCGATTGTGCAGATCGACGCCCTGATCCAGGCGCAACCGAACAATCCGTATTTCTACGAACTCAAAGGTCAGGCGCTGCTCGAGGGAGGCCGGCCGGCCGAGGCTGTCGCGCCCTTGCGTCAGGCTTCGCAGCTTGCGCACGAAAATCCGTTGATCGAAATACTGCTCGCGCAGGCGCTTAACGCCGCCAACAACCCCAAGTTCGCCGAAGAAGCGGTTGGCCTGCTTCGCTCGGCAATCGCCCGCGAACCTGAAGCTCCGGAAGCATACTCGCAACTTGCCATGGCCTATGGCCGCAAAGGCGATCTCGCCAATGCCGATCTTGCATCGGCGCAAGCCGCATTCGCACGCGGTGATGTCAAGACAGCACGCCAGTTGGCCACGCGCGCCAAGACTCGCCTACCTATCGGTTCGCCGGCGTGGGTGCGTGCCGACGACATCGTCAACGTCAAACCGAACGCAAACGCCAGAATGCAATAATGAGGAAAGTTTCGATGACATTCAGATCGTGCCTTGTCGCCGCCGCCTGCTCGACGTTTCTTGCGATAGCCACCCCACAGATTTCGCAGGCCGATGAATTGACCGCCGGCCAGAAGAGCGAAGTCGAGCGCATCTTGCGCGACTACCTGATCGCGCACCCTGAGGTCATTCAGGATGCGATGGCCGAGCTCGACAAACGTCAGAGCGCAGCGGAGGCGGAAAAGCACAAGGCTACGATCAATCAAAACGCGGCAACCATTTTCAGCTCGCCACGTCAGGTCGTTCTTGGAAATCCGGACGGCAATGTCACTTTCGTTGAGTTCTTCGACTACAACTGCGGCTACTGCAAGCGTGCCATGGATGACATGCTCACGTTGCTGAAGGATGATCCCAAGCTCAAGATCGTCCTGAAGGAATTCCCGGTGCTCGGGCCGGGCTCGGTCGAGGCAGCCCAAGTCGCGGTTGCGGTGCGCATGCAGGACAAGACCGGCAAAAAATATCTCGAATTCCACCAGAAACTGCTTGGCGGCCGCGGCCAGGCCGACAAGGCCCGCGCACTTGCGGTGGCCAAGGACGTCGGCCTCGACATGGCTCGCCTGGAGAAGGATCTCGCGAGCGCCGAGGTGAAGGCCACTCTTCAGGAAAGCTTTAAGCTCGCCGAATCCCTCGGTCTGAACGGCACGCCAAGCTACGTGATCGGTGACAATGTCGTCGTCGGCGCTGTGGGCCTCGAGTCGCTGAAAGAAAAGGTCAATACCTCGCGCTGCGGCAAGCCGACCTGCTGACGGACATCATCGGTCCGCAGTCTCTTAGAAAAAGGCCGCCGCAGCATACTTGCGGCGGCCTTTTTTGCGTCGGACGATGCGGAACAAAGTTCCGTCGGGGCGGTTGTCGCGCGCATGTACTCATTCGGGATGGAAGAAGAATATTTTTTGTTCGACGCGAAGACGCGCCATTCGGTGCGCCGCGCCAACAAAAGGTTTCTGTTGCGCGCCCAAAAGCAGTTGGGCGGCCACGTTATGACAGAAATGTTGCAATCCCAGATCGAGGTCGCCACGCCCCCTTGCAGCAGCCCGCAGGAGGCGCGCACCCATCTCGCACACTATCGCCGCGGGCTGGGAAAGCTTGCGGCGGAGTACGGACTTGGCCTCGCCGCGATGGGCACCTTCCCTCTCGCTTACTGGCCCGAGCAGGTGATGACGCGCAAGGCGCGGTATGGCGCGATCATGGATGACCTGCAGATGATCGGCTACCGCAATATGCTGTGCGGAATGCATGTCCATGTTGCGGTGCCGGATGTCGATACGCGCATCGACTTGATCATGCGGTTGACGGCTTACCTTCCGCTGTTACTTGCGCTCACGACGTCGTCGCCATTCTGGCAAGGCCACCTGACCGGTCTCGTCGGCTACCGGCTCGCCGCCTACGATGAACTTCCACGCACAGGACTGCCGGAGTTGTTTCGCACCAATGATGACTATCGCGAGTTCGTCGCGGCACTCAAATGGGCCAAAATCATTCCGGACGAAAGCTACATCTGGTGGGCGATCCGGCCTTCACTCAACAATCCAACCATCGAATTGCGCGTCGCCGATAGTTGTACGCGCCTGGATGATGGCGTCGCGGTCGCCGCGCTGTTTCGCTGTCTTGTTCGCGCGCTTGATCGTGACCGCGCGCTGAATGCCGGCTTTGACCGCGTTGGTCGAGCAATCACACAAGAGAACAAGTGGCACGCCCAGCGGTACGGGATCGGCGCGACTTTTGTCGAACCGTTCTCGCGCTCGCCGCTTACGCTTGTGCAATGGCTTGATCAGGTGATCGATTTCATTGCCGAGGACGCCGATGTCCTCGGCTGCGTGAACGAGATCAGGCATCTCCACGTCATCGCAGCCCAAGGCACAAGCGCGGATCGCCAGATCGCGACCTTCAGAAAAGCCACGGCCGCCGGGCGTAGAAGGTTAACGGCGCTCAAAGAGGTCATCGATTGGGCGGCGGCCGAAACCCAGGCGCCGGGAAGCTGCAAAGCTTCACTCTGAGCATCATCCGGGCTTCCCCTTATCCTCCGGGCCACCTATAAAGCGCGCTAGTTTCGCGCGCATCGAACGAGCGCGGATGGGGATTCATGGCAAAATCCACAATCTACGTTCTCAACGGGCCCAATATGAACCTGCTCGGCACCCGCGAGCCGGAAAAATACGGACGCGCGACGCTTGCAGACGTGGAAAAGCTGTGCGCCGAAACCGCCAAGCGGTTCGGTCTCGATGTCGTCTTCCGGCAGTCGAACCGGGAAGGCCAACTGATCGACTGGATCCAGGAAGCGCACGCGAAGGACGCCGGCGCTATTGTCATAAATCCGGCCGGCTATACCACGACGTCGATCGCCATCATGGATGCGCTCCTCGCGGTGAAAGTCCCCGCGATCGAGGTGCACATCACCAACATCCACACGCGCGAAAGCTTCCGGCACAATTCGTATATTTCGAAAGCGGCCAAGGCGGTAATCGCCGGATTCGGCATCGACGGCTATGCTCTTGCAATCACTGGGCTCGCCGGACTGCTTGGCGCCAAGCAAAAAGGCTGAGCGCCAGTGGACGCATAATGTCAAAGTCGCCAAAGTCAATCATCGATCGCGATCTGATCCACGAGCTCACCGCGCTGCTCGATGAGAC
Source organism: Pseudolabrys sp. (assembly GCA_035538755.1). Classification (GTDB taxonomy): domain Bacteria; phylum Pseudomonadota; class Alphaproteobacteria; order Rhizobiales; family Xanthobacteraceae; genus Pseudolabrys. The sequence goes on from DATLJR010000066.1 coordinate 22,146, forward strand.
CGGGCTGACCGAAATCGAGATCGAGCAGGACGGCAAGCGCATCCGCGTGGCGCGCGGGGCAATGGTGGCCGCCGCCCCTTCCGCCGCGGTACGTGTCGAACTCGCGCCGCAACCGGGCGCCGAGGCGGCCGTCAAACCGATTGATCCCTCCAAACATCCTGGCGTGGTGATCTCGCCGATGGTCGGAACCGCCTACGCCGCCCCCGAGCCGGGCGCAAAACCTTTCATCGATATCGGCAGCAAGGTCAAAGCCGGTGATACGCTGTTGATCGTGGAAGCGATGAAAACGATGAACCAGATTCCCGCTCCGCGCGCCGGCACCGTGATTCAAGTTCTATTCGAGGACGGTCAGCCGGTGGAATTCGGCGAACCGTTGGTGATTATCGAGTGAGAAAGCACGCTTTCTCCTTCGTCAGGCGCACTCGGTGAGCGGAGAGAATGTTCGACAAGATTCTGATCGCCAACCGCGGTGAGATCGCACTCCGGGTGCTGCGCGCCTGCAAGGAACTCGGCATCCCGACTGTCGCGGTGCATTCGACGGCCGATGCGGACGCCATGCACGTGCGGTTTGCGGATGAGAGTGTGTGCATCGGGCCGCCCGCGGCCAAGGACAGCTATCTCAATGTTCCGTCCATCCTGTCGGCATGCGAGATCACCGGCGCCGACGCGGTACATCCGGGCTACGGCTTTCTTTCGGAGAACGCGCGCTTTGCCGAAATACTGGCCGAACACGGCGTGCAATTTATTGGTCCGAAGGCCGAACACATCCGCCTGATGGGCGACAAGATCGAAGCCAAGCGCACGGCGAAAAAACTCGGTATTCCGGTCGTCCCCGGCTCAGAAGGCGGCATCGGCTCCGACCAGGAAGCGGCGAAAATCGCCGGCGACATCGGGTATCCCGTTCTGATCAAGGCGGCGGCCGGCGGTGGTGGCCGCGGCATGAAAGTCGCGCGCAATGCGGGCGAACTTTCCCTCGCTCTGTCGACGGCACGCACCGAAGCCAAGGCCGCCTTCGGTGACGATGCCGTCTACATCGAGAAATATCTCGAGCGACCGCGTCATATCGAAATCCAGGTCCTTGGCGACGGCAAGGGCGAGGCGATTCACCTGGGCGAGCGCGATTGCTCCCTGCAGCGCCGCCACCAAAAAGTCTGGGAAGAAGGCCCCTCTCCCGCGCTTAACGCGAGTTCGCGCGATGCGATCGGCGAAACGGTTGCGAAAGCCATGCGCGAGATCGGCTATCTCGGGGTCGGCACCGTCGAGTTTCTCTACGAAGACGGCAAATTCTATTTCATTGAGATGAACACGCGCATTCAGGTCGAGCATCCGGTGACCGAGATGATCACCGATATCGATCTGATTTTCGAGCAGATCCGCGTTGCCGCCGGCAGCTCTATTGCCATCAAACAAGGCGACGTAAAGTTCCACGGGCACGCCATCGAGTGCCGCATCAACGCCGAGAACCCGATTTCCTTCCGCCCCTCTCCCGGCAAGATCCTGCACTATCATCCGCCCGGCGGCCTCGGCGTGCGCATCGATTCCGCCGTCTATCAGGGCTACACCATCCCGCCTTATTACGATTCACTCGTCGGCAAACTGATCGTGCATGGCAAGACGCGCACCGAATGCCTGATGCGGCTGAAACGCGCGCTCGACGAGGTGGTCGTCGACGGTATTGAAACGACGTTGCCGCTTTTTCGCGCACTTGTACGTGAAACTGACATCATTGATGGCAATTATCATATCCACTGGCTGGAACAGTTCCTGGCGCGTGGCGGCATGGAGAGCTAGACCGAGCTTGCCCTTGTAAGCGGCGCAGACGACGCCCTAGGATCGTGTCTTCCGTTGCCGGGATAGTGGCCGCCATGGCAAACCGCGAAAACGCTTTCATCGAGATCACGCCGGAGGTGCTGCTCAAGGCATATGCGTGCGGCATCTTCCCGATGGCGGAAAGCGCGGACGATCCGGCTCTCTATTGGATCGAACCGGACATGCGCGGCATCATTCCGCTAGAAGGATTTCATGTTCCCGCGCGGCTTGCGCGCACAGTGCGGTCCACGAACTGGACTGTCCATGTGGATCGCGATTTTGACGCCGTAATCGAAGGCTGCGCCGAGCCGAAACAGGACCGTGCCCGGACCTGGATCAATGCACGCATTCGACGCATCTATCGCGCCCTGTTCGAACACGGCCATTGCCACACGGTCGAAGTCTATGATGGCAACAAGCTGATCGGAGGCCTTTATGGCGTGTCGCTCGGCCGCGCGTTTTTTGGCGAGAGCATGTTTCATCGCGCGCGCGACGCCTCGAAGATCGCGCTTGTGCATCTTGTCGCGCGCCTGAGAGCGGGAGGCTACCGCCTGCTCGACACGCAATATGTGACCGATCACCTCAGAACATTCGGCGCCGTCGAAGTTCCGAAGCGGCGTTATCACCGACTGCTTGAGGAAGCGCTCACGGGTGAGGCCGATTTCGCCACCATGCCGCTCGATCGGGCGCTCAGCGGCGAGACGGTGCTGAGCGCCATTCGCGTCGAAGACTAGGACGTCATCACCGCAAGAACGGGAATGGAAAGAGGCTCGGCGGCTGTTGCTGCTGCGGAGGCGGCGTGCGCTGCGCCGTGGGCGGCGGCGGTGGTGGCCCCGTGCGCTGCGCCGTGGGCGGCGGTTGCGGCGGCCGCCGTTGTTGCGTTTGTTGCTGCTGCGGTTGTTGTTGTTGCTGTGGTTGCCGTACCGCCGGTTTTGCCTCGGGCGCATCCGCGACAGTCGGGGCCTGCCCGCCTTTGCAATCGGTAATCCACACGTCGTAGATCGGATGTTCGACCGCATGCAGGCCCGGGCTCGCAGCGAACATCCAGCCGGTGAAAATGCGTTTGATCTCGCCTTGTAGCGTCACCTCGTCGACTTCGACAAAGGCATCCGTATTCGGCGTCTCGGTCGGTGGCCGCGAGTAGCACACGCGCGGCGTCACCTGCAGCGCACCGAATTGCACCGTCTCGTTGATCGCGACGTCGAACGAAATGATGCGGCCGGTGATCTTGTCGAGACCGGCAAACACGGCCGTCGGATTGATGATGCGCTGTGCCGGCGGTTCAACGACCACCGCATCGCTCGGCTGCGGTGCCGTGCTCGCCGGCTGCGGCGCATTGCGCGGCGAATCGGGGCCCGGCGGCAGCGCGGATGGCGTCTGACCCGGCGCAACGGCGGTGCCGCGGGGTGCCTCGCCCGGCGGCGGTGCCGGCGCCACCACTCCGCCAGTCGGCGGCGGCAGGTCTTGTGTCTGGACACCAGCGGCCCCCGGGCGGTTCGACGGCGGCAAGTTCATTGGCGAGGGCAGCGGCTGCGACGGCGCCGCGTCGCTGCGGCCGCTCGGGTAATACGGAGGCGGCCGTTGCCGGGATGATGGCGGACCGCGCATATCGGCAGGCGGACGTGGCGGTGGATTACCGAAGATCGATCCGAAGAAGTCGGCGATTGGGTTCTCGCCGGATTGGGCCAGCGCAGTCTCTATGACGGGCGGTGCCGCCAGAGCGACCACCGCCAGTACCGTGATTGAACAGATGCGAGGCGCCATCAAATCCCGGCTTTTTTCGCCTGGCCGGCGCTTTCCTTCACGCCGGCAGCGATGTCCGGTTAACACGGGGAATACGGCGTTGGAAGGGCGATCAAATGAACCCTTTACCGCCAAGGCTTCTTTGCGGAATTACTGTTTGCCCGGATTCCAGGCCTTGTAATCGCCCGTCGCTTTGGGCCGGCGGCCGGCAGCAAGTGTCGAACCCGGTGGCCGCAGAGCGCCCGGCGTACCCGTCATGTTCGGCCGGTGCGGTTTTTGCCAGGAACGGGGCTTGTAGTTTTCCTGGGTGGGCGGCGTGTCGACCGTATGGTGCAGCCAACCGTGCCAGGATGGAGGCACCATCGAGGCTTCCGTGTAGCCGTTGTAGATCACCCAACGACGCTCGAAACCGAGCGTCTTGTCGATCTGCCCGCCCCGGGCGCGATAATAGTGATTGCCGAATTCGTCCTCGCCAACCGACTCGCCATACATCCAGGTCCAGAACTGGGTCCCGAATGTCTGCGAATTCCACCAGGTGAACAGCTTGAGCAGGAAATTCTTCATTTGCCGCCGCGCTTGAAAACGATTGGAACGCGGGGCCTTTTGCCACCTCACCGCCGCATTGTCCAGCGAGGGAAAGCCGCGAACCGACGCAGAAATGCGGTATTCGCCGCCAGTTCGTGGATGATATGAAGGCCCATGGATGAACTGAGAGCCGCGCTAACCAAGATCAAGAATCTGCTCGACTGGCTGCCCGATCCGCTGGTCGCGTTGATGATCCTCGGCATCGCCATGCTTGTCGCGCTCGCCCTGCACCGCTGGGTGCGCAAGCTGGCGCGCCGCGCGCTCTCCGGACGCTATCCTTACCTCTATTCGGCCTTTAATCAGACGAGTGGACTGACCCGGATTGCGCTTCTGATAATGGCGATGATCGTGGCCATTCCTGTCGCGCCGATGAAGCCAGAATTCGCCGAGATGCTTGCGCGGCTGATGGCGGTTGCGGTGATCGGGTTGACCGGCTGGGCCGCCATCATCGCGTTACACATCGCGGCCGCGCTCTATCTCCGACGATTCAGTCTCGACAGCGACGACAATCTGCTTGCGCGCAAGCACAACACGCAGGTGCAAGTGCTGTCGCGCTCCCTCGATGTCGTGCTTGTGCTGCTCACACTTGGCGCCGCGCTGATGACATTCCCCGCGGTGCGCCAATATGGATTGAGCCTGTTCGCATCCGCCGGTATCGCCGGCATCATTGCTGGCCTCGCCGCGCGGCCCGTGCTGAGCAACCTCATGGCGGGCGTGCAGCTTGCGATGACCCAACCGATCCGCCTTTACGACGGCGTCACCGTCGAAAACGAGTACGGCACGGTCGAGGAAATCACATCGACCTACGTAGTCGTGAAGCTGTGGGATCTGCGGCGGATGATCGTGCCGCTGACCTACTTCATCGAAAAGCCGTTCCAGAACTGGACGCGCGAAACGTCGGCTTTGATCGGCAATGTCATGCTTTATGTGGACTACGCCGCGCCGGTTGAAGTTATCCGCGCGAAATTTAACGAGATCCTCAAGCAATCCGACAAGTGGGACGGAAGGACCGCCGCGCTGCAAGTCACCGACTTCAAGGAAGGCTCGTTGGAGTTGCGCTGTCTGATGAGCGCGCGCTCGGCGTCTCAGACGTTCGACCTGCGCTGCGAGGTGCGCGAAAAGCTGATCGCGTTCCTGCAGAAAGAGCATCCGGAAGCACTGCCGCATTCGCGCCAGATCAGCCTCAAGGGCTCAAGCCCGAGCGCAGACGAGATTTCCCCAGCCGCGGAGGAAGCACGCAAGCGCATTCGTCCGGCTTAGTCATCCTCCGATGGCCTGTTGCGTTCGGGCGCAACCAATGGATATCCTGCCCAGGAATTCACCAGCCTTGGCTGCGAGTCGCCTAGGGAATTGGCTCGCCAATGCTGGAATTCGCATGACAGTGCCGGGATAAAAGGCGGGCTCCTTGCGGGTCCGCCTTTTTTCTTGGCTCCCCTAGCCTGGGGCCAATCGTGACGATTTGCGCCCCCTTCCCGCCGTGGTCCTGAATTCACAGGCGTGGGTTACCGGCACAATCATTCGTCGGCGTGACACCTGCGCCGTAAGGCCCTGACTTGGTTTCGAGAATCAGCGACTCCACTGACACAAAGCCGTGATCTTTCCCCGCTCTTTCCCCGGCCGTGCCTGAACACCGGCGCAAACAAACCGAGCACGGAAGTACCAATTTTGCGTCACTTTTCTGTCACGGCGGGAGGCATAAAAACCTACCCGCTTCCTCCAAGAAAAATGCTTTTCGGCGATCCGGTATGGGCCAATACTGGTTGTGTTCTTGCCGGTCCGTTGTCCCTCGTTGTCCCCACAGTTCATCGTTGGACACAAGATTTAGTGTTTGATTCAGATTTAACGACTATGTGTAGTTGACGCGTACGGCGAGTCCTCTTAGCTTTGAATTGTTCGGTGGCGTTGAGTTTCAGGTTCCCTCCGGACCCTCAGAACGGCTTTTCAGTCGATGAGCTCAACCCACGCCAGAACAATGGCGTTTGGGAAAGGGACTTTCTGTGCCAAGGGCGAAAAGCCCTGGAACGAACCGGTGCCGGATCAGAGGACGGGGCTTAGATAAGGGGTGGGTCGAACGAGTACGAGCATCGACGGCGGATCGGGACAGGTCCGTCAGAAACAAAAGGGCAGTTTTCAACTGTCCTGCAATTTGGGGCTAGAGACACATGCGAATTGAACGTCGCTATACCAAGGATGGACAGTCGGCCTACGCGGACATCGAGTTCCGGCTTACCACCAGCGAGATCCGTAACCCGGACGGCTCGGTGGTTTTCAAGCTCGACAATGTCGAGGTTCCGGAATTCTGGTCGCAGGTCGCATCCGACGTCTTGGCGCAAAAATATTTCCGCAAGGCCGGCGTCCCCGCCCGCCTGAAGAAAGTCGAGGAGAATTCCATTCCCTCGTTCCTGTGGCGCTCGGTCGCCGACGCTGACGCGCTGGCCACGCTGCCCGAGAAAGATCGCTACATCGGCGAGCAATCCTCGAAACAGGTCTTCGATCGTCTCGCGGGCACCTGGACCTATTGGGGCTGGAAAGGCGGCCACTTCGAGTCCGAACAGGATGCGCAGGCCTTCTTCGACGAGCTGCGCTACATGCTGGCGACGCAGATGTGCGCGCCGAATTCGCCGCAATGGTTCAACACCGGCCTGCACTGGGCCTACGGCATCGACGGCCCGAGCCAAGGGCACTATTACGTCGATCCCTTCACCGGCAAGCTGACCAAATCGAAATCGGCCTACGAGCATCCGCAGCCGCACGCCTGCTTCATCCAGTCGATCAGCGACGATCTCGTCAACGAAGGCGGGATCATGGACCTGTGGGTGCGCGAGGCGCGCCTGTTCAAATATGGCTCCGGCACCGGCACCAATTTCTCCGCGCTGCGTGGCGAAGGCGAAAAGCTTTCCGGCGGTGGCCGCTCCTCGGGGCTGATGTCGTTCCTCAAGATCGGCGACCGCGCTGCAGGCGCGATCAAGTCGGGCGGCACCACGCGCCGCGCAGCCAAGATGGTGATCGTTGACGTCGATCATCCGGATATCGAGACCTACATCGACTGGAAGGTGATGGAAGAGCAGAAGGTGGCGGCGCTCGTCACCGGCTCTAAGATCAATCAGAAACACCTCAAGGCGATCCTGAAGGCCTGCGTGAACTGCGAGGGTTCGGGTGACGACTGCTTCTCGCCCGAGAAAAATCCCGCGCTCAAGCGCGAGATCAAGCTCGCGCGCAAGGCGATGGTTCCCGACAACTACATCAAGCGCGTGATCCAGTTCGCCAAGCAGGGCTACAAGGACATCAATTTCCCGACTTACGACATCGACTGGGACAGCGAGGCGTATCTCACCGTCGCCGGCCAGAATTCGAACAATTCGGTGCGCGTCACCGATGGCTTCCTCAAAGCGGTCGAAGCCGACGGCAAGTGGGATCTCACCTATCGCAAGAACGGCAAGGTTGCGAGGACGCTCGATTCCCGCGCGCTGTGGGAGAAGATCGGCTACGCGGCATGGGCCTCAGCCGATCCGGGCCTGCAATATCATACGACGGTCAATGACTGGCACACCTGCCCCGCCTCGGGTGAAATCCGCGCCAGTAATCCGTGCTCGGAATACATGTTCCTCGACGACACCGCCTGCAATCTGGCGTCGTTGAACCTGCTCACCTTCCGCGACGAGAAGACCGGCCAATTCCAGGTCGAGAGCTACGAGCATGCCGTGCGGCTCTGGACTGTCGTGCTGGAAGTCTCGGTGCTGATGGCGCAATTCCCCTCGAAGCAGATCGCCGAACTCTCCTACGAATTCCGTACGCTTGGGCTTGGCTATGCGAACATCGGCGGCCTGCTGATGACCTCGGGCATCCCGTATGACTCGGACGCCGGCCGCGCCATCGGCGGCGCGCTGACCGCGATCATGACCGGCATCAGCTATGCAACGTCGGCCGAAATGGCCGAGAAGCTCGGCCCGTTCCCGGGATACAAGAAGAACCGCGAGCACATGCTGCGGGTGATGCGCAACCATCGCCGCGCGGCTTATGGCGAGCGCACCGGCTACGAGAAGGTGGCGACACCGCCCGTGCCGCTCGACCATGCCTCTTGCCCTGATCAGGCGCTGATTGCGCACGCGACGGCTGCGTGGGACCGCGCCTTGTCGCTTGGCGAGAAGCACGGCTACCGCAATGCGCAGTCGACCGTGATCGCCCCCACCGGCACCATCGGACTGGTGATGGATTGCGACACCACCGGCATCGAGCCCGATTTCGCGCTGGTGAAGTTCAAGAAGCTGGCTGGCGGCGGCTACTTCAAGATCATCAACCGCGCGGTGCCCGAGGCCTTGCGCACGCTGGGATACAGCGAAGCCGATATCGCCGAGATCGAGGCCTACGCCGTCGGCCACGGCACGCTGGCGCAGGCGCCGGCCATCAACCACACCACGCTGAAGGCCAAGGGCTTCACCGACGAGGCTATCGCCAAGATCGAAAAGGCGCTGCCGACAGCCTTCGACATCAAGTTCGCGTTCAACAAGTGGACGCTAGGCGAAGACTTCTGCCGCGACAAGCTCGGGATCTCGGCTGAAGATCTCGCCTCACCCACCTTCGATCTGCTCGCCGCCTTGGGCTTCGGCAAGCGCGAGATCGAGGCTGCAAACGTTCACGTCTGCGGCGCGATGACGGTGGAAGGAGCGCCGCACCTGAAGGCCGAGCACTACGCGGTGTTCGATTGCGCCAATCCCTGCGGCCGCACCGGCAAACGCTATCTGTCGGTCGAGAGCCACATCCGCATGATGGCGGCGGCACAACCGTTCATCTCCGGCGCGATTTCCAAGACCATCAATATGCCGAATGACGCAACGGTCGAGGATTGCAAGGAAGCCTATCTGCTCTCCTGGAAGCTGGCCCTGAAAGCCAACGCGCTCTATCGCGACGGCTCGAAGCTTAGCCAGCCGCTCAATGCACAGCTGATCGCCGATGAGGATGACGAGGACGATGTCGTCGAGGCCTTCCTTGAGCGTCCGGCGGCGGCGCGCGCCACCGGGCTTGCCGAGAAGGTCGTCGAGAAGATCGTCGAGCGTGTCACGGTCCTGCGCGAGCGTGAACGCATGCCCGACCGCCGCAAGGGTTACACCCAGAAGGCGGTGGTCGGCGGGCACAAGGTCTATCTGCGCACCGGCGAATATGACGATGGCCGGCTGGGCGAGATCTTCATCGATATGCACAAAGAAGGCGCGGCGCTCCGCTCAATCATCAACAACTTCGCCATCGCGGTGTCGCTCGGCCTGCAATACGGCGTGCCGCTGGAGGAATATGTCGACGCCTTCACCTTCACCCGCTTCGAGCCGCAAGGTCCGGTGCAGGGTAATGACTCGATTAAGTATGCGACCTCGATCCTCGACTACGTGTTCCGCGAGCTCGCTGTCTCCTACCTCGAGCGTTTCGATCTCGCCCACGTCGACCCAAGCGAAGCCGGCGGTTTCGACGCGCTCGGCAAGGGCGTCGAGGAAGGCAAACCGGCACCCGCGACGAACTATGTGTCGAAGGGCCTGACCCGCTCGCGCACCGATCGTCTGTCAGTCGTGAGAGGAACGACAGCCTCTCCGGGTGGCAATATCACGGCCCTCGCCTCGGTCGGCGGCGCGCGGGCCGAGGTCGCCGGCACCACGGCGCTGAAGGCCGAGCCTGAGGCAAAGCTTTCACCCGCCGAGCAGCTCGAACTCCGCGTCGATACCCAGGATGCCCGCGCGCATGCGAAGGCGGCGGCTTCCGAGAAGCGCGCCGAAGCTCGCGCCAAGGGTTACGAAGGCGAAGCCTGCGGTGAGTGCGGCAACTTCACGCTGGTGCGCAACGGCACCTGCATGAAGTGCGACACCTGCGGGAGCACAACGGGCTGTTCGTGAACAAAAACACCGACATGGAACGCGCCCAGGCCGCGTTCCACAAGAAAGAGGTCCAGGTCCGCGAGGGTGCTACGGCCACGGCGGAATACAAGGCCGCCGTTCTGGCCGAGCGCGCCAAGACCGAACGGCTGAAGGCTTTGCGGCTGGCAAAGGAAGCGGCCGACCGCGAGGCGGCGGAGAACATCCCGCCGTCCGTGGCAAAACCGAAGGCTGCGGCTAAAAAGAAAAAGTGAAAGTGCGCCCTCAAACGCCCTTGTTCTTGAGACGAAACTGCACGTAGCCATATTTGAAGCGCCGGCTTGCATCGCCGAGCGCTTCGATCCTGAATTCTCCGGCAGTCTGAAACGCTTTCACGCTTCGTCCGTGGATAATCATCGTCTGAGGACCTTCCGGTGAACGCCAGTAGATTTTGGCTTCGGCGTTGGAATCCAGAATTGTGAAGACCACCGTGTGCCACTCTCCGTCGTCGACGATCGTCTTCGGCGGTGATCCGCCGCGTTGTGTGCCCGTGCCCAGGTTCTCGAACGAGTCGATCTGGCCGAAATCAATGACCTGGGCGGTCGCTTTCTGCGCGTCGACTCCCGCGCCCGCGCATAAAAGCGCCGACATCGCCACAATCCGCATGATTGGTTGAAGCTTCATGGCCCATATCTTCGCAAAGAGCCCGTCGCCTTCGAATAATTCTAGTCCCGGGATTTTCGTTCCGAAAGTGCGCTACCGCCGGCCCTTTCCTTGCCGCAATGCACAACCAAGCTGGAGGTATGAGTATCCCGTTCGGATGGAAATATGACCGCGGCGAGACTGTCGCCGATGCGGTCGTCCATATCCTTGGCGTAATGATGGCGATTGCTGCTGCGGCATTGCTTGTGGTGGTGGCCGGGCACGACGATGATGTCACTGAGGTTGTCGCGGTCATCGTCTACATCGCCGGTTTCCTGGCGATGTTTGGTTTCTCCGCTGCCTACAATTTGTGGCCGATCTCCCCGATCAAATGGTGGCTGCGCCGTCTCGATCACTCGGCGATCTATCTGTTGATTGCAGCGACCTACACCGCGTTCATCCTGCCGATGCACGGCACCGCTCCTGCCGTCCTGCTGGTAACCATCTGGCTTGCTGCGCTCGCCGGCATCACCATCAAGATCGTCTGGCCCGGCCGGTTCGACCGGACATCAATCGGACTTTACCTCGCAATGGGCTGGAGCTGCCTCTTCGCGATCCAGCCTATCATCGCTGCGCTCACACCAGGCACACTCTGGCTCATCGCGGCAGGCGGAGCGCTTTATTCGATCGGCGTCATATTTCACGTGTGGAGAAGCTTGCGCTTTCAAAATGCGATCTGGCACGGCTTCGTTCTTGCCGCAGCTTCATGTCATTACGCAGCCGTGCTCACGTCCCTCGCCGACTGATTGCACTGCAAACAGAGCGGGCTGGACCCAAAACCTCGACTGCAAGTTCTCAGCAAGTGCATATCCGCAGCTATCTGGGAGGAGAACATGCGGTCGATTGTCTTGGCGGCATTTTGCGTCGCCGGTCTGGCTCTTGCGGCAATATCTGGCGCCGTCGCGGCTCCAATAGCCCCACTCGGCAAAGCTGCCGATGCGGTCGATGCCCGAACGACGGCTCACTACTACTACCATCAGCATTACCATCGTTATCATCATCACCATCGTCACTGCTGGTGGCGCCATGGCCACCGTCACTGCGGTTGGTAACAATAAAATCAGTTCGTGTTTGAAGACGCGTTGGCGCGGGCCAGAGCCAAAAGGCCCGCGAGCGTGTCGAGCGTAGGCTTCCATCCCGCATTCAGAAGTTTCGCCGGGTCGACCATCATTCTCCCGCCGAGGCGCTGCCATTCGTCCGTGCGTCCGAGCGCGGCCGCGCCAAGCGCGATGAACGGCGGCGGAACTGGCAACAATCCTGCGCTGCGTCCTTCGCCAGCGCGCAGGGCGGCGACAATCTCGGCCAGCGTCAGCGGAGATGGATCGGCAACGACATAGGTCTCGCCTTTGGCATCGGCTGATGCCAGCGCGAGATGAATGGCATCGATCAGGTTTCGTCGCGCCAGCAGCGACCGGCGATTGCGACAGAGGCCAAACGGCAATGGCCAGGGATTGCGCGCAAGCTCCATCAAGCGCGCGAAATTGCCTTTGACGCCCTGACCATAAATCAGTACCGGGCGCAGGATAGTGAAGGGCACGCCGGCGGCCCGCACCGCCTCCTCCGCGGCAAGCTTGGAGCGCCCATAGGCGTCGATCGGGCGTGGCACATCGGTTTCCCGCAAGACGCTGGCGGAGGCCGGACCGCTTTGAGCGCGAATCGACGACATGAAAACGAGATGGCCGATGCCGCTCGCCTTCGCGGCGTTCGCCAGTTCCGCGGTTGCCAGGCGGTTCACGCGATCATAGGCCTGTTCGGCAATGTCGGGCCCGGCATGTGCGATGCCGGCCAGATGAACTACTGTCCCGACGTCCCTAAGCAGCGTGCGCCATTCGACCGGACGCGTCAGATCTGAGACGGCAATCACCTCGACCGAGCGAGGGAAAACATCAGCCGGCTGGCGCATCGCTGCGCGCACCGAATGTCCAGCATTGGCGAGTTCGGTCACGAGGGCGCGGCCAACAAAGCCCGATGCGCCGGTCACGAGTATGCGCGTCACAGTCTGCCTCGAGCAAAAACGATTCAGCGCCAACCATCATCAACGCGGCGCCGGTGCCGTGGCAAGCCTGATGCCCTTCCGAAGCGGGAGCAGTGTTCTACCGCTGCCGTTACTCCGCGACTGCTATAAAGGCCAAGAAGGGGGTTCTGCGAAATCCCATGGCCAAAAGAACGCGATCCAAGGCGGCGCGACAACAGGCGGTTTCTGCCGATGGGCTTGCGACAGCGGTCTACAACAAAGGGCGGAAAGTCCGCTTTGGAACACTGGTCAAGGATGGCTGGTTCAGCGCGACGCCCGACGACACCGACATCGCTCGCGCGATTCGCACCAACAATCCGGGAGCGCTCAATATATCCGCGTGGCAGCGGTCGCGGCCGGGCTTTGTCGGTCAGACGCCCGCGGACGCAGCCGGAAACATCACCGCGATCTATCAGACACCAGAGCAAGGTATCGCGGCGTGGTATTTTCTGCTGTCCAACCGCTACGGTTTCGGCAAAACAGGCCAGTTCGATCTCGTCTCCCTCGCTCGCAAATATGCCGGCCAGAATGCCACGTCGGCCGAAGTCAAGGCTTACACGGACGGCTGGTCGAAATGGTCAAACGGTGCCCTGCAACCTGACACCGTCATCCATTTTGCTCTCGATGAAGAACTGCTGGATTTTGCCAAGGCGGAGTTTGCTCACGAGGCAGGAGCCGTGAGCCCTCTGCACGACGATCAGATTCTCTACGGATTTGCACTCGAAAGGCAGGCGGCCTGAGAACGATTTGCCGGACCAGAGTCACTGTGCAGCCATATCGGCTGTGCTAACTTGAAGCGACGCGCCACGGTGATGGCGGCATGTGGGGTACGATGCGCAGCACCGCGCCGAATGTGTTCCACTTCGTGATGATCAAGCCGTCCCACTATGACGACGACGGCTACCCGATCCAGTGGATCCGCTCCGCAATTCCCTCCAATACCCTCGCCTGCCTCAACGCGCTCGCCGCAGACGCGCGCCGGCGCGAGATTCTAGGGCCGGATGTCGATATCCAACTTCACACTTATGATGAAACTAACCGCCGTGTACGGCCAGAGCGCATCATCCGCACGATCCGTAAAAGCGGCGGCCGCGCTCTGATCGGTCTGGTCGGCGTTCAATCGAATCAGTTTCCACGGGCAATCGATCTGGCGCGCCCCTTTCTGGCGGCCGGCCTGCCGGTCCTGGCCGGCGGGTTCCACGTGTCCGGTTGCATCGCCATGCTTCCGGAGCTGCCGTCCGATCTCAAAGCGGCACAGGCGATGGGCATCTCATTCTTCGCCGGCGAATGCGAAGACGGCCGGCTCCACGAAGTGCTGCTGGATGCCTGGAATGGCAAACTCAAGTCCATCTACAGCCACATGGATAAATTGCCGGCACTCACCGGCGGGCCGACGCCCTTCCTTCCGCTCAAGCACGTCAAGCGCACGACAGGTGCCGCCTCCAGCATGGATCTCGGTCGCGGCTGTCCCTATCAATGTTCGTTCTGCACGATCATCAATGTGCAGGGCCGCAAGAGCCGCTGCCGGACTCCGGATGATGTTGAAAGAATTATCCGCGAAAACCATGAGCAGAACATAAGCTGCTTCATCGTCACGGACGACAATTACGCGCGGAACAGCGACTGGGAAGTGCTGTTCGATCGCGTCATTCGTCTGCGCGAGACGGAATTCCCCGATCTCGTTTTCACGATCCAGGTCGACACGCTCAGTCACAAGATTCCGAATTTCATCGAGAAGGCGGCGCAGGCGGGCGTTCGCCATGTCTTCATCGGTCTCGAGAACATCAACCCCGACAACCTGATCGCAGCCAAGAAACGGCAGAACAAGATCACCGAATACCGGGAAATGATCCAGAAATGGCGCGACCACGGCGTCATCACCTATGCCGGCTATATTCTTGGCTTTCCCTCGGACACTAAAGAGTCGATTCTGCGCGACGTTGAGATCATCAAGCGCGAACTGCCGCTCGATATCCTCGAGTTTTTCTTCCTCACGCCTTTGCCCGGTTCCGAAGACCACAAGGTGTTTTTGCAGAACGGCATCTGGATGGACCCGGACATGAACAAATATGACCTCAACCACCGGGTCTCGCATCATTCGAAGATGAGCGACGAGGAATGGGAAGACGTCTACCGCGCGGCATGGGCGAGCTACTACACGCCCGAGCACGCGCGCACGATCTTTCGCCGGGCCGCGGCATGTAAAGCGAGCCGGCCCGAGATGACTTTGTGGACCGTCGCGTTTTTCTTTCGCACAATCGAGGTCGAAGGCGTGCAGCCGCTTGAAGGCGGCGCCTTCCGGCTGAAATTCCGCCGCGATCGCCGCTCCGGCATGAAGCTGGAAAACCCGCTGGTCTTCTATCCGCGTTACGTTTGGGAATCCGCCAGAAAAGTCTGGGATTATGTGCGGATGTATCGCCGATTAAAGGCGATATTGAACGAAGCGCTCGCCGCTCCCGATCGGTGGACGTACAGCGACGTCGCAATCACACCGCCGGATAAGGACGAGTTCGAGCGGCTGTCGCTCTATCACGAGACCACCGGTGGCGTAGCCGCGCTGGCGCGCAAGCGCCGCGACGATGTAATCCGTGCAGGCGGGCACGTCTATGAGACCGCACCGCTTGCGGAAGAAATGACGATAGCGCCGGCGGAATAGTGAACTGGCCGTGCTTCATGTCCTGATGTGCGTAGCTAGTTTCTGACGACGGCGCTCGACTTGCTCGATTTTCCGTCGGTCTTGCCCGCCGTCTTTGTATCTGACTTTGTATCTGGCTTGGCGTCCGACTTCGCGTCCGATTTGGCGTCCACCTTTGCGTCGGCCTTTCCGTCGGTCTTGCTGTCCTGGGCGTGCTTGGCCGCTTCGCCGTCCGTACGGGGCTTTTTTCCGCGGGCCGCCCTTTGCGCCAATTTTGCCAATTTCACCTGGCGCGCCTCCAGGACAAGCGGGTTTGGGGCAGGCATTGGAATCGCGTTGGGTCCATTCCAGGCGAGAAGCCCGACGAGTTCCTGACACGGCGCCTCCTGCGGCAATCTCACCGCCGGACTGCCTGCCTGCTGTGCACCGGTCCATGTCGCCGCGGGCCAGCTGGTGATGTTCCTCACGTAGTCCTGGGTCTCCTGCGGCAGCGGACCCTTATTGGCGAGCCAATCCTGGATGCGCTTCGGGCCCGCGTTATAGGCGGCGGCAGCAAGACCGAGATTGCCGAACTTCCGCGACAGGTCCTTCAACAGACGCGCAGATGCCGGGATGGCTTGCGCGGGATCAAACGGATTGTCGAGACCTCGTTCGTTGGCAGTCTCCGGCATGAATTGCGCGATGCCCAACGCACCCGCCGAGCTGATCACATAAGGTCTGAAACTGCTTTCCTGATACAGCAGGCGAATGAAGAAATGCGGCGGCAGATCATTGTTGCGGATTGCTTCGGCCAGCGACGCGCAGATCTCCTCGCGCGAACGGTAGACGATCGGCTTCATCATCGGACGCAGTTGCGCCATCGGCTGCAAGGCCACCTCGAACGGTGCCGGTGCCCAGCTCAGCATATCGCTCTCCGACACTTCGGGTGGCGGCGCCGCAGCCATCGGCAGTTTGAGAGTCGGCAATTTGGGAAGCGGCAGGTCGATGATCTCGCGCGCTCCAGGGGTCAGCCAAATGCCGATCAGCGCTCCAAACACGCAGGCCACGATAGTACTGATCGGGCCGAAGCCTGTGAGCCGGACAATCTTGTGCAGCGACCAGGCTACGATGAGCCCGACCAATAGGCTGATGAAAAGATTTTCGCCCAGCAATTCCATGGGGCCCTGCCCCTCAAAGGTCTATCATAATTCCGCTTTAGCGTGACAAATATGAGGCACAAGGGGTTTTGCCATCGCCGACTACCGCCGACATTGCGGTCAAATCGGCTGAATTTCATAGAATCTCCCCCTGGCCGCTGTCGCTTTGACCCAAAATGGGACAGCGCAATACTCCCATCCTGATCTGCATGTCCACCGCGGTCGGTTTGTGCCCGAGAGGGTGGGCTGGTATCGAGCGGCCTGCAGCAAGAGTCCTCGACCGGACCAGCAATGATCTCCGCGACCGAAAACAAACCAGCAGAGGCCGTCACGGCAACGGTCTGGATCGGCTTCGCCATGATGTGCATCGGCATGTTCATGGCGATCCTCGACGTTCAGGTCGTCGCGACATCGCTGGCAACCATCCAGGAAGCGCTGAATATCGCTCAGGACCAGATGAGCTGGATCCAGACGTCGTATTTGATTGCGGAAATCATCGCGATCCCACTCACCGGATTCCTGACGCGACTGCTGACGATGCGCTGGTTGTTTGTCGTCGCGGTTTCGGTATTCACATTTGCGTCGATCGCCTGCGCGCTGAGCGGAAATTTCCCGTCGCTGATCTCGTGGCGCATCGTGCAAGGGTTTTCCGGGGGCACTCTGATCCCTGTTGTCTTCTCGGCGGTTTTTCTCCTCTTTCCGATCCGGCTCCAGCCGCTTGCAACGACGATTGCCGGTGTCCTCGCCGTGCTCGCTCCTACCGTGGGGCCAGTCGTGGGAGGCTGGATCACCTCGACCTATTCCTGGCATTGGCTTTTCCTGATCAACGTGTTGCCGGGGGTCATCGCCGCCTCGGTTGCGTCGCTGTCATTGCTAAAAGAGCGCACATCCTTTGATCTGATCCGTCATTTCGATATTTTTTCACTCGCGCTAGGCGCGGTCGGGCTCGCGGCACTTGAAATAGGACTCAAGGAAGCGCCCAAGCGCGGCTGGACTTCGCCGATCGCCGCCGGCCTCCTCACGCTCTGCCTCGTCAGCGCGGTGATATTCATCATTCGTGTGCTGCGATCGCCCAACCCACTGGTGAACCTGCGGACCTTCCGCGACAGGAATTTCTCGATCGGCTGCCTGTTCAGTTTCGTTCTGGGCACAGGCCTGTTTGGGTCGATCTACCTGATGCCGATTTTTCTCGCCTATGTGAGGGCACATAACGCGCTTGAGATTGGCGAGATCATGCTCGTGACAGGCGTCGCCCAGCTGATCGCGGCACCTATTGCGGCTTTTCTCGTGCGGCGTGTCGACGAGCGCCTTCTAACGGCGGTTGGTTTCCTCCTTTTCGCCATCGGGCTGGGACTGAGCACAGTTCAGACCAAAACCACCGATTTTGACGAAATGTTCTGGCCTCAGCTGGTGCGTGGTACCGCCATCATGTTTTGCATTCTCCCTCCTACCCAGCTTGCTCTCGGGCATCTGGCAAAAAGCGCCATTGACGACGCGAGCGGCCTGTTCAATCTGATGCGCAATCTCGGCGGCGCCATTGGAATCGCGCTTATCGACACGGTCATCTACACGCGTGCACCCGAATACGCGCAGCGCATGATCAATCGCCTTATAGCCGGTGATCTCGATACCGCGAAGGCGATTGGCATACTGCCCGACGCCCTAACAACGGCGCCTCTCGATCCGGAAAAACAGGCGCTTTTGGCGTCGATGGTCGACAGGGTGGCGTTCGTCGATGCGATCAACGATGCATGGGCTCTCGTCGCCGTGCTGACATTTGCCGTGCTCGTCTTCCTCCCGCTCGCTCGGCGCGTACCGACACCGGCGGCAGCAGCGCTGCACTGACGCGTGGCGCGTCGACCGATTTTTTAATACGATTGTTTTCGCAGCCGCTGGTCCCCACGGCGAGTCACGCGCTGGTCGCCGTTTGTGGGCCACGGATCGGGGGCGGCCATGGCTGACGCTTTTCGAC
Organism: Pseudolabrys sp.; assembly: GCA_035538755.1. Classification (GTDB taxonomy): domain Bacteria; phylum Pseudomonadota; class Alphaproteobacteria; order Rhizobiales; family Xanthobacteraceae; genus Pseudolabrys. The sequence continues at coordinate 40,576 of DATLJR010000066.1, forward strand.
TCGAACGCGTGTGGCGCGCAATCACGTCGAAATCGGATTGCACCGGATAACACTTTCGAACGGCTACTTCTTGGTGTTCGGTTCGGGCTTGGCCTTCAGCTGCGCTAGATCGTCAACCAGCTTCGTGACGGCCGATCTGAGGGTCGCGATTTCGGCGTGCGCGGCAGCAAGATCGCGGTTGGCGGCGGCGATCTTCTCCTGGGTCTCGCGCGCTAACTTGGCCAGCGCCTGCTGCAGAAAGTCGATATTGGACTGGAGGCACCCCGTACGCCGCTCCATCTGCTTTTCGGCAGTGCAGACCTCAAGCCCGCGAATGTCCTGCGCGGGTACAGAGGATAGCTGCGCAGCGAAAAGGAGTCCCCCAACAAGCAAAAATTGCGTCGCCACAGGCCATATGCGTCGCCTGGACCGCTGTCGTTCCGATGTCATGACCAAGAGCCTACACGATAATGGGCTGGCGCGAGCCCTTCCAATCAGGCGGTGTGAGCCGGTACGATGCCCTGTCCTGAGCTTCGGGGGAAGTGAATGAATATTCGGGTTCGTGTTTCAGTTTTCGCGATCGCCATCGTTTCGCTGCTGGTCCTTGCAGCTATGCCGGCCACCGCGCAGGTCCTCAAAACGGTCAAGGACCGCGGCACGCTCAACTGCGGCGTCAGCGAGGGCCTCTACGGTTTTTCTGCACGTGACAACAATGGCAACTGGAGCGGCTTTGACGTCGATCTCTGCCGCGCGGTCGCGGCGGCAATTTTCAACGACGCCAGCAAGGTCAGCTACGTCCCGCTCGATGCCACCCATCGATTCGAAGCACTGCAGTCGGGCAGCATCGACGTATTGTCGCGCATCACCACCTGGACGATGTCGCGCGAAGTGGACCTCGGCCTCCTCTTTACCGCGACGAACTACTTTGACGGCCAGGGGTTCCTCGTTCGCCGAGACCAGAACAAAGACACAGCTCTCGAACTCAACGGGGCGAAAATCTGCGTGCAGACCGGGACGACGACGGAGCTGAACCTCGCCGATTATTTCGCCGCAAACAACATGCGCTACGAGCTCGTCACATCGACCACTGCCGAGAGCGCGGTCAAAGGTTATGATTCTGGTCAATGCGCCGCCCTGACCGCTGACGTGTCGCAGCTTTTTGCTATCAGGCTGCTTCTCTCGAAGCCCGACGATCACGTCATTCTGCCGGATGTCATTTCCAAGGAGCCGCTTGGTCCCGTTGTCCGCCAGGACGATGTTCAGTGGTTCAATATCGTCAAATGGGTGCAGTTCGCCATGGTCAACGCGGAAGAACTCGGCGTGACGTCGAAAAACATCGACGAGGCGCTAAAATCCGAAAAGCCGGATGTCAGGCGTCTGGTCGGCACAGAGGGAAATTACGGCGAGCGAATGGGCCTCACAAAAGACTGGGCGGCTCGGGCCATCAGGCTCGTTGGGAACTATGGCGAGGTGTATGAGCGCACCGTCGGCACCGGTTCCGCGCTCGGTATCCCACGCGGGATCAACCAGCTGTGGAGCAAAGGCGGCATACTCTATGCTCCGCCGATCCGCTGATCGGAGGGCCTCCGCTGGTGCGTCCGCGATAAGCAGGTGCTAAGTTGAAACCAAGAATAAACGCAGACTGGACAAAATGGCTGACTACTATCCTTTGATTGCCCGCGCGGTCGGGTCGCTGAACCCCAACACCCCCGAGCAAAGGCGCGCGCTCTACGACCGCGCCCGCAAGACCCTGGTCGATCAGCTTCGGATCCAGGATCCCACACTGACGCAAACCGACGTGAAAGCGGAGAGCGCCGCGCTCGATGCCGCGATCCAGCGGGTCGAACGAGATTTTGTCCGCCCCGCGGCGCCACCGCCGCCGCCCCCTCGTCCCAGGCCGCGGCCCGGTCCGGCGCCGGCCTATACGGCGCCCGAGGAGCCTCCCGCGTATGGTGACCTGTCGTCGCTTGCGGATACGGGAAAGCGATGGCCCATTCTCATGGGCGCGGGCGTTGTCGCGCTTCTGATCGTCGGCGGCGTGGTGGCCTACTCATACCTGCCGCGCAATCTTTCCGCTGTGCGTTCCGATATGCACACGATGGCCACGGCCCAGCGAAGCGCGCCCGTTGCAGCGGCCGAGACGCCCGAGGACAAATCGAACTACGTGCGCATGCGCCAGCTCGTCTATTACCGGACGAACCAGCCAGTCGGAACGCTCGTCGTCGACAAAAACCAGACGTTCCTCTACGTGGTACGACCGAACGTGTCCGCCCTTCGCTACAACATCGGCGTCGGCCCCGAATGCACCACGCTGTCCGGCATGTATCACGTCGTACGCAAGGAAGAACCCAAGCAAACAGGCGACGCACTTGGCGCGCGCGTGCTTTACCTCGATAAGGACTACCGCATTCACGGATCGAGCGCGGCGATCCCGCCCGGCAAGCCCGTCGGCTGCATCCGCCTGGTCGATGAGGACGTGATCTATCTCTATGACCGCACGCCGCTGGAAAGCCGCGTGGTCGTGGCGAACTGACTGGCTTCAAAAACTCTCTGGAAAATAGCCACAGCGACTTTGTCGACGGCGCTGATGTATTTGCCGTCCAAGACCAGGCGAAGGCCAGCATGGCCAATATGCGCAGCAATACGCGCAGATCGTAAGCCTGGACTAAGATGTGCTTTCCCGAAACGCGACGAATTAAATCGAGTTGGACGCAATCGCGTGCTGTGAAAAGCGGGTCACGCCTTCTGCCGGTCGTTGTCGATCGGGATCACCTGCCCTGATATTGATTTCGCCGCATCGGACGCGAGGAACACGGCAAGCTGCGCGATGTCCTTGGGCTGGATCATGGCCTTGATCGACGCCGCCGCTAACGCATCCGCTTTCACGTCGTCCAGCGACCTGCCGCTGATCTGGGCGCGACCCTGAAAGACACGGACAATCCGCTCGCCTTCGACCGCGCCGGGCGCAATTGCGTTTGCGCGAATCCCCCACTCGCCAAGTTCCATCGCGAGCGTCTTGGTCAGCCCGATCACTCCCCATTTGGTCGCGGCATAAGGGCTGCGATTGGCAAATCCGTAGCGCCCGGCAATCGACGACATGTTGATAATGCAACCAGCCTTCGATTTTTTCAGGTGAGGAATTGCTAGCCGTGACACGTCGAACATGCCGGTCAGATTCACGGCCACGACCTTGTCCCAGTCGTCCGGCGGATATTCCGCGATCGGCAACGTCAGACCAGCAATACCGGCATTGTTGATGAGCACATCGAGTCCGCCCAAGGCCGCGACCGCGTCCGGCACCATGCGCTCAATCTCGGCGCGGCTCGCCATGTCGCAGCGCCGGGCGATCAGGCCGGGGATTTCCTTGGCAAGGGCGGCGAGCGCCTTTTCGTCTATGTCGCAGACGAACACTTTCGCGCCATTCGCTGTGAAGGCGCGCACAAACTCTCGACCGATACCCGCGGCGCCGGCCGTTATCAGGACACGCTGCGACATGACTGCGGAGCCGATCAGACCACAGCGCCAAAGGCCGGACAACGGTCCTCGGCCGGTAGCGCATTCACACATCAAACCCGCGAATCGGCTAAGGTTTTCTGCAGTGATTCGGGCTTGCCGATATTCTGCCGGGGCGATTTAGCCACCCGGCCTGGTTTCTATTGAAGAGTCGTGTTGGTGCGAGACTGAGATGCAGTGGCGTGCGTTGGCCACACGATCTAAGGAGCTCCACGAACATGGCGAAGAAGCGAACGACAGCCAAGAAACGGGTCACTCGCAAACCGCAGGCAACGCGGCGACGTGAGAATCCCGATGCCACCATCAATACGCTGGTCATCCTGTTGGTGATCGTGATGGTGCTCGGCGGGTTGTTCCTCTACGCGCAGAACAGCAA
>DATLJR010000067.1:0-3347 GCA_035538755.1 Pseudolabrys sp.
AAGCGCCCGGTTGATCACGATTTCTGTGGTCTGGCCAAGCAGAAGAGTACGGCCATCAGGCGCTGCGCGCGCGACGCTGCCGGCGCCGAGTGCGCCGCTTGCACCGGGGCGATATTCAACGTTTACCGGTTGACCGAGCGCCCTTGACAACTTTTCGGAGATGGCGCCCGCAATGATATCGCCGGCTCCGCCGGCAGGGTTGCCGACGACCACTGCTACCGGCCCATTTGGATAGTTTTGCGCATAGCCGCGAAGTGTCGTTGCAGCCGTGATGGCGCATGCCGCCGCAAGTATTGCGCCTGTCCAGATTTTCATTGGGCGGTCCCCTCTTTTTTCATCACCGCGCACCGCGTGTTCCCGGGTGGCAAATTCTGTCCGCTGCGTTCATCCCTTGGCTTGGCGCGCCTCCCAATCGATCGGCTCAATAGTACGGACCAGAAAAACGTAAGACCCCGCTCCCACGAGCGCGAGGATCGCCATGATGAGAAAAGCCAACGAAAAATTTCCCGTTTGTTGCACGACAAACCCGCTCACGATCGGCGCGATTATTCCTGCAACGGCTCCGAGACAATTCTGGGCGCCCGACCATTTGCCTGCGGCTGTGGGCCCAGCGAGCGTTTGAGAAATGGCCCACAAATTCGAAACAGTAACCCCGAGCGCCATATAGGCTACCGTGAGCAACACGAGCGAGACCGTCAGATCCTCCACGATCGCCGAAGGAAAGGCGGCGACCGAGAACACAAGCCCGGAGGCAACGAAAGCCTTGCGGACCTTTGTCGTTGAGTGTCCTTTCTTGATCAGGGCGTCGGATGTCCATCCCCCGATGATCGCCGAGACCGCAGCTGCCCAAAAAGGTATAGCGCCGATGACGCCCATCTTCTCCAGCGAGAGGTGTTTTTGCTGCACAAGATAGGAAGGAAGCCAGGTCAATCCGAAGAAATAGGCGTAGTTGTAGCAGGCGGCTCCCACGAACGTGCCCCACGCATCGCGGTTGCGCAGGATATCGAGGTAGCTCGGGCCGGCCTTGGTCGCAGTCGAGGCCGCCTGTCCTTGAGGCTTGCGATCTGTTCGCGGCGCCAGGATGAACCAGAGTATCAAGAACACAACGCCGCTGCCGCCCAGAACGAAAAACATCATGCGCCAGCCATAGAGAGCGATCAGGACGCCTCCAACGAGAACACCGAGAGCGGCTCCAATCTTGGTGCCTGAGTTCAAGATGGCATTTGGCAAGCCCTGCCTAGCTGGAGGAAACTCGGTCGCGAAAATCTTCGAGTAGCACGGAAATGCGACCGACTCGCCGGCGCCCAACAGCAGGCGGAGCGCGAGGAGGCCGGTCATGCCCTGCACTAGGCCGGTGCAGAGCGTGGCGCCCGACCACACGACGAAGCCGATGGTGAATACCCAAAGCACCGGAAAGCGATCCGTGAACCATCCGGCCACCACCTGACCGATGGCGTAGGTCCAGAAGAAAGCGGAAAGCATGAAGCCCATTTGAACTGGCGAGAGCATGAGCTCACGTGAAAGCGCGGGTGCGGCGATCGAGAGGCTGCTCCGATCGGCAGAATTGAGAATTGCGGCGAGCAGAAGCACTGCCACGATGCCCCACTGTCGTATTGTCGTCACCGACGAGGCTGGGCGCGCATCCACCACGATCGCATTGACGCTCATCACTGCCTCCCGACACAAATGCCCGTAGTCGTCTGTTGCTGCGTCACGACCACGTATCTTGAACCTTCATCCTGATGCCTTCTGATGACGGAGGAACCTGTTTGTGTGGTTTTGAACACAGCAGAAACCGCGTTCATGCAGCGAGGGCTTTCATTTCTTTGTAGAGGTCCGACTTGCCTTCGAAGCCGATGCCAGGAAGGTCAGGCATCGTGATGTAGCTCTTTTCGACCTTGACCCCATCCGGAAAGCCGCCAAACGGCTGAAACAGATCCGGGTATGACTCGTTGCCGCCCAGGCCGAGCCCCGCCGCAATGTTGAGCGACATTTGGTGGCCGCCGTGGGGAACGCAGCGGGAGGGTGACCAGCCGTGCTGGCGCAGCATGGCGAGCGTGCGCAGATACTCGACCAGGCCGTAGCTCAAGGCACAATCGAATTGCAGCCAGTCGCGGTCGGGACGCATTCCGCCGTAGCGGATCAGATTGCGCGCGTCCTGCATCGAAAACAGGTCTTCGCCCGTGGCCATCGGCTTGTCGTAATAATTGCGCAGAACTGCCTGCAACTCGAAATCGAGCGGATCGCCGGGCTCCTCGTACCAGAACAGATCGTACTGAGAGAGTGCCTTGGCGTAGGCGATGGCGGTGTCGAGGTCGAAGCGCCCGTTGGCATCGACACACAGCTTCTGGCCGTCCTGGAGAATGGTCAGTACGGCGTCGATCCGACGAAGGTCTTCATCCAGAGAGGCGCCGCCGATCTTCTTTTTCACGACGGTGTAGCCGCGGTCGAGATAGCTGCGCATCTCGTCCTTGAGCGCATCGTAGTTCTGCCCCGGGTAATAGTAGCCGCCGGCCGCATATACGAACACCCTGCGGTTCGGCCTGCCATTGCCGTAACGTTCGGACAGAAGCTGAAACAGCGGCTTGCCTTCGATCTTCGCCACGCAATCCCATACCGCCATGTCAATCGTGCCTATGGCGACCGAACGCTCCCCGTGCCCTCCCGGCTTTTCGTTCGTGTACATGCAGTTCCAGATCTTGTGCGGGTCGAGGTTGTCGCCGTCATCCGTGATCAGCGATTTCGGATCGGCTTCAAGGACGCGGGGGATAAAACGCTCGCGCATCAGGGTGCCCTGACCGTAACGGCCATTGGAATTGAACCCGTATCCAACAACGCGCTTTCCATTGCGCACGACGTCGGTCACGACCGCAACCAGACTCAGGGTCATCTTGCTGAAATCGATGTAGGCGTTGCGGATCGGGGAGCTGATCGGAAACGTCTTCTCGCGAATTTCAGTAATTTTCATAAGAACCTCCTGCTACAGAGACGACCCTCCGCAGATCACGATCTGCTGGCCTGTGATCGCGGCAGCCTCTTCGGACAACAAAAACGCGGTGACCGCTGCCACTTCCTCCGGCTGGACGAAGCGGCCGATCGGGGGAAGGCGCGGCGGCACGCCGCTGCGGCCTGGATCGAGAAGCATCGGCGTTTCGGTAGCACTCGGAGATACGACATTAACCGTGATGCCCCGTGGCGCGAGCTCGATGGCCCACGAACGTGCCATCCCGATTAGAGCCGACTTGGTGGCAACGTACTGGCTGCGGCCCGCGGCACCCGAAGCGGTGCGGCTGCCGATCAACACGATACGACCGTCGCGTGGAAGCCTTGGGGCCAGGGTATCGGCA
>DATLJR010000068.1:0-2029 GCA_035538755.1 Pseudolabrys sp.
GTCGGCGATACCGAGCCGTTTCGCAGCGTCGGTATTCATGACGACGACGCCGTGACCAGCCACGTTATCCGCGACTTCTTTTATCAGTTGAATTCCGACATTGCCGCCCCAGGAATATTGCATGCTGCGTGCGGTCACGAGCCAAAATGGATAGTCATCATTCCGGACATTGTAGTGCTTGGCGAGCGCGCTTTCCCACAGGGCGGCGAGATTGCGCCAGGATGGGAGCGGCTCATATTCTTCAAGCTGACGGTCCCACCAATGTATTTTTTGCTCGTGCAGGCGCCGCTTGAGCTCTTGGCCGATCCGGTACAACCGTTCCTGATACGGCTGCTCGAACCTCAGGCCGGTTTCGACCAGTTTGGGATATAGATACCATTGCAGGCGCGAGAACGGTTTGACCCGAAAGCCGTGCTGACGAAACCAGTCGAGGCCGTGCGTCTCGCGACCTTCGGTCAGTTCGGCGCTCGCGGCGCGGCAACTCGCGTCCCAGATGTGGTCGACGCTGTGCTGCTCGGCTGGATCGAGCGAAAAGTCGTAGTTCGGTCCCGACAGTTTGACGCCGGCGGCGCCTTTATTGATTGCCGAATTGTATTCGGCGAGCAGGCCGGTGCGTTTCGCAAGTTCGGTGGAGATCCAGGTGAAATCGCGTGCTTCGCCCTGCGGTGGGACGGCGGGATCGCGTAGCGCAAAGCCCTGATAATCCCAAAACTGCTCGACATATTTCGTGCCGCCAATGCGCAGGAGCTGCAAGCCTTCGAGGTCGGTGCAGTCTGGCAACAACACATCGGCCATGTGATTGGTTTCATCGTGAGTAAACGCGAAGCAGACGGTGAACGGAAATTTCGCCATCGCTTCGCCAACAGCCTTGGTATCCCAGAACGAAATTGCCGGGTTGGTGCGATACACGAACCAGACGTCCGGCGGGGTTGCGTGAGGCAATTTGTCAAAGTCCTCCGCCTGCATCATCCACGCCAGATGTGTGGGACCGAGCGCCTGACTCCAGGCCGAGTTGGAGACCAGTGGTACCAATGTGCGGTGGGCGCTGCGCACCGGCGGACGCATGACCCATTCGTTCTTGGCTGTCGGATTCATCGGATAGCGCATGAAACCATCCGGGCCGGGAGTTACGCTCGACCAGCGATTGTCGGCTGGACGGTTGAGGCGGACGGTCGTGCCGAGGGTGCCGCCCGGAACTTCGAGCGCGCCGACCAGGCAGGACAGCAGCGTGCGCGCCCAACAGCATTCGTAACCGCCCCAGCCATTGTTGACGGTCTTGCCGAGTACAATCGCCACCGGTCGGTAGGGCAAGGTGACTTTCTCAATCTCGATTGTTTCGCCGACTCGGGCATGAGCAACGAACTCATTGGCGACCCGTCTTATAGCTGCCGCGGGGACCTCACAGATTGGTGCCGCCCATTCCGGCGAATAGTCCTTGGAAAACGCGACAAGGTGCGCAAAGGCTGGGCCTGCCTTGCACGTACCGTGCATCGTCACTTCATCGTCGGCACCGATTTCAACGCCGGTGACGTCAAATTCACCCTCCAAAGCAGGATCGACGTCGGCGCTGTCGAAAGCCACCGCGGTGCTGCTGCGCTGGTCGAAGACCAGCGGCTTGCGGCTATCGGGGTCACGGAGGAAGAAGCCGTTTGGACCGATGAGATAGGGCGACGAGGTGCGGTGCTTCAAAAAAGCGAGGTCGAGGCGTTGGCGCGCATGTTCGTGCAGCAGCACGTGAATCATCGCAAACAGAAAAGCGGCGTCGGTCTTTGGCTTGATCGGAATCCATTCCGCGGAGCAGGCGCCAGTGACCGACAAGTGCGGCTCGATCTGTACGCGTTTCATGCCGCGCTTGCGTGCATCGGCATGCCGCTTTACGCCGCAAACCCCGCCGGACGCTTCGACATTAGCGCCGAAAGAAACGAGGTAATCGCATAACGGCGTATCTGCCGAAACGGTGAAGGCGCGATGCCACAATTCGCCGTAAAGGTGTTCGGAGTGATAGCATTTAACCCCCTGACCGGAGCCG
>DATLJR010000069.1:0-2213 GCA_035538755.1 Pseudolabrys sp.
AAGCAGGCTGCAGCCAGGCCGCGATGTCGAAGTAGTCAATATGGGTTTTGCCGATCTTGCCGACGCGCTCAAGGCCGGCCGTATCGATGCGCTTTTCGTGTGGGATCCGTGGATCGAGCTGTTTGTAACCGAGGGCTTGGCTCGTGAACTCAAAGCCGATACTTCGCTTACCATGGTCGTCGCGATGCGAGACGATTATGTCAAGTCTGCTCCGGATCTTGTTGAGCGCTTTCTTAAAGCACACAAGGAGGCATTGCTTTTCGCGGCGACCAATCACTCGCTTGTCAACGACTGGTTTCGGCAGCCGGAACCGGCCCGCCGGCTCAGCCCGCAGACAATCGATACGGCAACTGCCTACGATCCGGTTTGGAAGGCCCAAAAGCTGGCAGATATTCGGCTAGCCTTCTCACCGCAAGAGTTCGAGCGCTACAAGGATATTGCACGCTTTGCGCAACAGCTGAAAATCACACCAGTTCTGGCACCTATCGAGGCGAAGACGAATCTTGAAGCTGCACGCAAGCTCGATGCTGCCACATGGCCATTTGACGCGAGCGCGGTCAAGATAGGCCGCTAAGTTGGACCGCTCGGCCCGAATGGAGACAAACCATATCCGCGCGTAGCGATGATGGAATCTAGAACAGAAATGGCTCGGGCACTGATGGTTGTTGCTACTCAATTTTTTCGCGGTAAGCGTCCGGGGATCGCACCTAATTAGTGCTTGGCGCCTATTTTAGGCCAATTCCACGGGAGCAGTTCATCTAACCGGCTGATCGGATGGCCCTCGGTCATGCGCTGCAGGATATCTCTGAGATACGTGAAGGGCTCCACGTCGTTGAGCTTTGCAGAGGCGATGAGGGAACAAACGGTCGCCCATCGCTCAGCCCCGCCGTCGGAGCCGGCGAACAGATGGTTCTTGCGCCCAAGCGCCACGGGCCGGATCGCGCGCTCGACTGAATTGTTGTCGAGTTCGATACGGCCATCGTCCAGGAAATGACAGAGGGCCGGCCAGCGGGAAAGGGTGTAACGGATCGCGTCGGCGAGGCCACCGCGGCCAGGAATGCGACCAAGCTGCGTCTCGAGCCAAGGCTTCATTGCCTCCACAAGCGGCCGTGACTGGGTGTTGCGCACACTCTGGCGCTCTTCGGCAGTGCGCCCCCGTATAGACTTCTCGATCGCATAGAGCTCGGCGATGCCGCGCAAAGCTTCCGCCGCGATTGGCGAGCCGGTCGCCTCGTGAACGTCAAAGAACTTGCGCCGTGTGTGCGCCCAACAGGCCGCCAGCACGATGTCGCCACGCTCGGTCAGCCGCTCGAATCCGGCATAACCGTCAACTTGCAGAACGCCGCGGAATGCTTCGAGGTGAGAGGCGGGCCGCTCCGCCTTGCGATCGGGACTGTAGAAGTAGACGGCTGCCGGTGGATCGGGCCCGTTCCAAGGCCGATCGTCGCGCGTATAGACCCACAATCGGCCGGTCTTGGTGCGACCGCGGCCGGGATCCAGCACCGGAATTGGGGTGTCGTCGGCGAAGATTTTGTCCGATCCAAACACATGAGCGGCAAGGCGCGCCTGCAGCGGCTCCAGCCACCAGCACGCACCACCGACCCAGTTCGCTAACGTCGAACGCTCAATCTCGACCCCGTGTCGCGCGAAGATCTGGCTTTGGCGATAGAGCGGCGTGTGGTCGCAATATTTGCTCACCAGCACATGCGCCAGCAGTGCCGGGCTCGCCATTCCCTTGGCGATGGGACGCTCCGGCGCAGCGGCCTGGTGGATCGTGCCGCAGGCACGGCAACCATATTTGGGGCGGCGGATACGCAGAACCCGCAGCCGTGCCGGCACGAAGTCGAGCATCTCGCTGACCGTCTCGCCGATGACATGGAGTGCGCCACCGCAGCAGGGACAGACGCGCTCATCAATATCGATCGCCACATCCTCGCGCGGCAGATGGTCGGGAAGTCCCTGCCGGTGTGACGTGGCCTGCGAACTGACATCCTGCGCCGATGCTGCCGGATGGCGCGCTTGCAGGCGGGCAATATCGGCGTCGAGGTCTTCCAGTCCGAGAGCAAGCTGGTCGCCATCGATCCGTTCCGAGCGCCGTCCGAACTGCGCGCGTTGGAATCGCCGAATGATGAGCTTGAGCCTCTCGATCTCGGCTTGCGCCTGGGCAAGCTCTGATTGATCGTCCGCGATTTGCGTAGCCAAGTCGCGCACCA
>DATLJR010000070.1:0-1551 GCA_035538755.1 Pseudolabrys sp.
TGGCCTTGATGGCAAAAATACCGGTCAGACAATCCTAGCGGCAGCCCAATCGACGGGCTGCGACCTTTTGGTTAAGGGCGCCTACACGCAGAGCCGATTGAGACAGATGATCTTTGGCGGGGCAACACGACACGTTTTGGAAAATGCTGAGATACCCGTCTTGCTCGCGACTTGATCGATACAACTTGCGTGTCTGCCAGACATGGGCCGCCCAAACATCCGAAGACGCCCAACCAATGTCCGCTTTCGGGGGTAAAGCGGACATCAATCTCGCCTTCCCCAATGTCTGCTTTTGACCCAAAGCGGACATTGCCTTCTCATAACTGCTGCGATGCACAACATCGCTTCCAAATGTCAGCGGAACTAAGCTAGGCTATTTTGCGTTGAGAGTTATTCCGATTTTTGAGGTGCGCAATCCTTGGGGTTTCTTAAGGTGCCGGGTCATGCGAAAGATCGGCGCTATTTGTTTGACGATTACCGCACTCGCCGCCGTTGTTCTCTCCCCTTTGCCGGCCGCGGCCTTTGGCTTACACCTCGGACCGTTTCATTTCGGTTTGCCGCGCGTCGGGCACCATTATCACCGCCATCACCTGTACATGCGGGCTAATCCGAGAGAGGCGCGGATCAGGTCCAATGACATTGCGCGGTCTGAATCCGGATCGTCAAATGAATCCAGATCGTCAAAAGGCATGACATCAGCGCTCCTCTATCCGAGCATCGCGCTGCCTTCGATCATTGAAAACATCTTCTTTCCGGCCTACTCGTCGCCATGGCCGTTCGACTATCAAGCTATCTTCACCACCGCCTTCGCCAAGGCTCCGCGTCAGGATTCAAATTTCTGCCAGGCGTCATTTGATCCAAGCGTCGTCATCGGCCGTATCAGCAACGAGGTGACGCTGACCGCCGACCAGTTGCAGCTACTGCAAAGGCTCGGTGGCGCGCTGGGTGTCACGTCCGGATATTTGGCAAAATCGTGCGCGAAGGAGATCCCGGCACAACCCGTGGCACGGTTGCAGCTTGTGGAATCGCAGCTCGAGGAATTGTCCATGGCGCTCGATATCGTGCGTCAGCCGCTGTTGGATTTCGAGCAAGCGCTGAATGCCGATCAGCAATCACGCTTCGCGGCTGCGTCTTCGCAAGGCTCACTCGATCGTCAGATCCGACCGGGCAATATTGCGGGCGGCTGCGGCTCGCCGAGCGCGATCGATTGGTCGATCAATGAGATCAAACAATCCGTGCGGCCCACCACGGCGCAGCGCGATGCGCTCGACGATATCAGACGGTCTTTCGACGATGCTGCGCACGATCTTGAAACACATTGCCCGACGACGATCCCAGCAAGTGCGCTAAGTCGCTTGGACACGATTCAAGCCCGGCTCGATTCCACATGGCGGGCCACCTTATCAATTAAAGTTGCGCTAGCGAATTTCGAGACCGAGCTCAATGACGCGCAGAAAATCCGCTTCGACGCCATGAATTTCGCTGCGCGAGAACCCGCGCAACCAGTGCAGCGAGACGCCGGCTCAGGCACTAATCGTCAATCGCCCTGAG
>DATLJR010000071.1:0-2647 GCA_035538755.1 Pseudolabrys sp.
CCCCAATGTGCATGACGGCGGCTTGATGTCATACGGACCCGACCTAAACGAAAGCATGGAACGTGCTGCCGGCCTCACCGCGCGCATCTTTGGCGGCGCGCGGCCGGCTGATTTGCCGTTCGAGGAGCCGACACACTACAAACTCGTCGTCAACCTCAAGACCGCAAAGGCCACAGGCATTGAGCTGCCGGTGAATTTTTTGGCGCTCGCTGACGAGGTGATCGAGTAGCAATCTCAATTGCCGCACTACATGAGTCCGCTTATGGCACTTAGCAGACGTTCCAATCGCTCTGACGAATGTCTGCTTTCGGGGGAATAGCGGACATGGATCGGTGGTGCCGCAATCTCTGTTCCTGCCCCAAATGCGACATCAGCCCGTCTGTCGTGCTGCGATGGGTGACACGCTACTCAGTCTAAGACTGTGCTAAAATTTAGCCTGCGTGGTTCTCGGCCGGGATGAGGAATCCTGTGAGACGGCGCGAGTTCATCACCCTGCTCTGCAGTGTAGGCGCATGGCCGCTCGCCGCCAGCGCCCAGCAAAAACCTGTGATTGGCTTCCTCAACAGCGGATCACCCGATGCCTACCCGGATCGCGTCATCGCGTTTCATCAGGGGTTGCGACAGCTTGGCTATATTGAGGGCGAAAACGTCGTTGTTGATTATCGCTGGGCGCTTGGCGAATACGATCGACTGCCGGCGTTTGCGGCAGAACTTGTCAAGCGCCGCGTATCCGTACTGGTCGCGACGGGCGGGGAGCCGGCGGCACTGGCTGCCAAATCAGCGACGTCGACGATACCGATCGTCTTTGCGATCGGCGGCGATCCAGTCAAGCTCGGCTTGGTCGCCACATATAACCGGCCGGGTGGAAACGCGACAGGCGCCAACATCTTGGCTGCCGAAATGGATGGCAAGCGTGTTGCGTTATTGCACGAGATGATGCCTAACGCGGCTCATGTCGGTCTACTTCTCGACCCGAATTTTCCGGCCTATGCGACGCAATTGAATGAACTTCAACAAGCCGCGGCGATCATCAAGCTCCAGCCCGAGATTTTGCGCGCCGGCACGGACGGTGAGATGGAGGCGGTCTTTGAAATCGCCTCCCGGAAACGCGTGGAAGCGTTGGTACTGGCGGCGTCCCCATTTTTCGACACTCGACGTGACAAGCTTGTTGCTCTGGCGGCCAGGCATGCACTGCCGACCATCTACCATTTTCGCGAATTTGCTGCGGCAGGCGGCCTGATAAGCTACGGCGTCAGCATTCCGCACATATATCGCCAAATCGGTGTTTACGCCGGCCGTATTCTCAGCGGCGACGATCCCGCCAATCTGCCCGTACAGCAGCCAACTAGCTTCGAACTGGTCGTTAATCTGAAGACCGCTAAGACGCTCGGTTTCAAAGTGCCGCCAACGCTGCTCGCCCGCGCCGACGAAGTGATCGAATGAGGCGCGATGTCTGCTTTTGACCCAAAGCGGACATCGCGCGGCTGAGTTCCAATGTCCGCTTTTAGGGGCAAAGCGGACATGGCGGCCAAGCCGTTTAGCGTCGACGAGGCGCGACGGATCGCGGCGAATATCTCCACGTGCCAGTGCTAATCGAGCCTGACTTTGAAATTCTAGTCGGCGCTCTTTCAATGGCCCGCTGGGCGCGCTCACGCGCCTTATAACTTACCGCGCGGAATCCAATCCGCTGCGACCCACACGATGCATACGATTAGAACGCCGATTGCGATGTAATCGGGGACTAGCACGATCTACCCCACCATCCGTATCGGCGTGCCTATTATGCCCGCGAGTGCGACAATTCAGCAATGTTTTTATGAATACTGACGCGACTTTTTAGGACTTTGTTTGCTGCGTTGCAGCGGCGGTCGATAGGCAAATCGGCCCCATCAAACTGTTTCATCGTGCGTGTCACCTACGGTCAGGCATTGACCTACGTCTACTGTGAGAGCGAATCCGGTCGCCGGTCGGCGGGCTCACCAACGAAGCGCGACGGATCGCGGCGAATATGTCCTCTTTTGGCACAAAGCGGACATGCTAGTCGCGCTCCGCAATGTCCGCTTTTGGGGGTAAAGCGGACTGGTTGGAGGTGCCGCGATGTCTGCTTTTGACCCAAGCGGACATCGGCCAGGCATAGGTCGATTTGACCTCTACCCAAAGGCTTCTCTGAGCCCCTACGATGGGGCATTCACCCGTGGGGCGAGTCCATATGAAGCGGCGGGCCAGGGCCGGTAGCAGGATTGCTAAAGCCCGGAGGCGCAAAGCCAAAAGGCGCTGTACCGCGCCTCTGGTTGACCTTCGGCCTCCATCAGACGCAACACTGCGCGAGCAACTCGACCAATCCAGACGTGAACTGAAAGAAGCCTTAGAACATCAGGCCGCGACGAGCGAGGTGCTCGACCTCATCAGTCGAACGCCGACGAATGTTCAGCCAGTCTTTGACGCAATCATCGAAAGTGCTGTGCGTCTGTGCGATGCGGTGTTTGGCGTCGTCTGGCGCTATGATGGTGAATTGCTTCACTATGCTGCGAGCCATAATTTCACACCGGATGTCCTCGATCAGATTTTCAGGACGTACCCCAAGCGGCCCGACCGCTCGATAGCGGCCGGGCGCGCAATACTGGACGGCAGAATCGCTCATGTGCCC
>DATLJR010000072.1:0-12065 GCA_035538755.1 Pseudolabrys sp.
GCGTACAACAATCCGTATCGCTATGGATATGGGTATGGCGCATACAGGCCGTATGGATATACGTACGGAGCGTACCAGCAGCCGTATAGCTACTCAGGATACGGATACGCGTACCAACCGTGGTTTGGGTCCGGATCATCCTCGTATCCGTACCAGACGCCGTGGTGGGCACGCTGAAACAGCCGGCCGATCAGTCGGATCCGACGGGCCAAGTTGAGCAATACAGATATCTAGACGCGACGGTCCGCGCCCGAGCATGGAATGAAACCAGCCCCGCCGTAAGGAGGGGATGGATGAATTTGGCTGAGGCTTACGGCCGTCTTGCGGAGCAAGCAGAGGAAGCCTCGGGCGCGGATCTTGCTCACCCGCTGCACGGCCTTTGGACTAAAGCTGACGCCGGAAACAGCGGTAGTCCCCTTTCGCCAAGCTGCGTTGGATTGGCGGAATATGTTGTCGGCAGTTGTGAGAGAGACGCATTGCAGCACTGCCAAGCCGTCGCGGCGGGTCAAAGCAATATTCTCGCATGCCTGAGAACCGCCGAGCGTGTGGTTTCCCCGCAATGCCATGCGGCTCTCGATACGGCTTTCGTGCGCTAGGATATGTGCGGGCGATCCGCCCGCCTCGTTGTTTGCGACAAGCGCTATCTATTTTGCGCACGTCCCAACATTTGACAGCGAGGGAAAACCGCTCTCGCTGTCACGATCCTTGACGGTGGGTTGTTGTGAATGCGTGGCTTTGCGGTCCTGCCAGGTCCGCTTTGCCGCCGAAAACGGACGTCAAAAGGGCGGCGTGCGATAGAAGTTGAGGTTACCGATCACATCGTCGCGGTACCCCCAGTCGAATGCCTCATCACCCTCAAAAAGCGGAGCGCGGGACAACTCTTCGTCGCTCAGGTTGATCTCGTAAGCGTCTAGCCCAACGTTGTATTTCATCCGATTCCATGGAACAGGGATGTGCTTCGCGCCGACGCCCATGAAGCCGCCGAAAGTAAGCACCGCGTAAGCCACCTTTCCGCGCCTTATCGATCATCAACCGCTCGACGATACCGACCTTTGTCCCGTCGGAACGGCGCACCTGAGTTCCTTCCACGCGGTCGCTGGCGACGAGGCGATGCGGCTTATCCGGCATCGCAAACGTGGCTTGTGTCTGTGGGCGCGTCTGCATGTTTGCCTCCACAACTTACGGTGCACTTTTTGCAGGTCGCTGGACAATGCGGCGCGAAAAAGCGCGCCTTTGTTTCAGCACGCTGAACGCCTATCGGGACGAAATGTTCCATCAACCTGAAGGTCCGCTTCGGGTCAAAAGCGGACACGTGCAGCGCACACGCTCATGTCCGCTTTGGGCCAATAGCGGACATCAAGCCTTTTCTTCGAAGGTGAAGATGCGTTTCCAATCGTTCTTCATGCTGATCACGGGCCAGCCGTTTTTTTTCGCCTCGTCGTAAAGCGCTTGGCTAAATGTACCCACTCTGCTGACTGGAAGTCCTTGTGCGGGGCCGTACGCGTACTCTCGTTGACCATCATCGTGTAAGACTAGCATCATGAGCCGTACGCCATCGCCGGCACCAGTGTACTCAAGCATCTCTCGGTCGCCGACCGAGTTTCCAAAAGCTGCAATTGGTCGTCGCCCGATCATCAAGTGAATGCCTTCGGGTTTTCCGGCCTTGTCATCATTAAGGAGCAGCTTCGGCTCTTTGGTCAGGAACGGAGTGCCGTCTTTGCGATAGCCGAACTTGGTGCCACCAGCAGTGCCGACCACTTGCTCGACGGGTACGCCGTATACCCGATTGCTATAAACGCGAACGAAATCCTGTCCGCCGCCTGTCACGATGTAGGTCTTGAAGCCATTGGCACGCAGATACTGCATGACTTCGACCATCGGTTGATAGATGAGTTCGGTGTATGGCCGTTTCCAACGTACGTCCTTGGCGCTTGTCAGCCATTTCTTGGCTTCGCCGTCAAAGTCCTCAACCGACGTGCCGGTTAGTGTCGTGAGAAGAATTCTTTCAAGGTCGTGCAATGACAGTTTCGCAATTGCCTCTCGATTGCCCGAAAGGACTGTCTTGAACGGCTCGACGTTTTTGAGTTTCGGATCTTTCTCCACCACTGCGGCCACGCGGTCCAGACAATATACCACCTGCGAATAGATCGGGTGCTCGACCCACAGCGTGCCATCTTGATCGAAGGCGGCGATACGATCGTCCGGCGGCACGAATTTGGCGCTTGCTTGATCAGTGGTGGTCCGCACGAAGTCGAGGATTGCT
Organism: Pseudolabrys sp.; assembly: GCA_035538755.1. Classification (GTDB taxonomy): domain Bacteria; phylum Pseudomonadota; class Alphaproteobacteria; order Rhizobiales; family Xanthobacteraceae; genus Pseudolabrys. The sequence continues at coordinate 2,264 of DATLJR010000072.1, forward strand.
TGCTTTGCTGGTCCCTCGTTCCACGAGGCCAGAGGCGCGTCCGATGTGGTTTGCGCTTCAGCGACGCTCGTCGAGAGCAGTGCGTCCGACAGGGCGGGAAGCAAGGCGATACTTGCAATCATTGTCCGGCGGTTGATGTCGGATGATGAATGGTCGGAGTTCATCTTCGATCTCCTACGGTCTTTGAAACGCAATCGCGAGGCGCCTACTTCCAGTGCCTCTCGCAATTTTGAAACTGTACAGAAGGCGACGAAAATTGCCCAAAGGGGCAATACCGACGCATCTACAATCCTAGGTTTTGGAGCAGCCCCGTACCACTCCGTCGCGTCCTCTTTTTGCGCGGGTTCGCTCGTCACCTTGTCGCCACGTGGCTATGATTGCTAAGTCCAGTACGCAGGCTACTCGAACACATGAATCCGATTCACCAATTCGAGATCCACGAATTTTTTCCGATTGCGAAGATCGGCAAATATGAAATCGCGTTCACCAACTCCGCCGCGTACATGCTGTTGGCGGTGGCGCTGCTAACTATTTTCTTTCTTGTCGCTACGGCAAGATGGAGCTTAGTTCCCTCGCGGCTGCAATCGGCAGCGGAATTATCCTACGAATTTGTTGGTAAGATGGTTCAGAGCACCGCCGGCACGGAAGGGATGAAATTCTTTCCGTTTGTGTTCACGCTATTCATGTTCGTGTTGACCCTGAACATGATCAGCCTGATTCCACATACCTTCAGTGTCACAAGCCAAATTATTATCACTGCTGCCCTTGCTCTCACTGTATTTTTTACAGTTCTGACTTACGGCTTTATCAAAAACGGTTTTCACTTCTTCAATGTGTTCGTACCCAAGGGTGTGCCGCTTTATATCCTACCTCTTATCGTATTCATCGAACTCATGTCGTTCCTCTCGCGCCCGCTCTCGCATAGCGTGCGCCTGTTCGCAAACATGCTGGCGGGACATATCACGCTGCAGGTTTTCGCGGGTTTCGTCGTCCTGTTAGGCACCGCATTCGGCGCTATCGGCTGGGTTGGCGGCGCACTGCCGCTCTTAATGGTTATTATGCTTTATGCGCTGGAGACGCTGGTTGCATTTCTGCAGGCCTACGTATTCGCCATACTGACGTGCATCTATCTCAACGACGCCATTCATCCGGGTCACTGACGTCGATAGTCCGCTGGGTCAAAAGCAGACATTCCATTTGTTGTTTGCGATGTCCGCTTGAGGACGCACTTCCCGACTGATATCTGCTTTCCGGCTAACAGTTAGCTCATTTTTCAACAAACGCCTCGCTATGGTGTCGGACGCTCCCACTCAAGTAATTCAATCTCGTTGAGCGGGCGCTGTGTCCCGCTGAGGAATACAACCAAGCGGAGTCCATCAGTCAAATACGGGTCTCCCGTCAGATTCGTGCGCGGATTGGCCCGTTTTGATAACCCAACGCCGCGAACGAATCCGAACCGCGATACTTCGCCGCTCATAATTAGATCCTGCAGCAGATAGTAGCGGTCCTGATCCACGTCCGGACTGATGCGATGGGTCGTTAGATACCAAGATTGCGTGGTCAGCTTGATTCCGATATCGCGACTGATCTGACCGATCCACACATGCTGTCCATCAACGGTAAATGGTGCCAACCAAACTCGTAAATGATTTCGCAGGCTAATTTTATCTCGAGCCTTCTGCAAGGAGATGTCTTGTATCCGGCCAAAGACGTACAACGGGCTGACTGGCGCACTTAGATACTCCGTGCCGAACAAAAACGCGCGCACTGACCGGAGCGCACTGTGTAAATCAAGTGGTTCGTCCAGTCGCCATCCCCGCATAATGAATGGAAAAATTCCGTCACCGCCGCTCCCTATAACAACAATGTTGAGGGGATCACCCTGGCTGTTGCCCGCCGTGTTCACCGTGCAGCATGGTAACTTTTCGAGCTTTAAGCGAAGACCGGCCAGATCAACGTCTTCAATGGATCCTGGCGGGTATATGCTACTGAAATCTATTTTTTGCACAGCGTAAGTCACGCTATCGAGCGGCAGCACGAACCGGAAGTCGAATTGCTGACTCGCGCCGATAAAGCCAACTCTGAGAAACTTTAGCCCGCCCTCGCGATGCGTTAACACAAACCCAGCGGCGGTTTGGTGTGGTGCGACAGCATCCGGCATTGCCTCTCGCACGAACAGCGCATCAAGTTTGGTGTTGGTCTCGCTGGGCCACCACCCATGAAATAGGCGAGCCACCTCTGGCGCAGTGAAATAGTTGGAGTCGGTTGTGACCGACAAATAGTGCAAGGTGGCGTCGCTACCATTTTCGACACTCAACCAAACGGCTTGGATGCCTTCATCGGCAAGCGCAACGCCAAAGTATTGTTGACTCTCGTGGTCGGTAAGGACCGCTACACGCACGGCGACGGGACCTTGACGTTGTGAAACGGCGCGTGAGGTAAATGAGTCCCTGGCGGACGGATCTGGCGACGCTGTCGTAGCGCGGGAAATCACAAAAGGAAAAAAGAGCGTCAAGAAGGCTGCTAAAAGCCAAATGCCGCGCGCCCGCATGTTTCTCCTCACGTATTCGGATCGCCATTCTCTTCAAAAGGAGCAAGCTTACGGCGTGAATACTTTGATTTTTGTCAACACCGGCAGCTTGTGGGCCACACTCGTCTGAGTGTCGCTTACTCGGGTACGCGCTATCCGAAAATTTCAACCGTGATGTCCGCTTTTGGTCAAATGCGAACCTGCGCTCCCGCTCTGGTCACCTGACAAAACTTCCATTGAGTGCACGTGCCTATGGACATGGCCACGAAACTCTGTTGGCTTCCTTGGCCGACAAGGTCCTTCGGTGCTGCTGTCGGTGGAGGTTATCACGTCCGCGAAGTTGCATCTTTCAATCCTTCTTTTCGGCGTCCGTCTGCACAGTCCTCGCCATCGCGATCAAACGGCGCCAAACTTTCTCAAGGAACGAAAATATCTTGTCGACCTCGGCATCACTCGGCAACTTGAGTTCCGGCCCTTCAGGTTTTGCCACAGACGGACTTGACCCTCCCGGTACCGACAGTCCGCGGACCAACAATTCTTTCTTCAATTTTGCGTTTTGGTCCTGCAGACGGGCGATCTCGGCTTCCAATGCTACACGCTCGTCTGGAATGGTCATACATGCCCAACCGACATCGTTCCGACTACACCGAGACATTTGGCCGGTACGGGTGTCGAGCCTCAGCACGCCGTCGGCTATAGGAAAAGAGCTGTAACGGCCGTTCTCGCTGTCGGGCGTCATCATCTGGGCAAGTGCGGTCGCAGGAGCCGCAAGCAACAGCGTGAGGGCTAGGATGAACAAACGCATGATTTCTCTACAGCCCAGCCACTATACCATTCAATATCACTCCCGAAAATCTTATTCGGGCACACCAGTCCGCTGGAACGTCCAATAACGCGGCGTACGGGACAGGCGCGCTTTGAAAATGTCCGGCGCAAAGCGCAACGACATGCAGCGTCACCGAGCACCTGCGCGCGGCCAAGACCGAAACCCATGTCGAAAGCACCGTAACCTCGATTGCTGCGAGGCCGCCTCACTAGATAATTCCGAGAAAATGCAGCCGGCCCTCGATGGCTATACGCAGGCCGCTCTTACGTACACCATCCTCCGCATACAGGGGGACCTGCGCCACCGGTATCATTACAAACGAAAGATATAAGGCCACAACGATTCCTAGTCCGATTGACAGCCACCTTATTGTTTCATTCCTGAATGTGCCCATGTGCTTCGCCTCAGACCAAAAAGCGGACATCATCCACTGTCATAAGCATGTTCTCTTTATCCGCGAAATCAGACATTAAGCGACACAGCAATACCAACCCATGGAGGTCACATGCTGTTCATTATGTCCTTGAACTTCACCGAACGGGGCATTCGCGAAATCAAAGATGATCCAAAACGTGCACAGGCGGCACGGGATCTCGCCAAGAAATGCGGCTGCGAAATCAAGCAAATCTATCTCACGTCCGGCGAATACGATGTGATCCAGATCATCGAGACCGCAAACAGCAATAACATTGCCAAATACGCGCTGGCTAACGGCAGCCTGGGCTTTGTACGCAGCCGCACCGCCTGCGCCTGGCCGCTGGAGGAGGTCACAAAGATCATCTCGGAATTGCCGTAAGGCGCCGCTCGGATATTCGCTTCGGGGTATACCGCCGAAGTCTTCACCTCGATCGGTGTCTCCTACCTGGACGTGTTGCTTCCGAAACTGAAAGCCCGTCGCGCTTCATCGACGCGACGGGTTTCGATCTTCAGTCTTTGATCGGTGGCGGCCGTGGGTCAGCGCGCGGTACGACAATTTTGGAGATTGTCTTTTGTGTCCGGTGCGCGCTTTAGAGGCGGTTGGACAAACTAAGCGCTTGCCCTGCCCCGTTGTGCATAACAGCCGGGGTCGCCAACTAAATCAATAACTTACAAGTGATTTTTAGTCTGGCTGCTTCCCAGAAAATGACGCTGGGAAGCAAGCCGGAAAGGCCGAGATTTGAAAAACAGGCTCGGAAGCAAGCTGGGAAGCACACAATTATGCTTATAATGAGCGCCCGCAATGCCCCGTAACTAGGTACGCTCTATGACTGAAGGCGCAAGAAACGCCGTTTTGACAAATATTGTTCTTGTCAGTCTGGCAGTGCTTTTGTCTTGCTGCACCAATGAGCGCGAATCCAAATACCTGCTTTTTGGTACAGTCGGGCAGACACCTGATACTGACGACGCCCGGAATAGCTTTGCCTGTCAACAATACGGTTTCTATCCCGGCACCAAACAATATGATGACTGCTTGCAATATGTTCAGACCAAACGGTCAATTTTGCCTAGTCCATCGCCACGCTAACCGAGACTGTAGGCCGACACCCGTGTCATGCCCCGCGACGGTGCAATCGTCTTCGGCGACTTAATCGGCAAGCTCGATATGCTGCGCGTGTCTTGTGAGAAATGCGGGCGCGACGGCCGTTATGGCTTAGCTAAGCTGATCGACAAGCGTGGCCGTGACGGCAAGCTCCCGACGGGAGCATCATAGAAACCGCCAAAGCCAACCTCGAAAATAAGCTCGGCCTCGAAGGAATTGTCTCAAAGAAACTAAATGCACCGTATCGATCAGGTCCGTTGAGAACCTGGATCAAAGTCAAAAATCCGAAGGCAGCCGCCGCTACGCGGGCGGTAGATGGGACGTTTTGAGACGAATTAGTATCGTCGTTTTTTAGTACGCCCGGCAGATGCGTAGCTCGGATTGTTGTATTGACTGGGCCTGCAAAATCCTCCGATGCCACTCACGCTTGCCTGGCATTGCTCAAAGCTGGAGAAACCGCAACTTTCGGTACCGCCAAGACCTGAATACTCGGCGCACCATGATGCGCTGGCGGGAGTTTGCGCCAGCACTGCTGGTATCATCACAAGCGCCGCAACTATCACTTTGGCTCTAAAGCGCATCGCGAGCCTCCTGATGTTGATGGAGAACAACCTAATATCCACACGCCAAGCGCGGTATTAGCCCATGGTCCAACGCCTCAAAGAAGCTCAACGCGCCCTATAAGTCCGGGCCATCAAAGGCGTGGCAGACTGTGATGGCCGTCACATCCATCCGTATCCAGATCAGCAAAGTTATGTATGGGGGCCAAGGTCGTTACCTCGAAAGCTGGGGAGTCTGTCAAATGAAACAGTCGGTTTTGATCGTGAGTGCCGTCGCAGCGCTTGTCATTTCGCCGCTTTTTGCATCGTCTGCTCTTGCGCAAGGACAGGGTCAGAAAACATACAAGCGATCATGCCAAGAGGTATGCGTAGAAAAGTGCCAAACGTCCATTCGTAAGGACTACTGTCTGGGTAATTGCCCGGCCAAATGCCAAATGATCCGCTCTGAAAAAACAAAGAGCTGACGCGAGCCTATCCTCGGCACTAAAAAGGCTGGTAACATAAGATAGCCGCGAGGAACTCACGGCTTCTTAGTCTTTCATCGCACAACGCAATCCGCTGCGGAACAAATCCTTCGCAGCGGTTTTCGTGACCACGCAGCCCGCTATTTGACCGAACGAGAGTGGACAGGGGTTTGGGCGTCAGATCGGCCATCGACAATAGTGAAGGTGCGAGCGGCGAGATCGTTCTCCATGCACCATGCCGTGCAAACGACCCAATAGGAAGCCCGCCGGTGCGTTATCGTCCAATGAATATCATTGAAGAATTTTGATTCTTACGTTTCGCGGATCGTCACCACGTGCAGCCCGTAACGACGCTTCAGCACTTTCAGCGCGACACGCAGATTGCGGATGGCATCGATCCCTGGCTCAGCTTCCAGCACATGGCGAACCGGGTCGCTCCGGCTTGCTTCCCGTTGTCGGTTTCCACTTTCGGCGCGAGTGACCGCCGTTAGCAGACATGTGCGGTGCAGCTAGAGATGTCCGCTTTGGACCAATAGCGGACATCGATTTAGAATAATACTGTGCCTTTTCCCCAGATTTTCAAAGATCGATTGGAAACCCAACATTGCGTTGAACTATTCCTTTTTCGTTCATCGAAAGGGTCGCCCACCATGTACTGATAACTCCAAAGTCAGGATTTTGGCTTGCGTTCGGCGGAGCTGCTTTCCCTACGAAGTTATAGTGGGATAGCCAGTTCGTGGTGTAGGTGACTGTCGCCTTTTCGCACACTGCTGATTTTAATTTGTTATAGCGCAGCACGTCTAAGAAGAGGCGATCGCCTACCGAGGACATTTGTTTCGGTTGCAGTATAAAATGCGAGAATAAATGAAAGGTGCCTCGAAGCATAAAAAAGCAGCTTGTATCTACATGTCCAGTTTCCTCGGGTATATCGGCAGGCGTCCCGTCCGGAAAAACGAGGCGGCGACGCGCAATCACAAATTTACAGTATGGGTTTTTTTGCGCGGTATCGAGGCAAGTTTCAACATGATCTGCGTCAATAGTGTTGTCTGCATCAAGAAAACAAACCTGCTCTGCGCCCTCTGACGCGGCTAGCAAGGCCCCGATCCCACGGGCCGTATTGCCATAATCAGCATGCGCGTTCGCAAACCTCAAATGGGAAACACCGTTTTCGTTGTCGACCCAATCTTGAGGATAGCCGTCCGCAATCATGTAGTGCTGGCAGCGCACGGTTTGAGCGGCCACACTCTCTCGGCATCGCCGAAGGACATCCGGACTTTCTTTGTAGTACGGGGTTATGACAGCTACGCTCATTCGCGCCCTCCGAATGGTGACAAGTGCGACGTGATAGACTTTGACTGATTTGATTGTGGAAACAAACCCAACGCTCAAACGTGCTCTGATGTCCGCTTTGGGTCAACAGCAGACGTACGGTACAAAACGGCATGTCCTCTTTACCCCCAAAAGCGGACATGTGCAGTGCAACTAGGGATGTCCGCTTTGGGCCAAAAGCGGACAATCGAAAAAGGAGCCGTTAGTGGCATCGGCCTATAGCGGACGCGACCAAAAGCGGACACTCCCAATAGATTTTATCGCCAAGAAGCCATTTCGTTAGGCCAGCGGCATTTGGAAGCAAGATCAGTGCGCAATGATGATCGATGTTTTTCAATCCAATCCGCATAAACGTGAGCAATATGTTCGGCGCTCTTGGCATCTGAATGAATGTGATCTTTGAGCGTTACCCCGGAATCATTGTCGAACCAAATATAGTTGATGCCCATGCGATCGATCGTGGTGTGTAGTTTTGCCATGAACTCGTCTGCGGTTTCTTTTGTCCAGAAAGGAAGGACCGGGTTAGTTGGGCGGGTCTTTTGCGCCCCGAAGAGAAATATCGTCTTCCCGTTGCGCTCGACGATCGAACGATATTGATTAAGCAATAATTTCGTGGAATTAACGATTTCATCGAGCCGTGCGTCTGGATCGCGCTGTCGCCAGACGGACGGCCCTGTGTAGTCCCGTAGGTTATACATCCGATAGGCCCATTCCTCGAGCGTCGGATGATAGTCAAGTCCAAGCCACCTGAATTTCGCCGGTACCACCATCCCATACTGATACTCGAGGCCTCCTGAATGAGCGATGACGAGGCTGGGGCACGTCTTGTCTCCGAAATGTACATAAGCGCCAATTTCGCCGGCCAAGCTGTGGGAATTGCCAGCGAGACTGAGAACATCGAATTCCATTCCGCGTCGTCGCAATTCATCCTCAAGAAACGAGGCGATAGTTTTCGGGTGAGCAAATCCTGCGAGTTCGCTATTGCCGGTCATGACAATGAGCGGCCGCTCGTGTGATGAGAAGTAGATCTTGTCGCCGAGATGATTGCGGAACCCAAAATAGTCTAGGGTATTAGTCCCCCCGCCTTCGCCTGCTGTGGCGACAAATGGCATGAAAAACAGCAGGCCGGTCTGCCTAAAGAACGGGTTGTGGCTGTCGTAGTAGCGACTATCAGAAGCGTGAAGGTCGGCTACTGGCACGACGACCGGGCGGTCTAATAACTGTGAAAGCGGCGCTTCCAGCCGCCTGACGAGCGGCGACTGACGCCCAAACTGCCACGCAGTAGCTTCAAACCCCGCGACCAAGATGATCGCGAGAATGGCTGCAACGGGCAATCGCCTGATCACGAGATGCATGGTCGTAACGCCATGCTGGGTTGTGCAACTCAAAGTAGGCACTAGGGAGAGTATACACTTCTGCAAGTCATGCAACCATTAGAGTGGGACGGCAAACTAGCGCCGTTCCGAGTCCGCTTTGGGTCAAAAGCAGACATAAGCAGTGCAAAACGGCATGTCCGCTTTACCCCCGAAAGCGACATCAAAAGCGGCACAGGGGAATGTCCGCTTTGGGCCAAAAGCGGACAATCGGGAAGAATGATCCTAATCGAGTCCATCACGGCGCCCCCTTGTGTGCACCGACGAATTGCTCGGCGCCCCTCCGTGATGCGTTCTATCGAGGACGGCGCTACGGCGCGCTCGAAATCGGGCGGCCTATCCAACGGCCAACGTTGCTATGGCCGAAGCCTCTCGATCTCCGCCTTGAGCGCCGCTTCGATCGTCCGGTACGACGCCTCAACGGCGATCACGCGCGACCCGGCATCGGCGATACAGCCAGTCTGGCCGACGCGCTCAATCTCCGCACATTGTTCCGAGAGTTCGCGAGCGCCCAGGATTGAGCTTGTACCCTTGATCATATGCGCGGCCCGCCGGATGTTCGGGACATCGGCTCGTGCCGCTGCGTCGCGCAGCGCCGAGAGAACCGATGGGGTCTGATCAAGGAAGCTCCTAATCAGCTCCCGCAGTGCCGCCATCCCTCCGAGATCTTCGCGGAGCTGATCGAGCACGTCACGGTCGAGTGCGATGCCGGCCGCGATTCTGTGTTTCTTGACCGGCGGCGTGTCCGCAGCTTCGAGTACGGTGGCGGCCGCCAAAGGCCGGCATTTGGCGAGCGCCGCTGCGAGCCGGTCCAGCGTCACCGGCTTGACGATGTAATCGTCCATGCCCGCCGCCAGACACTTCTCGCGGTCCCCCTGCATCGCTTCGGCGGTCATCGCGATGATGCGCGGACGCTCGCTTGCAGGCCAGCGCGCGCAGATGGCGCGGCTCGCCTCGAGGCCGTCCATCTCCGGCATCTGGACATCCATGAGTATGACGTCGTAGGCGGCTTGGTCGAGCCGCGCGAGCGCCTGGCGTCCATCGCCAACGACCTCAGCGCCGTATCCGAGCCTTTCGAGCAGGCGAAGCGCGACCTTCTGGTTGATCGGGTTATCCTCGGCGAGAAGGATGCGCAGCGGCACCGGCGATTCCACATCGCGCGCCACCGCAGGGACCGCGCCGGCCGGCGTCTCGCGCTGGT
>DATLJR010000073.1:0-3838 GCA_035538755.1 Pseudolabrys sp.
GATCGTCAGAGGCGAGGCCTTTAGCCGATAGCGCACTGCCCCGCACTGGCATCCACCTTCCACTGGAAATTCTGGCAAAGCCATCCTCGCCCCTTTGTGCCGTGCGGCGTCGAGCCGCGTAAGCTTATCGATAATAATGTAGTCGGGTGGCGGCAGAATTAGAGACAATGCCTCTATTTTGCTTAAACCCACGAACTTCACTTGTGCGCCTTCGGCCTCACGCGACCGCGCCGACGAAAGGGCCTTTCATCTCCTGCTTAATGCGCTGAACGGTGCCGCTGCCGACGCCGCACTCGCGGGCAACCTTCAGCATGCCTTTGCCGGTGCGCAATTGAGCCTGGATGCGCTTTTCAAGCGCGGCATCGATCCGAGGCCGACCGAGCTGCTTGCCCTGCGCTACGGCACGCTTAAGGCCAGCATGGACACGCTGCCGGATCATGCTGCGCTCAAACTCGGCAAACGCGCCGCACACCTGAAACATCAGCTTGCCGGCCGGCGTGGTGGTGTCGATCGACTGCTGGTCGAGGTACAGATCAACGCCGCAAGCCTCAAGCGTCTGGATGGTTCCGAGTAGATCAATCAACGAGCGCCCAAGGCGGTCAATCGCCCAGGTCATCACAACATCGAAGCGGCGCTTGCTAGCGTCCTTCAGCATTCGGTCCAGACCAGGGCGACCATCGCGGCCCTTGGAGCCGCTGATGCCGGCGTCGTGGTACTGCTCGACCACCTCCCAGCCCCGCCGCTCGGCGATCTGGTGCAAGGCGGCGACTTGGTTCTCGATAGTCTGCTTGTCGGTCGATACGCGGACGTAGATTGCAGCACCGCGCTTGCGAGCCATCATGGTGCAGCCTTTTTCCTCGGCCATTGCCTGCGAGCGGGATACCCAAAGCGCGAAGTGTAGCCTATCATTAAGGTCACCAATGTTTGCGCATCGCGCATGACATCGGCTGGGTCGCATTCCAGTGCTGATCTCACGGCCGCCTTAAGCCAGTCGGATGCCGCTGGGTCTTTCAGAATTGAATTTATTGTGGGTCTGCGGTTTTCAGCCATATCTTCCGTGTAGTACTTTCCCATACTGAAATCAAATGTTTGCTGCATAAGCCCAAAGCGCAAAATGCGCCATTGATCCATAACTGTTTTTTGGCTGCTGTTTTGGAGGGATTTCTGTATAGCCCAGGCGGCCTGAACCAATCCCAACCCTTGGCGGAAATAACGTGATCCAAAAGACACAAGGGTACGTCGAAAATGCAAAAGCTGGCGCACATCTTGGGCATAAGTCGCCTAGGCCACTGACGCTGCCCAGCCTAATTTGTTCTCATTGCATCGGGCGAAGCGGGTTCTCATGCATACCTCAACCGATTGCACAAGCCGCGCTGATGAATGCCGCAGGCTCGCGAAGCTGTCGGCAAAGCCCGATGACTGGCAGCACTTTATCGAGATGGCCGCGACATGGGACATACTGGCCAAGCAGCGCACTAGCGACAAGCTAGCTGAAACTTGGGCGCTAGCTGAAGCTATCGCCAACGGTCGCAAATCTTAGGTCTGCGATAGCGCGCTCGAATCGAGCGGCAACGCGCCCACTCGTGTGGCAACAAGGCTAGTCTGCCGACCGGCATAGGCAATAACGGAACCGCTATCGCCGGAGAAGTTCAATGGACCGTGACGATGTGACCTTCCCCGACCCGAGTGAAATCGCACCGCATACCATCACGTTTGCACGGATGATGTTTGCTCAGGCGGCATTCGAGCGTGAAGTCCATTCATTGATAGATGCCATCAATCCGAAGGAACCAGGTTTTGGCGAGCGACGCGAGAACCAATGGACGGCATCAGATAGTGGTACGGCGAGGTTTATCGTCTTGATCATGAGGTATCATGGTCTGTCGCAGGCTAAGCAAATCAGAAATATTCTGAATGAAGCCGTTGATTTGTACAGACAGCGTAATTTCCTTGCTCATGGCACATGGTGGTGTTTCAACCGTCGGACAAAAAAGGTTAAGGTTCGCGGCCAAGTGCGATGGGAACTGTCAGAGTTAGCTCCCGAGAACCGCGAATATACGGTCTGTGACATCGAGAAGCTCGCTGATAGGTTCAAGGACATTACGGCCGAGCTGTACAAAATTCGTAGTTCTTTCGAGCCGAAAATGACCGAGGCTGAGATGCGCGCAGCATCTAGCTTCTTGCGTGCGCCCTGGCGAACACCCGGCAGTGATAGGACTTTGTTTATCCGGCCTCGTGCCGCGCACCTGCACCTTGGCGCTGGCAGTGATTGGGCGATGACCCCACGATTGTCAGGCGAGCTGGCGCTGATGCCCCGAAGCGACGCCCTAGCAGGAGTAAACCTGGCACCTGGGTGTGCGAGGCTTGGCATTGAGGGAGAGCAGGACGCATGGCGGCAACTATCGGTTTCTATCTATCCGGTGTGATTGCAATTGCGATCATTTTCATCGGCTGCCGCTTTCTGCTGGCACCTTCAACGGCAGCGGCGGCTTATGGCGTACCGGCTGGCGTCGAACCGCATTCGCGAGCGTATCTATCCGCTAAAGGCATTCGTGACATTGCATCGGGACTGTTCATCGCAATCCTTGGTGGATTGCTGTTAATTGATTGATGGAATTTGAAGGACCGTGCGACGCAGCTTGCGTCGTGACCAACATATTTCCAATCAGCCGGTAAAGGTGCTGACCCCTTCGTCAGCGCCAAAAAGGGGGTAAGCCCCCCGGCATCAATGTTTTAAGTAGTGGTACCTGCTCTGATTTCGCGCCTAGTCGATAGAGATGCGTGTTTCCATTTCTGAAAATCGCAGAATTTAGCGGTGGATCGGTTCTGCTTTTAAAGAATCAAAAATTTCACGGTCGGTGAGGATTCCGCAACAGGACAGTGCGAGCGAGCTTTCAACAAACTCGCACGAACCTTTGCAGCACAGGTGCAGACGCTCAAGCGATACCTGGGCGGCGGTGCGCAAAAGATGCCGCGCGGTGTTGCGACGGCTCGCGGCGGTCAATGGACAGCGGTGCAAGTCGGTGCGATCTTGAGGCGCGACGCGCGCTCAAGCAGCGCTTAGGATGGCTAAATGGGCAATGTTGTAGGCGATTGGATTATCGGCCTGTTCGTGATTTGCGTAATCGTTAGTCCAGTGTGGCTTTGACCCGACACCAGAGCACCTTAGAAAATAGGAGGCACTCATGGTCATTAAGAAAATCTACCCAGACGGTAGCAGGCTGCACGGCCCGCCATACACCCAGGCGGAGGAGGACGACTTCTACCGGCGTATCGGCGGTGGTCCGGTAACTGTTGCTCGCCCAGCCAGTGACCGTAAAGCGCCGACGTCCCCATCACCGCAGCAACCGTCGCCCGCAAAACCGCGCCGTTCTTAAGCGCCTCTCGCGCGTCGATCCAGCCTTGCCCGTAGCCAATAATCCCGCGCGCGTTCTGGATGTCCTCGCGCGGCGCGCCCCACTTCACTGATGTAGCCGCATCGGCTGAACTTTTTGGCTGCTGCCGTGCGAAGTGGCACTTAACCCCATTTCGCCGGTCGCAAATCCCTGCTGTAATACTTTGAAAATCGGCGTAGTCCTAAGCCTTTAGGGTGGGCGATGCGACGGCGCTCCAGAGCAGGCAGCAAACTGGCTAAAGGGCGAAGCCGCAAGACGACAGCGCCGGAGCGCCGCAATGCGTCAAAGGCCGTCCGCCCTGTCGATCCTTCCGTTGCTGATTTGCAAGCGCAACTTGAGCGTCAAGCTCGGGAGCTGATCGAGGCGCGCGAGCTACAGGCGGCGACCGCGGAAGTGCTGCGCGTCATCTCGATCTCACCGCACGATATCCAGCCAGTATTCGA
>DATLJR010000074.1:0-1917 GCA_035538755.1 Pseudolabrys sp.
GGAAGCCGATTTTCCGAAAAGGACACGGCATCGGCGCCCCGGTGAGATCAAGCTCCGCTCTTTTGCGAGGTATCTGTGAGTGCATCGATGAGCGCGCCGCGGGCCATGGGCCGGCCCGGAATGCGCTGGTTGCCGGCAATACGCCGGAGTTGCAGGAGAGTCTGGCGGTACGCGCCGAACGCGTCGCGGCGGTCGCCGCCAAACACGCGGTGGCCGTCGATCGCGATTCGTGCGTGCCGGCGGAGGCGATCGCCGCTGCGCGGGCTGAACGCCTGTTCGGCGCGGCCATTCCACGCGAGTTGGGTGTCCGTCTTCAAATGCTTTGGGACAATCTGAGCTGTTTAGGGACGGAGGCTCTGGCTCGTTTGGGTTAGAGTTTAGGCGGCTTTCAACTGATGTTGCAATCGTCGCAGTTTGATGGTGTCGCGTTTGATCCTTTCTCGTTCCAGAAGGATGGTCTGGCCTCTGCCGAAGTAGACGTCGGCTGGTGTCAGGTTCTGTAGGCTTTCATGGTAACGCCTGTGATTGTAGTGCTCGACGAAGCGCGCGATCTGGGCTTTGAGATCATCAGGCAGGTAATGGTTCTCGAGCAGAATGCGGTTCTTAAGCGTCTGGTGCCAGCGCTCGATCTTGCCCTGGGTCTGCGGATGGCACGGGGCGCCGCGAACATGCGCGATGCCACGGTCCTTTAGCCATTCGGCAAGATCGCTCGAGATGTAGCTCGATCCGTTATCGCTGAGCAGTCGTGGTTTGTGCACGACCTTGGCGCCGTCGCAGCCTGAGGCCACCAACGCCAGCTCAAGTGTATCGGTGACGTCGTCGGCACGCATCGTCGTGCACAGCTTCCAGGCGATGATGTAACGCGAGTAGTCATCGAGGATGGTAGAGAGATAGTACCAGCCCCAGCCGATGACCTTGAGATAGGTGAAGTCGGTCTGCCAGAGCTGGTTGGGCGCCGTCGTCTTGTCCTTGAACTCGTCGGCGGCCTTGATGAGGATGAAGGCTGGGCTGGCGATCAGGTCATGGGCCTTCAATAGCCGATAGACCGATGATTCCGAGACGTAATAGCGGTTGGTGTCGGTGAACCCGGTCGCCAGCTCGCGTGGGCTGAGCTCCGGCTGCTCAAACGCCATCATGACAACGCGCTGCCGGATGTCGTCGGGAATGCGGTTCCAGACCCGATCGGGCTTCGGCGGCCTGTCCTCGAGGGCTTCAGGGCCACCAGATCGGTATCGGTCATACCAGCGATAGAACGTCGACGACTTGATCCCGAGCATCTGCAGCGTTCGCCGAGCCGGCAGATGCGATTGCTCGACCAGGCCGATGATCTCAAGCTTCTCAGATGCGGGGAGCCTCATGTTTGGTCTCCCCCATTCCCGATCATGCTTTTTTTGAGCAGCCGCAATTCGAGGGCCTGCTCGGCGACAACCTCCTTCAAGTCCTGCGCCTCGCGCCTGAGCTGCTTGACCTCATCGGTCGTCGCCGCCCGCGCTGTATCGCCGGCGAGCCGGCGCTTGCCGGCCTCCAGGAACTCCTTCGACCAAGAGTAATACATGCTCTCGGCGATGCCTTCGCGCCGGCAAAGCTCGGCGATTGACGTCTCGCCGCGCAGGCCATCGAGCACAATTCGGATCTTCTCTTCGGCCGCGTGGTGCTTCCGAGTTGCCCGCCGGATGTTGCGAACAAGGGTCTCGGATGACGCCGGCGTGGAGTTGGATTTCTGTCTCATCTTCGCTCCTCGAGGGCTACGATGAGCCAGAAATCCTCCGTTCCTCAAGCCGTCAGTTTTGTCTCACAAGTGCTGAAGCGGGACAGCTCGACAGTGCCGAGCAGGCCAACGTAGCGCTCGCATCGGGTACGCCTCTTGACCGGGCCTCACCAGCCATGGGATCGTGGCCTTGGTCAAACTGATCGCTT
>DATLJR010000075.1:0-9675 GCA_035538755.1 Pseudolabrys sp.
TGGCGCGCCGGAAGGGATTCGAACCCCTGACCCCCAGATTCGAAGTCTGGTGCTCTATCCAGCTGAGCTACCGGCGCCTTTGCAGGAGAAGGTGGCGCGCCCGAAGAGATTCGAACTCCTAACCCCCAGATTCGTAGTCTCATTCGAACCAATTCTCTGACGTTCCTCGACTTTCCCTGAGCGATAAATCGTCACTTGTTATTTCGGCTCCTAGGCTGATATCGGGAGATTCCGGTGCATTCCGTTCCGGTATTGCCCCGGTGTTGCCCTAGGTCGAAAGAGAGCTATCAGATGGGCCAGCGAATTACAAAGCGGACGCTGGGCACGATACAGGCCGCTGAAAGAGAATTCACGATTTGGGATGATACCGTTACTGGATTCGGCCTTCGTGTTCGACCGGGTGGCGCTATGTCCTATGTAGTCGTCTATAGAGCCGGCCTCGGTCGCGACGCGGCGGTTCGGCGGTACACTATCGCTTCTGTCGGAAAGATCGCCCCAGAAGATGCGGGCGCGAGCCAAGGTGCCCGCCATAGTTTTCTCTTTAGGACGTAGCTACCTTGATTTTCTTTTCCTTCTTGTCGATCGCAGCCCCCTTCGTCTTCTGCTTGTCGGTTGCGGCCGCCTTCGTGGGCTTCTTGGTCTTGCTGGCGCGCTCCACGTAGTCCGTCGGCGGCTCGACCAAACGCGCCATGAAGCGCTCGACGCGCTCGGCCCATAGCGCGATGAACTGGCCGCTGGTCAGCGCCTCAACTCCGCCCTTGATTTTATTTTTGAGGTCCGCCGGGACGTTGCCCCAGACGGCCTTGCGCGCCCATTTCTCGCCCTTCTCCTGGCCCTCGCTAGTCAGGTACATGTTCTTCCAAGCCAGCTGTTGTGGCGCGGCATAGTGAAAAGCACAGCCTTGATAGCCTTGCTGGTGGATGCAGTAGAGTTCAGCGGCCGTGACCTCACGACCGATGTCCTTCTCGAACTCCGCCGCCTCAGTCGCAAGCTTTCTGGCGGCTGCGATTGAGCAGTCTCGGATGTCATAGATGTCACCCTGCCAGTATTTGGCAAACTCCCAGTCGGAAAGCTGGAACAGGCACTTATAACTGCCGGTCCTAGCTTTCGGATTGTAGCCGGACTCGATCTCAGCGAACGCTTTCATCATCCGCACGTCGACATCGAAAAGCTTTGCTGCCTGCTCGATCTCGGCTCGTATGTTGTTGGTGTGCGGTCCGCGGGTAGCGCTGATCTCGTCTGGCAACGGCACCGGCGTCCAATGCGCGACACTTTCAGCGTGTAGAGAGAATGGGAAAGTGAGCGCAGAGATGAGGGTCCCGACGGCGAAAGATTTACGCACCCAGTGCGCGAAAGCGATACGTGGCAAGTCTGTCACCTCCGAGCCGCCCAATGGTCTGCGGCCCCGTTTTGCGGTGGGTTAACCGCGTTTCGCGATGGAGTGAGCTGGCTTCAATGGCGGGTGCGCTGCCGCAAGTTAGATATATTAGGCGGCGGAAATGGAGACGCTCCTGAAAACGCCAACAGCGACACGGCCAACACGATAATTGCAGCCATCCACATTTTTCCTTGCGGACTGACCTACATTGTTTGTGAACGTCTCGCTTGTGAGTCCCTGCCAATGATTTGTTGGCCGAAGACCCTTACTGGAATACAGAATTTTTAGTTGAGAGCCGAGGCGGCAACGTCAAACTGATTGATTGGTTCGACGAGATGCTATGAGCTTGGAAACGACCGGGCTCGACATGTCCAAAAGCTGACACGCGCCACTCAGCAAGTTCTAGGCTGGCGGGTACTCAGAAACAGCGGCCGCCGTATCTACATTCGAGCTGAAATTAGAGTTGATCAAATCAGCGCCTTGCGAATGCGCGCTGATGAGATCGATGGCGATCACCGTCGCGACGACAATGATGATCTGCGCCGCGGCGTCACTATAGTGAAAGCTGCGAATACTCTCATACAGAGTTTGCCCGATGCCGCCCGCCAAAGCTAAAAGCGCCGGAGCGACGGGCGCATTCGACGGCACCCTTAACGTTGCCGACGCTTATGCAGCTCTACCCCCCGCTGAGCAAGCGGGGCTGAGGCCAATCGCCGGGTTGGTCCACGGCATCTGCGACGGCATTCCAGATTTTATGGCCTTCACGGTCACCGTCATCTTGAAGCATGCTAGCTTTTTTTCGAGCCAATTTGCTCGCTGCAGCTCCATGACGAGCCTTTAGGAAGTGGGCGTATATCAGAACCGCTTCGTCCTGCGTTGGAACCCACATATCATCATTTCCAGTGTTGGATTGTTCCGAACTCTTGTGTGACAGTAGTGTGACTGTGTGACGCTAGATTGCAATCACACTTTGGTCCTACCAGCGTTGGGCACGGTGGGACGGGCATTCCGAAGGCTTTCGATCCGGTATGAAGCAGAAGCCCTTTCGGCTAGGGCTTCGCGTGCCATTGCGCTGTAAAGGGGCAAACCAAAACAATGCGGTTTAATTGCATCCTATTGTGCAGTGCCAATGTCCCCCTGCCCGCCCGGTAACAGTGGCCTCAAAAACATGTGAGTTCACGTCAGAGAACTTTCATCTGCTCGCCAAGCTATCGTCCAACTGCGCACACAGGTTCGTCGCCCGTTCAACAACTCGTGGAAGGTAATGATGGTCGACAGACAGCGAACGTCGTTTGACCCTGAAACTCTCTCGCTCTTGCGGCAAACACTCGATGACGCGTGGGAGAGCTTAACACCTGTGCAGAGAGTAATGACGAGCAGAACACTGCTAGCTGAACGCATTCTCAAGTCAGCAGCAAAGGGCGAGCGCAATCCGAAGCGCCTGCGTGATGAGGCCCTGATGTTATTTGCCGCCTAGCAGATCAACACAGCCAAGCGAACTAAGCTCTAGAAAGCCGGGACATTGGGTCCGCATTGACCCAATGTCCGCTTGGGGTCAAAAGCGGACATTTGCAGTGCAAAAAGTTATGTCCGCTTTACAGCGAATAGCGACACCAATTGTGTCTAACAGCGACCTGGGTAACCCCGTCATCGAGACCGGGAAACTAGGTGGTTCGGTCCTGTTGACTTCGCGCCATCCCTCGGGCTGGCGTGGCCGGATTGGCGCAGATCACTATTCAATCGGATTGTCGACCGCTGCAGCTTAACAATTCCTCTACCTTCTCGACCGCCTTGCCGATCACGCTAGGAGGCTCGCCGGCTTTCAGCTGGTGCTTAACCTCGATAAGCAATCGGTTGGCGGCGTTGAGACGTCGCGCAAGGGTAGCGGAGACGTAGAGTGCAACGGTCGGATTGACAGCAAGCGTTGCCTGCGCGTTGGCAACATAGAACTCAGATTGCTCCAGAGCCCTCACGTCTGCCGTATGGGGCTGGTCCAGAAGGACGGCCAGTTCGCCGAACACCGAGCCGCGTGCCGACACGTTGGCGATCTGCATCCCATCCTTGACGACCTCCACAGCGCCACTCCTGAGGAAAAGTAGCTCGCCCGTCTTTGAGCCAGCGGTTAGTACGGCTTCGCGGGCTCGATGCGTCACCACGGGCAAGCGCGCAAGCCTCCTCTCCAAGGTCTCGAAATTCGGAATCAGTGAGGGCATAGGCCGTCCCTTTTTCAGTTTCCAAGCATTAACTTAAAGAGACTACTACATAGGGGCCCGCAAGAAATGACGACAGATGACAAGGTTGATGTCCGCTTCCCCCAAAAGCGGACATTCTGGAGCGTGAGTGATAAGTCCGCTAAGGGCCACTTGCGGAAGTCTACTCGGCTCCGATCAGCTCATTGAGTTCTCTATAATGCGCGGTTTAGAAAGATCGGCAGACCGCGCTTGTGCGCATAAATAGGTCGGTAGCGTTCTGTGTTGTACATGCTGGTGACGTCTACTTTGCGCGGGCCAAGCTTGGGATCTGGAATCGGCACAAGGTCAAAACGACCGTCCACCAGCGCAGACATCAGACCGCTTTTGCCCTCGAGAATCGCATCGTAAGCCATGTTGCCAAACGTAAGTGCCACCAGCTTATCGATAAAATCTGGATCGCCCGACCGTAGATCATAGGTGAGATCAGAAGTGATCGTCTCCTCGCCAGTTCGTTTTTTGATCTCGTCGGCAAGCACCTCGGCCACGTTCGCCTTCCTGCGGTGTCCGTATGGGTCCGGCCCGCCGCGCTCCTGCACCGCATAGCCGTCCCACGTGGCGCCCTCGCTAAGCACAATCAGAGCGTAGTTGCTCGGGTTAGTGCGTTTGTCGTCAAGGAGTAGCTCGATAAGTTTTTCAAGCTTCACCTTGTGCTCGGGGATAACGCAGCGAATCGAGGTGGCGTACGCGGTGTAGAGTGCCGTAAATCCTGCATCACGCCCGAAAATGCGAAATACGCCGATCCGCTCGTGTGAACCGACAGTGGTCCGCTGCCGCTGGATGGCATCACTGGCGCGCGTGATTGCAGTTGAGAAACCGATGCAGTACTCGGTGTTGCGCACATCATTGTCCATGGTCTTCGGGATGGCAATGATCTTGATGCCGAGTTCGTGGAGCTTGGCAGCATAGCTTAGCGTGTCATCCCCACCGATGGCGATCAGGTGATCGATGCCGAGAGCCGAGAGGTTGGTAACCACTTGGGTGGAGAGGTCCCAGGTCTTGGTCTCGACGTCGTCTTTGCTCGCTGAGGCCGGAAAGTTCTTGCCCGCCAAATGGGTGGGTAGATTTCGTATTTTGGCAGGGTTAGTGCGACTCGTGTGGAGCACTGTACCGCCATGCCTGTCGATTGTGCGCGTGTTCTCACGAGTAAGTTGAATGACGTAATGCGCGCGGCTGGCCGGGTCATCGGCGTTCAGATGCGTAAGCGCTTCCCAGCCGCGACGGAGACCTAAGATTTCGATATCGTTCTCGCTGCTACGATACGTGGCGCTCTTGATAACGGAATTGAGCCCAGGGACATCACCGCCACCGGTAAGCAAACCAATGCGCTTTACAGCCATGACTGCCCCTTTTCATCTCCCAACGGACAGGCGGACGCCGCTGCACTAGCCATTAAACTGATGAAATTCGCGCCGTCTCACCGCCTGCCACGAGGCGCAGGAAAGGGTATCGGCTCAACTTGCCCACTTGAAGGGGGCGAGCCAGGGAATTCCCGCTTTGGGCCGAAAGCAGACGTTCGCGCCGCAAAAAAAGTCATGTCCGCTTTACCGCCAAAAGCAGACATGTGGCAGTGCAAACCCGAATGTCCGCTTTGGGCCAAAAGCGGACATTACTCGATGACCTCGTCAGTAAGTGCGAGCAATCGAGGCGATATAGATAAACACTCCCGCCGTCTCATTACCTCCCCCGAGGCTTAGACCGGGCATCGTAGTTTGCTGGAAGGGGTCTGGCGCGTAAGGCAGCCGATGTCCGCTTGGGTCATAAAGTGGACATTCCGATCGGATGAACCGATATTGATCTTGATCAAGGGTTCGGAATTTCGGCACGATAGTCATCTTAGTCTATCGAAAAACCGATTGGAGGGGTTGATGTTCAATCTTCGGCGTGTGATTAAGCTTTGCCCAGCATTCACAGTGGTAGTGGCCCTGCTGGCTGGTTCTGCTTCGCAGTCTTACGCAGAGACCGGTACGGTACGTCTGAAAATCACCAAGGTCGGGTTTATCGTTGGTGTCGGTGGTGGCTCCGGCACTCTGACATTTCAGGGCAGGCAATATCGGCTGAGCGTTGGTGGTGTTAGCGCAGGTACTATTGGGGCGGCAGGGGCAGATTTAGTTGGCACGGCATCAAATCTTCGGACGGCGGCTGACATCGCGGGCACCTATACGGCTGTTTCGGCCGGGGTTGCCGTGGCGGGCGGCGCGAAAGCAGCAACGCTACAAAACACGAACGGGGTAGTTCTGCGACTGCAAGGACGGCAAGTAGGTTTTGAGGCCTCCCTAAGTTTGAGCGGCATGACAATCTCTCTGCAGTAAGAGAGAGAGAGCTGTACCTCGCTCTTGCTGGCGTCTGGGTTGATGGAGTGTGGTAGCCCCAATGTCCGCTTTGGGTCAAAAGCAGACATATGCAGTGCAAAAGGGCATCTGCTTTACCCCACAAGCGGACATGTGCGGTGCAAACAGAAATGTTCGCTAAGGGCTAGAAGCGGACACGAGCGACCTATCCCATGGCGATCAGGCTCCCTCGTTCGCGTCGCGAGACGATCTCCATGCGAAGGGTAACAATTGCAAACACCGCCCAACCGCCATGAAAAAGAACTCCCGCGGCTATCACCAAGCTGCCGGGAATCGGGCCAATGGCGGCGCGCTGCAGGACATCGGTGAAACTAGTTAGCGGCGCCGGATGAATAGCAAGCTTACCATAGTACGAAATAGCTTGGATCACGAAGATCCATGCATAAGTGCGGCGAAGGCGCCGGCCGACCGCGCGAGCGAAGCTAATGTGATAGCGCGGATCAACGTAGTCTTTTGCCAGCAGCTCCGTCCAGCTGGGATCACGTCGCACGCCTTCGCCTCGGATCATGGGCGCATAGAAATCCGTTTCAAGCAACCGCGCGCGCGCCCGCCAAACGTTGAAATAACGGTAGCGGCGTGCTTCGAACAGAAGGAACACACTGACCAAAAGACCGACGAGCACCATTGGGAGGGGTGATGCCTGAGCGCTGCTGTAGGTCGCCGACAGCGCAATGCCCGTCGTGACCACCGCCCAGTTGGTCGAGCTATCCAGCCGCGTGCGCCAAACCGTGCTTCGGTAGACTTCACCTCGGTAGAGATGAGCAAGTGCGCCAATCTCTGCGATGCTGAACTCAGACTTTCGAGCGGTTGGAAGCGTAGGCTCGTGCACATCGGGTAAGGTCATTGATCTGCATCCCAGACCGAATGAGCCGGCTCGACATTATAACTGCCGGGTTGATCGTAAAGAGTCATCGCTCCCCCCTCAATTCGCGAGCATGACAGGTATCATGGCATTCTCTAAAACGTGTTGAGTCGCCCCTCCGAATATCACCTGTCTCAACCGGCTCTGGGTGTAGGCGCCCTTGATTAGAAGATCGCAGCCTAATGATTGAGCCGTCGCGAGGATGGTCTCACCGGTGCTTCTGCCATCAAGTTCAGCCTTCTTTAGCTCAGCACCAATCTCGTTGCGCCGCAGGTATTGGATGAATTGTTCGGCGGATGGTCCCGATACTTCAGTGCCGCCGATGACCGTTAGCACCGTAACCCGATCTGCTTTTTGCAAAAGCGGCATCGCAAGTGCAGTGGCGCGTGCCTGCTCCGTGCTGCGGTTCCACGCGATCAACACATCAGTGCCGATTTGATCTGGAGATGACGGAGGAGCTAATAATATCGGCCGACCGCTCTCGAACAGGCCGGAATTAATCGCTCGGTTGTGTAAGCCAGTTGTATTTTTATCGGACCGACTCATCACAATCACATCGAAAACACGGCCATAGTTGCCGACGAAGGCGTCGCCCTCCGGCGCATTGTCTAACCAGCCAAATGACGGACGATCTGCCGTTGTGGTTGAACGCGGCACGCCGTGCTTCCGCATGAACGACTCAAAGGTCGTTCGTGCTTGCACCTCAATTCTTGCAGTTTCTCGGTGATCCGTCTCGGTAAATTCTGCGATTTCCCAGCGCAGTGAAACCCCCTCAATATAACTGTCGCATCGTCGCGCCAGGATCAGCGCCGTCTCGAGGGCTGAACTCATTGCGGCATCGTCTTCCGTCGGAACCAAGATCGTCTTCATTGTGGTCGTAGCCTCATCGATTGCCGTGGAACGCGCAATCTAGGCCGGACTTCAGATCAACCGAGGCACCCCAAAGTGTCTCCCACCAAATGAAACCTGATCGCCGGCCGTTGCGCCTAAGCGACGAGCGGCCACGCAGCGACGCGTTGCCGACAAATGCAATGATCCCGCCGCCTCATGGCTTCGCCCGTACCGAGGACTCCATTGGGAATGAAAAGAATATCACATTTTTGGGTCGACGTTACGCTGGCCGCCCTCATGTCCGCTTTGGGTCAAAAGTAGACATGTGCGGTGCAAAAGAGCATGTCCGCTTTAGCCCCGAAAGCGGACATGTGCGGTGCAAAAAGTCATGTCCGCTTTACCCCCGAAAGCGGACATGCGCGGTGCAATTTGAGATGTCCGCTTTGGGCCGAAAGCGGACGTGACGACTATTCGATCACCTTATCGGCGCGCAACATGAGACCGGCGGGAACGGCATAGTTGATCGTCTTGGCCGTCTTTAAATTGATGACGAGTTTAAACTTGGTGGGTTGTTCGATCGGCAAATCCTCCGGTTTGGCGCCGCGCAGTACTTTGGCGACCATTCCGGCGCGCTGTCGGAAAACATCGATAAAACTCGGACCATAACCGAGCAGACCACCTTCTTCGGCCGTTTCCGGCCATTGATAGATCGCCGGTAATCCCACCTCCGCCGAGCGCGCGATAATGACGCGGCGGTTGAGATGCAGCATTGGCGAAGACAACACATTGAGTGCGGCCGCGCCCCGGCTGCTCGCATCGTTTATCGCTGGCACCAGATCGTTGGCGCTCGCGGCATAAACGATCAACAGTTCCTTTCCGCGGTTGCGCGCTGACTCTTCCATGACCTTAAGATATTCCAAGCTCGCCACGTTGGAATCGGCTAGCGCGGCGATACGACGCGCGTCTGGCACCGCCTCGAGCAGGATGTCCTGTCGCTTACCGTCCAGATCGGACGACATCAGGTTGATGCCGGTGATATTGGCGCCCGGCTGGGACAGTGATGCGGCAAATCCTGCAGCAACCATATCCTCGGTCATGACGATCAGCGGTATGGACTTGGTCGCTTTTTGGAACGCACCCGCAATGAAGTCGCCTCCAGTCGTAATGGCATCCGGTGCGGCCTGGAGTATAAGGGGGACAACTGCAGCGGCTTGTTCGTTGCTCGTCGGCAATCCGCCAACGATCACCAGATTTTTGCCTTCAACAAAACCCTGGATGCGCAGCTCATCGAGAAAAGCGAGACTCGCCGGCTCGTCTCGGCCCACAGGCAGCACGAGTGCAAGCCGATAAACACGACCCGGTTCCTGCGCCCGCGCGATGAGCGACCATGTGAGCGTCGCACCACCGACGAGACTGATAAACTCGCGCCGTTTCATTGCCTCCCCCAAAGCGCGGGACGCGGGCATCGTAGCGGTTTGAATGAGGGTCGTTAAGGGATGCCCTGTGTCCGCTTTGGGTCAAAAGCTGACATGTGCAGCACACAAGCTCATGTCCGTTATGGGCCAGAAGCGGACACATACAGTGCAGCAAGCCATGTCCGCTAAGGACCAAAAGCGGACATACGTCGCGGACGCGACAAGCACTTGCTGTTTTGGTAGGTTGCGTAGAGGTGATCTACATCTCACACATAGGCAACACCGGGCCGCAGCCTTATTCACAAACTTGTCTCAGATGATGCGTGCGTGGCAGAGCAAGTACCGCGGGCGGCGGCATCGGCGGCCGTGGCAAGCAGAACTTTTTCCGGGTGCCCGTGTTGGATTGGTGCAGGCGGGGAATCTGGGCGATGTCGTGCACACGCTGCCAATGGCCGGCGCGATCAAGGCCGCCTGCCCGAGCGCGACGATCGTGTTCATCGGCCGGCGCTATACCGAATCCCTGGTGCGGGCTAGCAGGTACGTCGATGAATTTTTCGACGCCGAGTTGGCGAAGCGCGATGCCGATGCC
>DATLJR010000076.1:0-6653 GCA_035538755.1 Pseudolabrys sp.
GGGTACGATCCAGAAAATTGAAAATTACCATGCAATTTCAACTTGACTGGCGGAAGGGGTGAGATTCGAACTCACGAA
Organism: Pseudolabrys sp.; assembly: GCA_035538755.1. Lineage (GTDB taxonomy): Bacteria > Pseudomonadota > Alphaproteobacteria > Rhizobiales > Xanthobacteraceae > Pseudolabrys. The sequence goes on from DATLJR010000076.1 coordinate 79, forward strand.
CGCCTTGCGACGTTGCCGGTTTTCAAGACCGGTGCCTTAAACCACTCGGCCACCCTTCCTGCGTAGATAGTTCAAGCACTTGACTGACCGCACCACTAGAACGAAACGTGTCCTGGACACAATATTGGACACAATTCCGGTGGCAATCAGGTGCCAAGAATTCCTTTCGAGATGGTGCCAATGACCGTGGCCGCCTTCGCGTCGGCCTCCTCGCTCCGTTTGGCGTAATTGCGGAGCAGGGTGACCGGATCGATGCCCTGGTCGGCTGGGAGGTGAACCCGACCAGGGCAGGCCGGCCCTCAGTAACGTTGATCTGTCAGTAGATGGTGCTTTACGGGACTAGCGCCGAACGATGCGACGGTAGGTGCTACGCACCATTTTGCCCACGGATGTGTTCGAGTACGAATAGTCGGATTGCCGACGAGAGATTACTCTGCTGGCGTGCTCCGTCGATTTGCGTGACCAACTTCGACACTGTCGCTTCTTGGGCGCGAGCGATTTCTTTCAGATCTGTCCAAAAAGTCTCTTCAAGGCTCACGCTGGTCCTATGGCGACCAATGATGATGGAGTGTTTGACAACCAAGGATTTCATTAGAGGCCCTTAGCCCTTGGGTCAGGATACACTGATTCGAGACGCGTCAAGGAAGTTCGATGGGGACACGATGAAACAGGCCAGTGACGCGCTATCGGTTCAGGCGCAAGCTGTCTCGGCCATGGCTGATGATTCGGACTATTGCAAAGTCGCCGAACACGCTCTCAGCATGCTCAAAGTCGTGTATTTCCTTGAAGGAGCTGACGCAGCCGTGCGGTCAGCAATGCATACGGTAGAAGCCGCTGCTGCCGTCATCGAGGTTGAGCTTGGCCCTGCCGCGACACAACGCTTTCTCAAAATCGTCGGTGAGGCGCAGAGACCAGCACACTGAAGGCAGGCCATCGAGTTCGTCTCTGGGCATCAGCGGTGTACTGAGCGCTTGGCGGCATTATCCACCCGACACTAATGCGCGACTCGCGCACTTAAAGACGTAAATGCCCGCCCGCGACTATAGGCGAAAGAACGCGGCCTGCCAGGACTATCTCTTGTGCCACGGCCAAGTTTCGCGTGTCATCAACTCGCTCAGGTCGCAGGGACGGTTCAGGCATCGACTGGCGGGATCAGGACGGAAACTTTGAGAAATTGTTTCGATCCGCGTGTCCACCGCGCTGTCAACCAACTGCCCTACATAAGCAGAGATCCGCATAAAGCCGCTGGAGTTGGTTAGATAATTGAACTTCATTGTCGCCTCCGCACTAAGCGGGATCGCGACAACGACGCTATACGAACGAATGATATGATCTGTGATGGCCATCACAAAAAGGCCGAATACCTCTCAAGTTCTTAAGGACATAGGCAAGACCAAAGGTCAGCCCAGGAAGTCCGCCGAGCGCGGGCGGAAAAGTTGGACACAATTTTGGACACAAACGCCTCGGCACTCGCCGTCACCGCACCGAACCCTTACCGGCATCGCTGCAACGATACAGTGCACTAAAGGACCGCCATGAAGTCCGATTCCCGGCGCGGTTTTCGCAATCTTGTTTATTGCTACCTTCGCGGCACCCCTGTGACGGCTAACAGGCTGCAAACCAAGATTGCAGCCACCGCCACCGCGAATATTCCTTCGGCAAGTTGTCTAATGAATTCAAGGTCACGTAGCAGCGACATTGCTGGGCTCGACGGTCGCACAGTGTAATCACAATAAAAGCTCTTCGTTAAAATATGGTTGATTAAGAATTAACCGAGCCACGCGGACACCGGTGGCTATCCAAATTATCGACGGATGTCCGCTTTTGGCCCAAAGCGGACATTCCATGATGTCGCATTTGATGTCGCTTTCAGGGGTAAAGCGGACATGCCCTTTTGCGCTGCACATGTCTGCCGTTGACCCAAAGCGGACATTGGCCACCCCATTCCTAGTGCTAGTTTTACCCGTTGGTTATTGGACTAGCGTCCAACTCGCTTCCGGACTTGATGAGTTAGATACTCCATTCCGGAATCCGCGATGGAGGCAGCTATGGTAGTGCTCACGAGATTCCACATTCTCACACTCACTTTTGCTCTACTGCTCGTGATTTCGGGAGCGAGCTTTGCGGCCCAAAAGTCACACCATTCATCGAGCCTACATTCGCAGAGTGCGGTGGTGAAAAACCATCGTATCTCAACGTCTAGGGCCGATGCGCGAGCCTACCGTCGTGGCTACTACGATGGCTATTACGGTGGCTACAGCTCTGGCTACCAGTCGAGTTTGGACAGCTATTAGCATTTCTCCCGACTTGACCGTCTCGAAACTCTTGAAGTCGGAGACCTATCGCTATCCAGACGACGCCGACCGACTGCGAAGGTTACTAATTGAAGCCGGTCCGCGTGGCTTCTCAATATCGACGCGGCGCATTGTCCCGCTATTGGCCCAAAGCAGATATCCCTAGTTGCGCCGCACATGTCTGCTTTTGGGGTAAAGCGGACATGGAAAGCTCTACAGCATCTTCGGCAATTGCGGACATGCGAGCGCGTAATTGTGGAGTTGCCTAATGCCTGCGAATCTGGCCTAACAAGCGAAGAAGCGAGGACCGCGTGAACGATCCTCGCCTCCCTGTCAGATCAGGACCTTGACATTGCCGCGATGCCCGGAGGCACGCGGCAATATTTTTGGTCTTGGCCTTACATTGACTCGAAAGTTCTTCGAACTCTCGGGCCACGCGGCGCGACCCTCACGGATCACGTCTTCGCACCATCAAACGGTTTTCGAGCCGCCGTTTATGACAGCATCGGCCCGCTATCGACCTTCATGACCGTCAATAGCGGTACCCGTTGGCTCCCCGAACCTGAGACCTTCGGCTCAAAGTCGGGGCGGGGTGTCGCCCGAGGGACCAACGGCTGGCCATCAGTCGCGATCCTTCAGTCGGCGTCCAAATGGTGCGCAAGCCCCTGAGAAGAGTCGAGCCATCGGTCGATTAAAGCTGTTGAGAACTAGCACGGGCTGCCGGGGCGACGGAACTTGCCCGCGTTCCCTTACAGCGCCTTCGGCAATTGCGGGCACCGGTCACTTTAGCGCGCCTAGGCGGTCGCCTTTCGCGAGGACCCAACCGCCTTTAACTACGTCTCTGCATACACGACCGAAATACTTTAGAGGTTCCTTCTCAGTGCGTACGACGAGTTCATACCCAAAAAAGTAAGAGCCGCTTGGCAACTTGCATGGAATTCGCGTGGCCATTGCACCGACTTCCGGCGGTAGACTCAGAACCCGCCTTGCGTCCGAAAATGGAAATGCAGGTATGAGCGTTGCCGGAACGCCGATACTGATCACCGCGTACAGCCACGGCAAAAGGACCGCTAGCCAGAAGCTGAAGGGATTATCCCGTTTCCACTCTGCGAACCAATCTCGCAGTTCACTAAATTCTTGGTTTGCGGGTAAAGCGGACATAGAAAGCTCTACAGCACCTTCGGCAATTGCGGACACTTCGCCCGCATCGATCACTCATATTGAGTAGTGACTTCTTCTTGGGCAATCGGCGGTCAACTCTCGGGCCAATAGACAAGCTTGCGGTCACGGCCACGCTTGTCGATCAGTTTGGCTAAGCCATAACAGCCATCGCGCCCGCATTTCTCACAGGACACACGCAGCCTATCGACCTTGCCGATCAGATCGCCGAAGATGATTGCGCCGTTGCTGAGCATGACTACTCGTCGCCGGATGGACTGATACTAGGGTGCGCGGTGTTATTCCAATAACGCCCAGGAGGTTTCGATGCGCTTCGGACCAATGACTATGGCGGCCCTTATAGTGGTGACGGTAGTGCTGACACAAACGTCCGCCACCGCTCTGCCCTGCGATAATACTCGATGGTGCGCTCAATATGGGGGTAGTCTTGGCGGTGCCACAAATTGCGGCTTCTTCACCATTGAGCAGTGCAGGGCAACCCTAGTTGGCGGGAGTGATTTTTGCGTGCCTAATCAATTCTACAATCCGTGTGGACCTGCAGGTCCCCGTCGCAGTTCTCGGTATCGTTATTAACCATCCAGACGTTCCATCTGCGGCCGCGTTGCCGCCGGTGTCTTCGGATTTTTCACTTTTATTCAGGTCCCCACCGGTCCCGGGCGATACGGCGCATTCAGTTTCTTTGAATAAGCAGGAAAACTCGCGGGCAATCGTTTTTGCTGAGGCTCTGCCTTTGTAAGGCACAACCGGCGACAGATCGACGGCAACGCCATCTGGAATGCCAGCCTTCAGGCGAAGAAGTCTATCGCGAGCGGATAGCAATAAGGCCAGTAAGTCGTCATCAATCGTGATGGTGCGCTTGTGCTTTTCTTTCTTCGGCCCCTTGAAGCGAATACCGTGCGCCTTGGTTTCCTCGCCCACGCTCTTTTTCCGAATAACCTCTCAATCGAAAGCAACCGGGCGCCGCTCTCATGTTCGAGGGGCGAGTTGAAGAGGCTAAGGCACTCTACCTTGCCTACAAACAGGAGGTAATCGTCTTAAAGCGCGGGAATAGATTATGGGAGCAGGTCATCGCGGGGGACTTTGCGGAGTTTCGCAAGGCCTGCGTGACTCACCCCATGATGGCCGACGTCGAAAAGGGGTTGGGTATTTCCAACGGTTGAACAGTGGCGTGGTCTGCTCGACCGGCGTAACAGCAGCACTAACACCTAGTCCGCCAGTGTCGGTTTTGGGTCAAAAGCAGACATGTGCGGTGCGATTGGGGGCAAAAAGAAGGCCACCGAGGTTGATGCCGGTGGCATACGTGGGGTCTGGGTTTACGCGGCCTACTGTTCGACCTCAGTAGTTTGAAATGTTTCTTCCGTAAAGCGTGTAGTTCGGACACACTACCACATCAAAACCGGTTGGTGTTCCGTCTGGCGTGTAGCCCATCTCTGGATGGCAGCCGCGTGGAACGGGCATGCAGCCGACGACGGTGCAAGCAATCTGTGGCTGTGCAGCAGCAGCACCCTTCGAGTGACGTTTGTGGTGCGTAGATGCCGCGCTGGCCGGCATCAACGCAAGTGCAAGCACAACGGCCGTAACGATGGGTACAATTGTTTTCATCGCGATCCTTCCTGCAATTGCTAACACGAGAAAGAATAGCTCGCCGTACTCTGATGACAAAGGTTGCTCGACCTCGCCGAGACGTGCGAGCAGCGCCGCCGTCAGTTTGGTTTGTGCAGCAGCTTCAATGTCTACATTACCATTTGCTGCGGTACTTGAATGCGTAAGTTTCATGGCCGGAGTTTTAAAAGGGGTCCGAAATAAAGGCGCACCACGGATAAGGATCGTACGGCATCGCGTAGGCGCGCACCTCTCGTCCCTCTTGTCGGTTACGGGTGTGTTTGGCAGTCCCGCGTGGATTGTAAAATTGATTGGGCACGCAAAATGAACTCCCGCCGGTCAAGGTTGCTCTACACTGCTCAAGGGTGAGGAAGCCGCAATTGGTGGCACCGAGACCAATACCGCCGGATGCCGTCACGAGCGCGAGCGCCGCCATAACCTTAATCACAAGGCGCATTCGTAGAGCCTCCTAGTGTTATCGGAATAACACCGCGCACCCTAGTATCAGTCCATCCAGCGACGTGTCATGCCCCGAGACGGCGCTAACAAACGGCGCGCCAATCTACTGAATGATCTGCGCGTCCTAGTCCGTCGCTGCAGGATCAAGATCGCCGTCAATACATTGCGCGATAAGGGCATCGAGCTGCGCGTCAGACAGGTGCTCCATAGCTGGGGTGGTGGTGGCCTCGGGCTCCTTCGGTAACAGCGATGCAGCCATGCGCACGACTTCGCTTCCGGTGTCAGCTCATGTACAAGGCGCTGGTGCCCTTGCTTACTGCAAGGACGTTGCAAGGCTGTGTAAGGGCCGGGCGGTGGCAAATTGATCGGCTGTCTCAAGCAACATGAAAATGAAGTGAGCGTTGGTTGTGCAAAAGAGCTCAAAGCGGTCAAAACAAAAATGGGAAGGTGAACCTTATCGCTTAGTTTGTCGGCCAATGTCCGCTTTGGGTCATAAACGCGCATTCGCAGTGCAATCGACATGTCCGCTTTGGGTCAAAAGCGGACTCATGCAGTGCAACATGTCCTGTCCGCTTTACTCCCAATAGCGACATTGATAGCGTGTTTAGGCATGTCTGCTTTGGGCCAAAAACGGACATCCGTCGTGGGGGCGATAAGCACTTGGTGTTTCTGGTAGGTTGGATTGGCGACGCATACGGTCGCAGAGTTGGTCTACGTCTCATACATAGGCAGCACCGGGCCGCAGCCTTATTCACAAACTTGTTTCGGATGATGCGTGCGTGGCAGAGCAAGTACCGCGGGCGTCGGCATCGGCGGCCGTGGCAAGCAGAACTTTATCCTGGTGCCCGTGTTGGATTGGTGCAGGCCGGGAACCTGGGCGATGTCGTGCACACGCTGCCGATGGCCGGCGCGATCAAGGCCGCCTGCCCGAGCGCGACGATCGTGTTCATCGGCCGGCGCTATACCGAATCCCTGGTGCGGGCTAGCAGGTACGTCGATGAATTTTTCGACGCCGAGTTGGCGAAGCGCGATGCCGATGCC
>DATLJR010000077.1:0-6044 GCA_035538755.1 Pseudolabrys sp.
ATAAACCCATCGGACCCGGGGGCAGTACCCGGCGCCTCCACCAAAGCCCGGCGAGCACAGGTTTCGGCGGGGGCGAAATAGGATCGACGAGGGCGTAAAGGGCGTGCTTTTGCTCGGCATGGTACCGCCGATATCGGGCCACATTCATAGTTGCCAACGACAACTATGCTCCGGTTGCTCAGGCCGCGTAAGCGGTTTGAAAGACCGATCTAAAGCCCTGACGGGTTAAGCTCCATCAGGCGGGGTCCGGAGGCACCTGGCAACAGAAGCCTCCACTTTATCTCTCCGGAACCAAACCTAATATGACAGGCACCATGGCTTCTGCGCGGGGATAGCGCTCCCGGCATGCGTCGCGGTAGCATTGAACGATTCACCCAGGCTTCGACCCTCCATGGCTGATCAGATTCGTTACGATCTTCTCACTCAACAGGCGTTGCGCGGCGTTGTGCGCAGTGTGTTGACCGATACCGCCAAGAAGGGACTGCCTGGCGACCATCACTTCTATATTTCGTTTGATACACGTGCAGACGGCGTGCGCCTGTCGGATCGGCTCCGCGCGCAATATCCCGAAGAGATGACAATTATTCTTCAGCACCAATTCTGGGATCTGAAAGTTGGTGAAGACGATTTTGAGGTCGGACTGTCATTCGGCGGAATTCCGGAGCGACTTACTGTGCCCTTTGAGGCCATTAATGGTTTTTTCGATCCGTCTGTTCAATTTGGTCTGCAATTTGAAGAAGTCACGGAAGGTGACGAACGGCCGGCGCCTGCAAATGTGCAGGAGCCAACTACCGCGAACGACAAGAAAAAGCGCTCGTCGGCGAGTCCACCTGTGCCCGTCGCAGCAAGTGAGCCGGAAAAAGAAAAACCAACGCGCCCGTCTGTTCCGGTTTCGAAGCGCGAAAAGGCGGAAAAACCGACCAGCGGTGGCGGCGGAGAAGTGGTACGACTTGATCGCTTTCGCAAAAAGTAGCCCTGCCCTCTGCAGTGGCTCGCGACCAGCATTTTTGTTTCCGTTGCCGTCGGCCTAGTGTCGCGCCGACACGGTTGGTTTTGATGATCTCGGATGGACCATATGGCGAAGGCACGCAGTAAATCCGCCGGGACCCGCATTGAAAGCGACGCTTTCGGACCTCTTGAGATTCCTGCCGACCGACTCTGGGGCGCGCAAACCGAACGGTCGCTTCACAATTTTCGTATCGGCAGCGAGCGGATGCCGATCAAAATCGTGCACGCTCTCGGCGTCATCAAACGCGCGGCTGCCGAGGTCAACCGGCAACTTGGGTCGCTCGACCGCAAACGTGCGTCGGCCATCGCTGCTGTCGCTCAAGACATCGCTGACGGCAAATTGGATGAGCACTTTCCGTTGTCGGTGTGGCAAACCGGATCGGGCACGCAAACCAACATGAACGTCAACGAAGTGATCGCCAACGCTGCCAACCTTAAGCTTGGCGGCGCGCTGGGCGCGAAGTCACCGATCCATCCGAACGACCATGTGAATATGAGCCAGTCGTCGAACGACTCGATCCCGACCGCCATGCATATCGCCGCGGCAACGGAGATAGAGCGGCATCTCAAGCCGGCGCTGGCACACCTTCACGCGGCGCTGGACAAGAAAGCGCGGCAATTTGCAACGATCGTCAAGATTGGTCGCACCCATACGATGGATGCAACTCCCATTACATTGGGTCAGGAATTTTCCGGCTACGCGGCGCAGGTAAAATCATCGCTGACGCGGCTCACGCAGGCGCAGCGCGAACTATATCCGCTGGCGCAGGGTGGCACAGCGGTTGGCACTGGGATCAATTCAAAGCCTCAATTCGCAAAGGCTGTCGCCAGTCGCATCGCGCAGCTGACGAAGCTACCGTTCATCACCGCGACCAACAAATTTGAACATATGGCCGGTCATGATGCGTACGTGTTTGTGCATGGCGCGATCAACTCTGCTGCGACCGCACTTTACAAGATTGCGAACGACATCCGGTTGCTTGGATCCGGCCCACGGTCGGGCCTCGGCGAACTCATTCTGCCGAGCAACGAATTGGGCTCATCAATTATGCCGGGCAAAACAAATCCGACACAGAGCGAGGCGTTGACCATGGTTTGCTGTCAGGTGTTCGGTAACCAGACAACCATCACGATCGCTGGCAGCCAGGGACATTTCGAGCTTAACGTTTACAAGCCCATTCTGGCCTATTGCATGCTGCAATCGATCAGGCTGCTTGCCGATGCCGTGAATTCCTTTACCGACAATTGTGTCATTGGGATTCGCGCCAACGAGCCGCGCATTCGCGAACACCTGGAGCGATCACTCATGTTGGTGACCGCGCTCGCACCGAAGATCGGGTACGACAAGGCCACGGAAGTCGCAAAGGCGGCGCACGCGAACGGTACAACTCTCCGTGAAGAGGCGCTCCGACTTGGATTTATTGGCGGGCCTGAATTCGATCGGCTGGTTCAGCCCGAAAAAATGACTCGCCCACGGTAATCGAATGAATGGTATCTAGGTAGGTCAGACGCAGGAAAAATCGACCCACTGACGCAAAGACGCGCAATAAAATCGAGAAGTCTATTCCGTAAAACACCATGTATTGATGGGCACGGTAGATACGTATCCGGCTACTATTCTACGGAAGCAGCGTGTCAAATTTCCCAACAAGAAAAACATTCCGTAGGGTTTCACCAATGGCATTTTCATGTCTTCGCTAGTATAAACTTTCGAACTTTTAAATATACATTTGGAAGTTCCAGGGTAACTCGCAAATTACATTCCCCATTTCTACTCATTTTCGGCGAGGATCACTTGTTTCACTTTTGTGATCAACCAACCGTGTATTGAACTACAGCGCGAATAGGACAAACTGTTTCCAAGCTGTCTTGTGGAGTTCGCCGTAAAGGCACCTTTCCGCCAACGTGTCGGCGTATTTGATAGCGATGCTTCGCATCAGGTGAGCGCCGAACTGAAACGTAACCCGTTACCATCGAGGGGCGACGGAATGGCTGAAGTGATCAATCTTCGGGCCGTTCGAAAGCGGGACAAGCGGCGACAGCACGACCAACGTGCGCACGCCAATCGCCTTGCCTTTGGTCAGCCCAAGGAAGTTCGCAAGATTGAAGCCGCGCGTCAGGCGAAAGCCGGGCGCGACCTCGATCGGCACCGGGTCGAAATAGGGGACCATCAATGAAATCTCCGGTTGTCAAACGCTCGATCGTAATCGCGGGCCATAAGACGAGTGTGAGTCTCGAAGACGCATTCTGGAAGGGACTGAAAGAAATCGCGAATGGCAGAGAGGTCACTCTGTCAGACCTGGTGGCATCCATCGATACAGATCGCCGCCATGGAAACCTGTCATCCGCGATTCGCCTTTTTGTCCTCGACCACTACCGGATCCACGGTGAGGAGCGTATCCCGCAGACTGAAGCTCGCGAGATTCAAAGCGCGCGCGTGGTTCATTCAGTTCTGCGAGCGGACTGAGGCAGCAGGCTGCCCCGCGCTTCGCGGCGCGGGCGCTGGCCTGATATCAATGGGTGCCGGAAGGGCGGGTGCTTGCTTCATCTTGGGCGAGCCTCGCCCTTGAGGTTGTGGCGCGACATTCTCAATAGAGCGCAGCCGTTTGGCCTGATTTTCGACCGCCCGCAGCGTGACCCATCCACTCAACGCGGACACGTCGACGTTGCGCGACGGCGCCGTCACGGGACCCTTCAATGACACGAAAATCTTTGGCCGAGATCCGCCATGATCGTTCGCGCCCGATAGCGTGAGCTTGGTATCGAACGATCCGTTTGTGAGATCGAGCATGCCAGTGACGGACAGACCCGCCTCTTTGTTCTCAACTGAAACATCAGCCAAACCCAGTTGCCCCGACGTAATCTGGAACGGGAATTCCGCGTGTTTCAGAGAAAACTGCCCATTGATCAAGGATTTTCCGGCGAGGTCGGAAATGCGACCATTGTCGACGACGAGGCCCCGATCAACTGCACGGGTGATAACGTCGAAAACTCGAGCGTCGAGACTAAACAGCTTGGCGTCAGCCAACACGATCTTGCCAGAACCCTTGAGTGAACCAACGAGAGCGATCGGACTGAGGCCAGTACCTGTCAGATCAGTCGCCAGGTCGAGTGAGCCGGTTACGAATGGTCTCGGTGTCCATGCAAATAATGTCGCCGCATTGGCGCCCGAGAGTGAAACCTTCAGCTGCGAGGTCAGCCCATCGTCGGCGTTCCAGAACAAAATTCTTCCGGAAAGGCGTCCCCCTGCCACATCTCCCGTGATGTCCTCCAAGGACATTTCATTGTTGGCAAGTCGTAGTGCAGTGTTGAATTGACGCGCCGTCAATTGCGGAAGGAGGTCCGCGCGAGCAACTTTGAGCGCGAGTCTGCCGGTGAATGTGCCGAGCAGCCCGGTTCCAAATGGCTCGCCGGACCAATTCCATGCGGCGTCTTTTCCGGATGCTTGCGCTTGCAGGCCGATTGCACGAGCAATGAGTGCCGGTACGTCGGCCACGTCGGCTTCGATCGCTCCATCGATCCGGCGTGGTGTCGCTTCGCCCACCGCGAGGTGCCCGCGAACACTGGATCCTGCAATCTTCGCGTCGATATCATCAAATGTCGTTGTCCCGGCTGCAACGGACACACGCGACTTCATCCGAAGCGGCAGAGATCCGCCGGCTGTCGACCGCAGTGGCTTCACGTCGGCTTCGTTTATCTGTAATCCGGCCGTGGCCTTTATCCCTTGAGCGTCCGAATAGCGGCCGGTTCCGTTCGCACGGGCGGACAGGCCATCTCCAGATAATTGCGCGCCAAACGTCATATCTCCATTGACCGGTCCAGCCAGTTGAATTTTCAGCTGTCCCGCGCCGTTTCCGGCAGCGACCAGTCGATCAAAATTCATGAATTTTAGCAGTTGCTCGCCCCGCGATGCGTCCATGACCGCGTCCATACGAACGTTTGCTGTCGATGGCTTGGTCCAATCGCCGCTTGCCCGCGCGCGGACATCAATGCGTAGATCGTCGAGATCTCCGTTCAACACGAGTTGCGCGTCCGTGACTGGGGACTTGTCATCTCCGGCCATTTCAAGCTTGGCGTGCAATTTTCCACGGCCGACGCGCTCTAGCAGCCCGATGACCGGTCGCGCCCGTTCGGTGGAGAGCTTCGCGGCAATAGTTGCAAGGGAGGCAGTTTGTTTCGCTTCGAAATCCACCGACACTGTGCCCCGGGGTGCATGCCCACCGGTTTCGATGCGCCCACTCGCGGCGAAGTTTCCTCCCGCAAAGTCACCAATCGACAAGCGGTCGATGAGCAATCCGTCGCCATCCACTTTCATGAGCGCGTGCGCATCACTGGCTTCAATACCGGCAAACGTCGCCCGGCCAATGTCGGCTTTGAGATTTATCTCGCGCGGACGATCGAGTGCCGACCCTGCGAGCAGGGCCTTGCCAAAATCGAGAGCTGAATCGACGTCGAATTGATTGGTCTTCAATTCGGCATCGATTCTGGCTGGGCGATTCCCGGAAGGCAGAAAATACGCGAACCGCCCGGTTAAAGGTTGGCGGTTGAATTCAAGGTTCAAGCGGTCGACCGCTATTTTTTCCGAGGAGAGAGCCAGGTCGCCGCGAAGGCTCATTGGTCGAAGATCGCCACCTTGCTGGCTCTCGCCGCGACTTTCCAGCCATGCCGCCAGAACCTTGGGGTCGGATGCCTCGATCTCCGCCGGCCCAGTAAAAGCAACGCCATTCGCGCCAATCGCGAGACGTCCACTGACCCGTACCTGGGTCATGCCGGGCGCCCGGAATTCAAAACGATCGAGACTCCATCCATCCGCGCTGCTGCTGATGTCGCCACGCAGGTTCTGGATACTGTTCCCCCCTAGTGTGACGAGGTCGATGCCTAAGCCGAGCTGCATAGGCATCGTGGTACGAAACGCGGCGGTCCCCAATTCAGCAAACTTTCGCATGATGACGACAGGGGACTGGCCTGCACCGCCGGAGCCCGAGACCACTCGGTCAACGTCAATTTGTCGTCCGGACAGAACGCCTTGGAAGCGT
>DATLJR010000078.1:0-1661 GCA_035538755.1 Pseudolabrys sp.
AATTCAGCGCAGAGTGAGACCCAATGGAACAGTAAATCAGCCAATTCGTAAGCCAACCGGTCTTCGTTCAACCTTCCGTCACGCATTCCTCGCCGCAATGTATCGGCAACCTCGCCGGCTTCACCCGCTAGGCCGAGGCCAAGATAGGCGAGTCTTTGCTCACGGGATGGATGTTCAGGTTTTGGTATGGTAGCTGCCCATTCCCCATACTCGTCAAATGTCATTTTATCCCTGTCCTTCCTTTTCGTTTTTTGCCGCGGGCGTCGCGGCGATGTGTCCGAAACATCCTATATCGTGGGCGCAGCGTTCTCGGCAAATGGCGGCTCTCAGGCGCGGGCACCGGCCGAGTTGGGTGGTGAGGTGCCTTTAGGCGACATGCGCTTCCAGACCATCTCACACAACCATCAAATCTTTTCCGACGATGATCTCGCCCTTAAAATACTTCTCCGCCGGGGCGCGCCAGGTGTCGTCGCCGATGCCGTCGAAGGCTGGGATCAGGTGCGACAGCACGAGGGTCTTGACCCCCGCCTCCTGCGCGATACGGCCGACATCCTCGACCGGGGTGTGGTCGGCCTTCATGTGCGCCATCAAATCTTCAAACTTGATCGGCCGGCCTTTGGCGATCTCGCCGCGGATATAAGTCTCGATCGCCGGGACATACATCGCCTCGTGCACGAGGACATCGGCGCCCTTGGCCATTTTTGCCACCGCTTCGGACGGCGCGGTATCGCCAGAGAATGCGATCGAGCGGTCCTTGAAGTCAAAACGGTAGCCCAGCGCCGGCTTCACCGGCGGATGCTCGACGATGATCGCAGAGACCTTGACGTTGTCATCCTGCGTCACCGGTCCGGCCGCCGACACTTCCTGCACGTCGACCGCAACCAGTGGCTTCATTTTGAGATCCTCGACCCAGAAATCGACCGTCGTCTTATAGGCACGCATGAAATCCTCGGTCATCTGCTTGAGCGGCGGCGGGCCGAAGGCGCGCACGTCAAGATGCATGCCATTGATCCAGCCGATTACCAGCAGCGGGCCGTACTCAATATTATGGTCGGCGTGATGATGGGTGATGAAGATCGAACGCAGTGCAGGGAACGGGATGCCGGTGCGGGCGTATTGGTCGGTGACGCCGAGGCCGCAATCGAGCACATAAGCAGCACCATTGCTCAGCATCACGTGCGAAGTCATTTTCCGGGTGCGTTCTGGGCCCTGGCCGCCCGGGCCGGCGCCGGTGCCGAGCAACACCAGCTTGGTCGCCTTCGCGTCCTTCAGTGCGGCCTGCGCTTGCTCTGCCGCGGTCTTGACTGTCGGCGTCTGCGCAGCTACGGAGGCCGCTGCCGCAGTCAGGGTCGGCGTCGCTGCCAAGCCCGCAAGCAAAGTACGCCGCGAGAGCGTGCTCGATGTGTCTGTCACGGTTCCGCCCTCCGAATATCGACGTGATTTCGGCGAGCCTAGCAAGATTTTCGAGGCGGCAACAATTCGCCATCTCCCCACCGTGCAATCCTGCCGCCCCACGGACATAAATCGACGTTTCCCAAGAATGATGACCCCGCCGGGCTTCGGAAATGACCGGGTGGGTCGAACCTCCCCGTTCCGGGACGAGGCCGGCAAGGTCTGGAATCGGTTCGTAAGCGTCATTCGGACACGAGGTCACCCGGCAG
>DATLJR010000079.1:0-19652 GCA_035538755.1 Pseudolabrys sp.
ACTAATGAAATTCGAAGCTCTCGAACTTTGTTCATCAATAGGACTAGCAGCATTGATGTGGGTCAATTCCCGTGGCTACGTAGTATGAAAAAGGAGTGATCAAATGCTCGAAACTCTTTTGGAAATGCCGTTGGCCGCGCGTTTGTTTATTGTTTTCGTGGTGGTGGCTGGACTGATCTCTCTTGCCGCATACGTTATTCACCGTGCTGTTCGATCCCGCCAGCCTCAGCGGCATCAGACGTTGCCGTTGCAAGTACACAGTTACAGCCACGGTCCGGCCCTTGTCTTTAAAATTTTGTTCTGGATTCACCAAGTTTTGCTCGGCCTACCATCCGCACTCATTAGTCTCGACTTACTATTGGAAGGCGACACTCCAGGAGTCATCGAGGCAATCGTGTTACTTCTCGCATGGATTGGGGGCACGCTTGTATGGGGCTTGGCTGCACTAATGCACCAACGAACGGTTTACGAACTACCCTCAGTCTTTGATCAACTCGCGGATAATATTGCTCGGCTGGAAACCATGCAGGCGCATGCTGGTGCTGTGGGTGCAGTCGCCGATGCGGTCGATAACGGGTCGCGCTCAACGGCCTAGTAATCCAGATCCGCCGCCCGCGAGCGGCAACACCGCTGCACTACCGAGAAGTCTGACGAACTCCCGACGCCTCATTGGCCCCCGAGGGACCTAAGTTAACGGAACTCGCAACACTTCAGCGCATTCAAGCTGATGAAACGATACTGAATGAGATACGTTCGCGAATGTATCCCGGCACTGTACTTGTGACCGTAGATGAACCACTCACTGCGGACACAAGAAGCACTCAAGATTTCATCGTAATGACCACAGGCGGCATTTGCAATGCAAACGGCATGCCCGCTTTGGGTCATAAGCGGACATAAGCGTCGCGAAAAGCCATGTCCGCTTCACCCCCGAAAGCGGGCATGTGCAGCGCAACTAGGGATGTCCGCTTTGGGTCAACAGCAGACATCAGCCACCTCACCCGCCGAGTACTAATGCGATCTGGTTTTTTGGTAGCTCTCGCCTTCGAGAAAAATTTTGATCGCTTCGCGTGCGCGCGCGAGGCGAGACGTTACGGTGCCTATCGGCACGCCCTGCACGTCCGCAACTTCACGATAGGTGAAACCCTCCAGAACGACCAGCAGCAATGCATGACGCTGGTCGTCGGCCAAAGTTGACAGAGCGCGTTCGATGTCGCGTGCGTCGGCATCTGGCTCCGGCGAATTGGGAGCATCCTTATCTTCAAGTGGCGAGAGCATAGGCCGTCGCGCCAGTGCACGTAGCCGGTTGCGATTGAGGTTGATCAGGATCGTGTACAACCAGTTGTGCACCACATCGCCATGAAACAGATGTTTCGACCGCAGAGCCCGTACCAGCGTGTCCTGCACCAAGTCGTCGGCGATTTCTGGATCTCGAGTTAGAGCCCGAGCGTAACGGCGCAGCTTCGGAATCGTCGCCTCAACATTCTTCTCAAATACAGCCAATTCGGCCTCCCCCCGATGCCGTGTGCGACGGGCTAAGACAGATCAATGGAATTGAGGAATAATTTGAAGTTATACGCATGTGAACTTCCCTGATATCGATAAACCTCCGACGGGAAATATCGCACGCTTGCGGGATTACTCAATTTACGAACAAATTAGTTTCTGACAAATAATTTAGCTTCATGGTGCTTGTCTTATTGAACGGTGTCGCGTTTTTTCATTTCTTGTCCAATCCAGTTTGTCTCCGGTGTCTCTCCCTGTGAAGAAGGAATCAGGTTCGGTGGAAACTTAAGGCGAACCTGTAAGCCAGGAAGCCTATCGAGGAACTCGAGGTTTGCGCAATGAAGACGCGCGACGGCGGCGACAAGACTGAGCCCGAGACCGTTTCCAGCTGTGTGACGACTCCTCTCTAACCGATAAAAACGCTTGAACACATTTTGCCGCTCGGCAGCGGGAATTCCCGGGCCATCGTCGATAACGGAAATAATAGCTTCACCCTCACTATTTTCTGTCACCGCAACCGTTACGTTACCTGCTGGCCGACCGTGTTTGATTGCATTGTCCACTAGGTTGGCTACCGCATCGAAGATGAGATCTCGATCGCCCGTTACATACACCTGCCGACCGCCAACGAAGTTTAGATGTGCACCCTGCTCCTCGGCCGCCGCATCGTATAGCTCCACAGTTTCACGAGTTATTTCGGCAATGTTTACCGTCCGGAACGCGGCTTTTTGAGCTTTTGCTTCAATTTGCGCTATTCTCGTAAGTGAGGAAAAAATACGCAGCACACCATCAAGACTAGCAATGGTGTCCGCAATCAATTCTTGGTCGGCTTCATTGTCGCGTTCGCAATGAGAAGCCATTTCCAAGCGTCCACGGATGCGTGTCAGCGGAGTCCGCAGATCGTGCGCAACATTATCGGTGACTTGCTTTACCTCCTCCATCAACGCTTCGATGCGATCGAGCATTGAATTGAGGTTGGCCGCGACCTGATCCCATTCGTCGTTCGTACCGCGAAGCGGAATGCGGGTGTCGAGACCGCGCTGCATGATAGCTCGACTTGTTGCATTGATAGCTTCGATCCTTCTTACCGTCCTGCGTGTCACCAAAACACCGGCCACGCTGGCAAGAATACAGATCAAGGCAATGCCCACTATGAAGGCCGTTCTGATATTTCCTGTATAGACTTCGAGATCGTTGGCAATCTTGCCCAAGAGCAAATGATCGCCGTTCGGAAATGTCATCAACACGGTTCGCATCGCCGTTCGTTGTGTCGGGTCCGTTTTCCACGCCGGCACACGAAAAGTTTGCTTTGCCTCTGCACCCTTTAGCTCGGAAGGCCACTCTTTCAGGTTACCAATTACAAAATGATATGAGGAATCGGCCAGCAAATAAGTATTGTCCCGAAAACCTTCGTCGGCAGTCCTTTGCTGAATGAGCGCGATCAGGCCGCCCCGCCCCTCGCGGTCGTAAGTCCTTTGCAGAACCTGCTGTTCCGCTACGACGGCGTTGTCTAGGCGAGCTCGGACGTACGAAGTGGTTGACAGGTAGACGTAACCGAAAAGCACGAGAACAATTACGCCGAACAGGCCAATGGCAATCAGAGCCAACTTGAACGTCGATGAGCGTAAGGTTTCAGCCAGGCGCACGGACGTAGTACCCAACACCGCGGACCGTATGAATGAGCGGGTAAGACTGTCTGTCATCCACTTTGCGACGGACCCGTCCAACATAGACATCGATGATGTTGGTTGTAGGGTCGAAGTGGAGATCCCACACGTGTTGCAACAGCATCGTCCGAGAAACCACTCGGCCCGCATTGCGAACGAGATACTCAAGTAGCTGGAATTCGCGAGGAAGCAGACTGATACAACGGCCTCGACGGCTGGCCGTCCGCGACACGAGATCCAACTCGAGATCCCCGACACGCAGCACCGTTTCCTTGATGACGGTATCACTACGCCGAGCAAGTGCCTCAACGCGTGCCAGCAACTCCACGAACGAGAAAGGCTTGGTAAGGTAATCATCGCCGCCCGCTCGCAGTCCGCGCACGCGATCGTCAATTTCACCGAGTGCGCTGATAATCAGGACTGGCGTCGCGATACCTTGCTCTCGCAGGCTTCGCATGACTTCGATTCCGTCGATGTCCGGCAACATCCGATCTATCGTTATTACCGTATAAGCGGAGGAAAGCCCGAGGCTCAGTGCATCGCTGCCGTTGTTGGCGACGTTTACTTCATACCCACTCGTCGTCAGCGACTCCGCGAGTTGGCCCGCTGTCTCCGGATCGTCTTCAACAACAAGAATGTGCCGGTGCCCTGCTGCCATGAGCTCGAATTCCAGGACGAGTGATCAAGGGCATCTAAAAGCTAGCACGGTTTGAGCACATCAATGCGGATTCCGTTGAGCATGTCGTTCCACTCCGTTATTCAACGAGGGAAACCTTGGAAGCACGCAAAGTTTCAGGAACCCAGCGTTATTTACGTGCCATTAATCTCTGACAAAAAAGTCAGATTTGGTCTTCCGGTACGACTGAGAATTGGCGATCACGGGCCACACGGTGCCTCTGGTTGTCCGCTGGCCAATAGTGCACTAGCGCATGTCCGCTTTGCCCCCGAAAGCGACATCAAATGCGACATAATGGAATGTCTGCTTCATCCTCAAAAGCAAACATTCGTGGCGACGACCGCGAAAGCGAACATCACTTCAGATTATCAGCTACCTTAGCGATGCCGGCATTAGCACACGCCTCGTCCTTCTCACCGCCGGGTGCACCAGAGACGCCGACGGCACCAATTACTTCGTTACCAGCTTTGATCGGCACGCCGCCACCAACTGCAACCACATTCGGGATCTGCTTCAGATAGGCACTCTCCGGCTTATCGGTCAGATTCTTGAACTCAAGTGAAGTCTGACCACGGGTACGGGCGGTATAGGCTTTCAGACGGCTGAAATCCATTGTGTGCGGATTAGTCCCGTCGCCCCTCAACGACGCAGCGACATTGCCGCCCTTATCGACGATTGTGATGGAAACTTTATAGCCATCTTTAGCGCATTGTTCGAGTGTGCCCTCAATAATCATTAGCGCCATTTTCATCGAAACATTTTTCTCCGCTTGTGGCGCTTGTGCACTGGCTGGCGCAATGAACGCGAGTGAAATTGTCGCAGTGACGATCGCGTTGCTCATAAATGACATATCGTCCTCCCTCAGTAGCGGCCCGCTGTCGGGCCTTTACTTAGGAATACCATAGCAATTTCCATCTTTCCGCAGCCACCCCCTACGAGACAGCACGATTGACATGTCCGCTTTACCCCCAAAAGCGGACTTAGGCGCGGACATTTAGAATGTCGGCTAAGGGCGATGCGAAGCTAATTTATTCCCCTCCGCCGCAATTAAGTCTGGATCCCTTCAGATCTCATTCACGGGGAACCTGCTCAACTTGCTTCGTGTTGCCATGTCAGATCTCCGGAACGCCCATGCGCATAATTTACATTTTGTTTCTGTCCGCGGCCGCAGTGTTTTTCGCGTGCGCAGCAACAGCGCAACAGACTGAAAAACGCATCGCCCTTGTCGTCGGCAATGCGGCCTATCAAGCAGAAACACTCCCGACCGCTGCTAACGATGCAGGCCTCATTGCACAGACGCTACAAGCCGCGGGTTTCGATGTGGTGGGTGCTCGTGACCTCGATCAGGATGCTTTGCGACGCAGTTTTCGCGATTTTCTCGACAAAGCCACTGGCTCGGGGCCAGATACAATTGCATTCATTTATTTTGCGGGATACGGGCTGCAGCTTGAAGGCGAGAATTACCTTGTCCCGATCGATGCGCGAATTGCCCGAGACACCGATGTCGCGGCCAGCGCCGTGCGCGCATCTGACTATTTGCGACCCCTGGCGGCACTAAAGCTGAAAGCAAGTATCGTCGTTTTCGATGCAGCGCGTCCAAGCCCGTTTGCGCGCTCTGGTCCGCCGCTTGCCGGCGGTCTGGCACTGGTCGAGCCAGAGCCTGGTTTGCTGCTCGCTTACAATGCCGCACCCGGGACCGTAGCCCCTGAAGGGCCGGGCCCTTATGGGGCGTATGCTCAGGCGCTGGCGGAATTGATGCGCGATGGAGGGCTGCCGCTAACCGAGGTGTTCGACCGCGTTCGTCTGCACGTTAACGACGTGACAAAGGGCACGGAAGTTCCCTGGCACGCGTCGAGGGTTCAAGCACCGTTCGTGTTTTTCGAGCGAGCGCCCGATGCTCCACCACCCGCAGTATCAGCCGAGCAGATGCAGACGATGCGTTCGCGACCAATTCGCGAGCTCGGTCCACAAGACGCCTATGCCGCGGCCTTAGAGCGCGACACCCTGCAAGGTTATAACGACTTCCTCGCTGCTTATCCCGATGATCCGATGGCCAAACGTGTAAGAGCCATCACCGCCGCGCGACGAGAGGCGATAATCTGGCGCCGCACCCGATCTATCGATGCGCCAAACGCCTATTGGTCTTACCTGCGGCGCTACCCGCGTGGGCCACACGCGGCCGATGCGCGTCGCCGCCTTGCTTTTCTCTCCGCCGCCTTCGAGCCGCCACCCTCGTTCGCCGAGGTAACCTACGACGTGCCACCGCCGCCGCCTGAGGAGATCGTCTATGTTGAGCGGCCGGTTCTGGTTTTCGACGATCCAATCTATGCATTTGAGCCGCCGCCTCCACCGCCAGTCTTTTTTCTCCCACCACCGCCAGTCTTTTTTCTCCCACCACCGCCGCCGCCGCTCGGCATCTTCCTGCTGCCGATCCCGGTGTACACCCCAGTGCCGGTATGGGTACGCCCGCCCGTCTACGTTGCGCCGCCACCTCCGAACAACGTTATTTTCCAGAACGTCCACAACACAGTCGTCGTTAACAACATCAATACGGTCACGATCACCGAGCCAAGCGGTCGGACGAGAACCGTGACTCCTGCGACGTCACCACCGTCCGCGCAGCCCGCGCTCGGCGGCAGACCAACAGTTCCGGCCGCTGCGATTGGGCCAGCTCTGCCGCCATCTGTCGCGGAAAAGGCCAGCGCTATTCCAACGACGCCTCAGCAGGGGTCAGCTGCGCCGGCCACTGGCACTCAGCCTAATCAGCCGCCGATTGGACAACCGTTGCCTGGAACTAAAGGCAAATCTTTGCCGACGCCTGGCGCACCGGGCGCCGGTCCTCAGATTGGCCAACCGGAGCCCCGCCAGCCTGCAACAGGACAGCCGCTGCCGGGCACCAGGGGCAAACCTTCGCCGACGCCTTCCGCGCCGGTGGTCGGTGCTCAACCCGGCCAAGCGCAACCAAGTCAAAGCCAGGTCGACCAGCAGCGTCAGCAGCAACAACGCCAGCAGCAGGTCGAGCAGCAGCGTCAGCTGCAGCAACAACGCCAGCAGCAGGTTGAGCAGCAGCGCCAGCAGCAGCAGCAACAACGCCAGCAGCAGGTCGAGCAACAGCGCCAGCAGCAACAACGCCAGCAGCAGGCCGAGCAGCAGCGTCAGCTGCAACAACGCCAGCAGCAGGTCGAGCAGCAGCGCCAGCAGCAGATCCAACAGCAGCGTCAGGCTTCACCGCAGGGGCCCGCAAAAAAACCGCCTTGCGGCGGTCAAGGACAACCCCCCTGCCCGAGATGACTTGCTTTCGCGATTACAGCAAGATGTCCGCTTTACCCCCCGAGAGCGGACACGGAGCGGTGCACAAGCGGATGTCGGCTTTGGGCCAAAAGCGGACTCGTGCAGCGCAGCAAAAACGAACGTTATTCGCTCACCTCGCCCGGCACCCGTTGGCGGCCCACAGGTTGATTACCTTGGGGCGGATTAAAGCCGCTGGTTCCTCCTCTGGCACAACGTATATCCATTGCGGGCCTTTTGTTACGCTCGAGGTGACAGGTTCGCTCCAGCTTCGCGAGCACTTAGGATGTGGTCCCGCAAAACATGCTGACGCACTTGAGAAGTCACGGCATCACGCTCACGATCAGTTCTTTAGCGCTGTGTTTCACGATCGCGGCCGCGGCGCAGGGAAGCTTGGAGCAGGGAAAGACTGCCGCACAACTTTACGCGGCCAACTGCGCGAGCTGTCATAAATCTCCACAAAGCGTGGCCAAGGCCGCAGGGATTTCCGAGAGCTTCCTTCGGGAGCACTACTCGCCCAGCGCTCAATCGGCGGCCACCCTTGCCGCCTATTTAAACGGGCTAGAAAGGCAGTCTTCCGGATCTGTGCGTCCCCCGGGCGACGCCCAAGGCCAGCCGCCGACACCTCCTGCGCCGCCGCCTCAACGCAGCGATACCTTTACGCCCGACGAGGTGATGCGCGCGGGGCATAACTTCTTCGGCACGGTATCTAGCGGACTGGCGAAAGTCGTTGAAGAAGCCTTCAGCCGGTGGGGCCAACCCAATGGCTATGTGCTTGGACAGCAACTCAGTGGCGCTTTCGTAGTTGGTGTGCGCTACGGCGAGGGCAGTCTTTACACGAGGAACGCCGGCGACCGCCGCGTGTTTTGGCAAGGCCCCTCGATCGGTTACGACGCCGGTGGCGAAGGCTCCCGAACGATGATGCTAGTCTACAATCTCCCGGCGACAGACGCGATCTATCAGCGCTTCGTCGGCATCGACGGCTCAGCTTATGTGATCGGCGGCTTTGGCATGACCGCGCTCGGCTTCGGCGATATTATTGTCGTGCCGATCCGTTCAGGTGTTGGATTGCGGCTCGGCGCCAACATCGGCTACCTCAAATTCACACCGCAGGCGACCTGGAATCCGTTCTGATCGGCAGCACAAGCATACGATGCGAAGAGAAAGACCGCCTCGCGGCGTCTCTCTCCGAATTGGGAAATCACGTATTGGTTGGCTTTTTGGTTTTGGTTTTCTTTTTGGGAACACCGAGCGCACCCTTCACGCCGCCCGTAACGCCGCCGACTGTGCCACCAACGACACCGCCGACAGCACCCCCGACTGGTCCCGCCGCCTTGCTGCCTTCTCGTGCTCCTTGGCTTGCTCCTTGTTGAGCGCCACCAATGATGCCCTGCCCATTCGCCACGACCGGCACTGCCAAAACGGCGAGAACGCCAGCAACAATCCATCCCGCTTTCATGTGCTTTCTCCACGAATAATCAGCAGCTAACCTCTAGACACGCGGACTTTCTAATAGCCAGCCGCGGACAGCACCGGGCCGGACGCGCTACCAGTGCGCGCGGCTGCGCCTATATCGCGCGGTTTCATTTGGCGCACAATGTAAATGGGGGAATCGCCACAAGCAGGGGCGGTGACGTCGATTTGGGCGTGGCCATAATCCGAATGACACCAGCGCCCGCCTTCAAAGAGACCGTGCGCGGCGGCGATCTGACCCAGGACAACACGGCCAGGCAAATTGCAGCGCGGATCAACCACGCCGCGCCGCATTTGGCACACGTCTAGCGCTTTTCCGCACGGATGTTCGCTTTCAGGCGCACATCTCCCCGGCCGAATGCCGCCCATGAACAACACACGCGCACCATAGTTCTTTTCCAGGTCATCGATATACGCTTGGAAACGTGCGGCATAAGCGACGCCAACCCGAGCACGCGCACCTGTTTTTGCGGACATGACGATACCGTCGAGTTTGTTGCCGCCGGCACCGAGCGGGCGCGCAACAGGCGTCGGCGTGGCCGCGAAAGTCGTCGTCTTCATGACCTCTATTGTCGCTTCCGTGAAGCCCGCTCCGGTAGCCGCCATAGTCGTCGTGATCGTTTCTGCGGTTAATGTTCCAAGACCGAGCGGCACTACCAAAGTCTCAGAATACAAAACTGCAGCATCGAAATCGAACCGACGCACCGATTGCAAGGTCACTTCCGAAGCCAACTCCGAATCCGCAGTGCTAACTACAGGAGCCGTAGTCGCTACTTCCTTAGTGCTGGCTGTAGGAGTTTCTGTTACCGAGCCCGCGGTCGGACTAGCCGTGGCCACCGCGGTTGCGGTGTAAATTTTTCTTCGAGTCGTTTGATTGCTTACAACTGACGCGGAGGCCGCATTATGAGTTGTGCAACGGCCATCGTTGTCGCAGATAACTGGTGGTGAAGTCCTTTGGTCTCGACGCTGACCCGCCCCTGCAGGTAACACGACAAGCAGCATGAAGGCGACAATTGTCACTACCTTCATGCTGTCCCCCTCGCCCCCATCACAATCGACGGCTCCTCAGCAGACCATTCTATGCTGAGCCAAGCTTTCATCCGCGGTAATCAGATGCGCCGATGCTCCATAATCTTCGTAAATTTTGCATGCGGCGGTCCTCAAAGAGGGCCTATCTTTGTCGTCTAGTATGACGATCTTCCAGACGCCGGTTATTTTGGCGTCTAGGTAGATGAAAAATAGAAAAAATAGATGAGACATAGATGAGACATAGTCAGGGTCATGTCCGCTTTATCCCCAAAAGCGGACATGTGCGCTGCAACTAAGAATGTCCGCTAAGGGCCACAAGCGGACATCGTGAAACGAAGAAAGCCGGGTAGGTTTATTCTGGATGATCGGGACGTTTAGCCATAATATCTAAAGCTTGAAGAAATATCCCCATTAAGCCACGACGCCTAGGCGCTCGGTATCGGCAGAACCGGCATGATCTCCACGGAATCTCCAGGAAAGATCGTAAAGTGCGGATGCTTCTCGAACAGCTTGGCGGCAGCGTCATGCGATTCCGCGCGAACGACCGTGTAGGCACTCATCGGGTTGCTTACGTCTTCGATGCCACGCTCGCTCACCTTTTTCGTTTTGCCGAGAGGCCCGCCCATACCGACGATTGCTGCGTGATGCTTTTCGACCCACGCTTTCCAGGCCGCGATCCCCTCTTGCATCTTTGTGTGTCGCGCCTCCTCGGAAAGGGCGTTCCAGGCTGTTATACGCGCGCTGGTTTTGCTCCCGAGGAAGATGGCGAGAAACGTATCGTTCGTGCTCATAACGTCTCCATTTGTTTAACTGTCATTCTGTGAAGCCTCATGAACTCGCACCGCCCCATCCGATCATGGCATCGCGGCCTAGCGATTAATTTGTCGTTCACGAACTGTAAATTTGTGCTCACGCGGTTCGCAAAAAAGGGCGCGGAGTGAGCCTCTTCGCTCAACTCCACGCTCCTATTGCACATAAATACTACGGCTGGCTCTTCAACCAATCGTCGACATCCTTGCGCACCATATCCTTAGCCAGGCCATAGCGCTTCTGGATGATGCCTTCGAGCTGCTCGCGCTGTCCGTTGACCAAAGTCAGATCGTCATCGGTGAGTTTACCCCATTTCTCTTTGATCCTGCCTTGAGCTTGTTTCCAATTTCCTTCGATGCGGTTCCAGTCCATAGTCGTGACCTCCGAAAAATCCGGGTGCCCCCTCGCGAGGGGAAACGTCGCGACTTGCCGGACAGTTCCGATTTAAAGTCGTTCGGTTCAATGGATCAGCCAAAAACGTGGGGGGCCACTCAGATTGCCCCTGGCCTCATCGCAGCCCTTCTTTCGCCCCTTTAAGGCGTCTGTCTGTGGCCTCGTGGAAAGACCAAAGCAACTGAGACAGCACGAACACGCAATCAGGTGGCTCTAGGTCATCAAACTCCGCCCTTAGCACTTCTTGGATGCGCTCTAACGCTTGAACGCACCGCCCTGGATGTGATCGCATAGTCAGGTCCCCCGGACTCATTCTACCACTCACTGACCACCTTGCTTCGCGCACCGGGCATTTTGTCGTGGATAACGCGCCACGCTAGTGCTTCGCCAAGACTTGGCACGATTGGGGTCATTAGCGGATATTTGGCAAAGCGCGGCTGACATCCGCTTTATTCCCGAAAGCAGACATCAGTTGAGCGCTCTGCGATGTCCACTTTGGGTCAAAAACAGACATTGGGGTGATCTTTCAATAATTGGCACCGTTGAAAGATCAACCCTTGACGGCGCCCTGGGTCAATCCTGACACCATATATCGCCTGAACACGTAATAGATTGCTGCCGGCGGCAGGGCGTAGATTAGGCCGGTCGTCATCAATAGTTCCCACGGTGAATCGTCGGCTGCCAGAAAATTGCCGAGGCCGACCGGGAGCGTCACGGTAGTGTCTTTCGATAGCAGCAGGAAGGCGTAGAGATATTCATTCCATGCCAACAGCAGCGCGTAGGTTCCAATCGCAACGAGTGCCGGCGCCATCAACGGAACATAGACGAACCACAACAACTGCATTGGTGAGGCGCCGTCCATAATCGCGGCCTCGTCCAATTCAACCGGCAACTGGTCGGACGACTGCTTCAAGACCCAGATCGCATACGGTGCGGCGATGGTCACCATTGCCAAAATCAGCGCCCATTGGTTGTTGAGTAGGCCGTACAATCCCATCGTGCGATACATTGGAACTGCGAGGAACGCTGCTGGAATGAAGTAGGTGAGCAGCGCGAGGTTCATCACGACGCGTCCGCCTCTCACCTTCAGGCGGCTTATCGCAAACGCTGCGCCGGTCGCGATCAGCAATGTAAGCGCTCCGGTTACTACTGCGATCAGCAACGAATTCCAAAGCTGCAACCAGAAATGGTGGAGGTAGTAGTGCTCTTGTTTGAACACCACCACGAAGTTATGCAGCGTCGGGTGGTCAGGCCACAATTTCCCGGAGAACGCCGATTCCTTGGGCGAGATTGCAAACAAGAACAGATGATAGATCGGCAGCAGCGTCCAAATTGCCAGCGGAATGCCAATCAGCAGCAGTTTTGCTTCGGTTGTGATCGCGCCGAGGCTTGGTCGTTTCATTTCGACAACCGCTTCATCAAGAAGAATACCAGCGGAAGCACAAAAGGCAGCGCGACCACGATCGCCGCCATCGACATGTCAACTTGGTCGAGCCGCAGGTAGCGGATGCCGAGTGTCGCGAGAACATGAGTGAGGTCGGCTGGGCCACCGCCGGTCAAAAGGTATACGCTGTTGAAGTCACCCAGCGTCCAGATCATCGACAGGATTGTCGAGGTCAGATAGAGCGTGCGCAGTGACGGCCATGTCACGTACTTGAATTTTTGAAATTTGGTCGCGCCGTCGACGGAAGCCGACTCGTAGAGATCGTGCGGTATTGCTAGCCGACCGGCAATCAGAATCAGCGTCCAGAACGGCAGCGATTTCCAGATATGCACGGCGATTGCCATCGATAGCGCGATGGTGGGATTGTTCAGCCAGTTCGGGCCGTCCTCGCCCGTAATGCGGAAAATCAAAGTATTGATCACGCCCCATTCCGGATTGAGCATGAAGCGCAGAGACAAGATGGTCGGAATCGAAGGAACTGCCCAGGGCAGGATGAAAAGGACCGACAGCCATTTGATCCAGGTGCGCGCCTGGATGAAGAAGCCCGACAACAGCAGAGCCATCACCATCTTGATATTGATGCCGATAACCAGGAACACCAGTGTGTTCACCGCCGATCGCGCAAAGATCGGATCATCAAATAATTCGACGTAACTGTGCGGATGGCGCGCGATCCAGAATCCGTAAGCGACCGGATAGACCACGAACAGAATCAATATGATAATGTACGGGACGATCAGAATTGAGCCCCAGGTCTGCCATGGCGTCAGCCAACGCCTGGCAGGAACCGCCCGTACGGCGCCCGATTCCGGAAGCGTGAGCGTCGACACCATCGATGGACCGGAAAGTTTGAAGCCGGCCGCGTGAGGGCGGCCGGCTTAGGTACCAAATCAGCCTGCGACCTGCTTGATGCGCGCGATCATTTCGTCCACGGCTTTGTCGACCGGGATCTTGTCGTTGAGGACACGGTTCGCCCCTTTAGCCCACACATTCTCGTTGTTG
Source organism: Pseudolabrys sp. (assembly GCA_035538755.1). GTDB lineage: Bacteria > Pseudomonadota > Alphaproteobacteria > Rhizobiales > Xanthobacteraceae > Pseudolabrys. The sequence continues at coordinate 13,289 of DATLJR010000079.1, forward strand.
AGAATTGTGAACTTGTAGTTCTTTGTGAACTCGAACGATGTCGTGCCGGCCTTGAACTGGTTATAGACCGCTTTGCGATGATGGTCCGCCTGCCAAAATGGCGACTCCTGGCCCTTCTTCGTCACCGGAAACCAGCGTCCGAGCGACCCTTCGACATAAGGCGTCAGATTTTCTTCCTGCAACATGAATCTCAGGAAGTCCTTAGCCTTCGTCTTTTGCTTGGCATCCACAAAGACCACGCCGACCTTAACGGCAGCGCGATAGATCATCGGCTGGCCGCTTGGCTTCTTGGGAAATCCCGAGGTTGCGATTTGCTCCTCGTAAGCTTTCTTGCCCGCGGCGCGGACTTCCGGCGTTGCTTTTTCGTTATTCGCGTCGTCGAGCCACTTCGCGGCGATCGAAATTGTCGCATTGTGAGTCATCACCGTCGTCTTATTGTGGAAGGCGACGTTGTTGTCCGGGTCCTTCCAGCTCGTTGAAGACGGCGGCGAGCACCCCTTAGCGTAGACCTCGGTGTAATCCGTCAGCGCGCCGATCAGACCCTCCTTCACTTTTGGATCGTCGACCAAAAGCTTCCCACTGTCGTCAACAAGCTTGACGTCATAGGCATCCATGAATGTCAGGAATGAGTAGAAGGAGTCGCTGGAGTCGACACCGAGCGGTTGTCCGATGCCAAAGACGCGCTGGCCGGTGGCCTTGCGGCTAGCGGGTTGCACCTTGTCGCACCAGAACGACCAATATTCCTTCCAAGTGGTCGGGATATCGGATTCCTTGAAACCCGCCTGGGTCAGCATGTCGATCCAATACTGGACATGCATAGTCTGCTGCTTGAGTGGAAATGCGTAATAAGCTTTCTTCTTTGTCTTATCGTTGTAGAGGAACGTCGTCTCGGCGGTGTTCTGCGCGAAGGCGGCCTTCATCGGGCTGATGACGTCGGAAATATCCTCAAGCCGTCCTTCGAACGCCCACTTGCCGGCAACCTGGAAATCATAGACGTCAGCATAAGCGACGTCGGGGGGCGTGCCAGCGTCTAGCGCCGAGACCGTCTTCGGGATCATGTCCTGCACGGCATATTGCGACAGATCGACTTTAACGCCAGTCTTGTCCTCGTATTTTTTGATAGCCGCAAACAGCGCGTCGTCCTCGGACTTGTAGAATCCCTTCACCCACCAGACGGTGAGTTTTTCCTGCGCGCTGGCAACGCCTGAGAACATCAAACCGAAGGTGGCCGCCGTCGCAAGAACGATCCTAAATTTTTTCATGTCGTTTTCCTCTATCGTATTGTTTAGTGCGATCACTACGAAGCGACTATCCTGCGCCGTAGCTCCATTTATCCGAAAAGCGTGTTCCAGACGCTTTGCTCTGGCTCGTTAGTATTCGTTTCCCATTTCAATTTCCTCGACCGTGGCATAATCGTTTAGCCGGACACCATCGCCTAGCCGCCGACAAGTAGGATTGAACTGGGCGCCTTCTCATTACCTGTCCGCAGGCTAACGATAGCATCATACCAATTCATACAGCGGTCGGCCAATGTCCGCTTTGCACCGGAAAGCGGACATTGGCTCGCGCGAGTGGTATGTCCGCTCAGGAGACAACGGCAACAAGCTCATCATCGCTTTGACGGTCGTCGAGCAGGTGTGAGCGCGTACAGAGCGCGCAACTGTGCTACGCTCCTCGACATGTTGAAACGCGAGACCTTCCCGGTCGCCGATATCTACGTGCCGACAGCGCGGCGCAAAACGCTCGACTTGAAGCGCGTCGATGCGATCGCTCATAGCATGCTCATTGTTGGCCAGCAGACGCCGATCCTCGTGCGCGAGGATGGCGCGCGCTTCGTACTGGTCGAGGGCCTGCACCGGCTTGAAGCCGCTAAGGCGCTGGGCGAGGCCACCATCGTCGGTTATCGCGTCGACGCCCGGAAGCATTAGGCGACGATCGTCTAGAACCACTGCCGCTCGAAATGCCGATTGTAAAAAAATGACAGTCGTTGACTATAAGGGATATCGGATTGAGGTCTGCCCTATAGGAAAGGGCTGGAGAGCATCTATCTTTTCGCCAGGCTCGATGTCGCCATGGCGAAATAGTCCGGTCAATCTTGAAAAAAGTAGCACGGAGGAGATTGTTGCCGAGGCTAAGCGCATTATCGATGTGCGCCTCGGTCCGCGGCTCTTATAAAATCTTTCTGGACTAGAATCCAATCCCGCTACACTGGGATGCTTGGACGACCGACATTAACAAAGCGACCAGATCGGGACGACGACCCAAAGCCAGTGGGTCAGGCCCGGCCAACTGAGGAGCGGTTCCTGCTACGAGTGGACGGACAAACTAAGCGTTCGTTCGGCAGCAAGGAAGCGGCAGCAACTGCCGGCGCTGCAGTCAAGAAGGCTTATCCCTAGTCATGGTCACGATTGTAGATACCGAAGACGGGACGAGTGATGACATCAAGCCATAGCAATTGCCGACCTATGACCTACGGCCTTATGCCTAAAAAGATTGCACTCTCCCACGCACTGTTCGCTGTCACCTTGTCACCCTGACCCACCCGCAATGTCCGGTTTGGGTCAAAAAGCAGACATCTGCACTGCACAAAGTCATGTCCGCTTTACCCCCGAAAGCGGACATGTGCAGTGCACTCGCCCATGTCTGCTTTGGGCCAAAAGCAGACATCACACCCTACGGACATCGCGCCGCCTCATTCGATCATCTCGTCGGCGCCGCCACGCTTGAGCCGAAGGTCGTTCACGCGTGTTCGTGACCAACCTTATTTTACCGGGGAACGCTTTGTCCGGAGGCGTGTTGGCTTGCAGCTGTTGGCCCGCACGGCCGACAGCGATGAGTCCCCAAGGGCCGCTGGAGTCCCCCTGGCGGCCCTTTTTCTTTCAAATCCGGAACCGCTTCCTCTTCATTTGCAATCCTCGCTATGACCGCCTTTGGGCGCGTGAAGGTAACCAAATCAGCAATGACGGTTCGCGTTGCACCAGAAATATTTTTTGAACGGCCTGCTTTGGAACAACCCTGTCCTTAGGGAACGTTGAATACGCGGCGCGCGTTTATCGCAAGTCATCTCCTGCCAAGAGAAGATTCTAAAGTGACCAGACACGACCAGGAACTTTTGGACAAGCAACTGTGGGCAGTTAGTCCCCATCCCCCGCAGAACGGCGTAATCGCCCTGACGATCATTGCGGTGTTTTTAGTCGGCATAGGCATCGGCGATACTCTGCCTAAATCGAAGCAAGCCAATACAAATTATGCCGCTGTGTTTTCCAGATTAGCGGAAGCACCGCCATGATCCGTACCGCCATCGTCTCCGTTACGGCGTCTTTCGTTCTGTTTGGCGCATGGGCGGTCAATCTGGTCAGTCACCACCCGGCGACTGATCTGAATCCTCTCGCCCCGCTCAACGCTCCTGTTGATTGGAAGTAGACGCGCAAGAATCAGTGCTTGCGGCCCATTGCAAAGCCGCAAAACTAGTGTGGAGACACGGATGTGCCCGTTGATCTGAAAACCAATGAATGGACTTTACTGAGAGATCAGTTTCGTGCGCTGGCGCGTAACGAAGGCGGGCGCGAGGACAGTTTAGAACAGTTTGTTGATGATGGAACTTGTCGCCGTTTTGGCGAGTCGATAAGCGATGCTTGCCTAGGACGCCGAAAACAGACATTCCCGCGAGCCTCGGAGAATTACTACGTTGAGCTAGCCCAAGCGCAGTTCTTGGTACGTCGAGTTGATTAATTGGTGATGGCGGGGGATCGCCAGCCCCCGCATTGTGCTTCCCAGTCATGACGCATCCGTGTGACGTTTGTCACGAATTTCATCGTTGCGTGCGTTGTAGCCCATCTCCCTGAAGCCCGTTGGGCTGGGCCGACAATAGGTCAACCAGTATCACGATCAATCGATGTCCGCTTTACACTCGAAAGCGGACATGTGCGGTGCAATGGTCAATGTCCGCTATGGGCCAAAAGCAGACACCAGCTTGAGCTATTCGATCCCCGAAACCCGGCGGGGTTCACGAGTTGCCGGTCAAACATCGTGGACAGGCAGAATGACTTCATGAGACCCGCAAAATGCTGGGGACGCAGGAGCAATAGACCCCCATCGAGTTGTCCGTCTCGCTAATGTGAACGCGCAACCGCGGAAGGGGAACGCTGAGTTATCTGTATGATGAGATTTGGGGGGACGATATTTCAATGAGTCTTCGTCGTCGGCTATCTGCGCTTGTCGCGATCGCCTTGGTGCCATCGTTACTGCTCTCAGCATACAGTGCTGCACGTTGGAAAATATTTCTTGAAGACGAAGCAAACACTGCCGCACTTTCGATGGCACGGTTTATATCTGCCGATTTCGGGCTGGTAATTGACAATAGCCGCCAACTAATGACGGCAATGGCCAAATATCCAAATATCCCCGGTCACGAAGAGGAATGCACCTCCTATTTCAAATCGGTAATTGCAGATATTCCGATTTATCGCGAAGCTGCGATCATCGATACCGACGGTAAGTTTCACTGTTCGACCATTCCGATTCCGCCGACACTCGACGTTAGAGATCGCATTTATTTTTATGAGCCGCTGAAAACCGGCAAGCTCACCGTTGGAACAATCACTCAAGGTCGCGTAACGCGATCCAGGTCAATTCATTTATCCATGCCTTATAAAGATGCTAACGGTTCGATAAGGGGAGTAATCGTCCTCACATTGAACCCGGAAAAATTGGCCGAAATTCTCGCAGCGTATCCATGGCGATCGGAGCATCGGCTCATCGTTCTGGATCGCGAGGGATCGTTGGTACTTACGATTCCACCGAGTGACTTTGAGAATGTTGAAGCAATTTCCAAATTGATCTTTCCTAAAATTGAGCACGCACCCGCCGGGACGATGGATATCAAGGGTCCAAATGGTCGTTCAGGGATAATCGGGTTTGCTCCCCTACATGACGCGTCGGAAGGTCTATTTACGGCAGTTGCCATTGATCGCGATTCAGCCCTGACGGGGGCCTCTATCATCAATGTACAGGGCATTGCCTTTAATTTGATCGCTCTAATACTTGCTGTGATTGGCGTCTGGTTGGCTGCTTACCTTATGATCGATCGCCCGATCCGGGCGCTTATCAAGAGTGCGGGCAAACGGCAGGCAGGCGATATAGCGACGCCGTTTCCTAAAATAAGATTATCGGCCGAATTCAGGCAGCTAAGTGCGGCCTTGTCCCGAATGTCAAATAGGATCAATGAGCTTCTTAAGCAAAAAGACCTTCTTTTACGTGAGCTTCAACATCGTGTGATGAACAGCCTTAATATTCTTTCGAGTCTCTTGGACGTACAAAGGCGGTATGTCGTAGATCCCGCGGCGAAAGAACATCTTGCAAATGCACGCGACCGCATCATCGCGATGGGAACTGTTTATCGCCATCTTTACCAGGCCCATACATTGGAGTACGTCGAATTCAGCGAATTCTTAAACACAATTTGTAATACAAGTGAAACTGCATACGTCGGAGGTAGCAGACTCTCCATTGAGGTCGAGGCCGAGCCAGTTCAGCTTTCAGGTGCGCACGCAATTGCTCTTGGCATGTTGACACATGAACTTATAACAAACGCGCTTAAACATGCTTATTCGGATGGCGTACGGGGACACATAAAGGTCATTTTGAAACATGCGGACGACGATAGTATCGAACTACGATTCTCTGATAATGGACGAGGACTTCCGGATAATTTTCAGATAGAGACAACTTCGTCACTGGGGATGAAGATCATCGCCTCAACTGTCGGTCAGCTTGGCGGCACCCTCGAAATCAACCGACTCGAGCCGGGAACTGAGTTTGTGATCCGTCTGCCCTCCAGTATCGAACACAACAGCCGAAGCTAAACGCATTTTCCAATTTTCCTTCATCATGTCATCTCGAATTTCTTTCAGTGCAGCTTGTCGTCTAGATTTGGCCTCGGCTACTCCGGGCACGCGAAGGTGGGCTTGAGCGCTCGTGACTAGACAACTACAGTCCGGGTCGAGCGATGCAACACTCAGGAGAACTGGTCATGCAACGGCGGACCTCGACGTTGTGCTGGTTGATAGTCTCGACCGGGCTTGTTCTGGCCTGCGCGCTGCCGGCTGCGGCAGCCGAGACGACGTTGCAAGGAACTTGGATCGCGACAAAGGCGGAACAGGACGGCAACACCGCCGATGACCTTGTCGGGCATCGACTCTCTTTTAAGGGCAATCGCTTCGATATCCGGTCGAAGGATGACAAGCCTCTCTACGCAGGAACCGTCCAAATAAACCCGAGCACGAAACCGGCGACCATTGATTTCCAGCAAACGAAAGGAGCTCTGAAGGGAAAGGTGTGGAAAGGAATCTATGCTGTAGACGGC
>DATLJR010000080.1:0-2873 GCA_035538755.1 Pseudolabrys sp.
TCGAAACTAGATGCGACGCCTTCGCCGCACCAAGATCGTCGCCACACTCGGGCCTGCCTCCTCGGATCGAAGCGTCATCGCAAACCTGTTTGCGGCGGGAGCCGACGTTTTCCGCATCAATATGAGCCACACGTCGCATGAACGCATGCGCGAGCTGGTAGCCGCAATCCGCGCGGTGGAAACGGAGCATGCAAGACCGATCGGAATTCTCGCCGATTTGCAGGGCCCCAAGCTGCGGATAGGTCGTTTTGCCGACGGCGCCGCAACCCTCATCAAGGGTAGCTCCTTTGAGCTCGATGCCGATCCGATGCCGGGCGACGGGCGGCGTGTGCACCTGCCGCATGCGGAAATCTTCGACGCCATTGAGCCCTGTCACACGCTGCTGCTCGACGACGGAAAGGTTCGGCTCGTCGCGACCGCCGTCGAGGACAACCGCATCCTGACCCGGGTCGAAGTTGGCGGAAAGCTTTCCGACCGCAAGGGTGTAAGCCTGCCCGACACGATGATTCCATTCTCGGCGTTGGCGGAAAAGGACCGGTCCGACCTTGAGGCAGCGCTCCATGCCGACGTCGACTGGGTTGCGCTCTCCTTCATCCAGCGGCCTGAAGACATCGCAGAGGCGAAGAAGCTCACGCGCGGTCGCGCGGCGGTAATGGCCAAAATCGAGAAGCCGCAGGCGGTGTCTCGCCTGGGCGAAATAATCGATATCGCCGAGTCTCTGATGGTTGCCCGCGGCGACCTCGGGGTCGAGATGCCGCTGGAAAAGGTCCCCGGCGTGCAGAAACAGATGACCCGCTCGGGGCGCCATGCCGGCAAGCCAGTCGTGGTCGCGACCCAGATGCTGGAATCCATGATCAACAGCCCGGTGCCCACGCGCGCCGAAGTATCGGATGTCGCAACTGCGATCTTCGAAGGGGCGGATGCCATCATGCTGTCCGCCGAATCCGCAGCCGGCCAGTATCCGGTCGAAGCGGTCGCCACCATGGACCGCATCGCCCGAGAGGTCGAGCAGGACCCGCTCTATCGCACCATCCTTGACGCTCAGCGCACGGAGCCTGAGGCGACCGGTTCCGACGCGATTGCCGCCGCCGCGCGCCAGATCGCCGAAACGCTTGAGCTCTCCGCCATCATCTGCTGGACAAGCTCCGGCTCCACCGGCTTGCGGGTCGCTCGCGAGCGGCCGAAATCTCCGATCGTTGCAATCTCTCCCAAACTTTCGACCTGCCGCCGTCTGGCACTGGTTTGGGGCGTACATTCGATTCTGGCGGAGGATGCACACGATCTCGACGACATGGTCGACCGCGCAAGGGGGCTGGCATTCAAGGACGGATTTGCCAAGGACGGTCAGCGCGTCATCATCGTTGCAGGGGTGCCGCTGGGAACCCCCGGCGCGACCAACATGTTGCGGATCGCCTTTGTTGCGGCGAAAGACAGCCAATAGGCCGTCACTGCGTGCGCAACCTATGCGCCCACGTGCAACCTAGATGTCGCGGCCGTCAACCTTCTCGGACAATTTCTTGACCAGGTCCGGAATTTTCTCGAGGTGAGGGTGGATCGAAAGTGCCCGACGGAGCACTTCAAGCGCGTGTTTTTCGTCGCCAATCTCCTGCAAGATGATACCAAGCCCCGAGAGCGCGCCGAAATGCCGGGGTTCGCGCGTCAGAACTTCGTGGATGTCAGAAAGAGCCCGGCCAAATTCTTTTTCCGCATAATACACGGTTGCGCGGCGGTTCCACGCCTCGACGAAGTCAGGTTTGATATCGATGACAGCGTTGAGGAGCTTGATCGCGAGATCGAACTCCTGGGCATCGACCGCGGTCTTGACACGCCCCATCAGCAGATTGGCGGTATCGCTCGCTGACGCGAGCCAGATCGCCCAAATGCGGTTTTCAATATACTTCGCGCTTTCATCGTCGGGCGCGGCTTTGAGCGCCTCGAACAGCCGGTCGAGATTTTGTGCTTTGTCGCCACGCTGCGCCCGCGGCAGGTTGCTCGGCGGCTCAACCGGCTTGAACTGCTCGGTGTCCATCCCCTCCGCGAAGGCTGGAGCGAGGCAGGTCATGCCAATGAAGATTGCCAGAGCCACGAAGCGGATCATGGAGGCCAAATCTACCGTTCTCCCGCGATACGATAAAGAACCGATTCGGAGATCATGCACCATTGATCAAGTGTCCGCGTGCCTATGGAGTTCCTCGCTTTTTGGGGCAGACGCTGGGGAGCTGCCGGCAAGCCGCATGGCTAAAGCGGCATTAGCCCTGACGCGCCTTGAAGCGGCGCTGGACCTTATTGATCACGTAGACCCGTCCCTTGCGCCGTACCAGGCGGTTGTTGCGATGACGGCTGCGCAGCGATTTCAAAGAATTTCGGACTTTCATGGCTGTAACTTCCGCTGGTTGGCGCGCGTGCGCAGGGGCATGCGTTGAGCGTTTAACGGTGAATTCGTTGGCGCATGTTCGGATCACCTACAACGGAGAGAAAAAGGCCGCAACTTTGAAACGTTCGATCCCACAAAGCGGCCTCTGGTGGGCGCGACAGGGATCGAACCTGTGACCCCTACCATGTCAAGGTAGTGGTCAGGGAATTTCCAGCAATTGCCGACCACCGCTCAATGGGGATAACATACGGAAATATTTGCATAAATCCATCGATAGCAGTTGACGGCGATTCCCGTCAATGGCATTCTGATACTTACCCATTGCTTACCCCGGACGATGAAACTCACGAAGAGAGCGATCGACGCGATCAAGCCCGATGGACTAGACCACGTTCATTGGGATGACGAACTACGGGGCTTTGGGCTTCGAATCAAGCAGAGCGGGCTAAAGTCGTTCCTGATCCAGTTTCGCAACGTCCAGGGCCATTCCCGACGGCTT
>DATLJR010000081.1:0-4307 GCA_035538755.1 Pseudolabrys sp.
GTTGCCGGTGGATTGATGAGCACGGCGTGCGCCCAGCGGACCAAGGGCGCCAAGCCGGCATCTATGTCGACCGCATCCTCAAGGGCGAAAGGCCCGCCGATCTCCCGGTGGCGCGCTCGAGCAGGCATGAATTCATCATCAATTCGGCAACCGCGCGGGCGTGACAGCAACGGCATGGGGCGAGTCATGACGAAACCACGATAGCCTCGCGGCGAAATTCCAAAGAGAATCTTTGGGAGTCGCCTATTGCTCGTTCGATGTTCGCGCATTGTCGCGGGAGGACTCGAACATGACCACTGTGCGTGAACCTCGTCTTGAGCCTGTCGCCATATTAGACCTCCGTCCAACGCAAATTACCGTCGGCATGCGCGAGGTTAAGGCCAAACGCAAGCATTGGCGCGATGAAAACAGAAAGAAAGGTGAAGAGTTTCTCGGCAAACACCTGATCCCCGTGATCCTTGGTCCAAAGCATCGGCATTACGTCATTGATCACCATCATCTTGCACGCGCATTGCATGACGAAGGTGTCAAGGAAGTAGCCGTCACAGTCATTGCCAATCTCAGCAAGCTCGATCAGGATTCCTTCTGGTACGTCATGGAAAATCGCGATTGGACGCATCCTTTTGTGGATGGCCGTCGCCGACCTTACAGTGACTTGCCGAAGTCGGTGGATAGGCTCATCGACGATCCGTTCCGCTCGCTTGCTGGCGAATTGCGGCGCGCGGGCGGCTTCGCCAAGGACACGACGCCATTCAGCGAATTCCTTTGGGCCGACTTTCTGCGCAGGCACATGAAGCGCAAGGTGGTGGAATACCATTTTGAACATGCGCTCGAGAAAGCGCTTGAATTGGCAAAAAGCTTAGATGCCGATTACCTGCCGGGTTGGTGCGGCCCGGTATCAGACGAATGAGAGGGTCGCAGTATGATGTCGATCCAAGCGCATACAACAGATCAGATGCCGATCGAGAGCGCGTCCATGGGACGCCCGGAATATTGGAATTGGTTGCTGGCGAGCGGCGGCACGCTGATAGATGGTCTCTCGATTTTTTCTCTCGGCGTGGCGATGCCGCTCATCACGAGCCGCTTTTCGCTCAGCGCGCTCATGGTCGGTCTCATCGGTTCAGCCTTGGTTCTTGGCGCCGTGTTTGGTGCGGTCATCGGCGGGCCGGCGGCCGATCGTTTCGGTCGTAAGCCCGCCTTTTTAATAGACATGACGATTATCACCGTCGGCGCGCTGATCAGCGCCTTGGCTGACGTGCCGCAGTGGGTCTTGGTCGGTCAGTTCATTGTCGGAGTTGGCATCGGCATCGATTTTCCCGTCAGCTCGTCCTACGTGTCCGAGACCATGCCTAAACGGGTTCGCAGCCGCATGGTTGTGGCGACCATTGCTTTGCAATCGGTCGGAATGCTGCTCGGCGCTGCCGTCGCGATTGCGATCCTGTGGCAAAGAAGCAGCGCTTCTGACTGGAGACTGATCGTCGGGGCGACCGCTGCGGTCGCGTTTTTGTTTCTTCTGCTGCGCCTTTGGCTTCCGGAGAGTCCGCGGTGGCTTAGGCAACACGAACAAAGCAAAACCGTCACAGCAGCCGCAGCCACGGCGTCGCCAAGCCCCGGATTCGCTCTCTTGTTCTCACGGCCTTATCGCACACGCACGATGCTGGTCTCGTTGCCGTGGTTTCTCATGGACGTCGCCACCTATGGAGTCGGTCTGTTTACACCGGTGATCCTCGGCGCCATCCGCTCGTCGTCCAAGACCACGGGACCTTTGGCCACCGAATTTGCCGACGCTCAAGGCAGTGGCGCCATCGATCTTTTTCTGCTCTTCGGGTTCCTCGTCGGATTGTGGGCGGTACCGCGTTTCGGCCGGATCCATATGCAGGTCATCGGCTTTGTCGGCATGACCCTTGGCATGCTGATTCTGGTAGCTCCGGAACTGGCTGCTGGAGGTGCGGCGGCTCACGTATGGCTGGTGTTCGCGGGATTCATTTTGTTCAACCTGGCCATGAACGCCGGACCTAACGCGACCACTTTCGCTCTGGCGCCCGAGCTATTCCCTACCAAAATTCGCGCGTCCGCCGGCGGCTTTGCCGCGGCCGCGGCCAAGGTTGGGGCGACATTGGGAATCTTCGTGCTTCCGCAAGTAAAAGCGCATGGCGGTGTCGCGGCGGTGCTGATCATGATGGCCATTGTCAGCGGTCTGGGGGCGGCCGTGACCGCCATCCTGGCGCGTGAGGTCGGAGAAATTCCGGAAGGGCGGAGCATTGACGAAGCGGAAGCGCTATGAACGACGGCGCGAACCACGATCCAACTAGTGCGATGAGCGACGGTCGCAACAATCCTGAACCGCAAACCGAAGAAGAAAGGATTTTTTTCAACGAAGTTTTAGACGAGCAGCTGGAAGCTGCCGCCTCAAGCCCAATCGTTACATTCACATTGTCGTTGGTTCTCTTTGCCTGCCAATTTTGCCCCTCTGACCGCGCTTCTAGCGAGTGTCCGCTTTGTACTGAATTCGCTTTCGGCCGCGCATGGTCAGAAGCGATTGACCAGCGCGGCAACAGCCAACGTGATCAAAAACGATCAGAGCGCTGGCCGCAAAATACTCAGGGATGGGCATGGCATTCGTCCCTCACCTCACGTCGCCCCCCAGAAAACAACCGAACACGGTCTCTGTACCCCCGCGCTCTCATAGTTAGTTTGATTTACCTCAATAACTCGCCCGAGCGCCGCGGCGACCTCGGCCGGTGACGGCAAACACCTGTGAGCGCGACGGTTCCTTGTAGAGAGCCGTTCCTTCCAATGCTTTGGTCTTACTTAAGGCCGCTCGTGCGGGGCGGCCTTTTCCGTGGAACACGGTTTTGCTGCGCTTCAGTGATGTAGTCGGCATGGGCGTTAGCGATGTCGTGCGCGATTTGACGCTTTGCTGCGTTCACACACAGCAACGAGGCGAGGCTACAACTTGCCGCGCGGAAACTGGTCTGCAACAGCCCACACAAGCAGGGCGACCAGCACGCCAATCGTGACGTAATCGGGACTTTTCATGGTATCGCGTCCCCTTCCGATAATCATGCGCTACAAATTAATAATGCGCCAATGTGACGTCTGCTCGACTGAATGAAGGATGTTCCACAGCCGGGCTTTGCGTTTTTTTGGATTGTGACCACGTTTGATTTGCATCAAAGATGCGGCGCAAAAAGTCTTTTCTAATTTCAACACCAGAGGGTGAGTGGCGAAGGAGTAGCAATGATGAAACGATTAAGTGCGCTTGGGATAATCACCGCCACTGCGCTCTGTTGTGCAGCACCACTTTCGCTTCATTGGTCGCAGGCTAATACGCCATCATTGGCAGTTGACACTGCCGAGGCTCGCTTTGGTCATCCACTGACGCCAATGAGCGTCGCCGGTGTCAATCGTCGCGTTAATCGCCGCGCATACTATGGTGCGGCAGCAGCGGGCGCTGCTGGATACGGCTATTACAATTACGCTCGTCGGTGTGCCTATTGGCACGCAGGCGCTTGTCGGCGCTGGTACTAATGAGACAAGATCAGACTGGCCTGGCCGCCCGAAACTCCCAGCGGCCAAACCAGCCATAGAAGCCCGGTGAAAGGCAACGAACTCCGACCCCAAGTGCTTGCATGGTGCTTGGGGCTTGTTTTGGTAACGGTCAGCTCCGGCGGGCCTACCGGCTAGCAGCGCTTGAGATGGTCGGCGGCCCGCCTTTTCGATCTACTAATTTGATCTGACCAAGCCGTAGTCGGCTGCGCGGCCGCCGGGATGTCGTCGGCGACCGCCTTGAAGAGTCGCGATGCCCGCTTTCGGGGGTAAAGCGGGCATCAGTAATAGGCTTCGCAATGTCCGCTTATGACCCAAAGCGGACATCGAATGAATCGCCCCCCAGTAGCGGCGATCTACATCCATCGCCTCCTTCCAGTAGCAGTTTGAACGGGTAAAATATCAGCATGAGGAATCACCGGAACGGATTATTGGCGCACTTGGCGTGCCTTCTTGCCACGCTTTCGTGCTTCTATTTTCCCGGTACTGCCGCCGCAGACGAAGCCGGCACGAGTTTCTGGCTTCCCGGCCAGTATGGAAGCTTTGCAGCCGTGCCTTCCGACCCCGGGTGGTCGTTTGAGAGCTCTTATTATCATTCGTCAGCTGACGCTAGCCACGGAATTAGCTTTGAACGCGGCGGTGCGATCCAAGCGGGCATGAAATCTCCGTCCGATTTCTTTATGTTTACGCCGACCTATGCATTCGAAACGCGGATATTCGGTGCACAGGCGGCATTTGGAACGACAATCTTATATGGG
>DATLJR010000082.1:0-2775 GCA_035538755.1 Pseudolabrys sp.
ATGGGCTTTCCTTCACTCGTGCAGACCCACCACCGCCATTTTCGGCCGCGCTTCTTCAAGACTATTTCGAAGGTCGGAAGTCGATGAGACATAGCGAGGGCCCATAATCCATCATCTGTATAACAAAGCCGCTGCACGTTAATTCCGCCTTTGATTAAAATTGCTGTTAGAAACTTTCAGCGAAATAATTTGAGACCTAAAACGTTTTCGAATTAACTATGTAGTTGAATATCCCCGATCGGATTGGCCTCTGCCCAATCCGAGCACAATTTGGGTTCATTGCTGATCCCGTAGAGGGCAGACCGAGATGTCAGCATCCGATCGGATTGCAATGTTTATTGACGGCGCCAATCTTTACGCGACGGCCAAGGCGCTCGGCTTTGATATTGATTATCGACGCTTGTTCTCCGATTTCCAGAGTCGTGGAACACTCGTGCGCGCCTTCTACTACACCGTTGTCATCGAAGATCAGGAATACTCGTCGATCCGTCCGCTGATCGACTGGCTCGACTACAACGGCTATACCGTGGTCACCAAGGCGACCAAGGAATTCATTGATGCGAGCGGTCGTCGCAAGGTGAAAGGCAGCATGGACATCGAACTTGCTGTCGATGCAATGGAACTTGCAGCGCACATGGACCAGATGATCCTGTTTTCGGGCGACGGCGATTTTCGTTCGCTGGTAGCGGCGGTGCAGCGCCGCGGCGTTCGCGTCACAGTGGTCTCAACCATCGCGACCCAGCCACCGATGATTGCCGATGACCTGAGGCGTCAAGCCGACGCCTTCATTGACCTGCGGGAGTTGCAGCCGAAGATCGGCCGCGATCCGTCGGCACGCGACGCACGGTATCAAGGACCGCAGTTCCGGTGAAAGCGTTCCGGGCCTCTCCGCTATCGCTGCGGTCCCATCATGCGGCTGGAGTTTTCCGCGCAAAGAACATGATGGTGCAGGTTAGCGATCCATTGCCTGCCCGAAACGGTGAGGTTGAGGAGCTTTAATCCGTCGCCGATATGCATTGAGACGCAGTTCCAGAAGAACGCCGGATATTTGTCAATCAGATCCGCCGGCGACGAATATCCGAGCTGACGGTTCATCCCGATTTCCTCAAATTCGTAAAAAAGCGCGTTCGCCTTTCTGGGATACGTCGGGTCACCCAATTGTCCGATCAAATCGGCGGCCTGTACCAATTTTGGTTCCAGTCCTACGACTTCGGCAGTTTGATCGATGCTTGCGGGGAAGCGCGTGAGTTCGATGGCCTTTGCGATTCGGGTGGCATCGACCAGAGGAGATTTTCCAAGTCGTTCGATTGCAAACATCTTCGATCGATCGACGTGATAAGGGGTGAGTGCGGCATCGGACGCTCCGCGTGCGAGCGTCACCTTTCTTTGGTCCTTGTCGATCACAAATTCGGTCTCGGTATCCCCGCTCAAAATACCCCGGACGTAGCCGATATCATGCAACAGGCACGCACTTATGAGATGACTGTAATCGTCCGGTTCAATGCGGCGAGATAGCGAAAGACCCTGAAGAATATCCCGGCCGACGAGCGTAACGAGAAACGTGTGCTCGAGGTTGTGATACAGAGCGTCGCTTCTTCCAAGGCATTCGATGGTGCTGCGTGCGAGCGAACCCAGTCGGTCAGCGATTTCATCGTATGCAGGGCCGAAAAGCTTGCGGAAGTCCTTTGCCAGGAACTTGCCCAGGTGCTTTGCCGCCGATGCCGTGATCGTTCTCACCGACATTCTCCCCCGCAATCCACGGATGATAGCATCTCGACATCTGGCTTCAAACCGCCGCTGAAGGGTGCGAGCGAACTGGCGGTCGGTCCGGCGTCGCGCATTCGGATTTTACCGCTGGCGCTATGGTTAATCGTGACTCGCCACTAATCGAGGCCATTGGTCCGACGCACGCAAGAGGGAAGCACCAGGCAGCGCGGTAGACCGCTACAGTCGAAACGAAAAAAGCGACCTTAAGGTCGCCTTTTATTTTCGGAAACGGCGTGCGGCGCGGAAAAACACGACACAGCTCTCACCGCCATTTCAACGGATGCGTCGCGTGCGGCGCTGCCGCAATTCCTCTTCTGACGCTTCGCGTTGCGCCTGGAGGCGCTGCACGAAAATCTTTGCGGCTCTTGAGATGTGATCGCGGCTCAGCGCCTCCGCCCGCGCGCTATCACCGGCACTTACGGCGCCGAGAATCGCAACATGCTCTTCCAGGATCGTCTGCGGCATCTGCGCATCGTCTCGGAGCACCTCACCCATCACCCGCCGCAGATAGGGCCAGTGCGGAGCAGTGGTCTCGCCGATCAAAGGATTGCCGGAGAGCTCATTGATGAAGGCGTGAAACTGCATGTCGGCTTCGATCTGCGCGTGCAGCGAGCCGCTCTTAACGGCAGCGCGGCCCGCGTCGATATAGGCGGAGCCTTCAAGTTTCGCGCGCTCGGCGCCCCGCTCGGCGGCGAGGCGCGCCGCAAGTCCATCCAGCATCGCCCGTATTTCGTAGAGGTTGCGGACGAAGTCGACGTCAAGCGGGGAGACGATCAGGCCTCGGCCGGGTGCTTCCCGGACCAGTCCTCGATCCCGAAGCAGGAGCAGGGCCTGCTGAACCGGCTGCCGCGAAACGCCGTAGGCGCGAGCGAGCTCGTCCTGGATGAGACGGGAGTTGGCGGGCAGTTCCCCGTCCACAATCTCGGAAACGATAGCATTTACAACCTGTTCGACGAGGGTCGGCTGGGTTTGGACGGGGGGCATGCGATCTCCGGGAGGGCCTAATCT
>DATLJR010000083.1:0-2141 GCA_035538755.1 Pseudolabrys sp.
GCTGCGTGCGAGCGAACCCAGTCGGTCAGCGATTTCATCGTATGCAGGGCCGAAAAGCTTGCGGAAGTCCTTTGCCAGGAACTTGCCGAGATGCTTCGCCGCCGATGCCGTGATCGTTCTCACCGACATTCTCCCCCGCAATGCACGGATGATAGCATCTCGACATCTGGCTTCAAACCGCCGCTGAAGGGCGCGAGCGAGTTGGCGGTCGGTCCGGCGTCGCGCATGCGGATTTTACCGCTGGCGCTATGGTTAATCGTGACTCGCCACTAATGGAGGCCATTCTCCGACGCACACAAGAGGGAAGCACCAGGCAGCGCGGTAGACCGCTACAGTCAAAACGAAAAAAGCGACCTTCAAGGTCGCCTTTTATTTTCGGAAACGGCGTGCGGCGCGGAAAAACACGACACAGGTCTCGCCGCCTTTTCACCGGATGCGTCGCGTGCGGCGCTGCCGCAATTCCTCCTCTGACGCTTCGCGTTGCGCCTGGAGGCGCTGCACGAAAATCTTTGCGGCTCTTGAAATGTGATCGCGGCTCAGCGTCTCCGCCCGCGCGCCATCACCCGCACTCACGACGCCGAGAATCGCAACATGCTCTTCCAGGATCGTCTGCGGCATCTGCGCATCGTCTCGGAGCACCTCACCCATCACCCGGCGCAGATAGGGCCAGTGCGGAGCAGTGGTCTCACCGATCAATGGATTGCCGGAGAGCTCATTGATGAAGGCGTGAAACTGCATGTCGGCTTCGATCTGCGCGTGCAGTGAGCCGCTCTTAACGGCAGCTCGGCCCGCGTCGATATAGGCGGAGCCTTCAAGTTTCGCGCGCTCGGCGCCCCGCTCGGCGGCGAGGCGCGCCGCAAGTCCATCCAGCATCGCCCGTATTTCGTAAAGGTTGCGGACGAAGTCGACGTCAAGCGGGGAGACGATCAGGCCTCGGCCGGGTGCTTCCCGGACCAGCCCTCGATCCCGAAGCAGGAGCAGGGCCTGCTGAACCGGCTGCCGCGAAACGCCGTAGGCCCGTGCGAGCTCGTCCTGGATGAGACGGGAGTTGGCGGGCAGTTCCCCGTCCACAATCTCGGAAACGATAGCATTTACAACCTGTTCGACGAGGGTCGGCTGGGTTTGGACGGGGGGCATGCGATCTCCGGGAGGGCCTAATCTGAGATTTTCTATCACCGCGTTGCGAAAAAATCCATTGTTTTGAATTCGAAATACGGAATATGTATTCCGTATTCGAATTCAAGCCGCAGGAATGCGGTTTTCACATGGGAGGAGATGCAATGGTCGCGGTGAGCCGTCGTTTGCTTTTGAAATCTGCTGCTGGCGTTCTTGCTGCAGGGGCCGTTCTTAAGAGTCCCGCCGTGCTGGCCCAGGCCGCACCGCTCAAGCTGAAGTTCGGCAACGACCTCCCTGACACTCACTCCGTGAACGTCAGGCTCAAGGAAGCGATCGCCGCCATCGGCGAAGAGACAAAAGGGCAGGTGGCGATCAACCTGTTTCCCAACAATCAGCTCGGCAGTGACACCGATATGATGACCCAGTTGCGCTCGGGTGCGCTCGAGCTGGCAACCATGCCGGGCACGGTTCTTTCGACGCTCATTCCTACTGCCTCGCTGACCGGTGTGGGCTTCGCCTTTACCAACTACGACAAGGTATGGGCCGCGATGGACGGCGAAGTCGGAAAGTTCGTCCGCGGCAATATCGAGAAGGTCGGACTCGTTCCCTTCGAAGCCGTGTGGGACAACGGCTTCCGTCAGATCACCAGCAGCACCCATCCGATCAAGACGCCGGAGGATCTCGCGAACTTCAAGATCCGGGTGCCCGTTGTGCCGCTGTGGGTCGCGATGTTCTCGGCTCTCGGCGCGGCTCCCGTCAGCATCCCGCTCAACGAAGCCTACTCCGCCTTGCAGACCAAGATCGCCGACGGTCAGGAAAACCCACTGGCGCTGATCGAGTCGGCGAAATTCTACGAAGTGCAGAAATTCTGCTCGCTCACGAACCATGCATGGGACGGCTTCTGGCTGCTGTCGAGCGCAAGGATCTGGAAGACCGTTCCGCAGGATGCGCAGCAGGTGATGCAGAAGCATTTCAATGCGGCCGCGAAGAAGCAACGCGACGACATCGTGAAGGCCAACGCCGAA
>DATLJR010000084.1:0-2374 GCA_035538755.1 Pseudolabrys sp.
GAAGGTGCAGAGCGATGCGATGCGCCCACCATTGCGGTAGCAGGTTGATCTCGGAGCATATGCTCAAGCCTTCGCGAAGCCGTGCGACGGCTTGCTCCATGAGCGCGCGGTCACCCCGCTCGAGGGCGAGCAGGAATGTCGCGAGCGCACCGAAGAAGCTGTCGGTCAGCGCGAGATCGACGCCGTCAAACAGGAAGGACGATGGGCCGCCGGCCGTCTCGCCTCCTGCCTCATTCTGATCCCACTGCGCCTGAAGGGCGGCGGTGATGGTGGCGTCGCTGCCGGTGCCTTGAAGTCGACGTCGCATTGCTGTAGGCCTACCGGCTGGCCGAGGTCGATCTGCATGTGGCCATACTTCAGCCCTCCACGGGCCGCGCCTGAGTCGGCGCAGAGTCCTACTGCGGAAGCCGGGTAATGGCGCAATGACGCATTCGGCGTGCGGCGGAACCGGCAACCATGCGCGCCGGGACCAAAATCGGTCCGGCGAGGTCCGCTGCGGGTCCGCAAGTTTTGGATAGATCACGTGAAGTTTAGTAACCGGGGCAAATTTCCGGGCGGCAGGGGGAGTCAGGGTCTGGAAAGTGTGATTCAAGCTATGAATGATTCTGCCGCCGCCTGATTCGTTGGAACGCTTGACGCATGCCGATCTGATCGGCGTGGTTCGCGACCTCATCGGCGAAGTGACGCGGATGCGGGCGGAGGCCGAGAAACTCGACGGGGCGATGGCGAAGCTTCGGGTCGAGCACCAGGCTGTGAAGGATGAGCTTGCGCGGCTGAAGCATTTGCCTCCGCGTCCGCTGATCGAGTCCTCCGGCATGGATAAATCGACGCAGGCCAAAGGACCGGAGAGTGGCGACGAGAAGGGCGGGCGCTCCTTGCGCCGGCGCGGCAGCCAACTCGACAGACTGAAGATTGGCTCAACTGTTGTTGTGAAGGCCGACCCGCCTGAGGGCTCGCGCAACAAGGGATTTGAGGACATCGTTGTTCAGGACTTGAGCCTGAACCCGCAAGTGACGCGATATCGTCGCGAACGGTGGGAAACGCCGGACGGCAAGACGATCATCGCCGCTCTCGATCCTGGGCTTGTCGGCGGCTACGGTCCCAATCTGCATCGCCTGGTGTTGACGCTTCACTTCTCCGGGCAAGTCACTTGCGAACGGATCGCCGCTCTTCTCAATGGCATGGGCGTGGTGATTTCGAAGCGGCAGGTGGTGCGTTTGCTGACGGCCAAACTCGAGACGTTCCGTGCCGAGGATGAAGCTGTATTGAAAGCCGGCCTTTGCGGCCCCTATGTCACGGTCGACGATACGGGGGCGCGCCATGCCGGCAAGAACGGCTACACCACGCAAATTGGTTCCTACAACTTCACGACGTTTCGCACCGGTCCCTCCAAATCGCGCCTGGCGTTTCTGTCGCGGCTGTGCGGCGGCGTGTCGCTTTATGTGATCAACGCCGCCGCGCTTGCCTATATGGAAGAGCGCAACCTGCCTCAGATCGTCATCGGCAAGTTCAAGGAGCATAAGGCGCGTATTTTCTCGTCTGCTGGCGACTGGGAGCGTCATTTGCAGGCCCTGGGCCTGGGTGCGATGAACGTCACCCCGGATCCTGTGCTCATCGCCAGCGAAGGCGCGTTATGGGGCGCGATCCACCATCAAGGCTTGCTGCCCGATACCGTGATTGTTTCCGACGACGCTGGTCAGTTTCGCGTCGGCGCGCATGCACTGTGCTGGATTCATGCCGAACGTCTCGTCCATAAGCTGGTTCCCGCCAACGACAAGCAGCGCAACGCCGTTGACATCGCCAAGCGGATGATCTGGTGGTTCTATCGCGCCCTGAAGGATTACAAGCTTGCTCCCAGCGTGAAACAAGCTCAGCTCTTGCGCGCCCGTTTCGACCGTATCTTCAAGCGCGCCAGCACGGGATACACGATGCTCGATAGGTTGCTCAGACGGCTGCTTCGCAACAAGGAGGGGCTTCTGCGCGTTCTCGAACGCTCGGAAATTCCGATCAACACCAACGCTTCCGAAAACGACATCCGCGCCTTCGTCACGAAAAGAAAAATCTCCGGCGGGACCATCAGCGACAAAGGTCGCGACGCGCGCGACATCATGCTGGGGCTTGCCAAAACCTGCATGAAGTTGAAATTGTCGTTCTACGAATTCATCGGCGCACGCCTCGGCATTCCAGGGCCAAAAATCCCGCCCCTCGCAAGCCTCATCCGGCCAGCCCCCGCATAAATCCAGCGTCGCGCGCCCGGGAATTTGCCCCGGTTACTCAAGATGAGCCATAAGCCATTGATAATACTGGCGCGCCAGAAGAGATTCGAACTTCTGACCTCTAGATTCGTAGTGAAGGGCTCGTCCCCGCTATGATC
>DATLJR010000085.1:0-2697 GCA_035538755.1 Pseudolabrys sp.
GGGTAGATGCCGATTTCAGCCTGACCCGCCGCTACTAATTGCACGCCGCCGTCAAGCGCTGGCTTGAGGATTACCTTTTTTGCCATGGCGTCGGCGATACCGAGCTGCTCCATCACTTTGCCCATGTGAGTACCGCTCGGCGTCTTCCCTGGTGTAGCATGAACGACCGAGCGGGCAGCCAGCATCGCGTCGCGAAACTTTTTCTTACTCGAAATATCCGGTCGCGGCGCGCCTTCTTTCACTACTACGCTGACGCCGACGGTGCCGAAGGTGGTGCGGCTGTGCGCGCGCAACTTGCCGTCATTGGCAAGACTGTCGAGGACGGGCGTTGGCAACACCAGTACGTCGGCCGTCGCCCCTGCGCCTAGTTTTTCCCGTAGTTCCGTAATGACTGCGTAGGTGAATCTCACTTTATTGCCGGTCTGCTGCTCAAATTTCGGCGCGAGCAGCGCGAAGACCTCTTTCGGCGCGCCTCCGCTCATTACGTGGATACGGTTGAGGTCGCCTGTAGTCGAATTCATGTTGCCGGCACAGGTGTTTCTTATCTCAACTGATCGCGAATCTGATCGCGCCCGGCATACGCACAGCCATCGTCAAGTTTGGCGCCCGCCGCGCCGCTCGCACCGATGGAGCCGATACCTCGTCGCCAAGCTTTGATCACCACGCCACCACCGAAGAACATGACATGCGGCAGCTTGGCAAGTGGCGCAATCGAAACCTCGCCCTTGGCACGCTCATGGTGACGGGAAGCGGCGCTAAGGCATTGGTTGGATCGAGGCTTGCACAACGCTCGCCGCTCGCTCCACCCTGACGACGCTAAATCGCGGATCAAGGTCTACATGGATGTTTAAGGTCAAACCGTCCGGCCACGCGGTTAGCCCGCGAAGATCCGCCACGGTTTTTGCGGTTACCGCAATACCCGTTTCAACCTCGACTCTCATGTTGTCGCGGTAGCCGAGAAGAAGTTTTTGCATCTCTTGGCTGCGTATCGCACGCCCATTCTCGCCCAAAGCCGAGTACGCGAGCATGTGTAGTCGACGCCTACCAGGTCTTTAGCTTCTGCATTGGCTCCTGGCATTGCCAGCTCGATCTCGTGAAACGCTTCGTCTTCGCCAATGAGTCCGATCTCTCGAATTAAATTCTGAACTTCAAGACGTGCGAGCAACTCGGGCCGGTTGGACTCCGCAGCGCTCTTCAGCCCTTCTATCTCGTCGAACACTGTCAACCCGGCGGCGAAAAACTCGCGATATACCGGGCGCTCCAGCAGACCACGCGCAATGCGAAAACCCAGTGTCCTTTGAATCACGTCTAGGACCTGAGTGATCTGATGCTGATTGCTTGACTCGACTGATTCCAATCGGTTCCGGACCACTATCCAGTCGGTAGTGCGACCAGTGACTTTGCGCCGGGTCTCAAGCGCGCGCCAAACCATCTTGGCGTATACCGACGGCTGAGGCTCCAGGTCGCTTTGCTCCATCGCCACCAATACGTCGAGGTCGATCAGGCTGTCGTTGATCGGGGTAATCAGAGTGTCGGCCATGCCGTGGGCGATCAGACTGAGGTGTTGGACACCGCCAGGGGTATCGATGACGATGAAGTCGTGTTTGCGCGCGCGCCCAATTTTCTTGAGCTGCGATATGAAGTGCGCCAGGTCAGCGTTATGGCTCAAGGCGCTACTGCCGATGAAGTCGTCTTTGTGCGCTCGGCCAATTTTCTTAAGACGCGATATGAATCGCCGGAGGGGAGCGCCATGCACCTCTTCCCTGACCGGATAATGATCGGGCAGTTCCAATTTGTGCTCGTGCTTTCGATCCCATTCATGTCGATTCCCGAGGTATCGGGTGAGGGTTAGTTGGTTTAGGTCGAGATCGAAAGAAGCGACGCGCTTTCCAGCTTTAAGGAGCGCGACAATGATGTGCATGGCAAAGGTCGATTTGCCAGTGCCACCCTTCTGGTTTCCTATGACGACGACGTGAGGCGACAACTTCGCCCCAGAGGATGGAACGACCGATCTGCGCATTACCTGTTCCTACCAGCTATGGCAGGAGAAAATGACAACTTCGCGAGGCTTCCAGAACCCTCTATAGGAGCCGAAATTGTGACGGTCCACTCTCACATTAGGGAACTCACAAACTAAATGCCGCCCCGGCGCGTGACGAACTTTACTTCTTGCGCCTCGGCTGGTGAGCCCGAATGGCGCGAAACTCCTTTGGCCCGTGAATAAGGCGCCGGTTCGCCCGCGCCTTACCGGCAGCTTAGGCGGCACACATCCAGCCAGAGAGCGTCGTTAGCAAAAAGAAAAGGGACCCTGCCGTATTCTCGAGCTGTTGTCGCGAATGTTTCGAAGAGCACCACTATGAAACGATGCGCGTTCTGCGGCGGTCGCCTGGGTCTGATTTCACATCGAGAGGGCAGTCTCCGCTTCTGTAAGCAGGCACATAAATCGGCCTATCTTCAACGTCAGCGTCAGCAACAAAAGGCTGCAGGCCGAAGAAGGATGTGGTTTGATTTTCTAACCCGCCGAGCGGTGACTTCAACGGGGATGGCAGGCGGCTAAAGGTCACGAAGAATGCTTCAAGTATTGAACATGATTGGCAAGGTCAGGATCAAGTTCAAGGTCGAGGTCATTGATAACGCTTGCCTGGTCGCTCGCGCGGCACATCTGATGACCCATGGTGAATTTGCGGAAGGTTACAG
>DATLJR010000086.1:0-1904 GCA_035538755.1 Pseudolabrys sp.
CGTGAAGGAAATGAGCAATCCGACTCGGGACGGCCGCGCCATGATCAACGCCGGCTTAATTCATCCGAACAGCGCGCCAGCCGGATCGGCGTCGCCACCCCACGTCACCATCGGTGCTGTTCGTGTCTCGAACCGACCAGCCAGTTCGGCTGGCGGTGCTGAACACTCGCCTTAAAGCTAGCCAGCCTTGGTGGCCGACTTGGCGCTCGACCGAGTCGCAAAGCTTATGCGGGTTTCTTCCCCTCGTTCTTCTTCGCTTCAGTGGGCGCGGGCGTTTTGCCACGATTGAGTTTGCGGTATGCCACGGCGCTGCATCGATGCGAAGATTGTCAATCTAAGAAAGCTTGCACCGTTTCATGTCCGCTTTTGACCCAAAGCTGGTCAGGTTGGTTCGCTTGGCGCGCAGCGGCATGAACCTCGTTGCTATTGCTATGGCTCAGGCGGTCGGACGGCCGCAGCAAACGGTTGCCGATACGTTATGGCGACGCGGCATCGTACCGGAGCGGCAAGCAGCACGGCGCTGCACGGCGGGTGTGACATGTCCCCGCTGAGTTTCGATCGCTCTGTTACAGTTGCATGTTTGCGGTGGCGTTTGTGCCGAACGCCGAGGGCTGTGATTATTATTCGATCACTGGCCAGCGGATTGCAGAGGCCATGTCAGGAAGGCGCCCCATCGCGAGCATGCGCGATAAGCCAGCCCATAATCTCCGCGCTTTCCTTGATTGAACCGAGTCTTCCTGAGCGTCCATTATGGCCGGTGGTCATATCCGTCTTGAACACGAGGTCATGCGTATCGGTTTTGTTTGCCCGCAGCTTTGCGACCCACTTGGCGGGTTCGGCGTAGTTGACCTGGCTATCGTAGAAGCCTGCGGTAACGAACATCGGCGGATAGCTCGTTTGCGCGACATTATCGTAGGGTGAATAAGACAGCATGTAATTGTATTCCGGCTCTATGGCGGGATTGCCCCATTCGTCGTATTCGAGGGTCGTGAGTGGGGCCGAGGCGTCCGACATTGTGGTAACGATATCCACGAACGGTACTTCCGCGACAATCCCAGCAAAAAGATCGGGACGCAGATTGGCAATCGCCCCCATGAGCAGGCCGCCGGCGCTGCCGCCCTGCGCAAAAATGGCTCGCGAATCGGAATAACCTTTCGCGATCAGCGTCTCAGCTACAGCGATGAAATCCGTGAACGTGTTGCGCTTGTTGAGCATGCGGCCTTCGGCATACCAGCGCTCCCCTTTTTCGTGTCCCCCGCGCACGTGGGCAATGGCATAGAGGAAGCCGCGATCAATTAAACTGATTACGGATTGCGAAAAATCTGCACGCAGGCTCAAACCATAGGCGCCGTAGCCAACGATCAGCGTTGGATTACCTCCGGGGCGCCGCATGCCCTTACGGTAGACGATGGTGATCGGAACACGTTCACCGTCGGGCGCGGTCGCACTGAACTGATCGAGCACATAGCGATGGCGATCAAACCAGCGGCTTGCCGGGTCCTGCTTGCGCAAGATTAGCGCGCTGGTCGTCACGTCGAAGTCATAAACGCACTCTGGTTCCGACAGATTGCTGAAATGGAAGCGCAACACCGTTGCGGCCGGATCGAGATTGGCTTCGCTGTCGTCGAAGAAGCTTGAGGCGACGCCGATTGCGGCTGGACGCGGCACCGAAATTTCGCGGAGGTCGGGGACGTTGAATACGCGGATTGCCGTTCCAGTTTCGTCTTCCACGTCCACGGCCACGAATGTCTCGAAAGCTTCGAAATGACTGAGATGGCGCCCCGGCTTCTCTGGAACGATTTCCCGCCAATGCAACGCTGTGGGTGTCTCCTGCGGTGCGCTCATCAGCCGGAAGTCAGGCGCATCAAGGTTAGTGCGGATGAAGAACTGGTCGCCGACGTGAT
>DATLJR010000087.1:0-5514 GCA_035538755.1 Pseudolabrys sp.
CGCTCTAGCCCCCTCACGACGAGACGTTCAAATCCTAATGCGCGTTGGGTGCATGTTAGGGCCAATCAATGCGCTTGATCGAATTGCGGAGTGTTGCAACTTGGCCACGGCCTATCGACGTTGCTGAGTATGATTGATAGCGTCTTGGGTCGGTACTCAAACTTTGGGGCTTGCGATGAAATGTTCCCGCCGCAAATTGCTCCATCTGACAGCGGCTGTTGCAGCGTCGCCGGTTCTATCGAGTATCGCGGCTGCTCAAACCTATCCATCGCGACCGGTGCGCATTATCGTCGGCTTTGCTGCCGGAAGTACAACCGACGTTCTCGCACGACTGATCGGACAATGGCTGTCATTGCGGTTCGGCCAGCAATTCATCGTTGAAAATCGCCCCGGGGCCGGCGGCAATGTCGGCGCCGAAACCGTGGTCAATGCGCCGCCCGACGGCTACACACTCCTGATGGTCCCGCCCGCAGTTGCGGCAAATCCCACGCTCTACGAGCATCTCAGTTTTAATTTTCTCCGTGACACAACGCCGGTGGCTGGCGTGGTGCGCGTGCCCAACGTCGCCGAGGTGAATCCGTCGGTTCCCGTGAAGACCATTCCAGAATTAATCGCATACGCGAAAGCCAATGCAGGCAAGGTCAGCTTTGCCTCGGCTGGCATTGGGACCGCAAGCCATCTGGCCGGACAATTGTTCAATGCGATGACCGGCGCCAATCTTCAGCACGTGCCTTACCGCGGCGACGGTCCTGCGATGGCCGATCTTATCGCCGGGCAGGTCCAGGTCGGGTTCGCGACCATGACCGCATCGATTGCATATATTCGCGCCGACCGGCTTCGGCCGCTGGCGGTCTGCACGATCAAACGCTCTGAAGCGCTGCCGGAAGTTCCCACAGTTGCGGAATTTGTTCCCGGTTTCGAGGCAAGTTCTTGGTTCGGAATCGCTGCCCCGAAGGAAACGCCTACGGACGTTATCGAACGCCTCAATCGGGAGACCAATGCAGGTCTCGACGACCCCATGATCAGGACGCGGCTTGCTGATATGGGCGGCATGCTGCTGTTGGGCTCGCCGGCCGACTTTGGCAAACTCATCGCCGATGAGACTGAGAAGTGGGGCAGGGTGATCCGGACGGCTAATATCAAGGCGGAATGACTGGGCGTTCGATAACGCGCCGTCCTGCCAATCTTTGCTAAGCGTCAACCCGCTTTTCCGACCGAGGTCAACATGCGCCTAAAAAACAAGATCGCCATCATCGTAGGCGCGGGCCAATCGCCGGGCCAGGGATTGGGCAATGGCCGTGCCACGGTTTTGCGTTTCGCTCAGGAAGGCGCCAAGGTGATGGCCGTCGACAACAATCTTTCCTCGGCCAACGAAACGGTCGCGATGGCGGGCGGAGAATGCATCGCGTTCGAGGCTGATGTTTCCAAGGAGGCGACCCTCGCGGCAATGATCGAGGCCGCACAGAGGCGTTGGGGGCGAATCGACATTCTTCACTACAATGTCGGGGTGAGTATCGCCGGCGGCGACGCGCCACTCGACCAGATCACCGAGGTTGCGTTCGACCGCATCGCCACCATCAACCTGCGCGGCGCCATCATGGCTTGCAAGCATGTCCTGCCGCTGATGCGCGCGCAACGCGCCGGCGTCATTACCACCATTTCATCGGTCGCCGCTTGGGAGCAGTACCCCAATGTGGCCTACAAGGCCACTAAGGCCGGAATGATCGCCTTCACTCAGCAGATCGCCGTGCAGAACGCGGAATATGGAGTGCGCGCCAATGTAATCTTGCCGGGATTGATGGATACCCCGATGGCAGTCGACACACGAGCGCGCGTCAGCGGCAAAAGCCGGGCCGAAGTGGCTGCTGCGCGCGATGCGCGCGTGCCTCTGCGCCACAAGATGGGGACCGCATGGGACGTCGCCAATGCCGCTTTGTTTTTGGCTTCGGACGAGGCGAATTTTATTACCGGCGTCGCGTTGCCGGTCGATGGCGGCGCGCTTGCTTGCATCAATTAAGCGCCACGGGTGAACTGAGGAAAGCGCGTGCAGGATTCTGAGACGTTTGACTACATCATCGTGGGAGCTGGCAGTTCCGGGTGCGTTCTGGCCAATCGGCTCACCGCGTCCGGCGGGCATCGCGTTCTGCTCTTGGAGGCGGGACCAAATAACCGCCACCTGTGGCTTCACATCCCGCTCGGCTTTGGCAGGCTGTTCAACAATCGCCGGTTCAATTGGTGCTACGAGACCGAGCCGCAACCGGGATGCCACAACCGCAGGATCATCGCTCCGCGCGGCCGGGTTCTCGGTGGATCCAGTTCGATCAACGGACTGATCTATATCCGCGGACAAGCCGAGGACTTCAACATCTGGCGACAACTCGGCAATGCCGGCTGGAGCTTCGATGAAGTATTGCCCTATTTTCGAAAGGCAGAAGACAACGAACGCGGCGCGGACCAATTCCATGGAGTTGGCGGGCCGCTCGCTGTTTCCGACTTATGCGACCGCCATCCTCTCGCCGAAGCGTTTGTCGAGGCGGCGCTGCAATGCGGGCATCCCCGCAACGACGATTTCAACGGTTCGATTCAACAAGGCGCAGGGTACTACCAGACCACGATGCGCAACGGTGTGCGCTCCTCGACCGCCGGCGGCTATCTCAGGCCGGCGCGGCGCCGCGCCAATCTTAAAGTGGTTTCGGAAGCGCTCGCCACGCGTATAGTTTTCGAAGGTCGACGTGCGAGCGGTATAGAGTATCTTGCCGGCAATGAAGAACGCCGCGCCAGGGCCAATGCCGAAGTGATTGTCGCCGGCGGCGCGTTCAATTCGCCGCAGCTATTACAGCTTTCCGGGCTTGGCCCGGCGTCACTTCTTCAATCCCACGGGATCACCGTAGTCGCCGATGCCCCGGGCGTCGGTGACGATCTCAACGACCACATTTCAGGTCGCATCATGTTGCGTTGCAAGCAACCGATCACGCTCAACGATGCAGTGCGCAGCTGGAGCGGCAAGCTCACCCACAGCTTGCACTACATGCTCACGCGCCGCGGTTATCTCGCGATCCCTGCGGTCTCGGCCGGATGTTTTCTGCGTGCGCACCCCGCCTCCGCGACGCCCGACTCGCAATGTTCGATTTCGCTGTTCTCCGCCCAGACCATCGGCGGCGAGCTGCATCCTTTCCCAGGCGTGACCGGGAATTGCGTGTTATTGCGGCCAGAGAGTCGCGGCTATGTGCGCATCAGATCATCGGATCCGCGAGAGGCTCCGGCAATCAATCCGAATTATCTGGCGAAGCAAAAGGACCGCGAGACGATTGTGGCGGGTGTCGCAGCAATGCGCCGCATTTTTCAGGCGCCGGCTTTGGCGCGCTACATCGCCGAGGAGATCGAACCGGGCCAGCAATGTGACGATGATGATCAATTACTCGATTTCATCCGCCGCCGCGGCTCCACCACCTATCATCCGGTGGGCACCTGCCGCATGGGGCAGGATCAAAAGGCCGTGGTCGATGAACGGCTGCGAGTGCGTGGGTTCACCGGTTTACGAGTGGTCGATGCCTCGATCATGCCCGCGGTCGTTTCGGGAAATACCAACGCGGCCACGATTATGATCGGGGAGAAGGGTGCAGACATGATACTGGAAGACGCAAAGCGGGGTCATTGAGTCGATTTTTCAGGACTTATCCATTGCATGGTCGACGACGATGGCAAAACGCTCCGGCGTGTTGATGAAGCCTGGTATCACGCAATTGACACGAATGTTGTGCGGCGCAAGCTCGTTGGCGAGCACCTTCGAGAAGCGAATCTCCGCCGATTTTGCTGGACCGGTGCAGGAGGACAGGAATGGCGGGTTCAGCGTCATGATTCCGGTCTGGCCGCTCACATTGACGATTCGGCCACCGCCCTGAGCAATCATCATCGGCACCACACGCTGACAGATGCGAAATTGAGCAAAGAAATTGATTGCCATGCCCTCGACGAGTTCCTCATCGGTGACTTCGAGGAATGGCTTGTAGGTGCCGGTGCCGGCATTGTTGATGAGAATGTCGATGCGGCCCAGTTTGTCGGTGATGATGCGCGGAATGATTTCGATCTGATCAACCTTGGTCACGTCAAGCGGGTGCGTCTCGATCTTCGCTTGAGTGGTCCGCATAATGTCACGCGCAGCTTCGGCGAGCGCCGACTCTCTGCGCGCGCAGATGATCCCGCGCGAGTGCGCGGGCCGTCTCAAGGCCTATTCCCTTGCTCCCGCCAGTGACGAGGGCCGTTTTGTTGGCGAGACCGAGTTCCATGGCTCTGGCTCCTTTCAAAAGTTTTCTGCTCGAAAGCGCGAAATCGCACGCGACCGCAACAAAGCTCCGTCCGGAAGAACACTGTTGGGAGAAATCCCACGCACGAGTGCGAGCAGCCCCACCATTTTTCGATCGTGCCGATCGGCGTTCAGGCAATCAACAGCGCTGTGCGCCGCTTTGCGGACCATCGGGTCAAGGATATAGTACGTCGCAAAAGCCCGAAGAACACGGCAAGCTACGGGAGTAAGCCACGGCTAGCCAACGGAGGAATCAAAATGTCGATCACGCGTCGTCAAGCGCTGGGATCAGCAGGCGCAGCCGCCATTGCCGCCAGCAGCCTTGCGAAACCTGCGATCGCCGCAAGTGAGCCCATCCGGGTTGGTTATCTGCCGGCGCTCACCGGCCCGTCGTCCTCCACGGGTATCGGCATCAATCGCGGAATCCAGCTGGCAGTGCAGGAAATCAACGCGGCCGGCGGCATAAATGGACGACAGATCGAACTGATTACGCGGGACACCCAAAGCGACCCGACAAAGGCTGTCAATGGCGCAGCGGAGCTGACGCACGGGCAGAAGGTGAGCGTCGTCTTCGGCCCCGTCAATTCCGGCGAGTCGCTAGCGGTCGTGCCGCTGCTCGCACGCGCCAGCACACCGCAGGTCCATCCGTGCTGGGTTGATACTCTGACGGATGCGCAGAAATATCCGATGTGCTTCCGTAACGCCCCCACCAACCGACAGATTGGCGCGGCCGCGAACCGCTATGTGGTGGAGGTACTTAAGCGCAAAAAGGTCGCGGTGATCAGCGATACGACTGGCTATGGTACAGCCTCGGTTAACGCCTACGTGCCCATGCTTCAGGCCAAGGGCGCCGAAATCGTCTATCAGGGCAATGTTGACGCCGCCAATCCGGACCTAAAGCCCGAACTTCTGCGCATGCAATCGGCGGGCGCAGAAGCCATCATGCCGTGGAGCGTGAATGCCGGCTTTCTCTCCCGCATCATCAATACGCGCGGCAATATGGGTTGGGACGTGCCGATCGTCGGCCAGACCACGCTCGGTTCGGGTCAGACGAAAGCACTGCTGGAAACGCCTGAATACTGGGCGAAGGTCTATCCGAACAATTTCCGTAATGTCTGTTATGGCGCTGGCGGAAAGCTTCCCGAGCGTACCACCGCATTCGTAGACCGCCTCAAGAGCGCCAAGGTCGACATGGGCGACACGCTCTTGTG
>DATLJR010000088.1:0-1769 GCA_035538755.1 Pseudolabrys sp.
CCGGATAGTGTCGATACCGACAAGATCGAAGCAAGCTTTAAGAAAGGCGTGCTCACGGTGACGTTGCCGAAGAAGCCCGAGGCGCAGACAGCGGCGAAAAAAATCGACGTTAAAGCGGCCTGATCGCTATCACAACCGACACAGACCCGCACAGCGGTGATCGCAACGCGATTGTGCAAGACAGACAGCCGTTGCCTTTTCGCGCTAGCCCGGCGCAAGTGATTCCGCGGTTCCCCCATTGCGGGCAAAGGCGACGATTATGACCACATTCGACAAGCGCGAAGAAAGCTTCGAGAAGCAATTCGCGCACGACGAGGAACTCAAATTCAACGCCACCGCGCGCCGCAACAGGATGCTCGGTCTGTGGGCGGCAGAAAGGCTGGGCTTGAGCGGCGCCGAGGCGGAGAATTATGCACGCTCGGTCGTACTGGCCGAGTTTGAGCAGGGCGGCGACAGCGCTGTGGTCGCCAAGGTTCGCAAGGACCTCGAAGCCAAGGGCGTCGTTCAGTCGGAGCACCAGATCAGCCGCACCATGACCGAGCTAATGGCGAAAGCCGTCGCCGACATCAAGGCCGGGCGGTGATCTGAGATGGCGATTTCGGCCTTCACGCTTGCGACCCGCCTGCACGCCGGCGAAACGGTATTCTCCGGATGGTGCGGGCTGCCCTACCCGCTGGTCGCGGAAACCCTCGCCCGCGACGGCTTTGCGAACCCTCCACCGTGAGGTGCAATATGGCCGCGATACGTTCAAAAATCGTTTCTGTGGCTCCCAAGGTCGCAGCCCCTGTGCAGGCCCAAACCTGGACCTCTAACGTGTCAGCCAAGATTGTCGATCGCACTCTGGGCGATCAAGTCCCAGTCGAACGGCAAGATCGGGATTCCTATAGCGTCACGGCGCTGGCTGACATCACAGATCGTTCACTGCACGCAACTTTTGCGCGCTTCACAGGTGGACTTTCGCCAGCAGCAATCGGTAGCGCCTATCTAGATTGGGCGGTGCATCTCGCTGTTGCGCCAGGCAAGCGAATGCAGCTTGTGGATAAGGCCGTTCGCAAGACAATCCGTTTTGCAAATTACGCCATCCGGTGTGCCGTGGAAGGCGGGCAGGCCGAATGTTGCATCGAGCCGCTCGCACAAGACCGGCGTTTTGCTGGCGAGAGTTGGCAACGATGGCCTTTTAACTTCATTTCCCAAGCTTTTCTTTTGCAGCAGCAATGGTGGCACAATGCCACTGTCGGCGTGCGTGGCGTCTCAAAGAGGCACGAGGACATGCTCGAGTTCGGAGCGCGTCAGCTTCTCGACATGATCGCGCCGCCAAATTTTCCGATGACAAATCCAGAAATCCTTGAGCGCACGATTAGTACAGGCGGACTCAATCTCGTCAGAG
The DNA here is from genome assembly GCA_035538755.1 of Pseudolabrys sp. GTDB lineage: Bacteria > Pseudomonadota > Alphaproteobacteria > Rhizobiales > Xanthobacteraceae > Pseudolabrys. The sequence goes on from DATLJR010000088.1 coordinate 1,388, forward strand.
GCGCTCAGCATTTCATCGAGGATTGGGAGCGTGCGATCAGCGGCAAAAAGCCGATCGGCACAGAGCGATTTACGGTCGGCCGAGACGTCGCTGTCACGCCAGGGAAGGTCGTGCATCGCAATGGACTCATTGAGTTGATCCAGTACGCGCCGGTGACCGAGAATGTGCGGGCCGAACCAATTCTCATCGTCCCGGCCTGGATTATGAAATACTACATTCTTGATCTTTCACCGCAGAACTCTCTCGTGAAATATCTGACCGAACAGGGCTTCACGGTTTTCATGATCTCCTGGAAAAACCCCGGTCCAGAAGATCGCTCTCTCGGTATGGACGATTATCGATCGGGCGGCATTCTCAGTGCGCTTGATGTCATCAATGCGAT
>DATLJR010000089.1:0-2845 GCA_035538755.1 Pseudolabrys sp.
CGCGGACGTGAAACCGGACATGATCGAAACCGATCACGCCGTTGCCGACATCCGGCATCTTCTGGACACTGCGCACGACGCGAACGCGGTGGGCACGCTCGAGCCGAACCACACGACCGCACCACAAGATATGACCAAGGTCCAGTTGCCGCACCATCACGGCGATTTTCACTTTGCTTAAGTAGTCGAGCGCGAGTCCTCATACCGGTCCTGATATTCCATCGGCTGCGAGTTCTTGGTCCGGAACACGGCAAGTTTGTATAGTATTACTAAACACGCAATGCGTGAAGTGCCGATGAAATAGCGCAACTTCGATTTCATTTCGGCCAAAGTGTTTAGCGATCCGGCATCGGTTGTTGACTGAATTTTTTCCGCCCATAGAGTCTGCACGACAAGAAAGCAACCGCGCCCACGGCTTCTTGGAGCGTGCACATGCTCGCCCTCGAGGGAATGATGAACGCACAACTGAACCGCGGCATGTATCTCCGCGCCGGCGAAAGGCTTGCCGAAATTCGCAAATCCCGCAAGATATCGCATGCTAAACTCGCGAAGCTCATCGGTGTCGTCGAAGGTACGATCCAGAACTACGAGCACGGACGCAACGAGCCGAACATAACGCGCCTATATGACGCTAAGCGGGGCAGGCAGCCCCGTGTGGAATACATTTGCCGGCACAGTCGGCAACAGATAGCGTGCCTGCCGGCCGTGCCAATCGGCAAGCAGGCGCAGATACGCAATGTCGTCGTTTGTCATCTGTCGGTTGGTTGCTGCGAATATGCTTTTCGTTCAACACCGGCCAGTGGGTCGCCCGCCCGGTGTGCCCCGCTGCCCAAGTCGCGAATTTCGGCCTGCTCGACCTTCAACTCACCGAAGCCGGCCGCCGTCCGGTCAAGCTGCCGCTGCAGCTCGGTGAACTGCCTATCGAGCCTGTCGAAGAGCGCCCTCAAGCTCGCTGCGGGTTGCGTCGATCGCGGCCTTGCGCCTACGCTCGTCATCGTCAAACCGTGAATGAATGGCCTGTTGCTAACCCGCTCACCAACATGACGGCGTCGACTTGGGCCGCTGACTGGGAGTCCGGGCCTGTGCTGATTGTAGGCACGAATGCAAGTTTCCCGAGGACCGAGCAGTGAGAAAATCCGTTTTAGTTGTAGCGCAACAGATTCAGCTCCGAGCTAGAATTGCGCGTCTGCTGCATTCGGCTGGTTATAGCGCCGAACTCGCCGAGAACCCGAAGCGGGCGCTCGAGCTTGCTGCTCGTAAGGACATCCAGACGGCAATCGTCGTGCAGAGTCGCGACCTGGCCGGCCTGGGGCAGAAGTTACGCGACAAGATTCCAACAACGATTTTGGTAGGGCACCGAACCGACGAGATCGTTCGACCGGGCCATACGCGTCAGGGGACGGATGCATTTCCTGAAGGCGCTCTGGATGAGCAGAAGCTGCTCGATCGGCTCAGCCAGTCAGCGGCGTTGCCGGGGAACAAGCGCGATGAAACTGTCCCAGGGCTGGTAAAAATCGAGGACTGCAAGCTCGACCTGGCCGGCCATACCTTCGTAGATGGCAGCGGCAGGGAAGTGCGGCTGACCCGCGCCGAGACCGCGCTGCTGACCGCCTTCGTAGACAGTCCTCGCCGGGTACTGTCGCGCGACCACCTCCGTTACGCCGTTGCGGGGCGTGGCGCGGAACCCTATGACCGCAGCGTCGATATGCTCGTCGCCCGCCTGCGGCGCAAGATAGAGCCAGACCCGAAGGCGCCACGGCCAGCGTTTTGATGGCCGTGTCGGTGTATGATCGTGCGAGCGACTCGATGTGTCCGCGGTTTTTTGGCATTTTCCGCTCGTCATGTTTTGTAAGCATTCGTTACAATCCACATCGGCGCTGGCAAACCAATCAAGTCGAAGCATCCGCGTAGGGTGGGACACGGTTCTAAAAAACCACCATATTGCCACAGCCCGTCGCCTCACGTCGGCGGGCTGGGGCGCTTAACGGCGGCTAACGGTCCACTTTTACTGACGGAAACATCTCGGCCACAAGAACATCCAGCATACGGTTCGATACACCGAGCTTTCGCCATTGGCCGCAATTGGCGCACTGTCGCATCGTTTGCATTGCTCGGGCGCGGGCTGCTGAAACTCAGGCGCTCTTCTGCCGAGTCGCCACCAGCCGAGAAGGGGGAAGGCGAAGTTCAGCCATCCACGGCTAAAGAAGATAGCGTCTTTTCATTGCGGCTTGACGATGTCGAAAGGAAATTGCCGCGCGAACGGCATATCCGAGCGCGAATCCAATAATCAGCCCGATTGCGAAGACGACCAAGATATCATTCATACTTCAACAGAATTCCTCGTTTCCGTCGGGCCTGGTCGCGTACCAACTGGCTGTTGCTCAAGCAACAGCTCGTGGCCCGAGAGGATGGAACGGGCAAAGTTCGAAGCATCCGAAAGACTCCAGTCCGCACGCACCCCATGAAAGCGTTCTTCATTATCCGCAAGCGCGAGGAGTTCCTTTTCCAGGCCCAGCGATGGTGCTGCAGAGCCATCGCGCAATATTCGATTGCAGTGACCATGATATCCTCCCACGCAAGTGCTGTTCACCCGGCCCAAGCCAGAACGAACGGCGTGGGACGCTCAAACGGGTCCCAATTAAGGTAAGATTAGAAAATTCGAACGCTTTGCGTCGGCGTTTCCATTGACCTCAGTTTGCATACTAATCCAACATTCTATCCAGTTTTTGATCCACATCAAGGACTAACCCAATGGGTGGCCGACTGCATGATAAAGCACTGTGGCATCGGCCGACATCCAGCATCTTCTGCACACTGCGCACGACGCGAACGCGGTGGGCGCGCT
>DATLJR010000090.1:0-5013 GCA_035538755.1 Pseudolabrys sp.
TCGATGCAGATGACCGCCGACGAGGTGATCGAATGAGACGGCGCGAGTTCGTCATACACCAAGCTAATGCATGTTAAGCGCCTTACCCATCGCTGCTGACGGCAAATCCCTCTCTAACGCGGTGTGGGTCGACCTCGTTGATCCAAGCTCTACCGAAACGACAGCTTTCGAGAAAGCGTTCCGACTCAGTGTGCCGAACAAAGACGAAGTCAGCGAAATCGAGACAACAAGTCGGCTCCACGTGGAGCAAGACACGCTCTACATGACGGCGCCGCTCATAATAGCCAGTGGCGACGAACCATGGATTCCAGCCCCGACGGGCTTTGTCCTGTCGAAAACTGTTCTACTGACCGTCCGCTTTACAAGATCGACAGTTTTCGAGGCAGTGAGTAAAGAGTTGAGCGCCGGACGATTCGAACCTGCCCTGGCTTACGTTTGCATTCTCGAAGAGTTGGTCGATCACATGGCGGATCTGCTCGAAGCAACCAGCCGCGACCTCGATGATGCGTCGCATATCATTTTCAGACACGACAACGTGCGACGATTATCGCGTGAAACCGCGCTGTTGCGTCAGCTTTTGTTGCGGACAGGCCGAACCAGCGAGCGAATGGCCCGCATCAACTATGCCTTGGTATGCCTCGATCGTATGGCGAAGTTCACAATTGAGAGGGGCCGCGAATGGGTCGCACAGAACCATGTGAGTCGGCTGCAATCGGTATCGGCGGATATTGTATCACTTTTGCAATACACCGAAGGCGTCGTTAACCGCATTCAGCTTCTGCAAGACGCCGCGACCGGAATCATCAACGTGGCACAAAACGAAGTCATGAAAATCCTTACCATCGCTTCGGTAGCGGGAATACCTCCGGTTTTGGTTGCCGGCATCTACGGAATGAATTTCAAGAACATGCCCGAACTGAATTGGGTGTGGGGCTATCCATATGCTCTCGCTTTGATTGCTGTCACGACGCTTATTCCGTTGATTTGGTTCAAGTGGAAGGACTGGATCTGATATTCGGCGATATGACAGTCGCGCTCGGCAATGTCTGCTTTCGGGGGTAAAGCAGACGCAGGTTTTGGGCAGCGCTGACTTTAAAAAAAGCCCATCAGTTCGATTGCCGCTTTCGAAAAACTTTGGTCAGCGAACAACAGCACAAGCATGCTGAGGCAGATGATAAAATAGACCAATACTATTGTTATGATCGTGATGTTTGTTTTCGTTTGAGCTTGCGCTTTACGTTTACGTGCGGATACTGCTCTCAAATCTGTTGGCATTGACTAGTGCGCCCTGACGGTCATTATCCTGAGCAAATTATCTTGTGAGCGACCGGGGTTAGGCTTGATAATTTAGGCCAATAGGTTGCCCATTTCGGCCACTTCCGACACAAAGCGGAGGTGCCGGTCGCGGTAGCTGATGTCCGCTTTCGGGGGTAAAGTGGACATCGGTCCTTGTCCCTAGGATGTCTGCGGACATTCGTGGGTGGCGTCCGGCGCCATCCGTCGCGCCTTATGTCACACTTGATGACCGGCTGAATGTGCTACCTCTAATCGATCTCAGCGGGGTCTGCCGGGGGCGGCATATGCGGCGGCGCGATGCAAATCGACCGGCGAGTGGCCGGCGCAAAATAACAAGTAAGGCGCAAACAGCGCCAATTGGTCACGTTTCCGCCGATCGATTAAGCCGCCGAACCCGTGAGCGTAACGAAGCACTCGAACGGCAGGCTGCTACTGCCGAGGTGCTCAAGGTTATAAGTCGCGCCACCTTCGATCTTCAGAGCGTGCTCGACAAGCTCACAGAAACCGCAGCACGGCTTTGTAATGCAGACGTGGCTGGCATCACGCGCGAGCGCGACGGCGCTTACTACTACGCTTCGGTCTACAACTATCCGCCGGAACTACACGATTTTATCAGAGCTGCGCGCCACGAGCGCACGCGAGGAAGCGTCACTGGGCGAGTAATGCTCGACCGAAAAACCGTTCATGTGCGCGATGTCATGCGCGATCCCGAATACACCATGCGCGAATTTGCGCAGAAGGCCGGATTTCGCACCGCGCTTGGGGTCCCGCTTTTGCGTGAGGGAAAAGCCATTGGCGTGATCGTCCTTGCGCGTTCGAAGATTCTACCGTTCACCGACAAGCAAATCGATCTCGTAACAACCTTCGCCGACCAGGCGGTGATTGCCATCGAGAATGCACGCTTGTTCGAAGCAGAGCAGCAGCGCACGCGCGAGCTGCGCGAGTCGCTGCAGCAGCAAACCGCGACCGCTGATGTGCTCAAGCTGATCAGCCGTTCGGCCTTCGATCTGCCGACGGTACTCAACACGCTTGCAGAGTCGGCGTCCCGCCTTTGCGAGGCAGACCATGTGTGGCTCTACCGGCGCGACGGTGAAGTCTACCGTTGGGCTGCGAGCTGCGGCTATTCCAATCAAGAACACGAGTGGATCAAGCAATCCATGCCCGCGCTACCGCTCGCACCGGGGCGTGGGTCATGCGTTGGACGGACCGTGCTGGAAGGTCGGCCGGTTCAAATCGCCGACGTGCTCGCCGACTCGGAATACGAATTTCCCGACGTGGCAAAGCTCGGCCGGTTCAGGACTATGTTGGGCGTCCCGCTGCTACGTGAAGGCGTGCCGATCGGAGTAATCGTATTACAGCGCACGGAAGTAAGACCATTCACCGAAAAACAGATCGAGCTCGCGACCACCTTCGCCGATCAGGCAGTGATCGCCATCGAGAACGTGCGCTTATTCGACGAGGTGCAGGCGCGCAGCCGGGAGCTTTCCGAATCGTTGGAGCAACAAACCGCCACGTCGAAGGTGCTTGAGGTCATCAGCCGCTCGGCATTCGACCTTCACGCAGTGTTTGAAACCGTCGCCGAAAGTTCGGTCAGGCTGTGTGGGGCTGATCGAGCGTTCATTTTCCGCTTCGATGGCGAGTTGCTGCGAATGTCGGCGGCCTTCAATAATGCTTCTCGGGAGTGGAAGGAGTATCTAGCACAACATCCAACTCGCCCCGGCCGAAACAGTGCTGCTGGCCGCGCCGCACTTGAACGACGAACAGTCCATATTCCCGATGTGCGGGCGGATCCTGAATATACGTTCGGAGCCAAAAATGTCGAGAAGGTCCGCACAGTTCTCGCGGTACCGATACTCAAAGGCGACGATCTCTTAGGCGTCGTGGTGATTTATCACCTGGAGGTCAGGCCGTTTAGCGAGAAGCAAATCGCTCTGGTCGAGACTTTCGCTGATCAAGCAGCTATTGCAATTGATAACGTCCGCTTATTGGACGAACTGCGCCAATCATTGGAACAGCAGACTGCGACTGCGAATGTCTTGCGGGTTATTTCAAGTTCTCCCGGCGAATTGGCTCCTGTATTCGAAACGATCCTGGCCAATGCGACCAGCATTTGCGAGGCAAAATTTGGAACCCTGACGCAAGTCGTGGATGGTATTCCGAGGCTTATGTTTCAGGTTGGCGTGCCAACTGAGCTCGAAGAATACTGGCGTCGTGAGACTCCAAAACCCAGCTCAAACAACGCACTAAGCCGCGTCGTTCGAACTGGCCAAGCCGTACATGTAACTGACTTACAAGCATACGAAGCATATAGTGAAGGCGATCCCCTCGCAGTTGCTGGTGTCGAACTTGGCGGCATTCGGACGTTGTTAGTTGTTCCAATGCTTAAGGACGAGAAGACGTTCGGCACTATCGGCATCTATCGCCAGGAAGTGCGCCCATTCACGGATAAGCAGGTCGAGCTGGTAACCAACGTCGCCGCGCAGGCCGCGATCGCGATCGAGAATGCGCGACTGCTAAACGAGCTGCGCCAATCGCTGCAGCAACAAACCGCGACTGCCGACGTGCTCAAGGTTATCAGCCGCTCAACCTTCGATCTCCAAACAGTGTTCAATACGCTAGTCGAATCGGCCGCGCGGCTGTGCGAGGCCGATCACGCATGGCTGTTCCGCCGTGAGGGCGAACTCTTCCATTTTGCTGCGAGCTTCGGCCATTCGGCCGAGGAGCACATGCGGATCAGAGAATATTTAAAGACCAGGGAGGTCCGTGCAGAGCGCGGTAGCATTACCGGGCGCTGCGTCGTTGAGGGCAAGGTGGTTCACGTGACTGATGTTCTGGCGGACCCAGAATATACCTGGCACGGCGCGCAAGAGATTGGCGGTTATCGGGCGGGGCTTGGAGCACCCCTATTGCGCGAAGGAAATGTTATCGGTGTTATATTTCTGATGAAAAAGGTGCCGCAGCCATTTACAGAAAAACAAATTGAGCTGGTCACGACGTTTGCAGACCAAGCTGTAATCGCGATCGAGAACGTGCGGCTGTTCGACGAGCTGCAAGCGCGTACGGAGGACTTGAGTGAATCGCTGACGCAACAGACCGCGACCGCCGACGTTCTCAAGGTGATCAGCCGCTCGGCATTTGATTTGCAAACCGTACTACATACTCTTGTCGAATCGGCGGTTCGTCTTTGCGAGGCCGATAAGGGCACCATCACGCGACAACGCGGCGACGCGTTCTATCGTGCCGAATCTTACGGCTTTTCCGCCAAATTCATGGATTATGTGAAAGATATTCCAATCGAGCCCGAACGCGGCACGGCGTCGGGGCGTGCGCTGCTCGAAGGGCGCGTGATCCACATCCCTGATGTGCAGGACGATCCGGACTATACGTGGCTAGAAGCTCAGAAATTGGATGATTACCGCACGATTATCGCAGTGCCGATGCTGCGCGAGGGCATGCCGATCGGGGTCTTGACTTTGACCCGCTCGGAAGTGCGGCCGTTCACCGAGCGGCAGATTGACCTGGTTACGACCTTTGCCGACCAGGCCGCGATCGCCATTGAGAACGTCCGCCTTTTCGACGAAATTCAGGACAAGAGCCGGCAGCTTGAAGAGGCGAGCCAGCACAAATCGCAATTCCTCGCCAATATGAGCCACGAGCTGCGCACGCCGCTCAACGCCATCCTGGGCTATACCGAATTGATGGCCGACGGCGCCTATG
>DATLJR010000091.1:0-1792 GCA_035538755.1 Pseudolabrys sp.
CCTGGTATGGCCATGATGACCACATCCATGTGCGCCTGAAGTGTTCCGCCGACTCACCGAGTTGTCGCGCGCAGCCGCCGGTTCCAGGCGGCGATGGGTGTGATAAGTCGCTCGACCATTGGTTCACCGATTCGATTCTGCGTATAAAGATCCCCGAATTTGGCGGTTCATCCGCAGGCCTGAAGCTTAAGGATTTACCGGCGGCTTGCGCCGCTGTTCTTAATGCACCGGCGAGCCCGGCCAGTGCGGCGGCATTCTCCTGAAGCGAGAGTTTGCGCCCACAGTCGAAATTGCACTCAGCCTGCATCCTAAGACTGAACGAGCCGTCGTCGTTGCTGGCACTTCGGACTTCGACACAAGGCTGCTCGAACAGGCGAAAAGAGACTTTCGTTTTTACGAGGAACGCCTCGACATCCAATATCTGACAACATTACCTGTCATCACATCTGCCGCCGCGCACTCTCGTGTTCTACACGAGCGTCTTTCGAGACGGAGTTGGCGATAGTTTCGTCCCACATGAGGTGGTGGAACGCGTTTCAGCGGCGGCGAATGCACCAACTTACGGTTTCCTGGATCAATACCTCGGTCGAGGGATCGTCGGCGGAAACCTTTACAGCATTTCAACGCATGGCGAGGAGACGGCAAAGCTTGCGTTACGGCTGTTAACAGGCACTGAAGCGGGCCTCAGGTTTATGAGGTGCCAATACAAAAACTTCTTTTTGACTGGCGACAGCTGCAGCGATGGGGAATTACCGAGTCAAAGCTACCTGCAGGCGGCGAAATTCGATTCCATGAATTGAGTATATGGGAGCAATACAAGACGCAGATCTTAGCGATCACCGGCGCGATCTTAGCTCAGGCAATACTCATCGGCTGGTTGCTGCATGAACGCCAATATCGTCACCGCGCAGAAAGGACGGCGCGGGAAGCTTTCTCCGAGCGTGCGCAGATGAACCGGATGGCTACGGCCGGCGAGCTCTCGGCCGCCATTGCCCACGAGATCAAACAACCCATCACCGGCATAGTAACAATGGCCAATGCAGCTTTGCGATGGCTTTCAAAGGAGAGCCCGGATATTGGCCGCGCGCGGGAGTTGATGGACAAGGTTGTGGCGGCGGGCCATCACACAAGTGACATCATAACAAACGTCCGTGGGCTATTCGGAAAGGATACGCAAGAAAAATCCTCAACCGATGTCAACAAACTGATCAGGACAGTTTTAGGGGTGGTCTATATAGACGTGCGCAAGCACGGCATCGAAAGTCACCTGAATCTCGGCGAACAACTTCCGCCGATCATTGGAAATGAAGTCCAGTTGCAGCAGGTGATTTTGAATCTGGTGATGAACGCTATCGATTCGATGGATTCAGCGGAACACCGCGCACTCTCGATAAAATCGGAAATTGCGGGACAGAACGGCGTGAGGGTCTCGATCGCGGATACTGGAAGCGGAATCGATGTAGCCAACCTCGATCAAATTTTTAAACCAATGTTCACGACCAAAGCCCGTGGTGTGGGGCTAGGTCTTGCAATCTGCAAGTCGGTCATCGAAAGCCACAATGGTCGCATCTGGGCGTCGGCTAATATTCCCAGAGGCTCAATATTTCAATTTGAATTACCGGCGAACGGCACCAAGCATTAGTTCCACATGGACATCGCTGAGAGGCGCTGTCAGCTGTAGAGCAGGGACCGGCATTACGAGGCCGGCCCCTTTTCCATTTTGGATCGATCGCGCGAGTAGCGAGCTTTCGTCTGCCGCCGCAGCTTGCTGGAAGCGTGTCAGCCCACGTAG
>DATLJR010000092.1:0-35469 GCA_035538755.1 Pseudolabrys sp.
GCTGGGCGGATTGATCGGAACGTTTACCCTCGTTACTTCCGCTCGCCGTGCACTTGCTTCAGCCGTTCCAGGAGCGGGTCGACGTATCCATCGGTGCAGCGGAGCACTCGCGTGTCCACGGCCTCGTCATGTTCACTGACGACCAGAGAAACGCCGAGTTCGTCAGCCCGGCGCAGGAGCGTGTCCCGGCTGGTATGAAGCATTGTTTCGAGCGTCTTGAGGCCAAGGCCGGTGACCGGTTGTTCGCGGATCAGCGCATCGTCTGATGGCGTGAAAATCCTTTTGCGGTTCGGTTTGCCCAACGACATCTGGCACGTTTTGATGGCGGCTATCTTGCCTGCAATAAACTTGTCGAATGCGGTCCCGTTGGTACCAGCGACTTATAGTCAGCGGCATAAAGTAACGCAGCTGCGCAAAGAAGAACTGCTACCACAATGACAATGTATCGCGTCGCCATAGGCTAGACCCGGATACACCGGCGCAAATTAGAGATGGAAGTCGACGTCGTCGGGAAACACACCCCCGCTAACGCCAGCACGTTGATTATGATAAGAGCGGCCATCATCGACAGTCTCCCTTTTGCGGAGACTTGTTTAGGTGATGCGTGAATGTCTTGTCTTGTGAAGTACCCGCCAATGATTTGTTGGCTGACTCCCTATACGCTCGTATAAGCAAGTATAGGTTTGCGTACTTGCACAAATCGTTCGGCGATCGTTGCGTCACGGCTGGCGGGCCATCGCGGCTTCATCCCAGAGAAGCGCTATTGAGGCCAAATTTACACCGGCTCTCAAACCGAGTATGACTCTGAGTGACTTGAGGGAGGCCACTATGGCAAAGGGACGTCGTGGATTAGACCGTCGCCACCGCGACCGGAGCGGCAAAATAGAAAAAAAGCATGGCAATACCCGGATCGGATCACTGCGAAGGGAATATGGCGACAAATTTGCCAGGGGCCGCCGTAAAGACATGATGCTCAAGACCTTACTCAAAGAGACAGACTGTACCTCGTTGCATGAGTATCTGAGGCGTCACCACAAATAAGGCTGGGCACTTCGTCCAAATACGCGCCCGCGCGCTGGGATTGACCATCCCGGTCGATGTGCTCTCCCTTGCTGACGAAGTGATCGAATAGGCTAGCGATGTCCGCTTTTGGCCCAAAGCAGATATTCCGCTCAAGAGCCCCTTACTGCGTTTTCTGAAACTGCTATCCTGCAACTGTAGACGCCGTCGTACGGCTTCAGGGGTAGTTACGTGCGCCGAGGGGGACGCCGTCGGTATGCCGGACTCTCTGTCTCAGCGGTGGGTTGGAAGCATCGGGCTCGCTGCAGCAGTCGGCTTGGCCTATTTCCTGACGGCGAAATTTAGCGTTGGTCTGGTTCTAGAACCTGCGGGCGTGGCCGTATTTTGGCCAGCCGCTGGCATTTCCTCAGGTCTCCTGATTGCACTCGGACCACGCGGGCGATGGCCGGTGTTGGCTGGGGTAATGCTCGCGACAATTGCGACTCACCTCATCATCAACGATCCGCTCTGGGCGGGCGTCACTTTGGGTCTATCCAATGGGGCAGAGGCCTTGATAACAGCTGCGTTGATCCACCACTACTTCGGGCCAGATTTCAACCTCGTTCGGGTGCGCCACGTTGTTGGCCTGCTCGCGGCAGCAGTCGCGGCGACAACCGTGTCAGGGATCGGGGGAGCGGTTACTTACAGGTTGATGCGCGGGCCATCGGTACCGATGCTCGACAGTTGGCAGCACTGGTTCGCATCCGACTTTGTTGGCATCATCGCTGTTGCACCACTCGTGATTGGGGTCGCTGCCGTTGTACGGCGGCCGTCGCCGCGGAGCGAAGTCATCGAAGGCACGTTGGGACTCGTGGCTCTTGCGTTGGTGACTGGACTTATCATTTCGCTGCCGCGCGGGCTTTGGGAGACAGTGTTTCCAATCACTTGGCTGTTTCCAGTTTTTGCGTGGCTTGCCGCACGCACCCGACCTGCATTCTGCGCTGCTGGGGCGTTCGTGGTTTCGATCACCATCGTCTTGACGACAATCTTGGGCATAGGTCATTTCGGAGACCCCAGTATTCCAGTCACCGACCGCGTCCTAGAAGCCCAAGCAGGCATTCTGGTTGTGGCGCTCAGTGCATACGTCCTGGCCGCGATATTTGCCCAGCGGAGGGAGAGTGCGACATACCTCGCTCACTCAAACGCGATGCTGGAGCGCGAACGAGACAACAAGCTGTTGAGTGCGCAGGCGCTTACAGCTGCGATTGTTCATGAAGTGAGGCAGCCCCTGACTGCAGTCTCAGTAAACGGCAGTGCAGCGCTGCAATTTCTTCGTAAGACGCCACCTAACCTTGCGGAAGTACGGACAGCTTTGAACGATATAATCAGGGACACTCATCGTACCAATGAAGTGTTAGAGGGCATCCGCGCGTTGTTCGGGAAAAGCCATCAGAAACGAGAACAGGTCGATGTGAATGAGCTCATCCTCGGGGTTTTGCAGTCATCGCGAAAGGATTTACAGGATCATGGCGTTGAGACCCGCCTTGAGCTGGCGTCCGAACTGCCGCTGGTCGATGGTCATAGGAGGCAGTTGGAAGAGGTCATCTTTAACCTGGTCCACAACGCGATCGAAGCAATGGACGCTACGACGGATCGCGATCGGCTATTGCAGGCGAGAACTGAGCTCAGTGATCATAATGCGATTACTGTAGCAGTACGGGATTCGGGACCTGGAATTGATCCACAACGGCTGGACAGCATATTTGGTGCATTTGTCACGACAAAATCACACGGCATGGGTTTGGGACTAGCTATATGCCGCATGATTATCGAACGTCACGGCGGTCGACTGACTGCGTCATCGGATGGCAAAAATGGCTCGCTGTTCCAAGTTGTTTTGCCGACGATTTCGCGCGTGAAAAACGCCACTAGTTGAAGCTATGCATCGGTCCGCGGGCTGCAGCGACTGCGCTCGGCCCGAGAGCCACCGCGCGGCGTGGAGCCATGTCCGCTATTGCCCAAAGCGGACATCCCTAGTTGCACTGCACATGTCCGCTTTCGGGAGTAAAGCGACATGCGTACCCAAAGCGGACGTAACCCGCTACTGGAACGGCTGAAGCAAGTGTACTGGCCGATAGATGGGCTTTTCGAAGAGTTTTCAACGTCCTTCCCGCCTCTATTCCTAGCCTCGCTACGCGTTGAAGCGAACGCCACAAGCGGGAGACCCGAAGGCTCCGTCAAGCGATAAGCGCTGGGGGGGTGGGGCCAAAATCGGCCTCGAGCGACCCCTCGCAAAAATTTTTGCAGAATTTTAGACTTGGCATTTAGTCGATCCGGGGGATGGGCACCCAGGAGTCGTGCGATGAGAATCACTCGCATCATCGTGTCGGTGATAGCTGCGCTCAGTATAGCGTGCGGCGTTTGTGCGCAGGAGGCTTTAAAAGGCGAGGTCGTTAAGGTCGACAAGGCATCTAAAAGAATACGTATCAAGTTAAGCGGTACGGTGGGATCGAGTGACGCAACAGCTCCAACGCCTTTTAAAGTTCAAGATGCTCGGATGTTCGACGCTGTAAAGCCTGGAGACAAGGTTTCATTTACCGCCGAACGCGAAGACGGGGTAATGACGATAAAGGAGCTCACAAAGGAATAATTGCTTCCGGTGTTGCCTCAGTATCCGCTTTCGGGGGTAAAGCGGACATCACACAGACGCGCCGTCACTCGACGCGGGTTTCATCAAGGACACGGCCATGTGTCGCTCAGGGCTTGCATTACTCCTGTTCGTGCGCCTGCCTCCATTTTTCAACATGTTCGTTTGCCCACTCGTTGAAGGCATGAACCATCGCGTCCTTTGATACAAATGATTTTGGATATGCGGAGGGATTAGCCATCGTTATTAAATCGGGGGAATCTTTAAGGTCTTTCGGTTCCAGTCCATTCCTAAAGACCTGACGTGCTATGGCTGAAACAAATTCAAGCATTGAAGTACCAAATTCGGGGGGTAAATCGGAGATGGGATGTGGCGGGCGGAATGTCTGCTTTTGGAGGTAAACCTGACATCACTTGCGTATATCACGCACTCGGTTCTGCACCTTTGTCGTCAGCAGCTGCAGTGAGCTATTCTTTTCCGGATGTTATCGACGCTTCTTATCCGCCTCGCCAAAGTTGCGATGATTGGTTCGCTCGCGGCCTACGCGTTCATCGTCGCCTACGACAACGTCGTCGACTATGGATCGAACTATCAGTTCGTGAGGCACGTACTGAGCATGGATACGACCTTTCCAGGCAATGCATTGATGCATCGTGCAATTACCAACGAGAGCATTTGGCGTGTGACCTATGCGTTGATCATCGTTATGGAGGGGCTGACCGCTATGCTGCTGGGACTGGGCGCAGGTATGTTACTTCGACGACTCAACACACCTGCCGAGGAGTTCAACCGCTCTAAGGGCTGGGCAGTAGCCGGATTAACTATCGGCTTTGCTCTCTGGTTTTTCGGCTTCATGGTTATCGCCGGCGAATACTTTGCAATGTGGCAGTCGAAGGAATGGAACGGCCAGGAGGCCGCGTTCCGCATCACCACAGTGATCCTGACGGTGCTGATTTTTGTGAGCCTGCCGGACAGCGGGAACACGAGCAAAAACTAGGCACGCCACAAGGTCTCCTAGTGGCTCAAACGAAACCGAGCCATCACCTTGCCGTGAACGACGTGAAATAAAATTTGGCGGGCGCTAATCTACGAAATAAAATTTGGTAATTGGCAAGGGCGCAAACAAAAGGACCAATGTGATGACGGATATTGTACTGAAAGCACAGGAAGAGATTCTTTTTTTGCACGTTTCCGATGAGGCGCTGGAGGTCGCTGCGGGCGCTGCGAAGGTCCACGCGAGCTTCACTCTTGGTTCCTGCACGGGCCTGTCTGAGTGCCCGGGTCGACCGGCCTAAATGCGTGAGAGGCCATTCTGGGAGAGACCGCCGCGAGGCGGTCTCTCTTTTTTGGCAATGTCCGCTTGTGGCCCAAAGCGGACATCGCCTACTGCGATGCACGTGTCCGCTTCTGACCCAAAGCGGACAAGTTGTTCGATAGACACACGGCCCTCCTGACCATAAACTCAGCTCTAAATCAGGAACGATGCTATGGCCAATCCGCGCGTCGAACGGCGTTTGGCCGCCATCCTCGCGGCCGACGTTGCCGGCTACAGCCGGCTGATGGGCGCTGATGAGGAAGGTACGCTTGCGGCGCTCAAAGCGTATCGCCGCGAAGTCATCGATCTCAAATTAACGGAACACCGCGGCCGGATTGTGCGGATTATCGGCGACGGACTGCTGGTGGAGTTTGCCAGCGTGGTAGCGGCGGTGCGTTGGGCCGTCGAGGTCCAACGCGCAATAGGCGAGCGTAACTCCGGTTTGCCCCAGGACAAGCGCATCGAATTTCGTATGGGCATTAACGCCGGTGACATCATTATCGACGGCATTGATATATGGGGCGATGGTGTGAATGTCGCCGCGCGTCTAGAGGCTCTAGCCGAACCCGGTGGGATTTGCGTTTCTAGCCGAGTGCAAGAGGATGTTCACGGAAGCGTCGAAGTCGCCTTCGAGGATATAGGCGAGCAGCAGCTCAAGAACATCGCGCGGCCGGTGCGGGTCTATCGAGTGCACCTCAATGGCGCCACGAAGACAGCGCCTGCGTTGCAGCCCTCTCATAAGCCGTCAATCGTTGTGCTGCCCTTCAATAATATGAGCGGCGACTCTGAGCAGGAATACTTTGCTGATGGCATGGTGGAGGAAATCACCACGGCCTTGTCGCGCACACGCTGGCTGTTCGTAATAGCTCGCAATTCCAGCTTCACATACAAGGGCCGAGCTGTAGATGTGAAGCAAGTCGGACGCGAACTGGGAGTGCGCTACGCGCTCGAAGGCGGCGTGCGCAAGGCTGCGGACCGCGTGCGCATCACGGCGCAACTTATCGATGCGTCAACTGGCGCGCACCTCTGGGCAGACCGCTTTGACGGGTCGCTGGAGCATATCTTTGAGTTGCAGGACCAAGTGACCGCAAGCGTCGTGGGCGCGATTGCCCCGAGGTTAGAACAAGCCGAGGTGGAGCGTGCGAAGCACAAGCCGACTGAGAGCCTTGATGCCTACGATTACTTTCTGCGAGGAATAGCGAGCCTTCATTCGTGGACGAAAGAAAGCAACGACGAAGCGTTGCGGCTATTCAATAAAGCGATTGAGCTCGACCCTGATTTCGCCTCAGCCTACGGCATGGCTTCCTGGTGTTACGTCCGGCGCAAGGGGGGTCGCTGGATGACAGACCGCGTGCAAGAGACCGCCGAAGCCGCACGGTTGGGACGCCGTGCCGTAGAATTGGGTTGGGATGATCCGGTCGCATTGGCTTGGGGAGGGTTTTCGCTTGCGTATGTCGTCCATGACGTCGAAGTCGGCGCCACCCTCATCGATCGGGCCCTCCTTCTAAATCCGAATCTAGCCGAGGCATGGCATTTCAGTGGCTGGGTTAGAATTTATCTCGGCCAGCCGGAAATTGCGATCGAGCACCTAGCACATGCCATGCGCCTGAGCCCAGTCGATCCACTCACCTTCGTGACACTGATGGCGATCGCATTCGCTCATTTCTTTGCGGGCCGCTATAATGATGCATCATTATGGGCTGAAAAGGCGTTGGCCGCATCGCCTCCTCGACTGCGTGAGAAGGCGGTATATCACCCCGCACTACTCATCGCTGCGGCAAGCAATGCACTCGCCGGGCGGCTCGAGGAGGCGCAGAACGCAATAGCGCAATCACGCCAAATCAGTCCAACGGCCCATATTTCGAATCTGAAGAATCAAATTCCTCTTCGCCGGCCGGACGATCTTGTTCGGTATGCGGAGGGCCTTCGTAAGGCGGGACTGCCGGACTAGGTCACCAGTTCTGGATTCATGCGGGAACCCCCTGTTCACTCAAAGGAGCCCTCGATGATGCGCAAAAATTTGGGGCCGAGGATCGATCGCCGAAAATTTTTGAAGGGTGTCGCGATTGCAAGCGCAGCCGGCACGGTTAACCCGCAGATCGCGAGCGCTACCACGGCGGCAGGGGCCCGCCCCGCGCACCTGCCATCCGCGCTGCCGCCGACCGCGCACACGATCGCCGCCGAGACTGGAACGTCGCAAGTGGAAGTATCGCGGATTGGCGGCATCGCTGGCTCCGACTTCATGGTCGACGTTATCAAGACGCTCGACATCAAATACTTGCCGGCGAACTGCGCCTCAAGCTATCGCGGCATCCACGAGTCGCTGATCAACTACGGCGGCAACAAGATGCCGGAGTTCCTCACTTGTACGCACGAGGAGTCCGCTATCGGCATGGCTCACGGCTACTTCAAGATCACCGGCAAGCCGCTGATGTCGCTGTGCCACGGCACGGTCGGCCTCCAGCACGCCACGATGGGAATCTACAATGCGTGGTGCGACCGCGTGCCGGTTATCGTTATGGGCGGCAACGACCTTGATGCTGCCCATCGGCCGCCTGGCGTGCCGACCTTTCACTCCGCGCAAGACATTAACGCGCTGGTGCGCGACTTCACCAAGTGGGATGACACGCCGGTTTCGTTGCAACACTTCGCGCAGTCGTTCGTGCGCGCCTACAAAATCGCCATGACCCCGCCCTACGGCCCAGTCATGATCTCGCTTGACGCCGGTCTCCAGCAGCAGTCAATCCACAACAATGGCGAGGAACTCTATGTTCCGCGTTATACGCCGACTTCGCCTCCGCAGGGCGAGACTGGCGCTGTGAAAGAGGCGGCCCGTCTTCTCGCCAACGCGCAGAATCCGGTGATTGTTGTCGATCGTGCGGCGCGCACCGAGAATGGTGTCGGGCTGCTGGTGCAACTGGCCGAAGCATTACAGGCGCGGGTCATTGATATGGGTGGCCGAATGAATTTCCCGAAGACCCATCACCTTGGCGCGCCCATAACTGCGGTCAACAACGCCGACGTCATCATTGGCATGGAGCTCTCAGACTTCTGGGGCGTAGTGAACTCCTATATCGACAACGGCGAGCACGGCATCGGCATAAACCAGTCCAAGATCAAGTCGGATACCAAACTTATCAGCATCAGTTCTGTCGAGCTGAACACCAAGGCGAACTATCAGGACTTCCAGCGCTTCCAGTCGGTCAACGTATCGATAGCGGCCGACGCGGAAGTAACCCTTCCAGCCCTGATCGAAGCGGTGAAGTCAGCGATTCCGAACGATCACAAGGCCGAAATTGAGCGGCGCGGCGAGGCCGCCAAGAAGGCGCGGGCTGAGGGCCGGACCCGGACTCTGCAGTTGGCCGCGCTTGCGTGGGACGCAAGCCCGATTAGCACCGCACGCCTCGTCATGGAAACGTGGGGCCAGATCAAGAACCTCGACTGGTCGCTTGTTTCATCCTCCGGCAACGTCAGCAACTGGCCCAATCGGCTGTGGCCGATAGAGAAGTACCATCATTGGCTCGGCGGGCCAGGCGGTTATGGCGTTGGCTACGGCGCCCCGGCCTCGATTGGAGCGGCGCTCGCCAACCGCGATCTCGGTCGGTTCTCGGTTAGCATTCAGTCGGACGGTGACCTGATGTACGCACCGGGTGTGCTGTGGACCGCTGCGAAGCACAAAATCCCACTTCTCGCCGTGATGCATAACAACCGCGGCTACCACCAGGAGCTCATGCATGTGCAGCGACTCTCCAACTTCCGCAATCGAGTGGCAAATCTGGGCAACGATATGGGGCCGATTGGCACTAGCATCATGAATCCGGACATCGAGTACCACAAGTTCGCGGAGTCGATGGGCTGGTGGGCGAAGGGACCGATCAAGGATCCCGCGGAACTCGGATCTGCGATCAAGGAAGCGGTGGCGGTGGTGAAGTCCGGCCAACCGGCTCTCGTCAATGTTTGGACGCAACCGCGCTAACCCCCCGGGGACCGTCATGCGTCATCCGATGTTTCGTGCCGCGCTGGCCGTTCTTGCGGCCGGCGCGCTCTTCGGTGACGGTGCCGCGCTTGCGGCATCCGCCGAGCAGGGTAAGGTCGCCTTCATGAAATACGGCTGTTGGCAATGCCACGGCACGCAGGGCCAGGGGTCGGTCGCTAGTAGTGGTAAGGTGCTGGCGCCTGATCCGCTACCATATGAGTCGTTCTCGGCATTCGTACGCTCGACCAATGGCGCGATGCCGCCCTACAGCGAACATGTCTTGCCGAACGACGACCTCGCCGACATTCATGCGTACCTGTCGTCGATCCCAAGGCCGAACGACCACACAAGCATTCCCCTGCTTAGTCGGTAGTTCAATCTTGGTATGAGCTGCCGCGGTGTGCCTTGAAAGGCAGACTTGGAGTGCCATCAAGACGATGAAAGACTGTGGCGTTGTTCGACAATAGTGTTGGGATTATGGGACGCTAGTAAGGATCAGTCGCTCCAGCAACGTTCGCTGCTTCGATCCGGGCGGCGGCAATGACCAAAACCGTTGCGGCTGCCGTCATTGGAGATTACGTCGTTAACGCACTCGGCAGCTTTGGGCCACACGCTGTGCAGCCGGAATTTTTCTTGTGACTAGGGTCATAACCCGATTCATCTCAGGTACATCGTCACCCGCATCGGCTACAGCAAGTGGTGGACGATTGTGTACTTCATTCCGTTCGTAAACATTATCGGCATTTGGATATTAGCTTATTCCGCGCTGGCCTGCCGTTGATCGGGCAAGAATATAAGGGGTGCCATTTGGCTCACGGATGCCATAATTGAAAAGGCTGGGCCGCTGTCGCGTTCGTTTGACTGCTCGTTCTCATAAGCAGCGAGCCGAGGCCCCTACTGCGGGCACAACTTGTCGAGCGCCTGTATCGTCGAGCTGATCTCCTGACCATCCTCGGACTGTGGGTCCACATTCTGAATCCCGTCCATCAAGGTGGCATATTCGGCGCCCAGTTTTTTTACCAATTCGTCCTCTTTCAGAGACAGTTCCTCGAATTTCTTGGAGTCCCGCTTCTCGTTGGCCTTTTCCATTTCGTCACCGAGCTTGGCGATATCGCAAAAGGTCTGAAGCTTGGCCTTGTCGCCGCTGATTACTTTAAAGACCTTTTGCGCGTCCTCCTTGGTCGGCTTCGCAGGGGTCGATTGTTGAGCCTGCGCACATACCGACGCGGCGGCGAGCACCAAAATGATAGCAATCGACTTCAGGTTCATGCCCCAACACTCCACATTAAGTGCTCGTCAGTTTAGCGACTACGGGTGAGCGTGTCCCATCAATGGCGCGAGTAAATTGCCGGGCGTTGGCCCAAGGTCCAACTTAAAAGCCCATCGAAGCTGCGTCAGAGCGGCTGTCCGCTTCTGACCCAAAGCGGACATTTGATTTTGCATCACACATGTCCGCTTTCGGGATAAAGCGAACACTACCTCGACATCGTCGAGGCGCACGGGACGCTGATTTTCGCGCTGAGCTGGTACCCGCGTATTACACCCCTAAGCAGAATTTACGCGTCGGATCAACGCGTCGCCAGCGCGGGTATGGTCGCATACCGGCGCTAGATCTTGAGACGAAAAGCCAGCAAACCCGCGACAAGGAGAACAACTGCGACGCCGGAAACGCAAGCCGTCCAACCAATGCGGTCGAACAACTGGCCCAGAACGGCGGTGCCGACCAGCCCGCCAAAGAAATAGCAGGCAAGGTAGATGCCGCTCGCCGACCCGCGGTCCGTGGTCGCAGCGCGGCCAACAAACCCTGTCGCTGCCGCTTGTGCGAAGAAGGTGCCCACGCCAACGAGCATCAGACCAATGATCACGGCAGGCAAACTCGGCAATAACAAGGCTGGGAGCCCGAGGCCGGCGAGCGCCAAAGCACTCCAGAAGGTGGGTCGCGTGCCGAACCGACGCACTGCTGCGCCAGCGAACGGGGTAGTCACGATCGAAGGGAGAAATACGAAATAGACAAGTCCCAGCTCCATTCGCCCGAGTGAAAGTGGTTCGCGCACGAGGACGAAGTTCACGTAGCTGAAGGTGCCGATGAAGGCGAATAGGATGCAGAACCCGATGCCAAAGCTCGCGAGTAATGGGGTATTTCGCAGATGTTTCGCCCAGATCGCAAGCGGTTTGACCGTCCCGCCCGCGGAAAGGATTGGCATCGTCGAGCGCACTGTAAAATAAACCACCAGCGCGCCCGCCAAATTGAGCGCCGCGAAGAAATAGAAGTTGGCCGCCAACCCGAAGTGATCGGCGACGCCGGCTGAGACAAGTCGGCCGATCAGATTGCTCGCAACATTGCCGGTGATGTATGCGGCAAAAGCACCGCCGGCATCCATCGCGCTGCATTCCTCACCGAGATAGGCGAGTGTCAGCGTAAAGGCCGACGCCATGCAGAGCCCCTGAATGACGCGCAGAATTGCGAATGTCGTTAGATCGGGGGCAACCGCAAGCAGGGCTGTCGGAACGGCGAGCACGCAAAGGCTGATGAGAATTCCGATCCGCCGATCGATCCGTTGGGTGAAAAACGCAACCGACAGGCCGGCGATCGCCATGCCCATCGTGCTGGCGTTGACCGCAAGGCTCATGGCGGCGGGAGTGACGTGGTAGGCTTGCGCTAAGGACGGCAGAATAGCCTGCGTCGCAAACAGATCGACGACCGTGAGGAAGGCGATCAACCCGATAATGATCGTCCGGCGCAGAACGCGCGCGACGTCACCGTGAGCGATCAATTGTGGCATTTCCATCACGGGCGACAACTGAGACATGATCGGTTTCCTTTTGGACTCTAGCTGCTGCTATCGCAGCTCCCTGAGATTGCCGATCATCACCGGAACGTACTCGGACACGGTTGGATGTATGTGCATCGCCTTTTGCAACACGGTGTAAGGCGCGTTCGCGTACATCAGATCGAGAATCGAATGGACGACCTCGTCACCCGATAAGCCGAGAAACGACGCGCCCAGGATCCGTTTGCTGGTCTTGTCGACCAAAATTTTCATGAACCCGAGTGTTTCGCTTTTTTCAAATGCTCGGCTGACCCTTTCCATGGCGATGGTCGCACTCATCACCGGCCGGCCGGAGCGGCGGACCTCGGCCTCGGTCATACCGACACGGCCGAGCGGTGGATCGGTGTAGAGCGCGTAGGCAGGAATCCGGTCAGACACATATCGTCGCTTGCGATCGAGGAGGTTAGCCGCGACGATCTCAAAGTCGTTGTAGGATGTATGGGTGAAGGCGCCATGTCCGTTGCAGTCGCCCAATGCCCAAACGCCCTCTACGTTCGTGCGGAGCTGGTCATCCACTTTGATAAAGCCGCGGTCATCCGTGGCAATGCCGGCGGTTTCCAATCCGAGATCATCGGTGTTTGGACGACGCCCGATAGCCGTCAGCAAGTGCGATCCGGTGATTTGCGCGGCAATTCCATCGCGCACAACCTCGACCGCGATGTAGTTGCCTTGTCGACTAACCCGCTCGACTTTGCTGTTGACGTGTATCTTGATGCCCTCGCCGCGCAGGATGTTGGCGACTGCGATTGAAACATCTTCGTCCTCCCGGGCGATAAGATGCGGTGCCAGTTCAATGATTGATACCTCGCTGCCGAAACGACGATAGATCTGCGCGAATTCAAGGCCAATATAGCTGCCGCCGAGAATGATCAAATGGGGCGGGAGGAAATCCACATCCATGATCGAGCTGTTGGTGAAGTAGCCGACCTCATCAAGTCCCGGAATTGGCGGCGCCAGGGCGCGTCCCCCGACGTTGATGAATATCCACTTGGCTTTGAGGGTATCGCCCGCGACCTCGACCGAATGTGACCCGGCAAAGCGACCATGGCTCTCATATACCGTACAGCCCTTGAGATTTTTCAGCCATTGCTCGACACCGTTGCGCGATCGGCCGGACACATGATCCTTTCGAGCCTTGACCGCCTTCATATCGACGGTGATCTCGCATGGGATGTTCACGCCGAAATCGGTCGCACGCCGCGCCATGTGCACGGCGTAGGCGCTCGCCACCAGGGTCTTGGTCGGCGTGCAGCCGGTATTGACGCAAGTACCGCCGAAAAACTTGCGCTCGATGACAGCGACGTTTCGCCCGCTATCGACTAGACGCTGTGCAAGCGCTGGGCCCGCCTGGCCGGTTCCGATGATGATTGCGTCATAGCTTTCCATTGGCTTCTCCGTCATTTCACTGCCTACGCGGAAGAGGCTTTTGTTATTCCGCTGCCTCCACGAGCTCTGAGCGAGGCTCGTGAAGAACCACGCCTTCCAGCGAATCGAACTCTCCTTCCCAGGGTGACTGATCGAGCGCGCGCATGGTCTTTGCGTAGCCGGCCTCCCAACGCATGCGGATGCTGGACGGACTAAAATCCACGTCCTTGGTGTGGTTTTCGTTCTCAAGTTGCGGCGCCAGCAAGCGCACGACGTGCATGGTCGTGTGACAACCGTAAGCGGCGAGGGCCTTCGCCTGTTCGCTTCGGCGGACCTCTTCCGGCAGCATTCTGGCGAGGTCGCGAATAATACGACGCATGTGATGCAATTGTCGTTGTCGCGCGATGTGGCTCGCGACCCGGCTCGAGTACTGGATATCCTTGTGACGGTTGAGGACCTCCCAGATGGTTTTCGGCTCATCGCCCATCGGGTTCCATAAGTGAACCGCGAAAATCAGTGAGTTCTTGCGCGGATTGTCGTCGAAGATCACTTCGGTAGGCGTGTTCGACAATATTCCTCCGTCCCAATAAAGCTCGCCATCGATGCGCACGGCCGGAAAGGCCGGCGGCAACGCGCCTGACGCCATGACGTGTTTCACGCTGATCTCGCCGTCGCGGCTATCGAAGTATTTCATCTGACTGGTGCGCACGTGCGCAGCGCCAACGGTGAGCCGCGGATTGCATCGGTTCACGAGAGAGAAGTCGACAAGTTCAAGCAGCGTCTTTTCCAGCGGTGCGGTCGAGTAAAAGCCTGCGGAATCTGGTCCGAGGGGAACGTGCGTGCCGAGGAATGCGCCGGGGTTTGGTTCGAAAAAGTCCGGAATGCCTCGCAGAATTGTCCTCCAATACGAGATCATGTCGGGCAATCCGTTCCAAGACGGAACGGCAAATCGCGGCTGATACGCCATCCTCGTCCAGAATTCTTGCAACCGCTGTAGTCGAGCCTCACGTGGATTCCCGGCAATCAAACTAGCATTTATTGCGCCGATCGATGTCCCGATGATCCAATCTGGTTCAATGCCACGTTCATGCAGCGCGTGATAAACCCCGGCCTGGTAGGCGCCGAGTGCGCCTCCACCCTGCAGAACCAGGACGATCTGGCGGTCCTTCGCGCGTTGTGTCTCCGCAAGCGCCGTTACGCCCGCTGATGAATTTCTGTCCATAAGTTCCTCCCGAAGTCGTTGCCGTTGAGGTAGAGGTGTTTGCCGGTTCTCTCAATGCGCAGTCCAGCCACCGTCCACCGGCAGCGCCGCGCCAGTGATCGACGCAGCAGCGTCACTCGCAAGAAAAACTGACAGCGCGCCGAGCTCTTCGACGGTTGCAAAGCGCTTGTTCGGCTGTTGAGCGAGCAACACGTCACGAATGACCTGCTCGCGAGGAATTCCGTGCGATTTGGCTTGGCCATCGATCTGGGCCTCGACCAGCGGCGTATAGACATAACCTGGGCAGATCGCGTTGCAGGTGATGTTGGCTTCGGCGGTTTCGAGCGCCGTGACCTTGGTCAAGCCAACAATGCCGTGCTTGGCCGCGACATAGGCCGACTTGAAAGCTGACCCGACGAGCCCATGCGCCGAAGCAATGTTGATGATGCGGCCGAAATTGTTGTCGCGCATGGAAGGCAGCGCTGCACGCGTCGTATGGAACGCTGACGTAAGGTTGATGGCCAAAATTGCTTCCCACTTCTCGACAGGGAATTGTTCGAGCGGGGAAACGTGCTGAATCCCGGCATTGTTGACGAGGACATCGAGATGGCCGAACAAATTCAAGAGGCTAGTCATCATCTCTGCAATCGAGGCGGCTTTTGACATGTCCGCCGGCGAGTACCAGGCTCTCACTCCAAACTCGGAAGCAATTCTGGCCTGCATCTCGGCGATATCTTCTGGCTTGCCAAAGCCATTGAGCATGACAGAGGAGCCGGCGGCTGCGAGCGCGCGAGCGATTCCAAGGCCAATCCCACTGGTTGACCCTGTCACGAGGGAAACCCGGCCCTCGAGCGGACGGGATCTCTGTTCAAGACGAAGCGGCGTTTGAATGTTCATGGCCCGATCCTCTCTGTGATGGCGCGGGGCGCCGTTGTTGCCGTCAGTGTGCATGCGGACTGGATCGGCCGGAAATGCCGGTTGGCTAGATTGACGATAGCGAGCGGCTTTGGAGGCGGGATAGACGGCAGCTATCGTGCGTTTCACCGTTTGGTATTTCTAAATCGCCTTGGAGACGCGCTTTCTTGCCGGAGTAACAGCCGACGGGAGACGCCCATGGTCGTGCGCGAATTCCTTGAAAAGGGAGGAGACCTTACCGAACGCATTCCCTACAGCGTGATCGCGCTTGCCGCGCGCTTTGCTGTTGCCGATGTTTTCTGGCGCTCAGGCCAGACAAAGGTGGCGGGCTTTTCCATTCGCGAAGAGAGCTTCTACCTTTTTCGTAAGGAGTACAAAGTGCCCCTGCTGGCGCCGGACCTTGCGGCATATCTCAGTACCGCCGGCGAGCGCGTCTTTCCGATTCTTCTCTTTCTTGGACTAGCGTCCCGGCTTTCAGCACTTGGCCTTTTTTGGGATGACTATGGTTATACAGTTGTTTGTTGTCCCAGGCGGTTGGCCTGAGCACATTTTGTGGCTGTCGTTGCTTACGTTGATCGTCCCGCGCGGGCCCGGGGCAATTTCGAATCGACCATCTAATCTGTAAAGGCCGATTTTTGTTGCCCGCGTCGGTACGCAGCGCTCAAGCCTAGATCTCTACCGAACGACGAAGCCCGGCGCTTCGAAAGTGGCGGCTTTTGCGTCGGTGAAGACCGATGTCTGTTTGCTATCGGAACCAGAGCCGAATTGTAATTTTATCGTCGATCGTCCCGCTGCATGGTGATGAGGAGGCTGGCGCAATAACGCGCGAGTCGCGCTCAGAGGGATGACCATGCTGACCAGAGCAAAGTTCCTGCGCCTGACCGGCTTGACGGCCGCGGCGTTGGCCATTTCACCGGAAGCCTTGCCAAAATCGAACGACGGCATCGTGCGCGTCAAAAGCATTTACCCTTTCGAAGAGACGATCGAACGTCTGAAGAAGGACATCGCTGCGAAAGGCATCAGGTTCTTCAGCGAGATCGATCAAGCCAAGCTTGCCGCTGACACCGGCATCAAGCTCGACCCATCAACTCTTTTGGTGTTCGGCAATCCGCCGCTCGGCACGCAATTCATCGCGGCAAATCCCAATGCGGGCCTGGACTGGCCGGTTCGCCTTTTGGTGACACAGGATGGCAGCGGTGCAGTCTGGACGGTTTACACGGACTTTGCCTGGATCGCTGCGCGTCACGGCATCGTCAATCGCACGGAGCAATTCAAGATGGCGTCGATGGTAATCGCCTCCATTACGTCGAGCGTGAAGGTTTAACCCTGCAGAAAATTAAAAATGGCGCCGACGCTCGCCCGGTGCCATTTGTTTTGTTGAAGTCTCCTATACCGAATAGCATTCCGCTATCGCGATTAGAGCAACCGAGCATTTCCTTCTTAATCTGTCTCGTCACATCATCGCAATCACTGCGGCGCCTGCTACGGATGGCGCGGCGAAACAGAGAGGAGATGAGAATGCACAATCTAACTAGCAAAGTTTTGCTCCGCACCGTCGCTGCTGTAGTTTTCGGGACTACGACTGCTTGCGCATTTTCTGCGCAAGCTGGCGAATGCCCAGCGGACAAGCGGATGCCAAACGCGCGTCAAGCAGTCGATTTTAAAGCCGTCGGGGTCACCGACACGACCCTCGGCGCGATCGATCTGGGCAAGGAGCAGGCGAAGATCGCGGGACGTGAACTGCGTTTTCGCAAGTTGGTAATTGAACCTGGCGGCATAGTCCCCTGGCACAGCCACGACGATCGCCCTGCGCTAATCTATGTGGCTGAAGGCGAGATCCACGAATACGCCAGCGACTGCGCTGCCCCAATCGTGCACAAGACCGGCGAAATCCGGGCCGAAACACACGGTACTGCCCATTGGTGGAAGAACCTCGGTGATAAGACCGTCGTGTTGTTCGTTGGCGACGTCCGCCGTGATCCAAAAGACCACAATATGTGACGGCCACACGTCCCCCACCGTCGCATCGTGACGCCCCGTTGTCCCCGAGCGGGGCGTCACATTCTGATAAAGTTCTGGCCGCCAAGACTTTGGCGCGATCCATAGACCCTGGCTATCAAAAACGCGCTGAATTTTATGGCTTTTTGGCGCGACGATCGCTTATCAGTTGAAGACAAGCCGCGTTATCCGGAGCCGAAGGAATTCTGGCAATGCCTACAGAAATCCTGGTGAAAGACCTTAGGAAGGCGTTCGAGCAGGCGCGCGAACTGGACGGCTCAATGGCTGAGCGTCTCGATGTATTCGCTGATGCCACGCGGAAATTACATCCAACAACCGCGGCCATCGTTGACCGGCTTGTTGCGCGACTGAGGGAACACAAGGCCGGCGAGGGTAGTCCCCAGCCCGGCGAAGTGATGCCGCCATTTGTGCTTCCTGACGAGACCGGCCGCCTGGTGAGTTTGAGTGATCTGCTAGCTCAGGGACCGGCTGTGGTTACATTCCATCGAGGACACTGGTGCCCATACTGCCGCATCAGTATTAGCACACTGGTAAAGGCGCAACCACGCATCGAGGCGTTAGGTGCGCGCATGGTAGCCATTGTGCCGGACCGGGAGGAATTTGCGGCCGAGATGCGCGAAGATTGCCACGTAAATTTTCCAATCTTGTCGGACATGGATAACGGTTACGCAATGTCGCTCAATCTTGCGATCTGGGTTGGCGCCGAGATGCAGGAATACATGTCCAAAATCGGTCGCGTACTTCCACAATATCAGGGCAACGAGTCCTGGATGCTCCCGATCCCTGCCACATTCGTGGTCGGCAAGGACGGTCGGATCAAGTCGCGCTTTGTCGATCCGGACTATCGAAAGCGTATGGCGATTGACGATTTGAT
This sequence comes from Pseudolabrys sp., assembly GCA_035538755.1. GTDB lineage: Bacteria > Pseudomonadota > Alphaproteobacteria > Rhizobiales > Xanthobacteraceae > Pseudolabrys. Next base: position 18,143 of record DATLJR010000092.1, read on the forward strand.
CGGTGAGCTGAAATAGCTTACTTGGCCGTTTTTTGCCAGTTTGCAGCCCGTAGCATCTTCATGAAGGTTGCGGCAACCGGTGTGCGTTGCCTACCGGCGACGCCATAAAGGCTGACGTCGCGCGCGAGTTCGAGGCCTTCCACGGTCGTACGCATCAGACTCTGTGGTACGTTTACAGTTCGCGGCAGAAAGCCAATCCCGATGTTGGCTTCAAGCAGGGCGAGCAAGTCTTGGTCCGATGAGACCTCATGTCGATGATCCGCGTTCAAGCCTTTGGTACGCAGTATCGTGGCCAGCTCGTTGCATTTTTCGCAATGATTGCGCAGTAAGAATCGCTCGGTCGTGAGGTCCTCGAGACGGATCGTCTCCTGACTGCCGAGGCGGTGCGAGCGGCTGAACACCATGTCAAAAGATTCGTCAAACAGCTTCCAAGTGTCGAGACGATCCCAGGCCTCGCCAATCGAGGTGCCCACAGCGAGCTCGGCATCCCCAGCTTTCAGAAATTCAACAATTTGCGGCCCCGTACCCCGGAGGATCTTTAGTTCAATTTCACTGAAACTTTTTCGCAGTTCATTGACGTGCGTCAGAATAAGGCCAAGCTCGATGCTGCCGGATACGGCCAACTTCAGCGCGCCGACCTCGCCGTCGTTGATCATGGCGGCTAGCGCACGAGCGCTCTGGGCACTCTCGTAACATTGCTTAAGCAGCGGAAACATCCGCTCGCCAAGCGGGGTGAGCATGACACGTGGTCGCTCGCGCCGGAAAAGATCGCCGCCCAGCTCGCCTTCAAGGAGCTTAATCGCACGTGTCAACGAAGGCTGAGCGACATGGCATTCCTCTGCCGCGCGAGTGAAATTTAGCGTTCGCGCAACGGCCAGGAAGTACCGGACTTGGTGCATTTCCATGCGCGTCCCCCCGGACGGTCACCATTGCAGTTCAGTTTAGCGCCCTTTCGAACGAAGATTGTATATATCGTTGATAGCTATGGCAGCGAGTTGTGAGCTGCAAGGCGACGGCAACGTCAGCAGAAAGTAGAACACTGAAACATTCCGTGAGATCGAAGTTCGGAACGTTGGTCATAGCTCGTCTGATAGCTTCTCCAATTGTGCATCGATCCATCAATGCGAAAAAAACTCGTATGCACCCAAGGGTAGTCGCCGTTGGTTCCAATAGCAGGTAGCTATGCCGAAATCTGTATACGGTCATACAGCGCGAAGGTCCTGCAAGGTCGTGAGGACAGTCTCGGGCTCCATGCGTTCGCGGAATTCGATGTTGGCTTGCCGCGCTATCACAAGGCCGTCGGGCCCGACGATAAACTTCGCGGCGATCGGGAGGAAAAAGGCCTGATTTCCATGGTATTTTTCAAGTTCGATCCCAACTTCTTTGTACAGCCGCTGTATCTCCGCGCCGACCCAGAAGATAAGCCCAAGCGAAAGCGAATAACCGAGGTCAATGTCGCTCAGAACGGGAAATGGTAGGTCGTTGTTCGCGACGTAGTCGTCTGTGAAGCGCGCGCTATCCGGCACAATCGAAATAACGCGCGCTCCAAGACGCTCTATTTGATTATTGATTGCCGCAAGCGACCGCAGCTCAAGCTTGCAATATGGGCACCAGTGACCACGGTTGATACTGATTACCACTGGCCCCGATTGGAGCAGGGATGGCAGCGAGACCAGGCGCCCACCTTCGTCCGGCAGATAAAAATGGGGCATTAAATGGCCGACCTTCGGCCCTACTCGCCCCTGATCCAATACACTCAGCCGCTCGACAAGGTCGTTATATGCCTTGGCGAAATCAGGTCGTCGAACTTCGCTTTCCCGACGATACGCCGCCAGCTTGGGGCTGAGCGAAGCGTCCTCTATTTGTTGTACGGTTCCCGGATTTGCTATTGGTTTTGGTTCTTCCAATTTAGCCTCTGCTGAGTCGTCGGTTGTTTCAGTCAAACCAGTATCACGATGACACATAGCAAAGTGCTATCGGATCTATGCCCATCTTGGGGATGGAGGGAGAAGCGGCGGCACACCATAAGAACGCCAACAGCAAGAAATCCATCTTGCCTGGTCAAATGGAGTTCGGTGATGAAAATAGCCGCAAGATTAACTTTCTCTTCAGCGTTGCTGCTTACGGCCATCGCGCCGAGCTTCTCCCATGCAGCCTATTTTGTCGATCAGACGAAAACTTGGGCAATCGGTGACAACGTTCAAGATGTCACCGCGAGGGGATCCGCACCTCACGGAGCCCATCGCAGCGGGCTGCATGCGTTAGCCATGGATCCAAGGTCCAGTCCGGCTTTCATTTCCAGCGACTCTGCCGTCACAGGTGGGGGCAGCATCGGCTACAATGAATCGCTCAGTCACAGTAATAACTACTGAGAGAACGAAGGAACGCGGGGCGGGTTTGCCCGCTCCGCTTTCCTTTCTTGATACAGCCATACCTAGTAGATGGATTTGCAATTATTACGAGAGTCCGGCGTCGTAATGGAAGCAATTCGAATCGAGTTCGAGCCTTTCATCGATGAAGAGGAACGACAGTTCATTGTGAGCGGCGTCGACAATTTCAATATTGCCGCTACAAGATTGCCCGACTATTTCCCGATCAACTTCCTGCTGCGCGGCGAGCGCGGCGACGTTCTCGGCGGGGTTCTCGGCCAGTTGTGGGGTGGCTGGCTGCATGTGACTTATTTGTGGGTCGCCGAAAAGGCTCGTGGTGCAGGGCACGGAACGCGGCTTATGCAGAATGCGGAGGCCTACGCTCAGTCGCTGGGCGCGGTCGGGGCGACCCTCGAGACACACAGCTTCCAGGCCCGGCCATTTTATGAGCGACTTGGCTACGAAGTGTTCAGTACGCTGGACGAGTATCCTTCTGGGCACGCCAAATTCTTCTTGAAGAAAGTCCTTGCTTAAGACCTGTCTTCTTGTCCTTTGGTCGGAAGCAGAAATGTGCGGCGCAACAGACTATGTCTGCTGTGGGCCAAACCGGACAATGTCGGATTTTGTTTGTTGGATGTAACCAATTCAAGAAACCCATCGAATAGAAGGGGGCATTCGTTACAACAACACGTTGGCCGGATGGACATCTCCAGCCATTCAACAGGGAGGCGGTGGATGGTTCACCCGACTGTGAGAGCAATCGCTATCGACTTTTCTTTGTTTAACGACCTATTTTGCATCGACCCCGCCTTTTTGGCTGGACATCGAGGTGGTTCCGTTTTCAAGCCTGAAATCACTAGACGGACAATGGCGAAGTCTATTCCAGACGCGGCTGTCGTGGAACTTGACCGGAGTTGGTCGGCTTTGATGATAGCCGCCCAAGCTGGCGATAGCGCTGCCTACGAAGAACTGCTGCGCGAATGCGTGCCGTATATCAAAAATGTCGCGAGGCGGCGCAACATAGCGGGCGACCGCACTGACGACGTCGTGCAAGACGTCCTTTTGACTATCCATCGCGCGCGGCACACCTACGACCCGAGCCGTTCATTCACGGCGTGGCTACGCGTCATCACCGACCGTCGTGCGATAGATCTAGTCCGGCGAACCCTCAGACAGGAGCGGCGAGAAGTTCATGCGCCTTTTGCGTTTGAAAATCATGCCGATGAAACAGCTGATCCGGCGCGTGGAATTGCGCACGCGGACGAAACAACAACCGTGAGTCGTGTGCTTGAGGCTTTACCGATGAAGCAACGTGAGGCGGTACAGTATCTCGTCTTAGAAGAGCACTCGCTCGCGGATACCGCTGCGCTAACGCAGCGGAGCAAGGTGTCCTTAAAGGTCAATTTACACCGCGCACTAAAGGCGCTGCGTGGCAGATTGGAGCGCGCGGAATAAGCGATGGGCATGTCCTCCGATAATGGCTCGGCGCACGAGCATCTCATTCGCGACCTCGCAAGCGGTCTAGAACCGGTGGGGCGCCTGAGGCCGCCGACCGTCCGGGCGCTCGGCTGGCTCGCTGTCGTTGCCATTGTTGCACTCGCACTCGCCAGATTCGCTGATCTGCCAGCGCTCGAAAGCCGGCTTTCGGCGTCCCCCGACATGTGGCTCGCAGTCACCGGGGCTATCATGACGGCAGTCCTCGCTGCCTTAGCCGCGTTTCAACTCAGCCTCCCCGATGCGAATCGGGCGTGGGCCCTGCTGCCATTGCCGGCCGCACTGCTATGGGTCATTGCAAGCGGCATCGGTTGTCTACGCGCATGGCTTGTGCCGGGCGCTCACGTCGCGGAATTGAATGAAGCACGTGACTGCCTAATGTTCATTATTGGCGTCTCGATACCGCTATCAGGTTTGATGTTCGTGATGCTTCGGCGCGCGTGCTCATTGCAGCCTGGATTGACGGCCGCTATCGGCGGGTTAGCGACCGCGGCGGCAGCGGCAACGCTACTCAATTTCTTTCACCCCTTTGACGCGGCGGCGACCGATCTTGCGGTGCATGCTTGCGCGGTTGCCCTTGTGATCGTCGCAAATTGGGCCTTCAGCGGACGCCTGCTCGGTATCGCTTCATAAATTTGCGCTTCGATATGTAACCTGCACGCCTGATGGTTCGAATGAGTAACGATGGGGTTGATATCACCATCGTTAGACATTTCCAGGAGCATCCAGCAATGTCTCGTACACGTATAGTCTCAGCCTCGATTGCAGCCCTCATGTCGATCGCCCTTGCCGGCTCGCCGGCCCTTGCCATGGACGACATGAAAAAAGACACCATGTCGAAGGATGGTCAGGCAAAAGACTCGATGAAGAAGGAAACGATGTCGAAAGACGCAAAGAAGGACACGATGTCCAAAGATAAGGAGAATATGTCTAAGGACACGATGTCGAAAGACAACATGAAGAAGTAGGCCGCGTCGCGCTGTGGCCGGGCTTCGGCTATCACGCGGCCCGGCCAATACCGCACAAGTCCGCTTCTGACCTAAAGCGGCAATTGGCCTCTTCCAGCCCCCTCGTATCGCTTGGTACGATGTCCTGCCTAAGCATCGGGGGTGACGATGCGACGACGGGACTTCATCAAGGCTGCGGCGGCGTCAGTAGTCGTATGGTCGACGACCATGGCGGCGGGCGCGCAACAGACCGCTTTGCCCGTCATTGGATTCATGAGCGCGCGATCTCCTGACGACACTGTGCAGGTATTGAATGCCTTTCACAAAGGATTGAGCGAAGGCGGTTTCGTGAACGGGCGCAACGTCACCGTTGATTATCGCTGGGCCCACGGCGACTATGGCCGCCTTCCGGTGCTTGCCGCCGAACTCGTGCAGGCAGGCGTCAATGTGCTGGTAGCAACCGGCGGGGATGCCTCGGCGCGGGCAGCTAGGGACGCAACAACAGTTATTCCTGTTGTGTTCAATTCGGGAAGTGACCCAGTTAAGGCGGGGCTTGTCCAGAGCCTCAACCGTCCGGGCAGCAACGTCACCGGATCGGTAATCTTAAGTGAAGCGATGGAGCAGAAGCGCTTCAGCATTCTGCAAGAGGTGGTGCCTGCGGTCACCATCTTCGGCGCAATCGTCAATCCGAATTATCCGCCTTCGGCAAATCAGGTACGTGATCTGGAATTGGCTGCGCCAAAACTTGGCCGACAACTCTTGGTCGTCAAGGCCAGTAACGATAGCGAATTGGATACGGCCTTTGCGACGTTATCGGGAGCGGGGGTCGGGGCGTTGCTGGTCGCGTCCGACCCGTATTTCGATACTCGCCGCAGTCGTATCATCGCGTTCGCCGCGCAAAATCGGGTGCCCGCCATTTATCAATTTCGGGAATATGCCATCGAGGGCGGGCTGATCAGCTACGGACCGAGTATCACCGATGCCTATCGACAGGTGGGCACCTACGTCGCCCGAATTCTCAAAGGTGAGAAGCCAGCCGATCTTCCCGTTTTGCAGCCAACGAAATTCGATTTCGTTATCAACCTGAAGACCGCCAAAACGCTTGGTCTCGTCGTGCCATTTGGCCTACTCAATGCCGCCGACGAGGTGATTGAATAGGTTGGTCCCATGTCCGCTTTTGGCCCAAAGCGGACATCCCTAGTTGCACCGAACATGTCTCCTTTTATCTAAAGCGGAGATGTGGATTTCGGATTATCAGTGTACTGCGCCGAGCGGTCTACTTATGGTCTTCGCCGCGTGGCTAATTTGCGCCTCATCAGGACGTGTCGCGCTCGCGAGCAGCTCATTTAGTTCCGAGCGAACAATGTGATTTCGTCTCTCAAGAGCCGCATCGCAAGAGACCAGATCGCAGTTGTACTGAGGATGTCGCATTAGCTGTGCAATCTCTCTTGTAGAGTTCGACGAAATCTTATTTGCGTGGGTAAGCATTTCCACGAACTCTTCCATCTGAACGGTCGCGTCCAGTGCGCGTTCAAATTGACGATTCGCTTCCTGGTAGCGATTTGCGGTCAAAACCGTTATACCAAAAGTACAGAGTAGACCGAGCAAACCGGAGCCGTAGACGAAAGATGTAAAATTTTGGCTTACGAATTTCATTCGAGCGCATTTTGCGTCTTTGATCAGTTGCTCACGGTCAATGTAGTCAAGCTGATTGGGCATCACACGATCTCCTGAGTCCGATACTGCTTGCTCAAGGGAACGCGCCGGAACCTGAAGACAGCGCGACACGCTGCTCCGGCGTCAATGAAGCATCCAGCGCGACGAAGGCGACGGTCGTGAGTGCCATCACGATGAGAATCGAGGACCAAAGCGCAATGCGACGATTTTGCCCTTTGCTCACCGATCGCTCGAGGACTGTGGCAGCGTCGATGGAAACGTTCATGGATTGCCTCCAATGTTGGCCGGCCGTCACCGGCTTAGCCGAGGATGCGGCGAGCAAATGTGAGCTAGTTCACGCTGGCAAGACTTGTTGCTGGACTTTGATTTCGTGACGGGCGAACCTGTTGTCCGCTTTTGGCCCTTGGCGGACATTGCCTTTTGCATTGCTTATGTCTGCTTTTGAGCCAAAACGGCGTCGCGTAGCGGCGGGATGTGCTGCATAACCGCTGCGTAAATTCGTCGGACGTCAGGTTGCTAGCAGCGAAAAAAAAATTTCCAATAATCGTTGACGGCAGTCGAACATCCATTTTGCGGAGACGAACGGCATTAAGGCCCAACGACGAAACATTACAGTGCTTTTTTTCGACCTGGTAGGTTCGAGCGCGCTTTCCACGCGTCTGGACCCAGAGGATTTGCGCGAGGTTCTGCGCACATTCCAGACTTGTTGTGAGAACGCAGTTCATAGCTTCGACGGGCACATCGCGCGATACATGGGCGATGGCATTCTCGCCTATTTCGGATTTCCCGCCGCGCACGAGGACGACGCCGAGCGCGCGGTTGAGGCCGCCCTCGAGGCGACCAAAGCTGTCGCGAAGCTGTCTTTTCCGGACGTGACGCGAATCGAGATGCGTATCGGCATTGCGACCGGACTTGTGGTTGTGGGTGACTTGATCGGGGAAGGCCCCAGCCGGGAATTCGCGTTGATTGGCGAAGCCCCCAACCTAGCGGCAAGGTTGCAGCAGATTGCAAAACCGAATCAGATTCTCGTGGCGCCAACGACGCGACGGCTGCTTGGACAGCTGTTTGAGTTTATGGACTTGGGCGAACACGACATCAAAGGTCATTCGGAACGGGTTCGTGTGTCGGCCGTGTTGCGCAATAGCGGCGCAAGCCGCTTCGAAGCGCGCCAGTCTGTGCGGCGAGCGCCGCTAATCGGGCGCGATTTAGAGCTTACGCTTCTGCAGGCCTCCTTCGAGAAAGCGAAAGAAGGGAACGGACAATTCGTCGCCATCTCCGGCGAACCAGGTATTGGCAAATCGCGGCTGATTTCGACATTTTGCAATTTGCTACCCAGCGTCAGCACGCGAGTGTTGTCGTTGCAATGCTCCTCATATCACGTGAGCAGCCCGTGGTATCCGGTCGTTCGCCATCTCCATGATGTCATGGGCATTAGCTATGATGCACTCCCAGCAACAAAGCTACAAAATCTTGAGTCGTTTGTTAGCGATAGAGTAAGCGAAAAACGCGACTTGATTGTGCGGTTGCTCGCTGCGCTGCTTAGCATTCCCATAGATGGGCACTATCCGCGGTTGGAGCTGACTCCCCAGCAACAAAAACGCCTGACGTTCGCCGCCATGCTCGAGTTGCTGCGCGCGCAGACCCAGCGTCAGCCAGTTATCCTAGTTTGCGAAGATATTCACTGGGCCGATCATACCTCATCGGAACTGTTGGATCTGATTCGGCAAAACATTTCAGAATGGCCCATTCTGATCGTCGCGACATTTCGACCTGAATTTCGCTTGCCTTGGAAGACAGATGCGAGGCTCGATCTCGATCGACTTTCGCCGGCACAAGTCGCCTCCATGATCGGGTCGCTGGATCCTGGGGACGAATTGTCTACCGCTATCGTCGGGCAGATTATTTCCAAAACGGATGGCGTACCGCTATTTGTCGAAGAAGTGACCAAAACCGTGCTCGGCGAGGGTCTGAGCAATAAGGACGCGGTTGCATGCGGATTAACTTGGACCCCAGCAGTGCCGGACACGTTACACAACTCCCTGATGGCAAGGCTCGATCAACTCCCGTCGGCCAAAACAGTGGCGCAAGTCTCGGCGGCGATTGGACGTGAATTTGCCTTCGATTTGCTTGAGGCCGTTGTTTCATTGCCGCACGAAGACGTGCGCGAGGCGATCGACCGATTGCAGCAAGCGGGTTTGATTTTCAGGCGCGAGCAGAGCGCGATTGAGATGTATGTGTTTAAGCACGCGCTGGTGCAGGACACAGCTTATACCAGCATGTTGCGCAGCGAACGCCAACCGTTGCACGCGCGGATCGCCAAGACGCTAGCGACGAAGTTTGTAGATGTAGCCGAAGGTGCGCCTGAGATCATTGGTTACCACTATACGCAGGCACGCGAGGTGAAACCGGCCATCCAATACTGGCTCAAGGCTGGCCAACAAGCGAGCAAGCGATCGGCCTTTATGGAAGCGATTACCCATTTTCAGTCGGCGCTCAAATTGTTGCAGGAGTTGCCCGAGGACAAAGAGCGGTTCGAACTGGAGATACAAATTCAACAATCGTTTGCAGCTGCGTCGATGGCAGCAAAGGGTTTCGGCGCGGAAGAGACAGTGCTTGCGTTAAATCGTGCTCTGAACCTTTGTTACAGACTTAATGCTCCTCCACAGATTTTTTCTGTGTTGAGCGGTCTGGTTGGTGCTCATCTCATGCGCGGCGAAATTGAGAACGCCCGCGAGTTAGCACAGGACCTGCTGAATCTTGCTCAGAACAGGAACGACCGAACCGGTTTGTTGATGGGCCATCGCATACTTGGGATGTCGCTATTCACGCTCGGCGAACTCACCGCGGCTAAGCACGAATTACAAAACGCAATAAAACTCCCCGCTCAGCACGTGCCTGCGGCTCTCATCTTTTCCCAGGATTTCAGGAGTACGGCGCAGGCCTATCTAGGGCTTACTATCGTTCTCCTTGGCGACACCGAAGGGGGCCTGGCGCATAGTCGCGACGCGCTAGCTTACGCTGAGCAATTGCGTCATCCGCATAGTGTCTCTTACGTCCTCTCGTTCCTTGCGGGAGCCTACTTGGTAGCCGGAAATGCGCATGCTGCGTTTCCGGTCGCTGAACGCACCATCGCCTATTCCAATGAATATGGCTTTCCGCAGTGGTCGGCGGGGGGGCTTATGTTGCGAGGTTGGGCGCGTGTCGATCTAGGCGAAGTTGAAACAGGACTCGCCGACCTTCGGAACAGCATTCGCGGACTGGAGGCGACCGGTACTTTGATCTGGATGCAGTTTGCTCATTACCACCTTGCGCGCGCGTTGGCCGCCAGCGGACAATTGGAACCAGCTATGGAATTGGTCGAGCGGATACTGGCCGAGATCGGCGCGAGTGGCGGCCGCTGGTATGAAGCCGAAATTCATCGCCTCAAGGGCGATATCCTTCGCGTACAGGGCAAATCTGTTTCAGAAATAGAGACTTATTACGAGGCAGCTGTTGCAGTGGCAAAGCGTCAAGGAGCGCGGGCCTGGGAGCTAAGAGCTGCTGAATCGCTCGATGCACTACGTAAGCTTGACGCTACCGCGTCCGCGCCGCGTGTGAATGCGACTTCGAATCTATCCTAGAAATTTGTCCCAAGTACGGGCTGATGATCATCGCAAGCCGCCAAGCCTCTAGGCGTCACTGGGCCACAGTTTTCGCTCTGTCGCCCGATCGGACCATCGAATAACAATGTTTTTTTTGCTGCGCTGCACGAGTCCGCTATTGGCCCAAAGCAGACATCAGGTCGCGCACTGACTCCGACTGGAAAGCCCGTCACGCCCGCCTTGACGAGGACCGCGCTGCGTACCTAGCTATTCCATTTGCCGAGGTTGTCGGGATGGACTTGCCTCGACAGTAGGATGGGGTGCGCTCGTGCAAGAGTTCAAGGGAACTATGCCAGACGGTCAAGAAGATGCCATTCAGACAGACACGACCCACGCAACCGCTCGCCTGCCGGGTCTCGACATCGAGATCATGCATAGGCGTGCCGTCGAGGGCGACGCTGAGCAGATTTCGATCAATCTTAGGGCGACGCCTTCATTTGAGGCCTTCGGCCGTACGCTCGAACTAACCAACGCGTTCGCTTTCTGGGCGCAAGCCGCGCAACTTGCCTGGCTGCCATGGCTCGGGACTGCGCGCACCCTGGCGCTGCCGTGGCCGCTCCTATCGTGGCTGCCGCAACCGCCGGGCGACACCACGTCATCCTCTGCGAACGGCAATCGGAAGTGAGGGAGGCCTTATGCGATTTAAAGCCAAAAGCATTGCTGCCCTCGAGATCATCCTTCATGGCTTGCCAGACAAGATGCGAGTCGAGGTGGACCCAGAAATCGGAGTGTCCGCAAAGACCGTTGGCGAACTTCGGAAGCTAACAACTTGGCCTGGGGATCTAGCGATAACTACTCCGCGGGAGCGCCATCCCGAAAGTACGGTAAAGGTGAGCAAGGCTAACGTAGCGAGTCGTACCTCCCCAAAGCCGTAGGGCGCAGTTCAGGATTGCTTCATAACATTTCCCGTCGATGGCATCAGCCAATGAATGAAGTAAGGGACGATAATGCTGCGGGATCCCGGTGATAATGGCGGCCATGCCCAACAGACGGCTCGAAACGTGCTCGGCGAGCCACTCGAAATCTGTTCGATCAAACCTATGACGGGTTTTTATCGGGACGGCTGCTGCGACACGGGACAAGAGGATGTAGGAAGTCACACGGTCTGCGCGGTGATGACTGCAGCGTTTCTCGATTTTTCAAAATCGCGTGGCAACGATCTTTCGACACCGGTACCGGCATTAGGATTTCTTGGACTGAAGCCCAGCGACCGCTGGTGCTTATGTGCGTCCCGTTGGCAGGAAGCATTTGAGGCAGGCCAGGCGCCTCGGGTGGTCCTACGAGCTACTCATGAAGGTGCCCTGACTTTTTGCTCCTTGGCTGATCTCAAGCGCTTCGCAGTGGACCTGGCGTGAAGGCGACAGGACTGACATGGACCATTAGACCATCGGGACCTTTTTGCGGCCGTCGTTCATGCGTCGTCTAACAACGGTCTAGAAGTCGCAAGCCATGGTTTGTCGTTGACATTTACAAAAAACGGCTACTTGAGAACTACAGACCTGCTTGCTGCAACTCGGTCTTTGGCATGCGCTCATAGCGCACGTTTATCAAAAACCATCACTTTGGAGACAAAAGCATTGATCGTCCGGATGTACTTCAAGCCACATTGTGCAGCCAGAGCACAAAAGTCCTCTCTAGTGTAACTCTCATAATACGGCTCGTGATAACTCTGCGGGAAAAGCTCTAACATCCCTTCGTAGTCCGGCCGATCGCCGCGCTGGAGCGAGTCAATGAGCACTAGCCGTCCACCTGGCTTAAGAACTCTGGCGCATTCACTTAATACCCTGCGCCGTATTTTTGGTGGTAGTTCATGAACCAGGAAAATGCTGGTCACAGCGTCCTGGTTGTTGTCGGGTAGGGGGAGCGCTTCCGCTTTCCCGACAATAAAACGTATTCGCGACCAGCGTTTCAATTCACGCTTGGCATGTCTGATGTAGGCTTCCGACATGTCCAAACCGATTGTCGGAAGCCGCGGCCAGACCTGCTTCACCGAATCAAGAAATCGCCCAGTGCCGCAGCCGAGGTCAAGGAGCCTTAGTTTACGCTGATCCCGCCCAGTAAACGCTTCGCGCAATTGCGGCAGCGCTTGCCGCCGGACGGCATTGGCTGTGCCGTTGAAGAGGACTTCGACCTGAGTGTCATACCGCTCGGCCGAATCGTCAGTCATCCAGCCGCCCGACTGGAAATGGAAATTTTGCAAATAGTAATGCGGCCGCTTGCCACGTGTGCTCTCGGTCAGGACTTCCGTCTTGGACCGGCGTTTGCGGCGTTCATGGATGGCGGGGAGGTCCTCGAAGAAAATCCGCGACCGATGAAGCAGCGTAGCAAAAGACCCGTCATGATCGATGGGCAGCGGGTAGATGCCCGCCTCAACATTCGCGAGATCCTGCCGAAAGAGCGCAGCCATATCCGCGTAGATCTGATTGCGTTCAGGGACCGGCAAATCAGTACGGGGGCGACGTCGCGCTTTCCGACCCTCTTGGCGTTGCGCGACTTCGGACAGCTGGCGCAAAGCAAGACTGTGCCCAACAAACCATGCGACCCGCGGCAGCTGGCGAGCACCATAGGCGACACGTGTGACGAGGCGGGAAAGTGGAGAACCCATGTGTCTCACTAAAACCTGCGTCTAAGAGCTGGAATCTACCCCATTCAAGCGACGGGCGTGTAATAGTGTTATGGTTTGATGGTTGGCGGGGCGTTGAGCCAAACAGCAAGATAGCGAACGAAGAGGTTAACGCCTCGGGCCGAAGGGACTGCCTGAAGGTCCTATCGGCATTGGTGGCCGCGGTACGTCATCCTGGGGCGGCGTCGGCGGTGTTACTTGCGGCGATGCCGCGTTTTTCGCTGGCTTCTGTTGCGTGAGCCTCCCGCCGCTGCCCTTCTTCCGCTCCTGTTGCTTGATATCGATCGGGACCGAGGCCAAAGCGCTGGGCGCAGCCTTTGGCTGGGCCGCCACAGGCGGCTCTGGCTTCGGTTGCTCCGCAATTGGAGTATCTGGCACAAGCGCGGCACCCTCGGTTTGACTGCGGTTCAGCCACATAAAATTATCGGCGCGGCCGGGCGGGGCGGTTACTGTCTCGCCCTTGGCCAGAACTTTGGTGGCAATCGCGTCGCCGAGAGCCGGGCTGCTGCCAGGAACGCCAAGCAGATTGTCAGAGTCTTTAGCTTGGTCCTTCTGCGTCCCAGTCAGCGAGATTACGGGCCCCATCAGCGGCCGCTCGGTCTGCTTTGAATCGGAGGGCGCCGCCTCGAGCGGTCCGGAAGGCAGTGCCACCGGCACGCGATTACTCATATAGCGGCTCAATTCCTGTTCGACATAACGTGCGAGCTTGATCGCTCCAGCTTTGGTGAAGAAAACGCCGTCGCTCAATCGCAGCCGGCGTACCTGTCCTTCATAGTCGGGGCCATAGTTGGAATACCTGCCGGCTTCATCCACGAAGCCATCCCACACGTCGACATACTTAATGCCGGCGCGCTCGGCACGAGCGCGATAAAGCTCATTAAGATACGCCGCGTCGCTCGAAGAGCGAGTGCCGCGAAGTGGTGGCAGACCGACCCAGATGACCGGCACGCCCTTGCTCTTGAGAGCGGCAATCGTGTCGTCGATGCGCCGCGAGTAGATCTTTTCCCATTCCTCGCTGCGAAACTCGGCAGGGGCAGCAGTTTTTTTGTTACGTTGCGCTGAGGGCGTGCCGTTCTCGTCCGTATCGGATGTCGTCGCGGGCTTCTGCCCATCCTTTTTTTCGGCTTCGTCCTTGGCCTGCCGGTCTTTGGCCGGCCGGTCCTTGGCCTGCGGATCCTTGGCCGCCTGATCTTTAGCCTGCTGGTCATTTGTTCTTGTATCAGCCTCTTTGGCAAGATCCTTTACACGAATGGCCTGACGGTCGCCGAGGCCCAGCATCATGACCACGTAGTCGACCTTCTCTTGCGCTAACGTATCGCGCGCGACATGCCACCAGTCGAGATCACCTTTCGCGTCGTAGTGCAGCAGGCCTGAGTTAAGTTTGTTCTTGCGAACGACGCTAATCTCCGGCGTATCGGAGAAAACGTCTTCGAGGCCATAGCCAAGCCAGTCGGCCATATCGTCGCCCATCACCACGATCGAAGTCGTAGGTCCGGTTTGCTCGTCTTTCGCCTCCGTTTTTTTCGGCGGCGGCGCACGCGAGCTTTCGCCTGGCTCTTGTTGCGTGTGTTGATTTGGCTGTTGTTGTTGCGTGCGTTGCCGGTGGCGCGGCTGACGGTAGTACTCGTCGTCACGGGGTCGCGAATTGTATTGGCCGCCACCAAACCAATCGAAAAAGCCGCCCGACTGCGGCCGCGACCGCTGCCTGTTGTACTGATCCTGCTGGTTCCAGTTCCAGAAATACTGGGCTTGCACTGCCACACTGGCCGACTGGGCTAACGCCAGAACAGCCGCCACCACAAGCCAACGGGTACGTGATCGCATTTTTGCAGGCATAGGGTCACTCGGTCACCACCACAGTGGTGTTGTCCATCTTCTCCCGCTCCACCAGTTGCCACAACGTGGCGGCATCCTTCAGGGTTCCGCATGGAGATCGACCACTACAGCAGGCGCATCGTCCCACTCCTTGTGCTCGGCGTGTCGCAACCATGTTCACCGAACCTAACTGGCATTGGCGCGTGCCGCCCGGCTGGCTTCAAAAAGAAATGCCGTTCAGGATCAACAGGCCCACAAAAATGGCAGTCAGCGACAGACCAAACACCTGTGTAGTCCCATGCTTACTTGTATTAAGCACCTGTGCAGTTGCGCGCTCATTTGTATTTGTCATGAAGTGGGTGCCTGCATTTCGATCTTCAACACGCAGAAAATAAAGCGCGACTGGGCGGCCGCGCCAGCATACGGACGGTGTGGTCAATCATCGAAAGGGACGCAAAACTATACCTAGGTGCAATACGGAGGTGCGGAAATAGAGGTGTGACACACCGGGCCATCAACATTGATCAATTTTCCTCGGAACGCATCTTTGAAATAGATCAAGTCATCTGGAACGCGTGGTGGCTCGACCCGATGGCTGGACCGGCAGGCAGACAACATGCAGCACGACGCGGAATAGGCCGCGTGCAGGCGCAATGGTTCATCTTCGCTGACATATTGCGAGATCTTGTCTATCGTACGCATTCTCGGGGACGTCGAAATTGACCTGCGTTTCGGGTTGAGATGCTTTCGAAAAGCTTGTTCGGGTGCGCAAGACGGCTCCAACGGTTGCCGTGCCCACCAATGCAGCATCACGTCGCGCCAGCAGGGAGAGCTCCCTTTGCTCCTGTATCCATACGCGGGTTTGCATCCCAAGCATGCTGCTTTCATCCCATCCTCGCAAGGCTGTACAACTCAAAGTCGGCAGCCGACAAACCAAGTGATTACCTTTCCACAAATCAGCGCCATATGGGCTTCGACAAACCGGCCCATCCGTACCTTGCGGCAGTTCTCGTTTCGCCCTGCGCGACCTCGCGCAAGCCCGTCGAAATGACGAACGGCAAATAGAATAACAGTGGCATTTTTTGCACCTTACGTTCGGTTCGATTAAACGAACCGCGCGCCCTGCTTGGGCGATCAGATGATGTAACTCTGCCAGAGCCACCTCGTGGCTTTTGCCTGACGGTCAGCTTTGCCGAAGGGCGGGTGGTAATCACCTGGTATCGTCAACTCATTCCCGTTTTGGGGGTGACGATATTCGGCGATCCGGCCTTCGATAGCGACCCGGCCGGTCCAGTTCAGGATGCTGTTTGACATGGGATGCCTCCAATCTTTGGAGTTGCGCAGTCCCAGTTGATCGCGGGACATACAGACAAGCCCGTGCAGGGCCCAAGGGTAAAGTTCACAGCTATCTCTTTCCCTCCTGCAGTTTCCAGTGCCTCATCGGATACTTGGTAAGTCAGGAGGCTTTCATCCTTGAAGGTGCTAGGAAACTTCATCATGTTGTTACTCCTGGGGTTGAAAACTGTACGTGCATGAGATTGCAAAACGACCTGCGCTATTCCCGCCAAATGCTTCACTTCTGGATCACGGCATTGCGAAGACCGTCCGGGAATAAATTCGGACGTGCGAAAGCGCTCGGTTTCAATTTGTCGTCCCCGTTAGTCACCCACTGACGGGGGGATCGAATAGGCGACCTGGTGTTGGGCCAAAAGCGGACATCCCTAGTTGCACCGCACATGTCTGCTTTTGGCCCAAAGCGGACATAGGCAAACCTGTTCCAGGTGCTATGCTTCGTATGTCCTGCGTTCGTGCCGGAGACGGCCATGAGGCGGCGGGAATTTATCGGCCTTGTCGGTGGTGTTGCGGCAACCTGGCCGCTTGCGGCGCTGGCGCAGCAATCGGCGCTGCCGGTGGTCGCCTTTGTCCGAGACGGGTCGTCCGAAGCCAACGCGCGTTATATGGCGGCATTCCGCAAAGGCCTCAACGAATCCGGTTACGTCGAAGGCCAGAACGTCAGCGTCGAGTACCACTGGTTAGAGGGCCAGTACGATCGCCTGCCAGCTCTGCTGGCTGATCTGGTTCATCGACAGGTGGCAGTCATCGCTACGCTCGGCAACCTGACCTCGGTCGCAGCCAAAGCTGCAACTTCGGCGACCCCGATCGTCTTTGGCGTCGGCGACGACCCGGTCAAGCTTGGTCTGGTCACCAGTCTTGCCCGGCCTGGTGGCAACGCAACAGGCACCAATTTTCTCGTCCAGGAAACGGTGGCCAAGCGATTGCGGCTCCTGCATGAACTGGTGCCCAAGGCTGTTCGTGTTGCCGTTTTGGTCAATCCGAGTAATCCAGCAACCACGGACGCCACATTGCAAGGCACGAAGGAAGCTGCTGCGACCCTCGGGCTGCAACTCCAGATCCTTAATGCCAACTCAATCAGAGAGATCGATGCCGCCTTTGCCGCACTCGCGCGTGAGCGCCCCGATGCGCTCTTCGTCGGCGGCGACGCATTTTTTGTTGGCCGCGCCGTACAACTTATTACTTTGGCGGCGCATAACAGGATTCCGGCGGCTTATTCCCTGCGTGTTTATGCGGCAGTCGGTGGGCTGATGAGCTACGGAACCGACATCGGGGATGCTTTTCGTCAAGTCGGCGTCTATACCGGTAGCGTCCTTAAGGGAGCCAAACCCGCCGACCTGCCGGTGCTGCAATCGACCAAATTCGAGCTCGTCATCAACCTTCAAACGGCGCGAGTGCTCGGCATCGA
>DATLJR010000093.1:0-2873 GCA_035538755.1 Pseudolabrys sp.
CGGGCTGCCGCGTTCGGCAACGGTGGTGGCGGTGCGCGATGCCACACTCAGCTGGCTAAGCCGAGCCGAGTTCGAGGCTTTTGCAGAAGAATATCCCGAGGTCTACAAATCGCTGGTGAAGCTTCTCGCTCATCGGCTGCGGTGCACAGACACCGTGGTAGCAGCCAGCAGCTTCCTTTCGCTCAAAGGTTGGGTCGCGCGGACGATGCTGGAGCTGGTGGATCATTTCGGGCAAGAGGTCGCGCCCAGTCGGATCGTCATCCGTCAGAAGATCGGGCAGAACGATCTTGCCGCGATGGCAGGCATCGCACGCGAGAACCTGACCCGCGTCCTCAATGACTGGCAGCGCCACAAAGTACTGAGCCGCCTGTCTGGTTATTATTGCCTTGAGGACAAAATACAACTAGAGCATCAAGCTAAGCTTTGAGCTGGCGTACATCATGAAAATGATCCGGCCCTAGCCGCACAACAAACTGAAGCGACGAGGGGGGGTGGCCATGCGGCCAATCCGTCGCGTCTAATATCGGCGGGGCATCGGCCGTTGCCGTGCCCTGGAGGCGCGCCAGCGTCGGACGCGTTGCTTTTTTGGCAATGTCGCTCGCCACGCCTCGATTGCGTCGGCTTCGCATGCAGCCTCAACGCCTTGAGCGGAAGCGCTAGAGCTGACGAAACTGCAAAAATCAAGAACGCATGGGCGTTCCTCCCGGAGCTCCCCAAAGCACCTCAGGTTGCTAGTCCAGGAACCGGCTCTTGAAGCCGGTCTGCGCCAATGCGGATCGCGGCCGAACCAAGCTGCGGGGCTGTTAGGGAAGGCTCCAAACAGTTGCCAGTTTGGCACAGTGAATGGAAAAAAAGGGGGCGGCACGCGATTGCGATCGTAAAGCGGCCGAAATACGGTTAAACTAAGAATACTACATGGCGCAACGGGGGGTTGGGCCCATGAGACATACGCAATCGAGCGCGAGGGAACCGGGTCAAGACAAAATCAGATCGTCGCATCCCTCCCCTTGGTCCGTGGAAGAGATGGCTGCATGTTTTGTCGTGCGGGACCGCAATGGACAGGCGTTGAGTCACGTTTATTTCAAAGACGAGCACCGCCGGCGATCGGCCACCACACTATTCACGCGCGATGAGGCGCGGCAACTTGCTGGCGCTCTAGCAAAGCTGCCAGAGCTGTGGCGAGCGGGCTGATCGTTGGCTCTCAAAAAAACGTCTGGTTTCCCTATGCCGCGGAGCGTCCGTTTGAGATCGGCGTACTCGGCAAGCCCTCAGCCTAGTATATTTTTTCACTTCATGGTGGCCGGTCTAAGCCGGTCATTTTCAGGCTACCGCTTTGTCGAGACCATGACTTTGGAAACGAAGGCTATGACGCTTCGGACGTGGCAAGGCCGCACTCTGATGCGAGTGCACCGAAATCCTCTGTCGTGTAACTTGCATAGTACGGTTCGTGATAATTTTGCGCAAAATACCTATCAAAAGCCTCATAATCCGGCCGATTCTCAGGGAGGTCCTCGAAGAAAACTCGCGAGCGATTAATCAGCGTACAAGCGACGCGAGCCTCGTTTCGGTCCCCAAATTATAGTCAAGTGGCCCCTTGCAGCCAAAAGCGTGGCGGTACGTGTATATATAATGTGTCTTCCGATATATGAGTGCCTTGTGTCCTCCCGACCGATGAACCTTTCACAGCTGTTCCATCCCGCGGTCGCGCGGTGGTTTACTGGCCTTCAGAACAATGGATTTCGCTATCGGGCGCGGATCCGCTAAATTTAGTCGGCGTCCTCACGCCCGGCCCAAGGCTGGCTGCTTTGACCGACAATCGTTTGATTTACCGAGACGGGATTCCGGTTGCGACTGCCGCGCGAGGCTTGCTCTCCCACCTCAGTTGAAATCGTTTCAATATGGGCGCCGGCTGACCGAATCTCGCTTTAAGCCTCGTTGGTCAGTTCTGTGACTCCGTCAGACGTTTTCCCGGGCAATCAGGAGTTCGTATGGTGTACACCAGCTCCATGCCGCAACGATATACGACCAGCGAGTAAGCTTAAAACGCCGTCGAAGAGGATTTTGCTGAGTGCGCCGGCGAGAAAAATTGATCCAAAATTTACCGCACCTGCAGGCTTGTCCTTCCGGCAAGGCGTTCGTCTGTCTCCTGAAAAGGCCCAACATAGCGTAGCCGCGCCGGAAGGAGCGGATACAATTGCCGCGTTAACGCGACAGCATGACGGATCTCCCGCTTCTGTGCGTCACTCAATGAAAAACCAAAACGCTCACGAAGTGGCGGGGGAATGAGCGCCACAGTGAGATCCTGATATGATGTGGCCACGGGAAGCCATAAGTCAGCACCGGCAATAAGGCGCCGCGCCATCGTGCGAGCTTGCTGGCTGACGCTCAAAATTTCGGAGTGCAGCATTGCCGAGAAGTAGTTTGCAAATGCAGTCCAGTCCTGCGGCAAACATTCCTGTGGAATGCCGAATAGACCGCCAAAGAGTTGGCTTTCCCGGTAATACCGGTCGCGTTGTTGTGCTGTGAGTGGCGGCAGGACCAGCTCATAGGCGACTAGCGCCGTTTCGATCAGGGTCGCGTAAACCCAGCGTAAAGCAGGAATCGCGTTCGCGCGGTATGTTGGTACCAAGAGCACAAATTCCTTATTGGTCCTTTCCTATTGGTTCGAGACTGTCCGACCGAAATCGTTGAATTTTCCGACCGCCGCCCATGTTTGGCTTGCTGCACGGAAGATGTCAGATTGATTCGGTGTCGGGCGTGATCAAAGTGATACCCGAAAAGTAGCTCCGGTAGCGGCTTGGATCGCGTGTCAACAAAGGTAATTGCGCCACAGCTGCATGGGCGCCGATAAAAAAATCGGGCAGCACTCCGGT
>DATLJR010000094.1:0-1613 GCA_035538755.1 Pseudolabrys sp.
GTAACGCCTACCTGGATAACCCTCAGCATACTTGTTGGTTAGTTGCGATCCTTGCGCCTGCATGGCGGCGGGACTGACGTAGTTTTCTGACGCAATCAGCTCGATGTGATCATTTTGGCGTCGATTTTCGCGCTCGATCGCATGCCACAGCTCGGGATCCACCGCTTTGATCGTATGTTCCGTGTCGAATGCTGGCGTGCTCTCCACTGCCGAGCTCTGCTTGATAGCCTTCATTTGTAGTCTCTCACCAAAGCCCAGGAGATACTCGCCGTATCGGCTTAGTCGTGTCCTCGGCCATTGTCGTTGTGCAGAACTAGGTCGGCGTAGCCCCCACCCTTCCCGGCAAATAACCTTCCCAAGCCGCAACCCACGCCACGTGCGTCGCTGCCGTACACGGCGCTCTAAGGCCGTGAAATTCATTCAGCCGCGATTCGCATAGCTTGGCCGGTATCGGAGAGGTAGCGCACCGCAGCGCCGGCGCCCGCGCCAGGTTCGAATGGAATCCCGACGTCGCGCATAGCCAGTTCGACCCCGCACAGCGCTTGCATCACCATAATGTCGTTGAGCCAGCCGAGGTGGCCGATGCGAAAGACCTTGCCGTTGACCTTATTGAGGCCCGTACCGAGTGACAGCTCGTATCGATAATAGGCCGTCTTAATAACTTCATTGGCATCGAAGCCTTCCGGTACAACGACCGCCGTCACTGTGTCGGAGTACCATTCAGGCCCCTGCGCGCATGTGCGCAAACCCCATGCTTTCACGGCCGCACGCACGGCGCTCGCCAGCCGGTTGTGACGGGCGAAAACGTTCCCCAAACCCTCTTCGAGCAGCATGTCGACCGACTCTCGAAGGCCGCGCAACAGCGTCGTTGCTGGCGTATAGGGGAAATAGCCCTGGGCATTGCCCTTTATCATGTCGCGAAAATCGAAAAAGCAGCGCGGCAGCTTCGCCGCTTCGCCTGCCTTCAATGCCTTTTGACTGACACAGACGATGGCGAGACCCGTCGGCAGCATGAAACCCTTCTGCGAGCCAGCCACCGCTACGTCGACGCCCCACTCGTCCATGCGGAAGTCGATTGAGGCGACCGAGCTCACACCATCGACGAACAGCAGGGCCGGATGATTGAGCTCGTCGAGAATCTTGCGCACGCCTACCACATCGGACGTGACACCCGTCGCCGTCTCGTTATGCGTGACGAGGACGGCTTTGATCTTGTGCTCCTTATCCGCGGCTAGACGTTGCAGGTACTGATGGAGCGGTACGCCTTTGCCCCATTCGACATCGATGGCGTCGACGTTGAGGCCAAAGCGTTGGCAGAGATCGACCCACAACAATGAGAACTGGCCAAATATGGAGGCCAGCACCTTTTCGCCGGGCGATAGCGTGTTGGCGATGGCCGATTCCCAGCCACCAGTACCAGAACCGGGAAAAAGAAAGACCTGGCCGGTCTTGGTCTGGAAGATCTTCTTCAGATCGGCAAACAGCGGCAGCGTGAACTGCGGAAAGTCAGGCGCGCGATGATCTTCGAGCGCAATGTCCATGGCCTGGCGAATACGGAACGGCATGTTCGAGGGGCCCGGTACCGCGAGGCCTTTGAATCCTGGCATTTGTAA
>DATLJR010000095.1:0-24129 GCA_035538755.1 Pseudolabrys sp.
CCAATTCGGTAAAGTTTAGCGCGTTGCTGTGGATACGCCGCAAACGGCCATAAGGCGGCAGCACCACAGAGAAGCGTAATGAAATCTCGTCGTTGCATGCGTGTCCCCGTGAGGACCACACCATCTGCGATGACTAGATTAGAGAAGGACCCACAAGTGTTGCGTGCTTGGTGATTTCACCTCCCACGTAGCACCACGGGTTGGCCAAGATCACGCTGCCATATCGTGCCACGATCGAATTGAATAATCATTCCGTCAGGTGAATAAACTGCACCTTCATTCCAATTCTCGACCCAGATGCGGCTTGGTGAAAACCAATCCACCCAAGCGCGCGATGGGCCAGCTTGGCTCAGGACATTTAGATCCCATCCATTCTGCGTCACATAAGCCGGAGCACCAATAGGACCGCCGCCACAAGCCTGCACGCATCGATACTCGCCGGTGAGGTTCACCATTTGCGCCGATGCTTCGGGCGCAAGGATCGCGGCTAACACGCCAACGGCACAAGATAGCATTTTCATCGGATCACCTTCACTCTTTGCGTTCTCGAAACGCAAATGCAGGCGTCCGCGTCCGTTCCATCGAGGGCGTCGCAATTTGCTCTGCAAAACTTCTCTATGTTTTGAAAATTGTCGATTGCACTAAAGGGAATAAACGACGAATAACTATTTGGCCTATCGCGCTACCGTGATCAAACATGTCCGCTTTGGGCCAAAAGCCCACAATGCTACGACTTTGGGTCATAAGCAGACAAGTTGAACCTGATCGCGTCGACTATAATTATCCAGCGATTGCACTCCACTCCGACACTAATTGTTCAGCTCCGCGTTGCGACACTGCAAAGATGGTGAAAGTCGGATTCGACGCGCCTTCAGTCGGGAATAGGCCAGGGCCGGCAATCCAGAGATTGCCGATCTCGTGGGTCTGCCCGTAACTGTTGGCAATCGAGTCACCAGCACCAGCGCCCATAATCGTGCCGCCGAACAAATGAATCGTCGGCTGATTCCCGCGCGCCGACCAAAATTCCTTCGCACCGGTTTCCTTGGCGATTGTCAGGCCTTCCTGGAAATTGGCATTCCACAGCGCGACCGCGTCCTGGTCAAAACTGTGAACGATCTTAGCGAGCGGCATGCCGAACTCGTCCTTGCCGTCAGTGAGTTCGATACGGTTTTCGACATTCGGCATTTCCTCGCCGAAAGCGGTCAGGCGAGTGATGCCACGCTTAGCGCGCTTCATGAAATCGGTGAGCTTGGGCCCGAATAAATCGAGCCGCGCGTTGGCGAAGCCGCCGAGGTCGCTGGTCTTAAGCGCGGTGCCGGCGACGATAAAGGTGCTGCCGAACGCGTCTTTTTTGCTGGTCTTGTCGTAGCGATCATACGACATGTATTGCGCACCGACGGTACCCATGTGATTTTCGACGTCATCGTCGAAAAGCGCCCAGGTGCCCGACGCGTAATGCGCCATCATATATTTTCCCAGCAGGCCGCTTGAATTGGCGAGACCTTTTGGGTGCTTATCGGTCGCCGAGATCATCATCAGGCGTGGATTCTGCGCGGACCAGGCGGCAAGCACGACGACCCTCGCCTCCTGCACCTGCTTTTCTTTTTTGGCGTCGTAATATTCAACCCCTGTTACCTTGTTGCCCGCTTGATTGGTCAACACGCGTGTAACCGTCGATAGTGCGCGCACCTCGGCGCCAGCTTTCCTGGCGTCCGCAAGATAGGTGACTTGGGGATTGGCCAGCGCGCCGATCGGGCAGCCAACATGACACCAGCCGTCATAGATGCAGGCCGGGCGGCCTTTGAATTCGGTCGAGTTCATGCCAACCGCTGCCGGCACCATGCGGATACCGATCGCTTCGCATCCCTTCTTCCAAACATCCCCATTTCGAAAGGTCTTCATCGGCGGCATCGGATAGGGCTCGCCCTTCGGTCGCCAAATTTCCTCAGCCTTCGCGTCGCCGGACACGCCAATCTCTGCTGCAACCTTGTCGTAATAAGGCGCGATGTCCGCATACGAGATTGGCCAGTCGAGCCCGCGACTGTGTTCGCTCTTCACCTTGAAATCGTTCGGCATGTAGCGCGGGAAATTTGCGAAATAGTGCAGCGCCGCGCCGCCGACACCCCAGCCGGCCTGGTAGGCGTACCCGTACGGATTTTTACCCTCGAGCAGAAACGGAATGCCGGCTGGCTTGACCCGCCGACCCCAAAAATCCGAGCTGATTAGATCGCTCAGCTGCCAGTCAGGCCCTGATTCCAGCAGCACAACCTTTTTGCCGGCCTTGGCCAACACCGAGGCGTACAGAGTTCCTGAAGCACCAGCGCCGACGATGACAACATCGGTTTTTTCGTTTGCCATGTCACCACCTCTTCAGAGGCGCAATGTGAGGCATGTAGGGAATGCCGAGCGCGGCATAGCCTTCCATCGTGCCGTAGACGACGTCAACGGCATCGCTGCGGAGAACGAGGTAGACGAAGGGACCGGCCGGACCTTGCCAGCCGTCGATCTTGTTCTGGCGCATCAAATCGACGAAGGCGGATCGCTCGTCGTCTTTGAGTTGGGCAATGCCGCGGTCGCTGTTATGGGCCTTGCTTGCCTTATCCACGGCGCCGAGCGCGGCGCGATAGAAATTAGCGTAAGGCGGCCGCACGTTGAGAATGCGCGCTTCGAGCAGGGCCTCCCCGGGCGGGACTGAAAGCTGCTGGTCAACGAAGTGCGAAACGCCGGCCTCTTTCGAGCCGGGCACTAACGTTTCGCCAATAGCCTCCAATGTTTCAACCTGTTCGGGCGTCAGCGTTTTGAACGCAATATTCTGCGCCCTCGCTTGGCGCGGCGAGAGCAGAAACTTGGCACCGCCCGCCGTAAAGGTAAGCGCACTTAGTGCCGCGCCCTTCATGAGAGCGCGTCGCTCAATCTCAAACATGATTTCCCCCTCGAGTGCTTTCGATTTGCTGCTGACTCCTGCGTAAGGCCAGGTAGCTGGTCAGAACCTCGATAGAAGGCCAATCAATCGACCCGACATGTCCGCTTTCGGTCAAAAGCGGTTTTATTCGATCACCTCGTCGGCGCGCGCCAGAAGCGTCGCCGGTACTGTGAGGCCGATTGCTTTGGCGGTCTTGGTATTAATCACCAACTCGAACTTGGTCGGCTGTTCAACCGGCAAATCACTCGGCTTTGCACCTTTTAGGATCTTGTCAGCGATCATTGCTGCGCGCCGGAACAGTTCATAATAGTTCGTGGCATAGGATAGGAGACCGCCTGCTAGTACCTGTTCGCGATAGGTGTAGATGGACGGCAGTCTGTTCTCCAACAAAAACTGAGCTATTTTCGGTTGCAGGTTTGCCAGCAGCGGATCGGCCACAACGAGGATTGCGTCTGGGAGATTACCCCTGACTTTGGCAAAGGCGCCGTCCAAATCGGATTCCTTGGTAATTTCCACTACATCAACTTGCGCACGCAATGCCGTTGCCGCGGCGCGCGCGCTTTCTAGAGCAATGACGCAATAAGGGTTTGTCGGATTCGAAAATACGGCGACGCGCGAAAAACGACCAAGTAGCTCGCCAATCAGTTCAAGCCGTTTTCCTTCCAAATCCGCGGCTTGAGTGGAAAATCCGGTAACATTTCCGCGCGGATGTGAAAGACCCGCGACGAGGCCGACGGCGACAGGGTCGCCGCTGGTCATGATGATCGGGATTTCACGGGTTGCATCCCTTGCCGCCAAACTGGCTGGAGTGCCCCAAGTGATGATGACATCAACTGGCATTTGAACTAATTCGGTCGCGAGCACGGAATATCGCTCTGCCTGCCCTTCCGCGAACCGGTAAACGATATTGAAGCCTCGTCCCCCAATGTAACCTAGGTCCCGCAACCCGTGCCTTAATCCGTCCAGCGGCGGCCATGCCTCATTCGCAAGAACGCCAACGAGTTGAATTTTCTTTCTCTCCTGAGCAAGCAAGCATTGCGGCCAAGCAATGACTGCACCGCCAACAAAACCCATGAACTCGCGCCGTCTCATGCAGCTATCCCACAAAGTTCAGGACAACGCCGAATACGCTTCAAAACATGTTACATCACTCTCACGATACCGGGAATGATAGCTTGGTTCACAGTGTCCGCTTTGGGTCAAAAGCAGACATGTGCACTGCACGGGCCGATGTCCGCTTTGGGCCAATAGCAGACAAACCCGCCATTGACGCTATTCCAAATTGCGCCTGTCATTGGACTATCGCGGCTATGTGTTCAGGAGCCCACGATGCTGCAACTCTATGGCAATCCCAGATCGCGAGCGATGCGCTGCCTCTGGATGCTCGAGGAAATGGGTCAGCCCTATCAGCTAATCGAGAAGAGCACTCGCGCCGATGATCTCCAGAGCGCCGAATATCGACAACTGAATCCGAACGCTCGAATTCCGACACTTGTGGATGGCGATCTGGTGCTGTGGGAATCCATGGCCATTAACCTGTACCTGGCGCAAAAATATGAAGGACCGATGCACTACGGCGGCACGGAAGTTTTGGGCCTGGCTGCACAGTGGAGCTTCTGGGCGATGTTGGAGATGGAGGCCTTACTGCTCGATTTGTTGAACCATCGAGCAGTGCTCCCCGAATTTGCCCGCGATGCTTCATATGCAGAACGGGATGAGTTGTTGCTAAAAAGGCCACTAAGCGTGCTCGATGACGCCTTAGCGCGACGCGATTATTTGGCGGGCAATAACTTTACCGTCGCCGACCTGAACGTGGCGGGCATTCTCGTGTGGGGCAAGATGGGCCGACTGAATCTGTCGGACTACCCGGCAGTAACGCGGTGGTTGGGTGCCTGCTTGGCACGGCCCGCCTACGCCCGAGTGCGTGACCGAGCAAGTCGCAAATAATAGTGGTACGATTCCGTGCGTGTCCGCTTTGGGTCAAAGCGGAGTCCTGCTCTTCCGAGCCTGAACGATTAATGGACATCTGCTCACAGCCGGAAAACGTAGCCGAAGCCCATCCGCAAAATGCGAGGGACCCACTCGTTCTAGGCCGCGGATTTACGTCAGTGCTTGCCGGAAGGTTCAACCGTTTCCTGCTCTTCTAAGTCTGCAAGATAGCAGTACTTGCGCTGCAGCTCTTCGTATCTCTGACGACTGTCTTCGTCGTTAGTCCATTCCGCTAAGTGCGCGCACCTTTCAGCTTGTTTCCGTAAAAATTTCACAGAAGCCATGGCAGACTCCCGAGCATTCCCGGCCATTGCATTGCATCATTTTTTATATCGCAATGCAATATGGCGCTCTCGGTTGGCCGGCAATTCCACTGAAATCAGCTCTGTTGGACAGAAGCGGATAATTCGGGCCGCCCTGCCCAAAATTTAATCCGCCACCGTTCGAAGATGCATCACAGGCAATTCTACAGATGGCAGTTTGATGATGCGCAAATCAGCGGAATACGAAAGCGTTAGAACCACAACGACAATCAGATAAAGAAAAGCCCACTTTCCTTGCATCGACTGCCCCCGATAACTGTGCCTCGGCACGCATCCAGGTTGCAAAATGCAGGCCATAAGCCCGCCGAGCATGTGGGATGTGTCGGCAGGGCCACCCGGAACGAACCCTTAGTTGGCCGCGTTGAGCCGGGATCTGATCGCGTTTATGTGGTGCGGCGCTACAGATTTGCCGATTTCGCGAGCAGTGATTGGAATTGTGCGATGCTCAGGCAATGACCGACACAGGCGCATTTAATGAGATCGGTCGCGAGGCCGTCCGTCTTCGGCTTGCTGAGTACCCCCGTGAAATGAGACTTACCGCCCAGGTCTGGCTTCTCGAACAAGATGCGATCGTAGCAGCACAACGTCGAAAGCTTCGACTGCGACTGCTATGGGGCATTATTGGAAGCGCTTTTAGCTTGCTCGCGGTGTTTGCGCTCGGAGAGATTATGCATCGATAAAACGGGCTAAGCAGCACTGTGACGTGAGATTGGTTTGGAATCGTGAGGCATGAGGCGTCCCAGCAGCCAATTGATAGGCGCGGCTTACTACATGGCAGGCCATGTCGTTCTGGCGTTTCATTTCGGACTGGTGATTAAAAATATCGAAGTCCTTGAGAACGGCGATGCCGGCGCTGAGCTACCAGCAGCCGAGCACCTACCACAGCTCGATCGCGTGACCGTCTGCATGGGAGGGACAGCAGCCCAGACACATTTCCAAGCGCCCGCGACCGACGACCTTATGATGGCTGACTACGCAGCGATTCTTGGTTTCACGCCGAAGATGTCAAACGACGAACGCGAGGCAATCATAGAAAGAGGTTTCGCGCGCGCACGCAGTGTCGTCGCCAAAAACGCGGAAGAGGTTGCACGGATTGCAAAAGTCTTGATGGTGTGGCGATCCGTCGATCTTTCCGACGTTCAGCCTCGAGTAAGGGCTACGGAGATACCCATTTCGCCGCGGCGTTGATTCCGATGACATGGTATCCAAAAAGGCGTGGCCGCTTTGTCACCGAAAGCGGACATTTGCGGTGCGCAAGCGCACGTCCGCTTTGGGCCAATAACGGATATGTTGCAGATTGTTAGGCTGGATAGCTAATAAGATCGTGCACATCCTTTTGCGCCTCGCGTTCGAGTCGCAGTCGCCTTAGCTCTTGGGTCCGATTCCGGATTTTCTGCTGCGCTGCGTAATAGTCTGCAGTGGCCTTTGAAGCGTCAGCTTTTTGATGCTCGCGTGCTTTGAACATCCGCTCAGCTCGGGCGCGGTCACTGTTTCATTTTGGGGCATAATGATAAAACGCGGGAGCCTTGGCAAAGTTCAAACCTCGGAACTACAATCTAAGCTAACGTAGATATTATATTGCAGTGCCCCGCTGTCTGTGTGTCATGACTACCACCGCAACCTTCACGCTTACCCGCGCCAACAAGAACCGCGGCGGCGGCGATGATGACTTCGATGTACGCGATGGCGACCGAGTTATTGGCCGGATCGTGCGCCACCCGCAAGCGCCGGATAAAGCGCCCTGGTTCTGGGCGATTACAGCGGAAAGTCGTAAACCATTGCCGACGGATCGTGGATACGCAGCTAGCCGCGATGATGCGATGGTGCAATTTAATGCGCATTGGTCGCGCCGTGACCGCATCTGCCATCGTGTCGCAGACCTACCGACGCCTCATGTGCCGTCGTTCATTGCCCGATGTATTCTTTGCAACGGCCAAATTTGGGTCGCTTTAACCAGTCCAAGTGACGAGAACCGGATTTGCTCGCATTGTGCCGAGGACGGGTGATCGCGATCCTCTTAGAGGGCGGCCTGGTCGTTTTAGCTTTGCCGCTCCCCCTCCATTCCGGAAAGCAAACACTAGGCTACGCGAATTGAATGTCCGCTTCAGCGCCGACGCTGACATCTGCTAAGAGCCAATAGCCACCACCTACGCAGCCTCAGCCAAGGGTAACGAACTTCTGTGCCTTCACGGCTTCGCGCAAGGCTTCGAAGGCCTCGTTTATTTTTTTCCAGTTTGGAAGTTTCTTCATAGCAGCGAGCCAGCGCTGCACATTCGGATAAGGCGAAAAGTCGACTCCGATGACCTCACCAAGGGTGACGATCGCGGCACCGAAATAATCCGCAATCGTAAGCGCGTCACCGACCAGATAGGTCTTATTCGGTCCGATCCAGTAATCGTTAAGCAGCTTGAGCCAACGCTTGGCGTTCTCCCTTCCAAATTCCAACGTTGCCGCCTGGGCCTCCTCGCTGCGCCGCTTCAGATGAGGAAACAGCTGCGGGTAACAAAGGTTATAACCCCACTCGCGGTAGAAATTGGTGTTAATCCAGTCCATCACCTCATTGACCTTGGCACGCTGTTTCAGATCTTTCGGGTACGCCGGAGACCCGATCTTATCAGCGAGATATTTCAAAATAGCTGAGCTCTCTGTGAGTCTCAGATCGCCATCCTCGAGCATCGGCACTAGGCAATTCGGGTTGATTGCCGAATATGGCGACTGCATGTGTGCGCCGCTCATCAAGTCGATGAGTTCCTCGTCCATGACGATGTTGTTTTCAGCCGCAAACAGCCGCACTGGTCGGGAGGTCATAGATACTGGATGCATATAAAGCTTCATAGTGCGTTTCCTTACTGTCCCTCAATGGCGAGTCGTCAAGGCGTTTCGATCCATAAGTCTTATTGGCTTCAAGGTAAAGTCACTAGACTGTAGCGCGCACGGCCCACGCGCTGTTAACGAAACACACTGGATCATAGCAGCTACCGACAACTCTCACCTAGGCCACTCATTTGCTGCTGACGAGGCTTTAGCCTTGGCGAGAAGCTGGGTCTCGTACCTTTTAAACATCCACCAAAGCGCGCCGATGCCTACGACCGCGCAGATCAGCAACGCAGCGCTCACAGGCCCTGCCACTAGTTTAACGGCGTGACCGAACATGTGACCACCGAGGCCAAAAAACGCAGCCCAGACAATTCCACCGCTTGCATTCCAAAGGAAAAACTCACCGCGCGGAAAGTTGAGAGCCCCTGCGAGTAGCGCCGCATATGTTCGCAAAAACGCGGTAAACCGGCCAAAGAAAATGACACGGCCGCCGTATTGGCGAAACAACCATTGGCAAATCATTATCCGATCTTCGGAAAGGCGGACGTAGCGGCCGTAGCGGCGAAGAAAAGCGAAACCGTATCGATGGCCCACCCAAAAGCCGAGATTGTCTCCAAGGATCGCAGCAGCCGCGGCAGTCGTAATGATCAGGCTGATATCGAGTCGCGCGGTCGTCGCAGCTAGCGCGGAAGCTGTGACGAGCGCGGTTTCACCCGGAAGCGGAACGCCTGCACTTTCGAGGAAGATCAAAATAAATACGGCCCCGTACCCAAAATGGACTACGAGATCAGACAGCGATGATCCGAAGTCACCCATTTTGAATTTTTAAACCTCTAGCGCAGCATTCCAAACAGGAAGCCGAGACTTCACAAAGATGAATTTGGGTTCATAAGGGAACATTCACGCCGCAAAAAGTCGGGTCGGCTTTCGCCCCCCGAAAACGGACATCTGTACACCCCTGCGGCGACGGCACGCGGATCTCGCAGCGCGGTCATCGAGCGACCATTGACGATTTATTCAATCATTAGCGACGCTGTCACGTCATTCCGATTGGAAGCCCTTCGCGCTTAGCACCGGCCTAGCAACCGGTCCGCCAAGAAATTGGATGAGCGACTTTGCCTCCTCGACGACTTTACTAGAGGAACCTATCCCAGCCGTGAAGACTGTGGTGCTGGCAAATTCTCCCGGCAGCGGACCGAGCAACTCTGCGCCCTCGACCGGCACGATCTCCGAGGCCTGTCCTACGCCGATCTCGGCCTCGCCTTTAGCGACCATCTCGGCGGCTTGTGCTCCCGGCACCAAAATCGTCCTAGACTTTAATTGGTCAGCGATTCCAAGCCGATCAACGACGCGTGCGAAATAGACGCCGCTGGCCCCGCCTTTCGACGGATCCGCGTAGACAATTGATTTTGCATTAAGCAGCGTCTGTTTTAGCGCGTCGGCGCTGCTTATGTCTGGTTTCGTTGCGCCCTTACGTATCGCCAGCGCAACTGGAGTAGTTGCAACATTGACGATGCCGCCCGGGCCAAACTTGTCGTGCTTCTGAAGTTCATCCATGACTGGCCGCGATAGGATAATCACGTCCGCAGTTTCTCCTTCCAGAATGCGTTTCCTGATATCGGCGATAAGGCTGTAGCCGATGTTGAGCTTGTTGCCGGTCGCCTGCTCGAACTTCGAAGCTAGTTCGTTCAGCGCTGTGGTGAGCGCCACGGAAGTCAGCACCTTGATTTCAGCTGCATTCACGTGTCCCTGGATCGCAGTCGCAAGAGACAGCAGCAAACCTCCTGCGACTGCCGATGCGATCCGTCTTGCGAATAATCGTGGGGTCATGTTATTGCCTCCCGAGCGCTAGAATTTTCTGGATAGTTCTTACTCTATGATTTCTTAGGCGCGAGCCGATTAATGACAGTGGCACCGTTATTCCGAGCGTCGCCTTGGCTGTCTACCGGCATCGCCGCGTGCTGAGCGCGCGAAGCGAATGGCCACGCCGCCACTGCGGAGCCGATGAAACGTATGAATTGGCGTCGCCTCATAGTCGCCCCGAGGCTCAGACACGTTAATGGTAGCAGTTCGGGCTAGAGGTCGGGAGGGGGTCGTCGTCGGGGCCGACTAATGTCCGCTTTGGGTCAAGAGCAGACATGTGCACTGCACTAGCGAATGTCTGCTAAGGGCCAGAAGCGGACCTTCAGTTTAGATAACCACTCCCAAATCCGACATTCACGTACGTGTCGCATGTCCAAAAGCGGCGGTTTGACTGAATGGCCGTTCTGCGCGCAAATAGAACACACCCTGTGTCGGGCGGGGGATAATGTCGCGGGGTGCCACAGTGCCCGAGACCGCCACCGCCATAGTCACTGCCAATCGCGCCGGCCGCCTGACGCCTGCCGAAACTATTGCACGCTCTTACGCGCGGCTTCGGTCTTATGCCGACCCCGCCATGTTCATCACGGTGCGCGAAGAGCGTGAGGCGATTGCTGAAGCGCGCAGCCTGAATGACAATACTCTCCCGCTTTTCGGCGTCCCGGTCGCGGTCAAGGACAATATCGACGTCGCCGGCATGCCGACAACGGCCGCCTGTCCGGCGTTCACTTACATGGCGCGGCGCGATGCGACGGTCGTTGAGCGCCTACGCGCCGCGGGGGCGATCATCATCGGCAAGACAAATCTGGATCAGTTCGCGACCGGCCTGAATGGAACACGTTCGCCATACGGTATCCCTCGCAACGCCATCAAGCCGGAGTTGATTCCGGGCGGTTCGAGCTCGGGCTCGGCAGTCGCGGTCGCGGCGGGGATCGTCCCGCTGGCTCTCGGCACCGACACCGCGGGCTCCGGTCGTGTGCCAGCAGGCTTGAACAACATCATTGGCCTCAAGCCCAGCTTGGGATTGATTTCGACCGACGGCGTGGTGCCGGCCTGCCGCACGCTCGACTGCGTATCGGTGTTTGCTCTCACGGTAGAGGATGCTTGGGTGGCGCTCGCCACGATCAGCGGCCATGATAATAGGGACCCCTACTCACGCAAACGCCCGCTGGGAACGCCGGGCCCCATGCCGAAGCTGCGGCTCGGCGTGCCGCATTCCGACCAGCGGCTATTCTTCGGCGACAGCCAGTTCGAAGCAGCCTATGTCGATGCACTGGCAAGTCTCGCCAGGCTCGGCCACATGATCAGCGAGATAGACATCGAGCCTTTCTTTGAAACGGCACGCTTGCTCTATGAAGGCCCGTGGGTCGCCGAGCGTGCCATTGTGGCAAGGCCGGTGCTCGATTCCGATCCTCGAGCGCTGCACCCGGTGACGCGTGAAATCATCGTTAGCGGTCTGAAGCCGACGGCGATGGACGCATTCGCCGCTTTCTACAAACTCGAAGAATTGCGCCGCATCGCCGACAGAACTTTCACAGAAGTGGATGCGCTCGCTGTGCCGACCGCACCGAGCGCCTACACTGTTGGGCAGCTGCTCAATGACCCGATCCAGCTCAATAGCCGCCTTGGTACCTACACCAATTTCGTCAATCTGCTGGACCTCTGCGGATTGGCACTGCCCGCCGCCTTCACGAAAGACGGCATTCCGTTTGGTATTACGCTGCTGGCGCCAGGTGGGGGCGATGCCTTACTCGCGAGCCTCGGTTCGGCGTTCGAGGCCGACACCAAGCTGCCGCTCGGCGCGCTCAAAAAGGCGCAGCCGGCCTAATCAAATCGTCTCCGTATAATGCTCGTACTCATCCCGCACTTTGATTATGTGCGCGTACATGTTCTGGGTCGCCAACAAGCCGTCGCCGCGCAGGATCGCCTGGACCACGCGGTCGTGTTCCGCGTGCGATTTTGTCAGGCGACCGAGATTGCGGAATTGGGCGCGGCGGAATGGCTGAACGCGAGCGCGCGTCGACAGGGTCAGCTCAGCGAGATAGGCGTTGTGCGCGCCAGCATAAATAACGGCGTGAAACGCCTCGTTGATCTCGTGGTAGCGCAGCGGATCGCCATCCTGGATCAGAAGCCGCAGCCTTTCGTGCACACCTGCCAGCGCGTGCCGTTCGGCACTGCTCATACGCTTGGCGGCGTAGCCGGCGCACAGCGCCTCGAGTTCGGCCATTGCCTCGAACATGCCGATAAGGTGTTCGTGCGTCGGCCGCGCCACTACCGCGGCACGGTGAGCCCTCACCTCGACCAAGCCGCTCGACGTCAGCATGCGGATCGCCTCGCGGACCGGCGTGCGCGACACAGAAAAGCGTTTTGCCAACTCAATTTCGTCGAGGGCAGCCCCCGGAGCGAGTTGACCACGCACGATGTCGTCCGCCAATCGCATCCGCAGTTCTTCCGCCCGTGTACGGCGCGGCCAGTCGGTTTCAGCAACTTCGTGTGTGAGCATGATGCTCATGGCGCGGTTTCGTGCCACTTGGGCACCTTGGGTGCCATAACGGCGCCCGTCTGCTCCAGGGCGTAGGCCACGCGCAAGGCGACATCCTCCCGCCACGGGGCGGCTATAATTTGTACACCGATCGGCAGCGGCTTGAGCGGCACCGGCACTGCAACCACAGGAAGCCCGATAAACGAGATCGGCTGGGTATAAATCCCGACATTGGTACGCAACGGCATTTCGACGCCGTCGATAAGGAAAGTTTGCTGCCCAATCTTGGGTGCGGTGCAGGGTGTCGCCGGCGCAAGGATCGCGTCATGGCGCTCGAATAGCTTGAGGACCTGTTCGCGATACCAACGGCGGAAGATCTGCGCTTTGTTGACCAGGCTCGCCGGTATCATAGCGCCGGCGATGAGACGATCACGCACCGCCGGATCGAAATCGTGTGCCTGCTTGCGCAGGCGGCCCAGATGGAGCGCGGCGCCCTCGGTTGCGGTGATGACGTAGGCGGCCGCGCGGGCGCGCTGCGCCTCAGGGATGTCGATCTCTTGCGTGACGCCGGCTGCTCCAGCGACGCGCGACAAGGCCTCCAGAGCTTCCGGAAAGGCAGCTCTCTGGAAATAGCCTCCCACGACGGCAATGCTCAGCCCATCGAACCCGCGTGCAAGCACGCCTGTCACTGGCTCTGGCGCGCGATCGGTACACACAGGATCGGCGGGGTCGGACCCTTGCATGGCGTCGTAACTGATGGCGAGGTCGCGCGTGGTGCGCGCGAACGGACCAAGGTGGTCCAGGCTGTTAGCAAATGGAAACGTTCGTGTCCGGGTCAGGCGGCCATATGTTGGCTTCAAACCGAAGACGCCGCAAAAAGATGACGGTACGCGTATCGAGCCATTGGTGTCGGAACCGAGCGCGAGCGGCACCAGGCCGGCACCCACCGCCGTGCCGGAACCACCGGAAGAGCCGCCGGACATGCGGGTCAGGTCGTGCGGATTGCGTGAGGCTCCATCGTGAACGTTCTCGCCAGTGAAGTCGTAAGCGTACTCACCCATGTTGAGCGCGCCGACAAGCACGGCACCGGCAGCCTCTAAACGCTCAATCAGCGGTGAGTCTTGTTTGGCGGGTCGATCTGCTCGGTTGATCTTGGAGCCGGCGACGGTCGCAAGGCCCGCAATGTCGAACAGGTTTTTCACCGCGAAAGGTACACCAGCGAGCGGCAACTTGTGCCGGTCGCACGCGGCGTCGACCGCGTTCGCTTTGGCGCGAGCGCGCTCGGCAGTCACTGCAGTGAACGCATTCAGCGTCGGATTGAGTCTTGCGATCCGTGCCAGCGCGTTGTCGATGACGGCCGCCGCGCTCAATTCACCCGCCGCGACGTCACTTGCGATTTGCGTGGCGCTCGACCAACTGATATCGGTAAGCAGCGCCATGGCTCAGGCTTTGAACACTGGCGCGGGCTCGGCGTCGTCCGGCAGCTCGAACTCGGCGACCATGTTGGCGTGCCTGAGGGTGACTTCGAGATTGGCCTTCACCGCCGGTTTCCAGGCATCTTCCAACGGAACGCCGAGGGTGGCGGCCGCAGCTTCGACGAAATCATCCAGTGATTTCGGCATGATCAAGACTCCGCGATCACAAGGGCGGATGAGGGATGGCCGCTAGGAGCTCGCGCGTGTAGTCGGCCTGTGGCCTGACGAGTACGCGCGCGCTCGGCCCCTCCTCTACGATCTTGCCAGAGCGCATGACGATGACACGGTCGCACAGGAGCCGCACCACGTTGAGATCGTGCGACACGAATAGATAGCTCATCCCGAGAGAATCCTTGAGATCTTGCAGCAGATTGAGCACCACCGCCTGCACCGAAACATCGAGCGCCGCTGTCGGCTCGTCAAGGATGATCAAATCGGGCTTGAGCGCTATGGCACGCGCTATGCCGACGCGCGCCTTTTGCCCGCCCGAAAGTTGATGTGGGAAGCGATCAAGCAATTCGACTGGAAGGCCAACCTGTCGCGCCAGCTCCTCGCAATGGACACGCACTTTGCCGCGCGGCACTCCGTCCAGCCGCAACAGCGGATCGGCGATGGCGCGCGCCGCTGTCAAACGTGGATTGAGGCTGTCTGTCGGGTCTTGAAACACCATCTGGATCCGCTTTCGCAGCGCCAACGACGCGAACCTGTTGGGCGGGATTTCGCCGATATCCTCGCCGTCAAAGACGATCGAACCCGCACTCTTGTCGATCAGCCGCATGACCATCATCGATGTGGTGGACTTGCCACAACCGGATTCCCCGACCAAGCCGACGCTTTCACCGCGCGCGATCGAGAAACTAATGCCGTCAACGGCACGGAATATCTCGCTTTCCGGCACCGGCCTGTTCCGTGAAAACAATTTACCGAACGAGCCGCCCCGGCCCTGGCGTGAATACTCCTTGACCAGATTATCGACGACCAAAAGCGGCATCTGGTTAACCTTGTCGCGCGTTGGCGCCAGCGGTTTGGTCTTTGTGGTCTGATTTTCCGGCAATAGGTCGGGAAGCGAGATGCCGGGGCGCGGTGTCGCCCGCATGAGCTTGCGGGTGTAGGCGTTCGCCGGTTTTCTGAAGATCACTTCGGACTCTGCCATCTCGACGACTTTGCCTTTCTCCATAACAACGATCCGGCTGCAATAAGTTGCGGCAAGGCCGAGATCGTGCGTGATCAGGATCGTTGACATACCGCGCTCGCGCGTGAGCTCGACCACCAGGTCCATCACCGCCTTCTGCGTCGTGACGTCGAGACCTGTGGTCGGCTCGTCGGCGATTAAGAGCTGCGGCTTGCAGGCCAAGGCAAGCGCGATGACTACGCGCTGGCACATGCCTCCCGACAATTCGAACGGGTAGGCGTGGTAGCGCTCTCGGGGTCGGGCGATACGCACCAGTTCGAGCATCTCGACCGCTTTTTCGCTCACAACGTCAGAGTCGACCTGGGCGTGCTGCAGCAGCACATCTTCGATCTGCTTGCCGATCTTACGGATCGGATTGAGCGCGAGCCGTGGTGACTGGAAAATCATCGATATCTCGCGGCCGCGCATTTCCCGCATGTCGTTTTCACTCGCGGCACGCAGGTCGAGGCCCGAGAAGCTCACCGAGCCGTCGGCGACACGGCCAGCCCGGTCGAGAATGCGCATCACGGCATACGAGGTTACCGACTTGCCTGAGCCGGACTCGCCGACGATGCCGACGGTCTCGCCTTTTTCGATTGTGACGTTGATATGCTCAATGGCCCGCACAATGCCGCGCCGCGTATGGAATTCGACGGTTAGGTTCTTGACGTCGAGCAGCGGCAGACCTTTGCCTTCATCCGGCGAGATCACACGCTTAAGCATCATGTCCTCCGCTGCGGATCGACCAAGTCCCGCAGTCCGTCGCCAAGCAAGTTGAAGCAGAAAACCGCAAGCATCAGCGCCGCGCCGGGGAACAGCGCGATCCACCATTCGCCGGAGATGATATTGCTGGCCCCCTCGGCGACCATGATGCCCCACTCCGGGGTCGGCGGCCGCACGCCGAGCCCAATGAAGGAAAGGCCTGCGGCGTTGAGAATGGCGTAGCCCATGGTCAGCGAAATCTGCACCATCATGATCGGCATGATGTTCGGTAAGATGTGCAGCAACAGGATACGGGCCTCGCTGTTACCCGACAGTCGCGCCGCCAGCACAAAGCCCGCCTCGCGCCGCACGTTGGCCTCAGCGCGGGCGACACGCGCATAAAGCGGGAAGTTAATGATGGCTGTGGCGATAACGATATTAGTTACGGTGTTGCCGAGCGCAGCAACAATGCCCATCGCAAGCACGAACAGCGGAAAGGCCATGATGGTATCGGCGATGCGCGAAACGATGCGGTCTGTCCAACCGCCGAAATAACCAGCGGCCACGCCGGCAAGGCCACCCATGGCGAACACAAGCGCTACAGACGACAATGCAACAAAAAAATCGAGCCGCGTCGCGACAATGACACGGCTGAAGATGTCGCGGCCAAGCTGATCGGTGCCGAACCAATGCGCCAGTGACGGGGGTTTTAGCGTCGCCGCGATATCGCTGGCCAGCGGATCGTGCGGCACCACGTATGGTCCAATCAGCGCGCACAGCGCGATCAAAGTGAACAGCGCAAACGCAAAGCCGGTAACCGGGTTCTCCGATATCACATAGCGCGAATGCCGCAGCATTGAATTCCGCTGCGGTTTCTCGGCGAGCGCCACCGCCTGGCGAATGACGGTTGCGCTTTCGTTCATCCTTTCAGCCTCACGCGAGGGTCGATGACGCCGTAAAGCATGTCGATCGCTAGATTGAGCGCCACGTACATGATTGCCATGGTCAACACAAAGCCCTGCACCGGAGCGAAATCGCTGGCGATTAGCGCTTCGACCGCATAGGAGCCGATGCCGGGCCAGGCGAATACTTTCTCCACCAGCACGTTGGCACCAAGCAGAAAGGAGAACACCATGCCGAGCGTGGTGACGACGGGCAGCATGGCGTTGCGGAAGGCATAAGTAACGATCACGGTACGACTCTTCAGGCCACTGGCCCGCGCTGTGCGCACAAAATCCGAGGCGAGCACCGCCAGCATCGAGGCGCGGGTCATGCGCGCGATTGGCGCCAACGAGAAGATGCAAAGCGTGAAGCCGGGCAGCAGTAGCTGACTCAACGACGCGCAGAAGGTCGCGAGATCACGGTTGAGCAGGCTATCGATGAGATAAAAGCCGGTAACCTGCGGTGGCGCCGAGAAAAACACATCGAGCCGTCCGAGTGGCGCCGGCGCCCAGCCAAGCCGAAAATAAAACGCGTAGACCAAGAGAAGCCCCGTGAAAAACACCGGCAGCGACACGCCCGTGGTCACGACGACTCGGCATGTATGGTCGACCCAAGAGCCTTGCCGCACGGCGGCGAGAATGCCGAGCGGCAGCGCGATGACCATCGAAAGGATAAGCCCAAACAAAGTGAGCTCGGCAGAAGCCGGCAGCCGGTTCTTCAGCTCCGTCAGCACCGGCTGGCCGGTGGTCAGCGAATTGCCGAGATTGAGATGGCCCAGGTCAGACACGTATTGGCCGAATTGCACGACCAGCGGCTTGTCGAGGCCGAGTTTCGCGCGCACTTGCTCGATCGCCTCTTTGGTCGCGGCCGGGCCGGCAAAATATGCGGCCGGGTCGCCTGGCAGCGCCCGCGTCAGCAAGAATGTTATGATGACTACCCCGATGAGATTCGGGATGACCAACAACATGCGCTTCGAGATGAGGCCGAGCATGGCTTTCCCCGCACGAACCCCTCACCCTTTCGCAAGGGTGCGGTAGTCAAGCCGGCGATGGAACCAATAGGCGTAGCCGGAAACGTTTTTCTGCATCGCGACGTTGACGTAGGGCTGATAGAGCGGAACGCGCGGCATGTCGTTGTAGGCGGTGTCGACGAAACCTTTTACGTCCGTCTCGTAGGTTGCCTGGTCGCCGCTTGCGGCCGCGGCAACCGCCCCGTCGATGAAGGCATCGCAGGCCTTCGACTGATAGCTCATCGTGTTGAAGATCGAATTCTTGCCGTGGTAGCACCAGATGAAGAAATACTCCGGATAGTCGAGCCAGCCGGAGAACACATTGGTGTAAAGTGGTAGGGTCTTCTTGTTGAGCTCGGTTCGCCAGTTCGCGCCGGGCACCTTATTAATGGTCGTTCGGATGCCGATTTGCGCGAGGCTCTCCTGCGTCAACACGCAGATCGGCTCGTTGACGCCGGCGAAGCCGAGGTCGAACGACAGCGTCGTATCGAATCCGTTCGCATAACCGGCCTCCGCCATCAGCGTCTTCGCCTTGGCAATGTCGGTTGTGTACTTATGCGGTTGCGGCCAAGCCACCTCGGTCGGCTTGTCGGCTGCCGCGCCAAACATCGGTTTGGCGAGGCCGAACAGCACTGCATCCATGATCTTTTGGTATGGCAGCGCGTAGGCCACCGCCTCGCGCACTTTGACGTTATCGAACGGTGGATTCTTAACATTCATGCCGATGTATTGGATGCCGTTCGAATACGGCGTCGACACGATGGTGAGCTTGCCTTCGTTTTTGAGCTCGACGAAGTCTTTGTTCGGAAGATCGTAGGAAATATCGGCATCGCCGCGCTCGAGCAGCGCACGCCGATTGCCTGCAGACGGAACCATGCGCCAGATGATCTTCTTGGTTTTCGGCAGTGGACCACCAACCCAATTCTCATTTCGCTCCATGACCACTTCGGTGCCAGCCACCCAGTTCGTCACTTTGTAGGCGCCGCTGCCGGCGGTGTTGAGCTTGGTGTACTCCATGCCCCACGGGTCATTTTCGGTGGCGTGCTTTCTCACCAACTCGGAGTTGATGACGCAGGGCACGATGACAGCGAGATCCGGAATGGTCAGGCGGTCTTTACGCGCGAAATCGACGCGGACCGTATTGTCGTCGAGAACGACGAATTGCTCCGGCTTGGTGAGAGAACCCGCTCCCATCTGGAAGGTCGGGAAACCCCCGACGCTGACCGCCCGGTCGAGCGACCACTTGATGTCCTTAGCCGTGACCGGCGTGCCGTCCTGGAAGGTCGCCTTCTTCTTCAGCTTGAAGGTGACCGACATGTCGCCGACGTTCATGTCGTCGGCTAGCTCCATTTTGAATTTGGTCTTATCGTAATAGGGCCCTGTCGGCCCGGTCTTCATCTCGTGACTGATGAGGCGGTCGTAGCAATTCCACGACACCTCGTAGCCGGGGACGTTGGTGCCAACACCGTGAATATCGAGGTTGTTTGGTCCGCTCTCAGAGACGATCAGCAGGGTCTCATGCCGCGACTGCGCCTTGGCAGGTGACAACGCCGCGGGCGCGCCGAGGACGCTGGTCGCGGCCAGCGCCGTGGCCGATTTTAGAAATTCACGACGTTTCATGGAAACCTCCCGAACCAGATGCCTGCCGAGATTTCCGCAAGACTTGTGCCAAGCCCATAGAAGGCTTGTCGCTCAACTAAGCGCTTGGAATTGATGTCAAATTAGAATTATTTGCGCACAACCAGGAACATCGAGTTGAGAGGAATTGCATACAATTCGGAGACTTCGCCTAGAAATTAGGCAGTCTCAAACCGATCCCGGAAAACGAATCCCGAGCATCGCCTCGGCCAATAGTGCCGCCTGTCCGACGTACGTCATGTCCGCTTTCGGCCAATAGCGGACGTAGGCTTTCGCTTTCGCAGCATTGTCGAAAGCAATAATGACAATGCCCTTCGGCGCAGTTCCACCGAGCGAGATTACATTCTCAGTGCGCGCGAGATAGCGGCCATTGACAAATTTTGCCTCGACAATGTTTGCTGGACCCCTTTTCTTCATGGCCTCGTAGCGGGAAGCATCGGTTATTTCATCAGCCTCGACTACAACATAGACCGCGCGTTTGGGATGTGCCGCAAAACCATGCGTGGCAACGAATCCAAGTCCCAATCCAACGGCAACCACCAACGCTGTTGTGTGCCAAATTTTCATAGCTAGTACCTCCGCTTAGTCCAACTAATGCGTTAGCAGCACTCGGTAACGGACGCATGCCCGCTAAGGCTCAAAAGCGAACATGATAGCTCAACCAGTTCGATTACATTGGTTCAAAGGGCGTAACTTAAGCAACGACAAGCCTGGCGCATTTCGCCATCGCGCGCGAGAGTCTCGCCCTGGGCAGCATCAGACTGAAAAATCATCGGCTTGTGTGAGCCAGTTCACGCGGCACTTGCTTGACCGAGCGTAATTATTTGGTGTCGGCGACTTTCATTGGAGGTCGCTCATGCATAAACCACTCTATGTTGTTCTAGTTCTAGCTGGCGTCCTGACCGTCGCGATTGCTGCCCCAAGGAAGCAAGTCGCGACGAGAGCCGACTTCCATAACCACGTTGTGGTTGATGGTCTTTACATCGTGTTGCCGCCAGAGATGAAAAGCTTTCCGGTGGATTTAGTGGCAGAACCTTGATTCATTCACAGCTACCTTCAGTTAAAACCCTCAATGTAGGCGCACGCGACAGCGACATCGCCAGCCGTAGCGGCAAAGATGCCGATCGCATGGATTTCGTGAGGCACTTCGCAGTTCGGGTATTTCCGCATGTCCATCATCATCGAGGCGACCGCCTCGCGTATCCGGCCGACATTGAGGAGCGCGAGCGCGCGCTCCTTGCTCCGCTCAACGTGTTGTTCTCGCGTTAAGGACACGGTGGTGCGCGTCCAGGTTGCCATTGGCCGCCCTCTGGCCGTCGCCCAAGCAAGTTAATCTGAATGAAATTCGTTGGGGGGTCTGTGAGCCACTTCACACTTGTCGGGGGCTTTCGTCCGGGAATTTTTTCGAGGAGGACCGCCAAGTCGCTTGGGTGAGAAGCAGACATTTCGCAATGCAATCGTCATGTCCGTTACCCCGAAAGCGGACATGTGCAGTGCACTAGCGCAAGTCCGCTTTGGGCCATAAGCGGACATTTTGCGACGTAGAAGCGATTATCTAACGCCTATCGAAACGGATGACACGTCGGAATCGGACGGTGGATGTTGCACAAATTTTAAAAATTGAAATGTGGCGAATGTGACAGCGCGACGTGTGAGTCTAGTCCTGGTGTGTCTGTATCTGCACCAATTCACCCGGTTGAGCCGGCGTTCCGGTGGCGATGACCAGATAGCGCTTTTGCGCCACTCCGTCGCCTTGTGTCACCTGCCGTATCGGTCCGACCGTATTGACGATAGCCGCACCAGCAGGATTGGTCATGAATCCAGCGAGCGGCTCAAGACGGCCGCTACCGTTCGAATTGTCCGAGAGCGCGAGGACGAACGGCTGCTTGGGCGGCAGTCCGGTGACTGCAGCCTGCAGGATTTGCACGACGCCTTGGTCGAATAATGTGACCTGCGTCATCGGCTTTCCGTCCTGAGCGGCCAGCATGAGCTGGACCGATTTTGTAGCGGCGCCGAGTGGCTGAAGATTTTGCATCCCATCGCCCTGCGGCACTGCGTTAGGCACATAGGCCACGCCTTGCGGAGCTTGACCAAGCGGTATTGTAGCGACGACTTTGTTTTCGAGCGTGTCAATGGCGGCGGCCGCGTCAGCATTCTCTAAGCCAACATAGATGCGCGTCCCATCGCCCGAGGGCCACAATCCATGTGGCAGGGGCATCGTCGGGATCATCGTCACTTGCTCGAATGTGTCCGTCTTGAACACTTTCACTGCATTCAGTCCGCCAACTGTCACGTAAGCAAATTGACCGTTCGCGTTACGAGCAAAGTTGACGTGATTGGTGATCGGTCCCGTGTCGAGCACTTTGACGACGTCGAACGGTGGCCGTGCGTTAAACACCATGGTCTTGCCGACGTCCTTGAGCGTCAGCCAGACCTGCCTACCGTCTGGGCTCGCTGCGATGTCCGGGCAGAACGGACTTTCCTGTTTCACTTGGCCGACGATCTTATGCTCGGCGGTAGCAATGACGACAGTTTCCGGGCTGAAACTGGAGCAAACATATCCATATTTTCCGTCAGGCGAAAATATCGTCATCCCGGGGCCGTTTGGCACGGTGATGCGTGTCCTTTCCTTGAAAGTCTGGCCATCGAGAACCGCGATATAGTTCTCGCCGCGAACGCTGACCCAAACCTCTTTACCGTCGGGCGTAAAGAACGCTTCGTGCGGCGAACGCCCGACGTAAGTGACATGCTTGATTGCGTTTGTTGCCGTATCGATGAATGTCGCGGAGTTGGAGCCGATGGAAATTACTGCGAGCGTGCGATGGTCGGGAGAAAAACCCATGCCGTGCACTAGCAATTGCCCTTTGTAGAGCGGGCTGAGATTGGCAGGCGTGGTGTCGCCAAGTCGGATGACGCCGAGCAATTTATTATCGACAGGATCGATGACCGATAGCGTGTTCGAAAACTGGTCGGACGTGTAGAAACGATCTTTGTGACTGATCGCGATGTCAGGCGAACTCGCTGGGCCGGGCGCCTGGCCGGCAAACGCAGGAATGACTCCGGAAAGCAAAAGCGCCGATATAAGGTGAAGTTTCATAATTAAACTCCTTGCGTCATTCGTCGTGTTTGTTAAGGCCGCAAAGCAGGCCGCCCGTTCAGACTGCGCTGCATCAGTTCAATTTCTTGCTGCTGTTCGACGATGATTCCCTCGGCGAGACGGCGCAAAACGGGATCCTGCCCGTAAATTAATTCCGCTTTCGCCATATCGATCGCGCCTTGATGATGAGGGATCATCATCGCCGCGAAGTCGCGGTCAGGATCATCGGTTAGCTTCGCGGCCATCATGCCCGAATCCATTCGGTCCATCGCCTGCATTATTTGCAATGCAAATGTTGAATCCGTGGAATTTGTCCGGCCAGA
Organism: Pseudolabrys sp.; assembly: GCA_035538755.1. GTDB lineage: Bacteria > Pseudomonadota > Alphaproteobacteria > Rhizobiales > Xanthobacteraceae > Pseudolabrys. The sequence continues at coordinate 22,752 of DATLJR010000095.1, forward strand.
ATTCGCATCGTCGTGATGGTGGCTCTGCGCGAGCGCAATGCCGGCGATCGATGCAACCAGCATCAAGGTCAGGGCAATTGTTCGTCGCATGCGATCCTCCGACGCCTACACACGGTGTGTCCGCTAAGGGCGCAATCTGATCCATCACACAGAGCAAGAATGCGGGCCGCTACAATTGGCCAAAGGGGAACACTGCGGCGGAATTTATGAGCCGTTTATATGTCTCAATGTGTCGAAGCGCGTTTTGCCGGGATGACTGCTTTGGATCGTTAGCACTCATAACCGCGCGCTCGCGCGATGTCCGCTTTACCCCCGAAAGCGGACATGTGCGGTGCAACTTGAGATGTCCGCTTTGGGCCAAAAGCGGACATAGCGCCACCTCAATCAAGAAGGTAATGTCCGGCCCTCGGCGGATGAGGGGGTCGAGCATTGGACCGCCGAAGTGACCTTCTCAGCTTGGCGATTTCCGCGCGGCCGTGTTCTGTGTCAAGGCGCCCAAAATCGTCCAATCAAGGGCCGCGAATTCCTCTTTTAGCCATCGGCTGAATGCCTCGACTTGCGGGCGCTCGCTGCCGCGCTTAGGACGCACGAGGTGGTAGGCGCGGCCCGAGGGCAAAGCGAGCGTAACCGGAATCACCAGCCGGCCACTACGTAGATGATCATACGCAAGAATGTTCTGCGCCAGCAGCACGCCGGCGCCTTCGCTTGCGGCGTCGAGTGCATGGTCGGCGGTGTTGAAAGTGAGCCCGTGCGGAACGTCAACGTAATCGACCCCGGCGACATGGAACCAATCCGTCCAAGTCGGTACGCGTGCTCGTGGCAGGAACGTCTCGTCGTGAATTAGTGGCACGCGCGCGAGGTGCTCTGCCGTGTTCAATGGCCCGTGGCGTTTGAGGAAGCTTCGACTGCACACCGGCACAAGCGAGAGCGTGACGAGCTTCTCCATATCGAGCGCTGGATCCGGCGCCGGATGTTCCGCCATGTGGCGGATCGCGACGTGCACGCCGTCGGTCGTGAAATTGGCATTGTCGAGCGACGACGAAATGCGCGTGTCGATCTCGGGATGCGCATTGGCGAAGCGGTAAAGCCGCGGTGCCAGCCATTTCGCGGTGAGGCCGGGAGGCGTGCTCACCACCAGAACCCGCGCGGTGCCGGATTGCTTGAGTCCCGCCACTGCCTCGCGCAGGTGGAGAAAGCCGGTTTGCATGCCGGGATAGAGGAGCTTGCCCGCCGCGGTGAGAACGATCGCGCGCACGCGGCGCTCAAACAATTGCACGCCCAGCAATGCTTCAAGGCCGCGAATCTGATGGCTGATCGCGCCGGGGCTGACGTTCAGTTCGGCCGCCGCCTTGGTCAAGCTCAAGTGACGCGCGGCCGC
>DATLJR010000096.1:0-2419 GCA_035538755.1 Pseudolabrys sp.
GTTGCGGCCATCGGTCCAGCCCAATTGCTGCAATGCCTGTACGAATGCCCCAACTTCCGGTCGGCCGATCGCGGTGCCACCCAAAAGCACGCCGACACGCCGCATGCGCTCGCCCTGCTGCGCGCGCGCCGCGAGCGGCCAGGCGGCAGCCGTGCCGCCGAGAAGCATGATGAACTCGCGGCGGTTCATCATTCGATCACCTCGTCGGCTATTGCGAGCAGGCCAGAAGGAATGGCGAGATTGAAAGCCCTCGCCGTCTGCATGTTAATGACGAACTCAAACCTGGCCGCCTGCTCGACCGGCAGATTCTTCTCGCCATTGAGAACGCGACTGACATAGACGCCGACTCTGCGCCATTGATCGGCAATGTTTTCGCCGTAGGACATGAGCCCACCAACTTCCGCGTACTCCCGTATCGGAAAAATTGCTGGAATGGCAAACGGGGTCGCCAAGGTCGCAAGTTGAAGACGGCGGCTGGTAAAGAATGGATCGGCGCTGATGAGGGCCGCGCCGATTCGCTGGTGCGCAATCTCGATGAAAGCCGCGTCGATATCGCGGTTGTTACTGGTCGCGAATAATTTGATCTCTAACCCTAACGAGCGCGCTGCTGCCTGCGCCTCCTTTGCGTCCGAGTCGGCAACGACCGCGTTGGCTGGATTCACGAGAGCCGCGATTGTGGTGACTGCCGGGACCACCTCGTGGAGAAGTCCCAATCGCTTCCCAACCAAGGCATTAGACAACATGTAGATTCCAGTGACGTTGCCTCCTGGGCTGTTCAAGCTAGCGATTAGTCCCGACTTGACCGGGTCGATTCCGGTGGAAAATACAATGGGAATCGTTGTTGTCTCCGCTTTCGCGGCGAGTGCGGCAGCGATGCTGCCCGGTGTGACGATGACGGCCACTTGCCGACGCACAAGCTCTGCCGCGGTTTCGCGTAATCGATCGTCCTGGAGGTCCGGCCAGCGATATTCGATCGCTATATTTTGGCCCTCGACAAATCCGATCTCCTTCAAGCCTGCGCGAAAAGCAGCCAGCAGGTGCACCACTGATTCCGGCGGTGATGGTCTAAGAAATCCGATCACCGGCATCACGGACTGCGCCCGCGCCACGAGCGGCCACACCGCCGCACCGCCGAGCAGCGTGGCTAAGAATTTTCGTCGTGCGATGTAGCCTGCCATGTGACCCTCCGGTTGGGGGTCATTCATGCAATGGAGGGATGATACCACGCTTCTATCGCGCGGTCTGCGGACTAAGGCCGATAGGCACGCCGAGTGAATGCTTCCAAATGACGGCTTAGGTAAGAACCGTTTACCGGTTTGCCCCCGAGGACAAATAGCAGACGTCCTTGAGTCATTGGCGGCGACGACCGCGGCGGACGCGGGTTGGCACCGATGCAGAGGCGAGCAAGAGCGGCGTCGTCGAGCGCGAGCATGCGCCCCTCTACACCGGCCAGGTGCCGGCCAGTACACTCGTAGCGGAGATGAAGATGAACCTGGACAAGACGCAGGTCGCGCGGCGGCATTTAGGAACCGCACTTGCGCTTTTTCTTGACGATCTCGACCCCGTTTCAGTGCATACCCTCGCATGTGCGGGTTGCGAAGTTGCTGAGCACCTGACTCGAAAGGCGGGCGCGGAACCATTCAGCACTCACGTGCTCGCGACCTTTCCTAGCCTAGACATCCAAAAAATACGGCGGCTGCAAAATCAATATTGGAACGCGTTTAAGCATGCGACGACGCGGGATGGACTGGAGCGCGACGACCAAGAACTGCTGGATCGCTTCGATGATGACACGAACAATCATACGCTCTTTATCGGTTGGCACGACTACATGCTTGCGACCGGGACGCTTCCACCCGAAGCGCAGGCGTTTCAAATGTGGTATTTTGCGCTTTACCCAGACAAGTTGAACCCAGACGTAGACAGTACACCATACGAACGCGTGTTCCCCAATCTCAAGGAAAAGTCGGCGCCTGAGCGAAAGAAGATGTTGCGGGATTGGATTGCTTCGGCTCGAAACGATCTCAATCTCATGACTGACCCTCGGACTGATGCTCGCCCACTTATCCTTCCAGCGGAGTAGGACGCGGACTCAACTGGGCTGTGGGCTGATCGTGCGTTTAACAACGTTATTTTTTCTACGCCCCCGAAAAAAACCGAGAGCCAGGTGCGTTCGGACCAAAATCGGTCAGTGCCTCAGTCGCGCCGTCGTGAGATGCGGCGAGCAGTTCGAGCAGTTCGAGCGCGCGCCGGCAGGGCACCGCCACTTTCATTGGGTCGAGGCAGGCAGCGTGGCCTCGGGATTGCTGAGCCGGAAGTGTTCAGCCCTCGCTCATGTAGGCGGGTTTGCCGCCGAGTAGGAAGTCGGCACGCGGAGGCGCGAAGAAATCGATCACTTCGGTGTCCTCGCGGAACCATC
>DATLJR010000097.1:0-28722 GCA_035538755.1 Pseudolabrys sp.
GCCGCGCATAAACAGCAATGTGTTCTCGTCGATCTTGAGCGACGGATCGTCGATGCGATGGTGATAGTCCTCCGGACCCTCGAACACGACAGCGCGGCCCTCAAACGCGTTCTTGTCTTTGGGATTGGAGAGATAACGCTCCCGGAATTCATCCGAGATCACACTGGTTTTCATGATCGCCGAATCAAACAGGTTTCCTTTGAGTACTTTGAACCCCGCATGCTTTTTCATCGGCGCATTGTAGGGTTTGATGACGTCGGAATCGCTGCTGCTCGCACCTCGGATATTCTGGCCCACCGTCTTGCCGTTGACCGTCAGCGCGTCGGCATGGATGCGTTTGGCCTTCAAGAGCTCATTCATGACCGCGGGAAGTCCTCCCGCGCGGTAATATTCCTCGCCGAGATATTTTCCGGCAGGCTGCATGTTCACCAGCAGCGGAACGTCGTAGCCGATCTTTTCCCAATCATCGATCGACAGCTTTACGCCGACATGACGCGCAATGGCATTGATGTGGATCGGCGCGTTGGTGGAGCCACCGATGGCGGAGTTGGCGACAATGGCATTCTCAAATGCCTTGCGCGTAAGAATATCGGATGGCTTCAGATCCTCCTCGACAATCTCCACTGCGCGCACGCCGGTCTCATAGGCGATCTGTCCGCGTTCGCGATAAGGCGCAGGGATCGCCGCACATCCGGGTAATGACATGCCAAGCGCTTCGGCCAGGGCGTTCATGGTCGATGCGGTGCCCATTGTGTTGCAATGACCGATCGACGGAGCTGAGGCTTCTGCGATCTCGAGGAATTCGCGGTTGTCGATGCGGCCCGCGGCTAGTTCCTCGCGCGCTTTCCACACTACCGTGCCGGAGCCGGCCCGTTCGCCCTTCCACCAGCCGTTCAACATCGGCCCGCCGGACAACACAACTGCCGGGATATTTACCGTTGCTGCCGCCATCAGACACGCAGGCGTTGTCTTGTCGCAACCGGTCATCAGCACTACGCCGTCGAGGGGATACCCATAGAGAACTTCCACGAGCGACAGATAGGCAAGGTTGCGATCGAGTGCGGCGGTGGGTCGCTTTCCGGTCTCCTGAATAGGGTGACAGGGAAACTCGAATGCAATTCCGCCGGCAGCGAAAATGCCCTCGCGGACGCGTTTGGCGAGCTCGAGGTGATGGCGGTTGCAGGGAGAAAGGTCCGAGCCAGTCTGCGCAATACCGATGATTGGCTTGGCGGATCGTAGCTCCGCCGACGTAAGCCCGAAATTCAGATAGCGCTCGAGATAGAGCGCGGTCATTCCTGGATTTTCTGGATTGTCGAACCAAAGTTGCGACCGCAGCCGACGAGAAGGTTTACGCGCAATTTTCGCCATGGCTTACCCGACTATGCACTTCAGATGCCTATACATGATCGTAATGTATCGCAGACCGCAAGAACGCAAACGCGCCGCAGGTCAGAGTGACTGCAGTCAGGGCCACCTTTGAGGAGGATTTCTCAGCGTTCGTTAGGTGTGCGCACGCCGGCCCAGGTATTGCGCACCTGTTGGTAGTGCACATTGGCGTCATAGACCGGCATCCGCAGGCCCAGCACCTGCGGCGACAACCGCCCCACCGCCGCGCGCAGCGTGAGGGAGGCAACAACCCGGTCGGGTTGCAGACGATCGCCACCGCGTCGATTGATCGATCACAAATCGATAATCTGGCCCTCTCTGGCAACGATTGTTCCGGCACGTACGTCGGTTGCTTCGGCTGCCAGTTTGTCCATGAAGTCGTCGTCATGCGACGGGTCATGATGAAACAAACACAGATGTTTGACCTCAGCTTCGTTTGCTAGTCGAACACCGCGCATCCATGTCGAGTGACCCCAGCCCGCCTTGGATACAATTTCACTTTCAGTGAAGGTTGAATCATAGAGCGCAAGATCGGCGTGACGAGCGAGATCGACCATCTCGGAATCTCGCTTACCAGGAAATCCTTCGGTGTCACAGAGAAGGGCGAAGGCGCGGCCTCCATATTCGAGGCGATAGCCATTGGTGCCGTCAGGATGGTCGAGCAACGCGGTTCGCAACGTGATGTCATCATGAGGTCGGAGGAGGTCGCCAGATTTGAAATCCTGGAATTCGATCTTCGCTTTGAAAATATCCATCGGCACAGGAAACCACGGCGAGCTCATAAGTGAGCGCATGACCCTTTCAATGCTGTTCGACGGCTTTAGATTTCCTGCCCAGACTCGCACACGGAAGTTTTTGCGAAAGAAGGGCGTGAAGAACGGCAGGCCGGAAACGTGGTCGAGATGACAATGCGTTATGAAGATATCAACATCACGAATGCCGGGGTCCTTTAGAAGCTCGATGCCGAGCGAGCGCAGTCCCGTTCCTGCATCGAAAATGAGCACATGGCCACCGCAGCGAACTTCGATGCACGGAGTGTTGCCGCCATACCGGATTGTCGATGGACCAGGGCACGGGATGCTTCCTCGGACGCCCCAGAACCGAACCCGCATGGAAGCTTTCAACATTCGCGTTGCCTGAAATTTTATCTAACAGGTTTTATTTGGAATAAGTGGCGATGTCGAGCAGGCCTATCCAGCGCAGGAAAACCTTTTCAAATGGCGTCGTCTCGACGCAATGAACCAACTGCCGGAGCGGTAAGAATAAATGATTTTTGTCTTCTTATTTAGTGATGAGATTGCTGAAACCGACGCTGACACTGTCTCAAGCGACAATAACTGATCAGGAAAACAAAACGCCTGCGACCGACGGTCTTACGCCCGAGCGCGCACTGACAGGGCCTGGTCGGCCGCGGCAACGCCGGTGATCCAGCCTCCATGCGCCGTCGAGAAATCATGTGGAGAACATGCTTCACCGGCAAAGAACAGTCGGTCATCGACCGGGGCGGCTAATGTCTTGCGGCAATCCGTCATGCCAGGGCGCGCGTACGAATACGAGCCGCGCGAATAAGGATCGGAGCCCCAGCGGTGGATACGAATGGGCTTGACCCGTTCCCTAAAAGTGCTGCCGAGCAGGTCCGTCAGCTGGGAAAGCGCGAAGTCGCAGAACGCGTGCTCGCCTCCTGCCTCAAGCTCTCTCGCCAACCGTCCTCCGAAGTACGCCTCGATTTGCGGGCGGCCAAAAGGCCGAAAATGATAAGTTGCGGTCGCGGTTCGATCGGTCGCACCGAACATGCGGCTATCTTTTTCAAACTCCTCCGGATCCGCCAGAGATAAAAAAAGCTTGTCGGCAAGACCGAGCGGCAATTCCTGCGCGGCTTCTGTCTTCTCCGACAGGCCTGGAGAGAACAATTTTTCGCTTTCGGCGAGAACTGTACTGGGCAGCGTGACGATCGCTTGATCGGCTGCAACGATCCCTTGCGAAGTCTCCACCCTAAGACGTTTCTCATGATGATTGATCCGGCTTACGTGACAACCAAGGACAGCTGGCAAGCCCTCAGCACAGGCAGCAATCGTGGTGCCGTAACCCTCAACGACACGCCAATTCACTCCGGTATCGTCGTAGTTGTCGTAGTCGCGCGCCGAAACCTGATCAAGTTCAACACCGCTGATATAGGTGCCGACAGCATTGATGAGATTGTTCCAACGGTTGCCGCGTTCCAGCAGGGTCGCGGCTGCAATGTCCGGCTCTCTGGCTGCGCGCTCGCTGACCCGCGTAGAAAATTGTTCCTGTGCCTCGAAGAATTCGCGTTGCTGCCCTTCGGGAAATCCGACCGTTGATCGGCGTCGCCACGGTGGCGGTGTCTTGTCAATTGTCCGATTCTGTTCCTGAGCAACAACCGCCCAGGGGTTCCGATCGGCGGAATGTAGCCAACCGCAGCCGAGATCGAGCGCAGATCCCGAAGGCCCGGCAACAGTCCACGCACGGCCGCCAAGTCTGGGGCGAGCCTCGATGATCAGACATTTCACGCCCGCTGTGTGAAGCCGCCGGGCTGCGGCTATCCCGGCCGCACCGCCACCAACGACCACTATTTCGTAATCACCATTTGCCATTTCTGAATCTGCGCTCGGTTGCACATATAGCCGTAAGCGGTAGAGGGCTGCGCGATCTAGACGATTAGCGTTACACCTGATGCAATTAGGAGTACGGCGAGAGCCTGGCGGAATCGGCGGTCGTCCAGCTTGCCGTAGAGCTTCCAACCGAACCACGTTCCAAGAAAAAGTGGCGGCAATACCACGATCAATAAATTGAGATCGGCACGATCGAATGCAACCCACAATATGCCCGCCAGCGTCACTGCTTGCATGACGATTACATAGGGTTGGTACACGGCACGCGCTGTTTCCTTTGGCCATCCGCGCAGCTGTGTCCAGATCGTGGGCAAGACCCCGGAATAGCCGCCGAGCCCGCCAAGGACCCCGCCCAGGAAGCCGATTGAGACATCGGCTGGACGGCCGCCGCCGGTTACGGTCGCGAGTTTGGGCGCGAGAAACGCATAGGTACCGAAGACTATCAGAAACACGGCCAACGCGATCTTCAGAGAGGCGGCGTCGGTATATGCAAGAAAGTGCACGCCAATGGGGACACCGAATAAACCGCCAACCACGAAGGGCCAGATGCGTGCCGGCTCGACGTGCTGGCGCTGTTGCCAAATCGTCGTGAGATGCAACAACAGTCCGCAGCCGGCGACGAGTATTCCGGACTGCAGGGGATCGACGTGGTGCAGCCAGATTGACGATGCGGCGAGGCCGAACGCGAATCCGGTTCCGCCGGCGGCAATGCCACCGACAAGTGCGCCGAGCCAAAGAAAGCCGATTGTCTCGTAGCTAACTCCGGCGAGCATTCAATCAGCGCCGGGAAGAGTGCTACCGATCATCGTTGCATGCCCCAAAGATTGACCGTGCGCGCTTCTATAGCGCGGAAGATTACAGACTCAACGACGAGACCGATAAGAATCACGGCGAGAAGCCCGGAGAAAACCGTCGCCGTGTCGAGGTCGTTTCTGGCTTCAAAAATGTACCAACCGATTCCGCCGGAACGCGCGGAAACACCGAACACAAGTTCCGCCGCAACGAGCGTGCGCCAGGCGAAAGCCCATCCGATCTTGAGACCGGCAAGGATCGACGGGAAAGCCGCCGGAATCAAAATGAGTCCAACATAGCGCGCGCCCTTGAGCCCGACATTCCGGCCACTCATGCGCAGTGTCTCCGGTACGCCGCGAAATCCGATCAGCGTGTTGAGCGCCACCGCCCACAGCACCGAATGGATGATGACAAACACGAGTGACGGCGTGCCGAGCCCGAACCAGATCAATGCCAAAGGCAATAGCGCAATAGCCGGCAGGGGATTGAACATGGCGGTCAGCGTCGAGAGAACGCGGGTGCCGGCAGTGCTTGCGACTGCGATGGTGGTGAGCAGGGCGGCTAACGCAAGGCCCAAGGCATAACCGATCGCAAGTGTTCGCAAGGACGTCATGGTGCGATCGATAAGGACGCCATTGGCGATGTCTTTCGAAAATGTCCTGATTGTTTCAGTGAAGGTTGGAAATAGCAGGCCGTTGTTGAGCCAACGCGCATAAAGCTCCCAGATCACAATAAGAGTCACGAGGATTGTCAGTCGCTGTACCGCTTCGTTGTTGACGAGGCGCTCGGTGATCGTGAGTGGTCGCTCGACATCACCGATCGCGTTGGCGTCAGCCAACTCGACCTCGAATTCAGGCCGACGAACTTGCGTTGGCTTTTGTGACGGTTGTGCGTTCACGCCCGAATTTCCTGTTGCGCATGCAGTTGATGCGCCTCGCCGAAAAGCAACGTATGTATGCGTTTCGTGAGGATTCCGAATTCTGGCCTGCCGACGCTGTTATGATCCAGACCGTCCGCATCGAGTTCAGCGCGGACGCGTCCCGGGTGCGGCGACAGAACGAGAATTCGCGAACCGATGATGATCGCCTCCTCGATCGAGTGCGTCACGAAGAGCACCGTGAACCGGAGCTGGTCCCACAAGGACAGCAATTCCTGCTGCATTGTCCGCCTGGTAAGCGCGTCGAGCGCAGCGAATGGTTCATCCATCAGCAGAATATCGGGTTCCATCGCCATCGCGCGTGCGATCGCGACCCGCATCTTCATGCCGCCCGATAACATGTGCGGATAGATGTCGCGGAACTTGGTAAGCCCGACCTTTTCAATCACCGCATTGGCGCGCGCCGAGGCCTCGGTTGCGGCGAATCTCTTCGTCACCTTCATCGGAAAAAGAACATTCTGATAGACAGTCTTCCAGGGCATCAGTTGCTCGAATTCCTGGAAAACCATCATGCGATCCGGTCCCGGAGACTCGATCGTCCTGCTGTTTATGTGGATCGATCCTTCGGCGGGCGGCATGAATCCGCCGACGGCTTTCAGCAGAGTCGTTTTGCCGCATCCGGAAGGCCCGAGAATGACGTAGCGGTCGCTCCGCTGAACAGAAAAATCCACCCGATAGGTCGCAGTCACCAGATGCCGCGGCGTCTTGTACTGGAGAGTTACTCCTTTCACCTCAAGCAGGGCGGATGTCATCGCTTGGTGCCTTGCGTCCGTTCTCAGCTGCCGGGCAAGTCGTGGATATCGCCGACAAACATATCCTTCCAGTTTGTCGCCTTTGCCGGCACCATGCCGACACGCGTCATGTAGTCGGCGACAACCATCACTTTCTGTGGAGTCATCGTCCAGGTGTTGTCCTTGTCGCGAATAATCTTCTCGGCTTCTGCGGGAGTGAGCTTGGATTTGTCAGCCTTCACCCACAGGGCGGCAGAGCCCGCGGGATCATCATTGACCTCTTTCATCGCGGTACGTAACGCGGCAAGAAAGGCCTGCACGACCTTCGGCTCGCCTTCATAGAGCTTCGCCGTTGCCCAAACGACGTTGAACGTGTGCGGCCCGCCAAATACGTCGTAGCTGTTGAGGACTCGGTGGACGCGCTTGTCCTCTAACTCCTGATACATGAACGGTGCGGACGTGAAGTGCGCCGTAATTTCCGACTTACCGCTCATCATCTGGGCCAGTCCGTCGGGGTGGCTCAACGAGACTGTCCACGGGTCGAGCTTGTGCTGTTGGCCCGGCCCAAATTCTTTTTCCGCTGCCATCTGCAATATGACGGCTTGCATAGAAACTCGAACCGCGGGGAGGGCGATGCGATCCTTGTCGGTGAAGTCCTTGAGGGTTTTTACGCCCGGGTTGATGCTGTTGAGCCACAGCGGCATCGAGTTAAGTGCGGCGATCCCCTTGACCTTGAGATTGTCCTTTGTTCGCGCCCAGATCGTGACGAGCGGGCCCACGCCTCCGGAGGCCAAATCCAGATTTCCGGAAATCAGTGCTTCATTCATAGGCGGACCGCCGGTGAAACGCACCCATTCAGCCTTGAGATCCAACCCACGTTTTTTGCCCTCGGCTTCAAGCAAGTTTTTTTCTGCCATGATGGTCATCGGCAAATAGGAAATGCCATACTGGGTCGCGATGCGAACGGTGCGCGTTTCGGCTTTGGCGCTGCTTGCGAACAAAAGTGCTGCAGTGAAGAGGAGCGGCATCCACTGCCAGTCATGCCGACGATTCAGGCTCATGATCATCCTCCCAACTCGCTTGTTCTTTGTTCTGTTTGACCCATCATCCCCCACGCCACGATAGCGTGGCAAGCAGCTATTCGGTCAAGGAGTCGCGTGATGCCTGATCCTGTCCCACTCATACAAACCGCACTTTTCGAACGTTTTGGTGAGCGGATGGACATCGGCGATGATCTTGCCGGCCTGGATGAAATTGCCCGGATTTCCGCGCATCGCGTGCATCGACGCTATCTGGCGCGCGACATCGAACCTCGGCTGCTGCGATTGCTGTGCGCTTGCGCGCTGTCAGCGCCGTCCAAGAGCGATCTTCAGCAGGCAGACATTCTCATTATTCGTGAAAAACGGAAAATAAATGCTATCGCAGACTTGCTCACGGAAATGCCGTGGGTGCGAGAGGCGCCGGTGTTTCTGGTTTTCCTCGCCAACGGCCGCCGGCTGCCGAAAATTTCGGAAATGCGCGGCAAGCCCTTTCCAAATGACCATCTCGATCTGCTGTTCAATGCCACGGTCGACGCCGCCATAGTCATGACGACGTTTTTGCGCGCTGCAGAGGCGGTCGGCCTTGGCTGCTGTCCCATCAGCGTAATCCGCGATCATGCCGCGACCGTCAGCGAAATGCTGGCGTTGCCCGAAAAAGTCATACCAGTTGCCGGTATGTGCCTCGGCTGGCCCGCCGAGGAGAGCGGCATCACGTCTCGTTTGTCATTGGATACAACGATTCACGAAGAACACTTCAAGGATGGCGACTTAGGCGCGAAAATTGACGCATATGACCGGCGGCGTGCGGCGAGGCGTCCATATCGCAATCAAAGAGAGATCGAGCGCTTCGGCCGCAGCGAATTTTACGGATGGTCGGAAGACAAAGCGCGGCAATATGCCGTTCCCTTGCGCGCCGATTTTGGCGCTTTCGTACGAGCAAAGGGCTTCCGCCTGGATTGATCAGGCGATGCTATTTTTTGCGAATGCGGAAAGTCAGAACACCGTCCGCTTCCGATTTTTCCTCAAGCGCATCACCGGTCTGACGCAAGAGATTCGGAATATCGATGCTGGTCAGAGGATCGGTGCACTCCGCCACGACCAGGTCGCCTGGAGACAACGCGGACAATTTCTTTCGCACCCGCAACGCCGGTAACGGGCATTTCAAGCCGCGCAGATTCATTACGGTTTCGCTCATCTATCCTTCACTTACGCCGAGAGTGGCACCATGGACAATTTTCCGTCTGTCGCAGGAATGTACGCTTCCCCAATCCCCAATTCCTTACGCACGATATTGGTGCCGCGTGCAAGTGCGACCATCTTGTAGAATGCATGCATCCGACTCATCGACTGACGGCCAAAGCCGCAGTCGCTGGTCAGGATCAGTCGTTCCGGCTCAATATGTTTCAGTGCTTTGCGAATAAGCTCGGCGACTTCCTCGGGTCGCTCGACCTGAAGAGTACGATGGCTGATGACGCCGAGCGCAATCTTCTTGTCCTTTGAAATCATCTTGCCGACGTGCTCCAGATCCATTCCGCGATTAAACGCGCCTTCCACCGTAAGGACGTCCACGTCGAGTTGGTCCAGATAAGGCAACGCTGCCTTGTACGACTGATCTTTACTGGCCACACGCTGCGCTGCCGGGCTGCCCCAGCATGTGTGGCACCAGACTTCGCATTTATTGCGCAACCCCTTCACCTCGACGTTGAAGGCCTCAACCCATTTTTCCGGCTTGATCGGTTGGTTGGGATCGGCAATGACCTGGTGGATCGCTGGCTCCTCGATCTGTACGAGTGGTGCGCCGGCGTCGGCCAGCGCGTGATACTCTTTGTTGAGGGCGGCCGACAGATCCATCAACAGGTCGTGTCGGTCTTTGTAGTGCTCGTTGGTGAGCATCAGCGCCAGAATCTGCGCCGAGATAGAGCCAATCTTTACCGGCCTGTCTGTCATGGGGGCGATTGCCTTGTAGGCACGATCGAGCTGCAGACTCGTTTCTCCGATCTTGCCGGTCACCGGCGGAGTCATGCGTGTTTCGATGACTTCCCACATCAGATCGCCGGGGCCCTTATCGGCCATAAAGCCGGCGGGCGGAACCTCCACGCGCGGCGCGCCGATGCCCGATACCCTTTCAGTCACGTAACTGACCCATGCGCGGCCGGCGATGTCGTCGTCGAGCCGTGTATCGCCATCTACAAATATGTCGATGCCTGCGCGGTGCTGTGCGGCGACATGGCATGCGAGACAATCGAAATGCTGTTCTCGGTAGGCGAGGCGGGAAAAACCTTGCGACAGGGGAACGCCGCGAAGGTTCTCGGTGTACCAGCTGGACGGGGCAGCGCGCCGGTGGTGGTGGTTAAAAGAGCCTTGCCTTCTGTGGTCGTAAACACGCTTATTTCCCCCGATTTCACCCATAGAAAGCAGCGCTGCATCCTGCAGCGCTGTTGAGCTAAACTGAAAGCTCCGGGTGCAACAAGGTCAAGCGTGCAATGGCGGTGTCGGAGGCAATACAGACGATTTCGAAGTTGACTCCGCTCGCCGATGTTTTGTTGACAGTCGACGCTGAGGTGAAACCCGTCGCCCCGCGGACCATCGAAATATTCGCGGCGCTGGGGCGAGCGCTCGTAGCTGATGCGCTGGCGCCATCTCGTCCTGCCTCTGCGCTAGCGTTGCAGGATGGATGGGCACTCAGCTCGGACGAAACCCTGGGCGCGGGCGGCCACGCTCCATCGCCACTTGTGCGCACACCGTCGCGCATCGAGGCTGGTCAGCCGCTCCCGACCGGGACGGATAGCGTCGCACCGATTGACGCCGTCAAGGTCATCGATGGTCGCGCCGAAGCGCTTCTTGCCATCAACCCCGGCGACGGGGTCCTGGCACCCGGGGCTGACACCGATTCGGCAATCCCGCTGCGTCGAGCTGGCGAGCGACTACGCAGCATGGATCTAGCCGCTTTCTCTGCCGCGGGGATTGCGCGCATTACGGTGCGCGAGCCGCGCATCCGCGTCCTGCCCGTACGCGGCAGCGGAATCATAAGTGCGGCCGCACGCCTCGTGGCGGCTGACATAGAGCGGCGTGGCGGCGCAGCGCGATTGGAGGAGAGTGGTCGCGGTCTTGATGTCGCCATGGCGGCTGAAAGCACCGATGCGATTGTCGCGATCGGCGGGACCGGAAGTGGACGTAACGACAGCAGCGTGCAGACGCTTGCGCGTGAAGGACGACTGACGGTGCACGGCTTGGCACTTACTCCGGGTGAGACGGCTGCATTCGGGTTTGTCGGCGCGCGGCCCGTACTGTTGTTGCCGGGTCGCCTCGATGCAGCGCTCAGTGTCTGGCTCATCGTCGGGCGACGAATGCTGGACAGACTGGCGGCGGTTAAGAATGGTGAGAGCGAGCCAAGAGAAACGTTGATACTCGCACGCAAGGTCAGTTCAACCGTGGGTCTGGTGGAAGTCGTTCCGGTGCGGCGAACCGGTACGGAGGTGGAGCCGATGGCGATCAAATATCTGTCGCTATCATCTCTGACCCGCTCTGCCGGCTGGATACTGGTGCCGGCCGACAGCGAAGGATATTCCGCCGGAACATCCGTTCAGGTAAGGCCCTGGCCATGAGTGTCGGAAAATGAGTGAGGCTAGAAAGCCCAGGCCGATCAAGGAAAGTGACCTGATTGCGCGCGTACGTGCCGCGGCGCGACAGGAACAATTTCTCGAAGTTGTCTCGGCAGGTGAAGCGCGTATCCGGTTTGAGCAGCACCTTGACCTTGCCCCGCTGCCCGCGGAAGCGGTCTCCCTGGCCGACGCGCGCACACGCGTGCTCGCCCACGATGTCGTCGCTGCCGTCGATGCGCCCCCATTTGACCGCGCGAATGTTGATGGCTTTGCCCTACGCGCGGCTGACACTGTCGGAGCAAGTGACGGGAATCCGAAAATCTTTACGCTGAATAGGGAAGTTATCGCGTGCGGTCACACGCCGGTGCTGACTGTGGATCCCGGCACCTGCACCACGATTGCCACCGGCGGGGTCATACCGCGCGGTGCTGACGCTGTCGTGATGATCGAACAAACCGAACTGATCGAGAGCAATCCTTTGCGGATCGAGTTGCGTCGAGCGGCTTCACCGGGACAGTTCATTTCCTACGCCGGCTCCGACATCGCGCGCGGCGAGACATTGCTGCGGCGGGGCGTGTGCATCGGATCCCGCGAGATCGGCATGCTCGCCGCATCGGGCCTCGCTCGCATCGAGGTGGTCCGACGACCGAAGGTCGCGGTGCTTTCTACCGGCGACGAATTGGTTGAACCCGGCAATTCGCTCAAACCGGCGGGTGTCTACGACAGTAACAGCGCGATCATTGCGGCCGCGGTCAGTGAAGCCGGGGGGGAGCCTTTCACATTCGGGGCGTTGCCGGATGACGCTGCCATTCTGGAAAAGACTGTGCGCGAAGCACTCGCTGTCAGCGACATGGTGGTTCTCTCGGGGGGCACATCGAAAGGAGCCGGCGATCTCTCACACCGTGTTGTGTCGCGCCTCGGCAAGCCCGGCATTCTTGTGCACGGCGTGGCGCTCAAACCAGGAAAACCACTGTGTCTTGCGGTTGTGGACGGCAAACCAATTGTCGTCCTGCCTGGATTTCCGACCTCGGCGATCTTCACCTTTCATACTTTCGTCGCTCCAGTGATCCGTGCACGCGCTGGTCTGGCGCCAGAAGCTATTCAGACGATCACTGCTTGCGTTCCAGAGCGGGTCGCTTCCGAATTGGGGCGCAAGGAGTTCGTCCTGGTTTCCCTGGTCAAAGGCGATCAGGGAATGATCGCGTTTCCCACTGGCAAGGGTTCGGGGGCAGTCACCAGCTTCTCGCAGGCCGATGGCTTTCTTGAAATCGACGCGCTCGCGTCATCGCTCGATGCCGGCAGTGATGTTCAAGTCACTTTGATCGGCAATGCGATACGGGCACCCGATCTTGTGATCATGGGCAGTCACGACGTGGCGCTGGATGTTGTCGTTGGAGCGCTTGCCGATCACGGCCTGACGGCGCGCATCCTCGCAGTTGGCAGCCTGGGTGGTGTGGCCGCGGTCAATCGCGGTGAATGCGACATAGCCCCCGTTCACCTCATCGATCCAGCGAGCGGACAATATAACAAGCACCTCGCGACCGAAGGCCTCAGCCTCGTCCCGGGCTGGCGACGGATGCAGGGTCTTGTGTTCCGGCCAGGCGATGCGCGCTTTGAGGGTCGCAGCGCGAACGAAGCATTGAAAACTATTCTCGCAGATAGGTCGGCCCTGATGATCAACCGTAACGCTGGCGCCGGCACGCGTGTGCTGACCGACAAATTACTTGGCGGTGCACGCCCAGCTGGCTACGCCAATCAGCCGAAATCTCACAACGCGGTCGCGACGGCAATTGCTCAGGGTCGCGCCGACTGGGGACTCGCCATCGAGCCAGTAGCGAAGCTCTACGGCCTCGGTTTTCTGCCGGTTTCGCCGGAACACTACGATTTTCTTGTCGTTGATAACCGGCGTGAGCGTCCGGGTGTGCGGGTGTTTCTTGACGCGTTGCGTGATAATCGCGTGTGCGCAAGGATCCGCGCACTCGGCATGGAGCCTGATGAGGGCTGAGGTATAGGCAATACCGATGTTACGGTCGATCGGGCGTCTCAGTCCAATCCTGCTGCTGCTATTCGCGCTTCCGACTCATGCGCAATTGCGCGGTCACGGCGGACCGGTGCGCGCACTGGCGATCTCACCAGATGGCACGCAGGCAGTGTCAGGCAGTTTCGACACGTCCGCAATCCGCTGGTCACTTTCTCTAAATACCGCTCAGCAGGTGCTGCGCGGTCACGACGGCGCCGTGAATGCCGTCGCCTATCTGAGAGATGGACGCATTGTTACAGCCGGTGCGGACGCTCGCATCGCGATCTGGACCCCGGGGCAACAGCAGCCCGACCGAATTCTCAGTGGCCACTCCGGGCCAATCGCGAGTGTCGCGGTGTCGCCCGACAATGCAATGCTTGCGTCGGCATCGTGGGATCGCACCGTTCGCCTGTGGCCGCTGAATGGTGGCGAGCCTCGGGTGCTTGAGGGAAATGCACAGAATGCCAACGGCGTTGCCTTTTCACCGGACGGAAAGAACGTTGTGAGCGCGGGCTATGACGCAACGGTACGCATCTGGCCGCTGGCACGCGGCAATGAGATTGTCCGCAATTTGCCGACGCCACTCAACGACGTCGCGGTGGCGCCCGACGGGGAGATTGTTGCAGCTGGGGCTAACGGCAAGGTCTACTTCCTGTCGGCGGACGGCGAGCTTCTTTCCGAAGTTGAAGCATCACAAACGCCCGTTATCGCTGTCGCGATCTCGCCCGACGGCAACCTCGTCGCGGCAGCTGGTACTCGCGGCTCGGTCGCGGTTATCGAGCGCAAAGGTCGCAAGCTTGCGCAAACGCTGGTTGGCCCAGGCTTGCCCGTCTGGTCGGTAGCGTTCTTTCCCGACAACCGCACATTATTGACCGGCGGAACCGACAGAATGATTCGCCGTTGGGATGCCTCAAGTGGAGAGCCGATTGGCGCGGTCGCGGTCGGCGCGCCTGAAGACCCCTTGGCCGGCTATGCCGGCGAGCATGGCGCCGAAGTCTTCCGTGCCTGCGTAGCCTGTCACACGCTTTCTCCTGATGAGGGAAGCAAGGCCGGGCCGACCCTGTACGGCATTTTCGGCCGGCGTATTGCAACCTTGCCGGGCTACAATTTCTCGCCCGCACTGAAAAAACTCGACATCGTATGGACGCCGGAGACAGTCTCAAAATTGTTCGAGATTGGGCCTGAGCACTACACGCCTGGTACCAAGATGCCGGAGCAGACAATCGGATCGGCGGAGGATCGCAAGGCTTTGGTGGAGTTTCTCGCCAAGACGACCGGCAACAAAAAGTAACTAGCTGTCGCCCTTCCGTTCCCGGTCACGCAGGTAATCTTCGGTCGTCCGGACCGGCGGGCGCTGAGGGGCGCCGAACGGATCAAATTGCTCTTCCGCCATCACAACGACGCGGCAGTCCTCGCACATGCGGATGACGTCAAGTCGCTTCTTCGAGTCTTTATACATCCAGTGCTTGCCCTCGAGCTTTGCGATTACGCGCTCGACTGAACTCTTCACGCCGAAAGGCTTGCCGCAACGGATGCACTCGGCAGGCTCCTCCTGTTTGATGACGCGGGTTAGGGCCGTGGCGGCACGAAAATCAATCTGTGGCTGGAGACTTATCACCTTTTCCGGGCAGGTCGCTTTGCACAGGCCACATTGCACGCAGGCGTCCTCGGCAAATCGCAGCACTGGCCGTTCGGGATCATCGGACAACGCTCCGGTCGGGCACGCCGACACGCAGGACAGGCATAGGGTGCAACCTTCAACTCGAACCTCGATTGTGCCAAAGGGCGCGCCTTCCGGAAGCGCCACAATATCAACAGGTGACCGGGCGGCTGCGTGCAACTCGCGGAGAGAGAGCCGCATCAACTCACGTTTGCTTCCTGTCGGCAAAAAGGTTGCAGGCTTTGCGGCGGCTACCAACGGGTCAATCCCCCGCAGTGCGTCACCGAGCGCATCAGGGTCGTCTGTCTCTATTGTATCGACGCGTACCCCATCGAAGCCAAGTGCGGCTAGAATCGGTTGCGCCAGTGCAATCGTTTTATTCAAACCGGCAATATCGTGCCTTGCCTTCGCCCGGGTGAGGAAGCGCACGGCCGACGCGCCATAAGCATGCGCCGCCGCGACCGCTTCAAGGCCAATCTGTGTGACCTCGTTAACCTCCACCGGCAGCACATTCGCCGGTAGGCCTCGCCCATGCCGGGCCAATGCGTCGATCAATGCCTGGCCATGTCCGGCATCGTGGAACATCACGACAGCATGTTTGCCACCGGCCTCGCGGTAGGTGCCGAGCAACACACGCAGCTTGCGCAACAATGCGTCGGACGGTGGCAAGGCATAACTGGCGGCGCCCGTTGGACAGGCCGCGGCACATTGACCGCAACCGGCGCAGACATGAGCATCGATGGCGACGTGATCACCGGCAGGAGCGATTGCACCGGTCGGACAAAGATCGAGACAGCGGTGGCAGCCAACGATTCTGGAACGCGAGTGTGCACACAGATCTTCGTTGAAGGTTACATAGCGCGGCTTGTCGAACGTGCCGGTCAGGTCGCGTGCCTTCAATACGACACGCAAAACCGCTGCGGGATCGCCCGGGTCGGCTCGAAGATAGCCATCGCGAAGATCGCCGGCCGGAAAAAACGATGGACCGCCCGACAGATCGATAAAAACATCACAGCGGGATACTGCGCCGTTGCGGCCATGCCCGAACTCGAAGGCTGCACGCGAGGAAGGACTGGGTGTTGCGTAATCGTCGACAGTGATCTCAAAAGCGCCGAGATAACCTTTGGCGGCGCGGATCGTGCCCTTCACAACAGGAAACTCAGTTACGCGTGGCGGGTCGAGCCTGGCGTCAGGTCTGATCAGAACGGTGACGTCGAGTTGGTCTTTGAGCAAGTTCGCTGCTTCGATGACTTGCTCATCCCGGCCGTAAAGCAGCGTGATCCCCTCGCTTGTCAATGGCACAAAGGGAATATCCGGCGCTGGCTCCGTTCCTGCTGCAATTAACGCCGCCATTTTCGCTCCGGCCTTGGCGGCGCCGTCTGACCATCCGGCTGTCTCGCGTATGTTCACGAACGAGAGCGGCGCGCTACCTTCAATCTCATCGGCGACCTCGCTGAAAAGCGGCGCTTCCTGGGTGCAGGCAACCGCAAGCTTCTCCGCACCGGCGGCTGCCTTGCGGAATCGTTCAAGTTCGGCGCGGCAGAATTGCCGCCCTTCGATCACCTCTGCGCCGCGACAAGCTCGGCGTACCGCTTCACCATCAAGCGGCATGGTGTCCTCGCACGAACAGATCAGAATGGTGCGCGGCCGTTCGGCCATCGGTTCATTAACCTTTCGCTTGCCCCGCCAACTCAAGGCTGCGTGCACCACGGCACTGCCTTCATTATTATTCCCTGCGGCCGCGGGTCTGGCCTCGGGACGTTCCGGCGCTATATTTATAGGTACTTTAAAGTGAATGGTAGAGTGAGGAACAATGCCACTTGAGACGGCCCGTTCGCAAACGCGCCTCGCGCCGGAACTTTTATTACCGCCACCATTCACAGCAATACGTCTTCGAGAAGTCGGGGACGCTTTTGCCCACGCTGTGGCGATTGCTCCTGAAAAGGGCGCGGGCACGCTGGTCTATGTGGGGCGCTTCGATCTTGCAGAATTCGCGGTCGTGCTCGAGCCCGACGAGCCGCTGTTGAAGGCGCGCCGCGCGTTTTATGCTGGAATGGCCGCCCTTGCCAATGCGCTCGCCGCGCATGCTCAGCCGGAAACGTCGATTGTTTTCGACTGGCCGGATTCGATCCTTGTCAACGGAGGGCTCGTAGGGGGTGGCTGGCTCGCGTGGCCAGAAGAAACTCGGGAAATCGACACGCCCCCGTGGCTTGTCTTTGGCGCCATGATTCGCACAGTCTCGATGACCGGGTCGGAACCTGGATTGAATCCGCTCGTCACAGCCTTGGAGGAAGAAGGTTTCAACGACTTGATGTCGGGTCATGTAGTCGAAAGTTTTGCGCGCCATTTCATGGTCGCAACTGATGCCTGGCAAGAAAGCGGATTTGGTGTCGTCGCAAAGAGCTATATCGAACGGTTGCCGCGCGAACAGGGCGTGCGACGTGACATTGACGACAACGGTGACCTCCTCATCCGTCGTACGGGCAAGGTGGAAGTCACGCGCAAGAAGTTCCTGCCGCGACTCGCCGAGCCGGCCTGGTTCGATCCGCAGGAGCGAGGCCCGCGCACGTGAAGCTGCTGCGCACCATACGACTCGATCCGTCCGATACTTTTATATTCGAACGGGCGGCCGAACCCGGCGAGTGGGCAGTATCCGGCGCGTTCGTGTTCTGGAACAGCGATCCGGCCGCACTCGAAGGCAAGGCGCGGACGGCTTTTCGCGGTGGCTTTCTCGGCTTGTCGACGCTTGGATGGTCGACGCTCGTACAGATCGTAGACGCAACCGCGACCGATCGGCAGGTCGTGCTTAACACGCTGGCTGACCAGCTGATGGCAAGGTTCGGCGCGCCCACCAGGGGCAACGCGATCGCAGCGGCACAAGAAGAGATTTCTTTCGTTGAATCCCTCTGCAACCAGCCGTCCGATACGCTGATTGCGGTGCACCGCACATTTGAAGACGGCGCCGTGCGGGAATCGTTTCGCACATTGCGTCCCCGCAACGGGGCAAAGCCCGCGCGAGCCTTCTCGTTCCTCGAGGTCGACGGCGAGGACGAGCAGCCTGCGGAAGACCTCAATCTGATCGCGATGGCGGAGCGGGAGCGCAAATGAAGGACTTCTGGGTCTCCAGCGGTCACCATTTGCTCGACCGAGGCTCGGATGGCGGCCTGCACATCACCGACGAATTTCTCAAGCTTTACCTTGCGCGCCCGGAACTGATTCCGCCGGCGGAAGCCTGTGCAGTAGAGCGCACGCTGCATGCCGCGCTGCTGGCCGACCCGCGCATGCCGGTGTCGGTATCGGACATCGACGCGATTACCGATGCCGATGCGCGCGAAAACTGGAAACTTATGATCGCATTTCGCGACCGCTTGCTGCGTCACAAAACTCTGGAGGCAGCGTTCAAGGAATTAGTGCAGTGCGGTTTTGGTAACGTTCCGCCGCTTTTCATCAACCAGCTTGTGCACGTGATTCTGCGCAACGCGCTCGACGGGACCGAGGATGCCTGGGTGTTGCGCGCCGCCGAGCTGTTCTTCCGCACGCAGCGCGTCACGCTGCACGACGGATCGCTGATTGCGGCGGACGAAGAAACCATCGGTGGCGTCAACACCGCGCCGGTGACCCCTTTGGTCTCGATGTTGGGAATCCCCACGGAGTCCGAAATCGACGTGATCAACAAAGAGAACGCGGATAGCTATTGGGATCGGAGCGACCAGTTCGACATGGCGCTTGATTTGACAGCCGGGCGCGGGGGGCTCGATGCACTGGCGCAGGCTATGCAAGGCTGGATCGCGCATTTGCTCGGCATCAAGGTCAGCATCGAAGCGCTGACCGAGCTGCGGGACGTCAACCTTACCTGGTATGTCGGTCTCGATGGCGACGCGACCAGGATCGGTGATATGCTGTGGCACGGCGGAGAGATCGACGACGCGGCCATAGCGCGCGTGGTCGGCTTATTCCGTCTGACCTTCGCCGATCCGTCTTTGATGATCGAGAAGGTCAGAGGTGATCCGGTCTATCTGATCCTGGCAATGACAGACGACAAGACGATCCGTATGAAACCGCAAAATCTGCTGACCGGATTACCGGTTCAGCATCTGGAGACGATCAGTTGAGCAGCATTGCCCCGCTCGCGCGTTATGAGGTCGGCATCGTCGTCGAGCGCAGCAAGGGCGCGAGCAGATGGGTCGATTTTCACTGGCGCCCGGTGACCGTGCTTGTCGGCGTGCCTGACACGCCGCCCTGGACGAAGCTGACCGATGACGGCGAACGCGCGACCTTTTACGCCGGCCCCGCGGCGGTGGAGTTGTATCGCACCGAGACTGCGCACTATCGTGACAATCTGCAGATGGATCCGCCGCAATTATGGGTCGTCTTGCGGCCGGTCGAGCGTGACCCTCCCTACGAGCTTTCCATGGTCACTGCGGATCCGGCCGAAGGCGAGGGGATGACGGAAGCCGGCGAACAGATTGTCGAGTCTCTGCCGATGCCGGAACAATTGCAGGAGGCCATTGCGGCGTTCGTGACAGAGCACCATGTCGAGCGTGCGTTCGTGAAGCGCAAGCGCGACCGTGCAAATCCTGATGCCTTGGCGCGGCACGATCCGACGCGGGAGGATCGCAAATGAACGATCCGGACAACTTTCTCAGCCGCTGGTCGCGCCGCAAACTGGAAGTCGGCGAAGGCAAAGAGAAAAAAGAAGAATCGGCGGCCGAGGCGCATGCGAAGCTGGCACCGGATCCGAGCAAAGTGACGCCTGCGCCTGACAAGGCGGCGGGACCGGAATTCGATGCTGATAGTCTGCCGCCAATCGAATCGATTAGCGCGGAAAGCGATATAACGGCGTTCATGCGGATCGGCGTCCCCGAAACCTTGAAGCATGCGGCGCTTCGCCGCGCCTGGTCGTCCGACCCCGTCATACGGGACTTTGTGGGACTGAACGAAAACTATTGGGACGCGGCTGGGCCCGATGGAATTGCGGGCTTCGGGGACCTCGACCCCAATATCGACATCAAGCGGATGGTGTCCGAGCTCTTTGGCGAAACACCACGGCAGGACGCTCCTTCTGATTCAGAAGCAGACCGCGCGGTGGATTCCTCAGTTTCATCAATCCCAAACGAACCTGAAGCGGCGAATTTGGCGAAGGCGGAGACCGCGGCTGGCGTGAGTATGGTGCAACGCAATGAAAATGCTGCAGCGCAAACAGAAATGGAAACAGCAGAACAAGCGGGCCTAAAAAAGCCTGCGCCGGAGAAAAAATTTGCGCGGCGTCACGGTGGCGCAATGCCACAATGAATTTCCAGAATAAATGAAATACCAGAGTGTTGATTGGGTGCTATAGCGTCAAGCTATTGACCCTTTCGACAATCGGCCGATAGGCTTTCATTGTCATAATTCGAAAGAAAGTCTCGTCGGATGAGGGATCCGGGCCTTTCCGAAGCTATTCGCGCTGCAGGCGGCGTAAGCGAACTCGCGCGACAGCTTGGCATTTCGCAGCCATCCGTTTCGAACTGGATGCGGGTCCCGGCCGAACGCGTCATTTCTGTCGAAACGGCGACCGGCGTGAACCGTGCAGTGTTGCGGCCAGATCTTTACAGCGCACAAAAGACGGGCGGCGACATCGATGAGGTCGATGCCGCCCGAGCGCAGGAATACGCGCTGCTCGCAGCTCTGCTGACCCGGGCTCCGGATGCGGAATTGCTGTCGCGCATTTCCCAATTGCGCACCGACGCCTCGCCACTCGGCCTTGCGCATGCGGCGCTCGCCGAAGCTGCGGAACGAACCAATACTGAGCGTGTCGAACGAGAATTTTTTGATCTGTTCATCGGCTTGGGCCGCGGTGAGTTATTGCCGTACGGCTCATATTATCTGACCGGATTCCTGCACGAGCGTCCGCTCGCGCGTCTGCGCGAGGATCTTGCGAAGATCGGCGTTGCGCGTGCCGATGGCGTCGTCGAGCCCGAAGATCATGCCGGCATTCTGTGCGAGATCATGTCTGGCCTCGCGAGCCGCCGGCTGCCGGCGCCGCCGGAATCCGATCGTCTCATCTTCGACAGGCACATGGCGCCCTGGATATCGCGTTTCTTCGCCGACCTGGAGAAAGCGCCGGCGGCCGATTTCTATCGGCGGCTAGGAGCGCTCGGCCGCATCTTCATAGACATCGAAACAGAAGCTTTCGAACTGCCGCCCTAAAGTCCGGCAGGGGCACAACGGCATTTGGACGAATTCAAGGAGAGAACGGCGATGAAAGAACAGAAAAAGGAAAAGTTGGGCCGTCGCGACTTCCTGCGGGCGATGGGCGCCGGCGCAGGTTTGGCAGTGACCGCGGGCGCGCCGCTTGCCACGGAAGCTGTGGCCGCCGAATCCGATGCCGACAAGAGAAAGGCCCGCTATCAGGCGAACTCAGCCGACGTGCAAAGCTACTATCGCACCAATCGTTATCCGAAGTGAGGGAGATGCAGCCGTGCTGATCAAGAGAACAGGACGTCAGACACGTCGCAGCAATCTCGCAGCGACAATCGGCAACCAGGCCGGCAATGGCCTCGATCGCCGCAGTTTCTTACGCAAGTCCGGGCTGGTGGCGACAGGTCTCGCCACCATTGGCGCGTTACCGCTTGCGACCGTGCAGAAGGCGGCAGCGAATCCCAATGTGCCAGGCGCGACTATCCGCAAGAGTATCTGCACGCACTGCTCGGTCGGCTGCACCGTTCTCGCCGAAGTATCGAATGGCGTCTGGGTCGGCCAGGAACCGGCCTGGGATTCGCCGATCAATCGTGGCTCGCATTGCGCGAAAGGCGCAGCGGTGCGCGAACTCGTCTCGGGCGAGCGCCGTCTCAAATATCCAATGAAGCTCACTGGTGGGAAGTGGCAGCGTGTGTCCTGGGACGCCGCCATCAATGAAATCGGCGACAAGCTTATGGCGATACGCGACAAGTCGGGCAGCGATTCAGTTTACTGGCTCGGTTCGGCCAAGATGACCGACGAGGGCGCGTATCTTTTCCGCAAGCTTGGGGCCTTCTGGGGCACCAACAATACGGACCATCAGGCACGTATCTGCCATTCGACCACCGTCACCGGCGTGGCCAATACCTGGGGCTACGGCGCAATGACGAACAGCTACACCGACATCCGCAATACCAAGACGCAGATCATCATGGGTGGCAACCCTGCCGAGGCCCATCCGGTGTCGCTGCAGCACCTGATCGAGGGCGCCGAGATGAACAAGGCGAACGTCATCGTGGTCGATCCGCGACTGACGCGAACCGCCGCCCATGCCACCGAGTACGTGCGTCTCCGGCCAGGCACCGACATTCCGGTGCTGTACGGGATCATGCACCACATCATCAAGAATGGCTGGGAGGACAAGGAGTTTATCCGGCAGCGCGTGTATGGCTTCGAGGACGCGCGCAAGGAAATGGAGAAGTGGAATCCGCAAGAGGTCGAGCGCGTCACGGGCGTTCCCGGCGCCCAGCTTGAACGCGTCGCCAAGATGTTCGCTACCGAGAAGCCCGCGACCCTGATCTGGTGCATGGGCCAGACCCAGCACACCGTCGGCACCGCCAACGTGCGCGCGAGCTGCATGCTGCTGCTGCTCACCGGCAATGTCGGCGGCCCCGGCATGGGCGCGAATATCTTCCGCGGCCACGATAACGTGCAGGGCGCGACTGACGTCGGCCTCGATATCGTGACGTTGCCGTTCTACTACGGCCTCGCCGAGGCCGCGTGGAAGCACTGGTCGCGCGCCTGGGAGGTCGACTACGACTACTTGGTCAGTCGTTTCGACGACAAGAAGATCATGGAAACGGCCGGCATTCCACTCACGCGCTGGTTCGATGCGGTGATCCTGCCGAAGGACCAGATCGCGCAGAAGGACAGCGTACGCGCGATGTTCGTGCAGGGGCACGCCAGCAACTCGATCACACGCATTCCTGAATCGATGAAGGGCCTGGTGGCGCTCGACCTGCTGGTCGTCGCAGACCCACATCCGACGACATGGGCGTCGCTGGCTGTGCAGGCGGGGCGCAAGGAGGACATGTATCTCCTTCCCATCGCCACACAGTTCGAATGCAAGGGCTCCCGCGTCGCGTCTAATCGCGCTATGCAATGGGGCGAGCAGATCGTTAAGCCGATCTTCGAGTCGAAAGACGACCTCGAGGTCATGTACCTCATCGCCAAGAAGTGCGGCTTCGCCGACCAGATGTTCAAGAACATCAAGGTCGAGAACAATCTGCCGGTGGCCGAAGACGTTCTCCGCGAAATGAATCGCGGCAGCTGGTCTACCGGCTACTGCGGCCAGTCGCCGGAGCGCATCAAGTCGCATATGGCGAACCAGGCGGACTTCGACATGCTCACTCAGCGGGCAACCAAGGGCCCGAACAAGGGCGACTATTACGGCCTGCCTTGGCCGTGCTGGGGATCGCCGGAAGTGAGGCATCCTGGAACACCGTTGCTCTACAACACGAACCTGGCAGCGATGGACGGCGGCGGCGTTTTCCGCGCCCGCTTCGGGGTAGAACGCGAGGAGAAGCGGCCTGACGGCACCACGGTGAAAGTCAGCCTGCTGGCCAACGGCTCCGCGTCGAAAGACTCGGAGATCAAGGATGGATATCCGGAGTTCACGGTCGGCGTACTGAAGAAGCTCGGTTGGGACAAGGATCTGACCGAGGCCGAATTGGCGGTAATCAACAAGGTCAACCCCGCCAATCCCGACGCTGTATCGTGGGCGACCGACCTCTCCGGCGGTGTCCAGCGCGTGGCGTTGAAGCACGGCTGCATCCCCTACGGGAACGGTAAGGCACGCATGAACGCGTTTGGTCTGCCGGATCCGATCCCGGTGCATCGCGAGCCAATCTACACGCCGCGGGTCGACCTGGTGGAGAAATACCCGACACTGCCCGACGCCAAGCAGTTCCGGCTCCCGAACATCGGGTTCTCGGTGCAGAAGGCGGCAGTGGAAAAGGGAATCGCCAAGCAATTCCCGCTCATCCTCTCATCCGGCCGGCTGGTCGAATATGAGGGCGGCGGCGAAGAGACCCGGTCCAACCCGTGGTTGGCCGAGTTGCAGCAAGACATGTTCATCGAGATCAATCCTGCCGACGCCGCCGAGCGTGGCATCAAGGACGGCGGCTGGGTCTGGGTCACCGGTGCGGAGAACAGCTCGAAGGCCAAGATGAAGGCCCTCGTGACCGAACGTGTCGGCAGGGGCGTCGCTTGGATGCCATTCCACTTCGGTGGGTGGTTCGCTGGCGAGGACCTGCGTGCCAACTATCCGCAGGGCACCGACCCGTATGTGCTTGGGGAAAGCGCAAACTCAATCACGTCCTACGGCTACGACCCAGCAACGGGTATGCAGGAGCCGAAGGTCACCCTCTGTCAAATTCGAGCAGCGTAGGAGTTACGACAATGGCGCGAATGAAATTCCTCTGCGACGCCGACCGCTGCATCGAGTGCAACGCCTGCGTCACGGCCTGCAAGAACGAACACGAAGTGCCCTGGGGCATGAACCGCCGGCGCGTTGTCACGCTCAATGACGGCAAGCCGGGCGAGCGGTCAATCTCCATGGCCTGCATGCACTGCACCGACGCGCCCTGCGCGGCGGTGTGCCCCGTGAACTGCTTCTACACCACGGCTGACGCTGTGGTGCTCCACTCGAAAGACCTCTGCATCGGGTGCGGCTACTGCTTCTACGCCTGTCCATTCGGCGCGCCGCAATATCCGAAGGTCGGTAACTTCGGATCGCGCGGCAAGATGGACAAGTGCACATTCTGCGCCGGCGGCCCCGAAGCTGACTTCAGCCAGGAAGAGTTCGCGAAGTACGGCGCCAACCGTCTGGCCGAAGGCAAGCTGCCGTTGTGCGCCGAGATGTGCTCGACCAAGGCACTGCTCGCCGGCGATAGCGATGTCATTGCCCAGATCTACAAGGAGCGGGTGTCGCGGCGCGGCTACGGCTCCGGCGCCTGGGGCTGGCAGACCGCCTATCGCGAGTCGATTGCAACGTGATGCAAGCTCGGCAGTGCGGCTCCGCCGCACTGCCAGTTAGTTTAGAAAAACACTTGAAGGCAGGAGGGAAACGCATGGCGAAGCTTGTTGCGCAGATGCGCTTGATCGCCGGTGCGGTGGCACTCGCATTTATGGTTTCGTTATCGGCTCCGGTTTCGGCGCAGCAGCCGAGTTCGGTCAACCCGACGGCTGACGCGGTGAAAGAGCAGCAGCTATTGCAGCAGCTGCAAATGATTCAAGGCCGCGTCAGCATTCCAGATGAAAAGTCTGGAATGCTGGTGCATCCGGCCGGCCGCGAGTGGCGTCAATTCCACACGGTAATTCTGAAATGGATCGGTGGAATTTCCATTATCGGCATGCTGGTGGTTCTCGTCCTGTTTTATCTCTGGCGCGGACCGATGCGCGTCAAGTCAGGATATTCGGGGATAAATATTCTGCGCTTCGACGGGCTGGAGCGTTTCGTGCACTGGCTGACGGCCGTGACGTTTGTCATTCTTGGAATAACCGGGCTGAACATCACATTCGGCCGGATCACGCTCCTGCCGTCGATCGGACCGGAGGCCTTCAGTGCGTGGTCGGAATGGGCGAAATACGCTCACAATTTCCTTAGCTTCGGCTTCACGCTGGGCGTCTTGCTAATGTTCGTGATGTGGATCGGGCGCAACCTGCCGACCGCGGCGGACGTCGAGTGGCTCAAGCAAGGCGGCGGCATGTTCGACAAGTCGAATAGCACGCACGCGCCCGCTTACAAATTCAATGCCGGGCAGAAGATATTGTTTTGGATAATCATCGGGTCCAGTGCGGCGATGATCATTAGCGGCTTCATGCTGCTGTTCCCGTTCTACTCCGGGCTGACTGTCGGCAACATGGAGCTGGCGGAGATCTTCCACGCTGTGGTCGGCGTATTGTTCGTCGCGCTTATTCTTGGCCATATCTATCTCGGCACAATTGGGATGGAGGGTGCGTTCGGGGCGATGGCCGACGGCAATGTCGATCTCAACTGGGCCCAGGAGCACCACAGTCTTTGGGCCAAGGAAGAAATCCAGGCGCAAAGGATCAAAGGCGGGGTGATGCGCCCGGCCGAATAAATCATTCGCAAATTCGAGAACCCCCGGCTTCGCAGCCGGGGGTTCTGCATATATAGGTCATCTCCGCGATACCGTAAGCTACGTAGCCATGCAGCCATGCAGCTGTCACCCTGGATTATGGCGGCGCGTCCCCGGACGCTCACTCTTTCGATGACGCCGGTCATTGTCGGCGCGGCGCTCGCCTGGGCGGTTGAACGAGAGCTGCATTGGGGAGCAATCCTCGCGGCGCTCGTCGGCAGCATGTTTATCCAGTTGGGCACAAATCTCCACAACGACGCAGCGGACTCGGAACGTGGTGGCGATGGGCCCGATCGCGTGGGACCGCCGCGTGTGACGGCCTCCGGACTGTTGGAAGGAACCGTTGTCAAGCGCGGCGCGATGGTCTGTTTTGCACTTGCGGCGCTTATGGGTCTTTATCTCGTCGCCGTCGGAGGCTGGCCGATCCTGTTACTGGGCATTTTTTCAATTTTGTCGGGCTGGGCTTACACGGGCGGGCCAATGCCGATCGCTTATACGCCGCTTGGCGAATTGTTCGTTGTGATCTTCTTTGGGCTGGGCGCGGTGGGTGGTGTTTATTGGCTTTGCACCGGTGCGCTCAATACGGCCGCAATCGAAGCCGGCCTGGCGCTCGGCCTGCTGGCGGGCGCGGTTCTGCTCGTAAACAACTACCGCGATGCCGAAGCGGATGCACGTGTTGGACGCCGGACCCTGGCAATCGTAGCAGGACCGGTCATTACCAGCTGGATTTATGCCGGGCTGATGCTGCTTCCATTTGCATTGTTGCTGCCAATTGGCGACAGGTTGCCGCGGGGCTTTGTCTGGCCTGCTTTGATCGCACTGCCCGTGGCTCTAGGAGTGATTTATTATTTCGTGCACGAACCCCGTGGTCGCGGGTTCAACCGGATTTTGGTTCAGACCGTCTTTACTCAGTTCCTATTCGGGTTGTTGCTGTCACTGGGATTGGTTTTATAGGGTGCAGGACGCGAGTGCGCCTCAGCATGAACACTTCCAAGACTGTCACGCGTATCATCGGGCTCGCAGGCTGGAGCGGTTCCGGAAAAACAACACTCATCACCAAGCTAATTCCCCGGCTGATCGCGCGAGGAGTCAGCGTATCCACGCTCAAGCACGCTCATCACGGGTTTGATCTCGACCAGCCCGGCAAGGACTCCTTTTTTCACCGCGCAGCCGGCGCTACCGAGGTTGTTATCTCATCCGCCAAACGCTGGGCGATTCTGCACGAGCTTCGCGAGGAAGCCGAATGGGATTTGGGTGCGCTGGTGGCCAAGATGTCGCCGGTGGATCTTGTGTTGGTCGAGGGATTCAAACGTAATGCTTTTCCAAAGCTTGAAATTCACCGGGCCGCAAACGGCAAGCCGCTAATTCACCCCCAGGATCCGCATGTGGTGGGCCTCGCCACAGATGTCGCCTTGCCAGGCGTGAAAATTCCCGTCATCGACCTGAATAACGTCGAACTAATCGGCGATTTTTTGCTTAAGCAGGCGGTGCCGGTGGCGGAGGTCGTCGCTACTCGAGGGCGATAATGGCGCAGCTGACTGATGACTGCTTTGCGTTTTCCGGGCCGCTTTTGCGGCTTGAGGACATGAATCGGCTTATCGCAGAGCGTATTTCACCGGTCACCGAAACCGAATTTGTGCCCTTAGGGGGTGCGCGCGGCCGCGTGACGGCTGTTGAGCTGAAAGCGCCGTTGGGCTTGCCGCCATTCGATAATTCGGCCGTTGACGGTTATGCGGTGCGCCATGCGGATTTAAATCGGGAGGCGGATTCCAGATTGCGTGTCACCGGACGCCTCACCGCCGGCGCGCAAACGTCAATCACGCTCGGGTCCGGTGAAGCCGTTCGAATTTTTACCGGCGCTGCGATGCCCAAAGGTGCTGACACCGTCTATATGCAGGAAGACGTGAGGCTTGAAGATGGCCATGTGATCGTTCCGAAGGGTTTGAAGCTAGGCTCAAATCGTCGAATTGCGGGCGAAGATGTGGGAGCCGGAACGGTAGCTCTTGAGGCTGGAACAGTCATGGCGCCGCAACACGTCGCACTTGCTGCTGCGCTCGGTCTGACGGGAGTTACAGCGCGGCGACGGCTCAGAGTGGCGATCTTTTCGACCGGCAATGAGGTGGTGGAGCCCGGCACATCTCGTGGTGACTCGGCCATATACGACTCCAATCGTACTTTGCTCACTGAACTGTTAGAGCGATTTGGCGTAGCGGTGAAGGACCTGGGGATTTTGGCCGACGATGCGGACGTGATTGCGCGCGCTTTGGGCGCGGCGACAGGCTACGATCTTGTGATTACTACCGGAGGGGTCTCGACCGGCGAAGCCGACCACGTGCGCACGGCAGTAGAGCGATTGGGCAGCCTGGTGTTCTGGCGGGTCGCAATAAAACCGGGCCGTCCGGTCGCAATGGGGGTGATTGGGAACGCGCGCAGTGGCAATCGCGCGGCCTTTGTCGGCTTGCCGGGCAATCCAGTCGCGGTATTCGTTACATTTGTCTGCGTTGTAAAACCCTTACTACGCCGCCTGTCAGGCGCCCGGTCGGACAGATTGCTGCCGCTGCCGGTGCGCGTGGCTTTTCCGTACAGAAAAAAGAAGGGCCGCCGCGAATATGTGCGCGTGGCTCTCAAGCGCGCGAAGGACGGGGAAATCGAGGCAATCAAGTACCAGAAGGATGGCGCCGGAATTCTGACGTCGTTGACTGAAACAGATGGACTGCTGGAGTTCCCCGAGGACGTGACGGCCGTCGAACCAGGTGCGCGAGCCGGTTTTCTTTCTTACGCGGTACTGATCGGAGGCTGATCCCCTTACCCGCGTTGCAACG
>DATLJR010000098.1:0-2810 GCA_035538755.1 Pseudolabrys sp.
GAAAGACCGACATGGGAGCCCAGCCCGCAACGCCAATCAGGTGGGCGCGGAAGCGCTCCGCCAAGTCGGCGGCAATGTTGACACGCCCGCTCAGCTCGCTGTCTGCATCGACATGCACCATGAGGCTGGCGTATGACATAATTCGTGCTCTCCTGTAATTTGGTGATACTGCCAACGATCATCTGCCAATGGTTTGACGTAGATCAACAAACCCGCTACGCGGCCTGTGACGTGAGGCGCAATCGCTTTCTCTCAGAGAACGGACCATAACTGCGTTGCGGCTTCGGGCGTGGGAACATTGACTGGCGGATGACTGGATTGTTTATGCAAGGATCGAGAATGCGCGCGCCTCACTTCAAGAGCGGGCGTTAGAGGCTACGCTGGATGCATGCAAGGACGAGCCTGCCAATTCGTGCAGTCCTGTTCGATAAGGACGGCACGCTCGTCGATTTCGATCGCACCTGGGGACCCGCGGTTCAAGCCGTCCTGCGACATTTGGCAGGCGGGAACGCCGCCCTTTACCACAAGCTTTCCGCAGAAAGCGGTCTTGTCGACGGCGCGCACTTTCGGCCCGACTCTCCGCTGATCGATGAGCCGACGAGCATCTTTGCGGCGCGCTGGGCAACGTTGTTGGGACGACCTGCCGATCCGGCGTTTTTTGGGGAGATCGACCGACTTCTGTGCGAAGCGACCACAACCCACCTCGCGGTCATCGACGATCCCAAGGCCGTTATGAGCGAGCTCGCCGGCCGCGGCTATCAACTTGGCCTGATCACCAATGATGCCGAAGCTACCGCGCGTGCTCATGTGCGCAAGCTGGGCCTCGACCACATCCTGGCATTCGTCGCGGGATACGATTCCGGCTTCGGCGTCAAACCGGAGGCGGGACCCGTCCTTGCCTTCGCGGCTGTTGTTGGAGTGCCAACCACGGAGATCGTCATGGTCGGCGATACCGCACTCGACATAGCAACGGCACGCAAAGCGAAAGCCCGAGCGGTTGGAGTGCTGACAGGACCGAACTCGTCCGATTCCTTGCAACTTGCAAAACCGGATGCCGTCATCGCGTCGATTGCGCAGCTTTCCATATGGCTCAAATCACAATGACGTGCCAAAATTGGACATCGAGCGTCGCTCAATTAGGCCGACCTATGAAAGGCGAGCCTGCAAAATACGCCGAAATGATCAGACACAAAATCGAGGCCGTTGTTACCATCAAAAACAACCGAGCAGTCCTCTAGCGCTAAATCCCGACTGGCAAAAATGTAGTCGATCCTTTCGTCTACGGTCCAAGATGGATCAACGTATCGATTGTGACGCGCGTACGTAACACCCGGACTGTTAGGATGGCACTCGGCAAAGACATCACGAAAATCCTCATTGCTCTCCAACACCGCCTTTACAGCCGGCGAATCAGCGACATCATTAAAATCTCCACAGAGTATTATTGCCATCCCTTTTCCTGTTGGACGGTGATGTTTGATCGAGGCCAGCAGCATTTCTGCCTGTTTTTTTCTCTCCTGAATCATTTTCGGCGGATATGCGAGGTGAGTATTTGTCACCAGTAACGGCTGGTTGTCGATTAACAATTCCACCGATAACATCTGCGGCGGAAAGTCTCCCGGGAACTCAGGCAATGGGACGTGGGCCGATCGGACAATGGGAATTGAGCACACAGTCGCCAGGCCACTGTCTTCCACGACGTGCGCGTGGCTGCACATTTTTGCAATGAGCTCCGACTGACTCCGTCCGGATTTTGGATCGCGACCGACTTCCTGCAAGCAAACGATATGCGCAACCGCTTCAGGCCGGTTTCAAGCGCGCCATAACGCGTGTCGAGTGGCTCATTGATGTTCCACAAGTTGAGCGTCAAAACGCCGAAGCTCATCGTGTCGCCGCCGACAAGAGACATAACTCTGAAAGATAGCGGCAGAAGATACGCTTCTTGACGAGATGGTGGAATGTCGACTTCATTGCGCGTCTGAAAATACTGACGGTCTCCTCGCCTCGATACAAGAGTAATCAAGATGCCGCGAAATATGGGGACGACAGCCCGGCACGAGATGCTCGATAGACGAGGACGGGGATAGTGCTGTGGGTGAGCACCTTGAGCGTTTCGCTCCCGAGCACGATCGCAGAAATGCCGCGCCGGCCATGGGAAGCCATCACGATCAAATCGCATGCCTTGTTGTTGGCGACGTCGATAATCGCTTTGTAAGGATGCTCGTGCTCGAGATGCACAACCTCGCAACTTACTCCCGCGGCATTCGCGGCCTGCTTCACTTTCGACAAGCGCTGCGCCGCTACGGTAGTCATGCGCTCTCGATATGATTCGAGCGTGTCCGCGACCATCTCAGGTTCAACCGAAAGAAAATGGAAGGGAGTGATAACCGTTACGCCCGTCACCTTGGCGTTAACGGCCTTCGCCAGGGCGGTGCCGTATTGGATTGCTTCGTCGGACAAGTCCGAACCATCGGTGGGAATGAGGATGTGCGTGTGCATCACTGGGCCTACTGTATGACTCGAAAGCGGATCGACTGTTCAGAGTGCAATCGCTTTGGCGATCCTAAGTTCGATGCTCCTCCGAAAGGTCAAGCCCTACTGCATCACCGCAGCGATCACCGAGCCTCCGAGGCGCGTCACTCGACTTGAGTTTCACCGCAGATGTTTTTCCGCGGTCGTCTACGATTTCATACTCGATTTGCTGCCCCTCCTTGAGCGTGCTCATTCCACAACGCTCGACAGCGAAAATGTGCACAAACACGTCCTTGCCGCCGCCTCGAGGCTGAATGAACCCATAGCCTTTGGTTGGA
>DATLJR010000099.1:0-5479 GCA_035538755.1 Pseudolabrys sp.
GGCCGGCAAGCCCTCGCCCTGACATAGGGCAATCAATTTGGCCTTGTCCTCGCGCGCAAGGCCGAGAACCGTGGTGAAACGTTCGCTTTCTAGTGTGATCGAATTGATCATCGGCCGCGCCTGCTTCACCTTCCGCAGCGCCACGGTGAGCGCCGCTGGATCGGAGCTATCGACGCAGAGGGGGAGGTCGGTAACTTTCTGTACGGCGTCGACCAACCAGCTCAAAAGCTCCGGTTCGCGGCCTGGAAAAGTCCCGCCATTGACGTCGATGTAATGAGCGCCGGCGGCCGCTTGGCTGCGTGCCTCCGCCTGTATGACCGTCGCGTCGAGTTTTTCGAGGGCCGCACGGATCGCCTTGCGCGAGGCGTTAATGCGTTCTCCAACGATAAACACAGCGAACCACCTCCGCGCCCTTTAGCTTTTTTCACTCCCGCTTATTTGGTCTCGTATCGACGGTACTTTTCGATTGTCTTGGCCATTGCCCAGACGTTCTCGAGCTTGCAGTAATCGGTGATGCTGTTCGCGCTGCTTATGATGTAACCGCCGCCCTTGCCGATCTTTTCAATGCGGTCCTTGACCTCGCGCTCGACTTCCTCGGGGGTTCCGAGCGTCAGCGTATAGTCGAGGTCGATATTGCCGATGATGCAGACCTTGTTGCCGTACATCGCCTTCGCCTTGTTGATGTCCATCGCGGCCGGCTGGATCGGGTGCAGCCCGGTCATGCCCAGCTTCATCAAACTGTCCAGGATTGGGAACAGATTGCCGTCGCTGTGGAATATCCACGGCTTCTTGATCTGCTTGGTCACGATCATCTGGTACGGCTGGATGAACTCCTCGTACATCTCGGTATTGACCCAAGGTGCCTTGGTGTCGGCGTGATCGTCGTTCGCCCAGATGAAGTCAATATCGAGCTTGTTCAGGTTCTCGACGACGCGTGCTGACCACTCCGAGAAACGCCGGTGAATCTCCTTCACTAGGTCGGGCTCGTCGAACATCATGACCGAGAAGACGTCGAGACCCATGCTTTCAAATGTGCTGGCGGTGCCCAGGCGGATGCGGGCGAAGACCGCGAAATCCTCGCGGTATTGCGCGATCCATTTCGCCACTTGGTCGTAGCGTGCCTGATGGTTGGGGTCGGGCAAAAACTCGTCGAACAGTTTCAGCGAGTCGCGGCTAGTGAGCAGACCCCGCTTGACATAGGTGCGCCCGCTGGGAGCATCGACTCCCATCTCGGCAATCCAGGGCGGCACAAAATCGAAGGTGACCTTCTTTGGATTGTAATAAGTCTCCTTCATGGAGGCGCCGGACTGCAGCGATTGACCGGCCGTTGCCTCGCCGCCCGTTGGAAAATGGTAACCGAAACCGTCCATGCCCAATGCGCGGCATAACTCGCCAGGCGTGTAATCGGTCCGGCCTTTCATGACCTTGATTTGAATCTCTTCCTCGATGTCGTTCTCGACCCAGGGGACCATGTCTGGCTGGCCGCGGCGCAGGGCCGTCATGACCCGTTCTTTCGGTGTCATCTCATGCTCCTGTTCCCAGTGCTTCTAGCTTGATGGGATACCGGTACTATCCAGATCTGGAAACGCGCCCAGATGAGGCAAAGGTTAGTGAATTAGGGCATTGCACTTTTCGACCGCGCCGTAAGCGTCCGCGCTGTAGAAGTCGGCGCCGATCTCGTCGGCAAATTTTTGCGTGACCGGCGCTCCACCCACGCCGATAACGATCGATTTACGCAAACCGGCCCCTTCCAGTGCTTGAATGGTCCGTCGCATATTTTCCATTGTCAGCGTGATCAATGAGCTCATTAGCACCGCTTGGACCGAATCCTTCTGCACCGCCTCGATGAATTTGTCCGCCGGTGTATCAACACCGAGATCGATAACCTCGTAGCCGCCGCCCTCGAGCATAATCTTGACGATGTTCTTGCCAATGTCGTGGAAGTCGCCGGCGACCGTGCCCAGGGCGACCTTGCCGCGCTTTTCATAAGTGCTTTTCATCAGATGCGACTTCAGGACTTCCATCGCCTCGGACATCGCGCGCGCGGCGATCATCATTTGCGGCAGGAAAAACTCGCCGCTCGAATATTTCTCGCCGACCACGGCCATGGCCGGAATAAGGCTCTGTATCATAATGTCTTTGGCATCAACACCCGCTGCGAGCGCGTCCTTGATTGCTTCGACAAGTTCGGCGCGTTTTCCGCGAATGCATTTGTCTTTGATATTTTCTAACGCAGCAGTCACGGCAGAGCCTCCTTGTCATACGCGAAAAGCACGGGCCGCGATTGTCCGCGGCCCGCACCAACTATTTTGTTTTCGCCAGATCCTTCTTCTTGACGCCAGCTTCCGGGAACACCCACATGGCCGCGACCATAAAAAGGGCGGTAATGATGACGAATGTCGAAAATTCAGGACGAATCGGCGAGCCGTGCCAATAGGCGAGGATGAAGGCCACGATCAGAGCAATCGCCGATATGATGGCTTTGACATCGTTTGGCATGGCAACAACCCGTTCAATTCAACCCGACTGGAACAGCCGCCGCTTCGTCCGGTCGCCGCGGACGGCCACGCAGATTGCGCTTGAGGTAGCGCGTGTCATAACCGTTGAAGAGGTGGCCTAAGAAACCTCGATCGAGATCCGAGGTCCCAAACAGCCAATCGGCGATCGGGAATGTGAGGTTCATGTTGACCTCCATCATCAGCCGGCCGTTGTGGTGCGCCGTGTGGTGCCGCCGCAACGTGTTCACGAACGGGCAGTAACGCACGAACCAGTTTTCATCGACGTGACAGCAGAAATGCATGAACTCGTAGATGAGATACATGCCGGTGGTCACGGCCATGAACAGCCAACCGACATTCGGTGTAAACAACGTTCCCAGAATCACGCCAATCGGCAGGGACATGAGAATGAAAACCACAAGTGCGTACGGCGGAAACACGGTCACGCGCCAGTCCTTGTGGTCGCGGAAACGCATTTCTTCGTCCGTGAAGAACTGATGGTGATTGAGCGTGTGGCGCTCATAGACCGACCGCAGCCCTTTGATGTTGACCGGCCGGTGCATGACGTATTTGTGCACGGCCCATTCGAACAGGTTGGTGAACAGGAAGGTGAGAGGAACAGTGAGCCACTCGAACGGCGTCACGTTATTGATGTGCTCGGCATAGATGTAAAACGCCGCCGCGCCCATGGCGTAGATAATCGCGACGTGGACGTAGCCGTCGTACCAGCCGATGATCCTTGATCGGTACTCTTGGCGAAACTCGATCTGCCGTTGACTAATCATGGTCGTTCTCCTTCGACTCCGGCATACCATTTCTTTCGATGGGTTGGGCACTGATATATTACAAATCTATCACATGGGCGACCCGAATACAATCAACTTGAGGGCTCGGCGATAAGCCCGGTTCCTTCCACGACTCGCGCCACGGCCGGGTCTTTACGCGCGTTTTCCGGCTTGCCCGAGAAGATTATCTCGCCCCGCTCGATGACGTAGAGCCGGTCGGCGAAGTCGGGGACGTGATGCACGTTGGATTCGGCGATGAATACGGCATGGCCGAAACAGCGAATGGAAGCGAGCCCCTCGACGATGGACGGCACGATGGCAGGCGACAGCCCCTCGGTCGGCTCGTCCAGGATCAGGAGCCGGGGTCCCAGCGCCAGCGCTCGCGCGATCGACACCATTTTACGCTCGCCGCCGGAAAGCGCGTGCCCATCGCGGGCGCGGTACCGCTCGAGTTTGGGGAAAATCTTGTAGACATCGGCGGTGCGGTCTTCCGGGGTGCGTCCGCTGGTTCCGATCCAGGTAGGCATCGCGATGTTTTCGGCGACGGTCAATTCACCGAAGATCTCGCTTTCTTCCGGTGCAAAGCCGACGCCCAAGCGCGCGATCTGGAACGGCCGCAGTCCGATCAGCTCTTTGCCGTCGAACATGATCGATCCTGACGTCGGTTTACGAAAACCCATAACGGTGCGGAACATCGTCGTTTTTCCCGCGCCATTGCGCCCTACGAGGCACACCAGTTCGCCGGCATTGATCTCCAACGAAATACCGCGCAGCACGCGGCTGCCCTGGATATCGACGACAAGATCGCGGAGCGTTAGCATCAGTGTGCTCTCCGCTTTCCGACTACCGTTTCGACAACCGTCGTGTCGGCAAAAAAAAGCTTCGGCGGTAGGTCGGCAAGCACCTTGCCCTCCGAGAGCGCAATGATGCGGTTAGAGTAAGCCGCGATGAGATCCATGTCGTGTTCGACGAGCAGTATGGATTTGACGCCGGACTTTTTCGCCGCAGTTATCATGGTCTTCATGATGCGATGTTTCTCGGCCGTCGATACCCCTGAGGTCGGCTCATCGAGGAGAATGACCTGGGGGTCGAGGGCGAACGCAGATGCGACATCGAGAAGCTTCTTCTCACCCTGAGAGAGAGTCGCAGCGGTGACATGCAGCCTGCTGTGCAGGCCGAAGATTTCCGCAATCTCCTTCACCCGTGCGACGACGGCTTCATCGGCAGCAAACGAAGTGAACAGCTTCCAGCGCTTCCTCTGACGAGTAATGACGGCGGTGCTGATCGTTTCTGCGACGCTGAGCCGTGGGAAGATCTGAATGAGTTGAAACGCGCGCGCCAATCCGCGCTCTGCGAGGAGCACTGGCCCAACCCCGGCAATATCGCTGCCCATAAAAAGAACATTGCCGGCAGAAGGTCTGAGCAGGCCAGTAAGCACATTGACCAGGGTCGTCTTGCCGGCGCCGTTGGGGCCAACGATGGACACCAACTCGCCTTCCTGTAGCGAAATGCTGACGTCGTCGAGCGCGCGGAATTCGCCGTAATATTTGCTGACACCACGCGTTTCGAGCAGCGCGGTCATAATCGTTGCTCCGGCGTGAAATATCGCCCGATATCTCCAACAAGCCCGGTGATGCCGCCGGGAAAGCTAATAACGATGACGGCAAGAATGGCGCCCATGACGAACCGCCAGTACTGCGTCAGCGACTGCAATTGATCCTGCAGCAGGGTAAAGGTTAGCGCGCCGATGATCGGTCCGAAAAAGTTAGATGCACCGCCCAACACCGCCATGAACACGAGCTGGCCGGACTCCGTCCAATAAGCGATCTCTGGATCGGCAAGTCCTACGCGAAAGCCGAGGATTGCTCCGCCAGCAGCGCCGAAGACAGCGGAAAGGGCAAAAGCGGCCAGCCGAAAACGGTGCACGTGCACGCCGAGATACTCCGCCTTGCGGGCGTTGTCGCGGATGGCGTTCAGATGCAAACCGAATGGCGAATGCACGATGCGCCACATCACGAATGCGGCGATCACCAGTAAGCCGAGGGAATAATAGTAGAAAGGTCCGGCGAGGAATTCGATCTTGTTGTACTGCGCGAATTCGAGGCCGAGGATGTTCATGCGCGGCACCCGCATGCCGCTATCGCCGCCGGTAACGTAGTAGAACTTGAACAGAAACGAATAGAACAGCATCCCAAA
>DATLJR010000100.1:0-5678 GCA_035538755.1 Pseudolabrys sp.
CCGAGTGGTTGCGGCGCCATGTTCACGACCAAACATCCTTGGCCATTCCAATTTTGGATCGCCTGCATGACGTCTCGGTTCGGAGGCAGTTTAGTGCCATCTGGGGCAAAATCGTGTACTGGCCCCTGGACCTGGTCGAACACGAACACCGATGGCCATCGATGATGATGGATGGGCTCTTCGTCGTTTGGCTCCAAGGTTACCTCAAGCACACGAAGCCGCTCGTTCTCGAAGATGACTTTGTGGTGTCTCGGAGCAGCTACCACAGCATCTAATGCTGGATCCCAAGTAGATGGATCCAAATCTGCACGGTTATCGGGCATATTACCCCTCGTCAGTTCGGGTCTGAATAGAATAACGCGAACCAAGGTTATAGGTCGCGGCGCGCAGTGCAATCGTCATTTGTCCGCTTCGGATCATTTGCTTCATTATTTTACGATGTCCGCACCAGGTCCGCTTTACCTTTGATTGCGACCGTAAAAGCAGGTGCTTAGTTCTATGTCGGTTTAGGGCCAAAAGGGGAATCATGCAACGCAGCAAATAAGACCGTTATTCGATCACCTCGTCGGCGCGACTGAGCAAGGCTGGCGGAATATTAATACCGAGTGGCTTGGCGGTCTTGAGATTAATGATCAGCTGATACTTAGATGCTTGCTCGACCGGCAGGTCCTTGGGTTCTTGGCCTTTGAGGATTTTATCCACGGCGGAGTGCGGCGTGCCGATACATGTAATTGAAATAGAACAGACGAGGAAAAGCTAAAGACGGTCCCACCCGCAATAACAACTGCCTTCCAGCGGCTTTAAATCGGCCACCTCTACCTCCAGCGCGGCCAAGAAACTTACTCGGTACTCGTAACCACTTTCAGACGCGGCGTTTCGAGGTGCATGACATTGCGATATGCAGCTAGATAGTCCATGGCCATACGTCGCGCGGTGAATCTTTGTTCAAAACGCGCCCGCACCTTCTGGCGATCTAATTCGGAGATCCGGCCGACCGCGCTGACCGCCGAGATCTCGTCTTCCACAATCAGGCCGGTGAGGTCATCTTCGATGATCTCGGGCACAGATCCACGATTGAACGCAACCACCGGCGTGCCACACGCCATAGCTTCGATCATGACAAGCCCGAATGGCTCGGGCCAATCGATCGTTACGAGCAGTGCAACCGCGCCGCTCAGAAACTCTGATTTTTCCTGGTCACTGATCTCGCCGATGTATTCAATAAAGGGCGAATCCAGAAGCGGCTTAATGACTTCGTCGTAATACTCCTGATCCACGCGATCAACCTTGGCTGCGATCTTCAACGGTATCCCGCATCGTTTGGCGATCCGGATGGCGCGGTCGATCGATTTTTCCGGTGCTATACGGCCGAGCACGCCGAGGTAAGCGGGCTTTACCGGGCGTGGTGACAGCAATTTCTCGGGGACCCCATGATAGATCGTCTGGATCCAATTCGCCTGCGGGACCGGCCGTCGCTGCGAATTTGAAATCGAAATGAGCGGTGTCGTGCGAAAT
This sequence comes from Pseudolabrys sp., assembly GCA_035538755.1. GTDB lineage: Bacteria > Pseudomonadota > Alphaproteobacteria > Rhizobiales > Xanthobacteraceae > Pseudolabrys. Next base: position 1,516 of record DATLJR010000100.1, read on the forward strand.
GTCCGGAACACGGGCTGGTGCTCCGGCAAATCAAGCCTGCCATGCAAAGTTGTAATGAACGGCGTTTGTTGACGGGCAAAAAGCGAAAAAGGGTAATAGTCCAGATGGAAATGCAGCAAGTCGAATTCATGACTGAGCTGGCGTACCCGTTCCAGCATTACGATGTGCAGAGCGTTTGGATCACGTATTGAGCCATCTAGCCGCAGAGCGTTTGGCCATGTCGCCTCAAGCCTTGCCGAGGTATGGGAATCTCCGCTTGCGAACAACGTCACGTCATTGCCGAGGGTGACGAGCTCTTCGGTCAACCAGTGAACGACCCGCTCTGTGCCGCCATAAAGTTTGGGAGGGATTGCTTCAGTCAACGGGGCTACCTGCGCGATGCGCATCAGCTTGAACTCCTTAATTTTTTTTAATCCGCTGGACTTGAGACGTCACACCGCCTGAAAAAAGCCGCCGAAGCTTGGAACGTTTCCGGGTCAAGATGGTTCCCAAAACTGAAATGGAGGGGGTACGTACGGTGTTCCAATGCAGATTGTATTTCTAGCGGCATCGTCGCAGATCTCACATGTGATGTCTCTGGCCAGTCGCCGCGCATGGACAACCTAACCAGCTACGCAGGCCGGCCTTTTTCGTTTGTTGGCCATTATTTGCGGTCACGTTGGCGTTCGCATGCGGCAATTGTGGCGGCAGTTGCGGCAGCTGTGACCTGTTCGGTCGGCACCCAGTACGGCGTCAAAATGCTGGTCGATAGCCTCACCTTAGGTCTATCGCACAACGTCTGGTTGTCCTTCCTGCTATTGTGTTCGCTCATCGCTGGAGACAATTTGCTTTGGCGCGGCGCCGGCTGGCTCGCGAGCACAACCTTTGTCAAAGTAACCGGTGATCTGCGCCGTGACCTGTTTCGTCACGTGACCGGTCATGCTCCGAGCTATTTTACCGACCAGCTGCCAGGAACGCTCACCAGCCGGATCACCGCAACCTCCAATGCGGTCTTCGCAATTGAGAATATGTTCGTGTGGAACGTGCTGCCGCCGTGTCTGGCGACGGTCTCGGCAATTGCCTTGGTTGCAACGGTCAGCACTTCAATGGCGGCCGTCCTGAGTGTTGCCGGGAGTGTGGTTGTCGTCGCTATGTTCCGCGTGGCAGCGGCCGGAAAACCTCTTCATCACGATTTTGCCGCCAAGGCGGCAGCCGTTGACGGGGAGATGGTCGATGTTGTTAGCAATATGCCTGTCGTCAAGGCGTTCTGTGCGGTAAGGCGCGAGCTTGATCGCTTCGGCGCGACGGTTGATTGTGAAATGGCGGCGCGCAGCCGAAGCCTCCTTTATCTGGAAAGGCTGCGGGTTGCACACGCCGTCGTAACCGCTGTCTTCACGATTGGACTGGTGGCATGGGCGGTTACACTTTGGCAACGCGGCCAGGCCACGGCTGGCGATGTTGTTCTTGCCTGCACATTGGGACTATCCGTCCTGCATGCCACGCGCGACCTTGCGGTCGCCCTCGTTGACGTGACGCAGCATGTCGCGCGGCTTTCGGAGGCGCTTGCAACACTACTGGCTCAGCACCAACTGCGGGATCACCCCGAAGCTGGCCCGCTTGTCAAACGGGGCGCATCCATAGAATTCGACAATGTCTCGTTCAGCTATCCCGGTGGCCGCCGTGTTTTCGGGACATTCAGCCTGCGAATTGAATCAAATCAGCGTGTTGGATTGGTCGGCGAATCCGGTGGCGGCAAATCGACTCTGTTCGCTCTGCTCCAACGCTTTTATGATGTGGAGCGCGGCCGGATCCTTATCGACGGCCAGGATATTGCTCGTGTCACACAGGATAGCCTGCGTTCGGCAATCGCACTGGTCCCGCAAGATATCTCCCTTTTCCAGCGATCGATCATGGAAAACATCCGATACGGTCGACCCGACGCAACCGACGAGCAGGTGGTGCGAGCGGCCAGGGCGGCACGATGCGAATTCATCGATGACCTGCCTGCGGGCTTCGCTATGGTCGTCGGCGATCGCGGTGTCAAACTCTCGGGCGGCGAGCGCCAGCGTATCGCCATTGCACGCGCTTTCCTGAAGGACTCACCGATCCTTTTGCTTGATGAGGCCACGGCCTCTCTGGACGGCGATTCCGAGGAAGCCGTTCGCGAAGCCCTCGGGCGCCTGATGCAGAAACGTACCGTGATAGCGATTGCGCATCGGCTTTCGAGCTTACGCAATTTCGACCGTATCGTGGTGCTAAAGTCCGGTTGTGTGATCGAAGATGGTTCACCGGATTGGCTGATGAAGAGCAAAGGCGCCTACTACAAGCTAATGTGCCGCGAAGTGAGCCGTCTGACCAAGCGCGCCGCATAGCCAAATTGTCTGCTTTCTCAAGGATTGCGGGCCCATGTCTCGTCGCGTGGAACCATTGCCAATCAAATCGGGTTCTTTATTGCCTTTCTCCGTTCGGACAAGGAGGGCTTCGTGCACGCGCGATTGGACGTCGGCCTTATCCTGACCGCGATTTTTCTCCTGATGCTGCAGCAATTCGTGCCGGCCGCGGAGGGTCCCGAGGCGCCGGCAGAGGCGAAACCCTCCGTTACCGTTATCGATGGTGCGGCCGTGCGCGGGATTCTTGGCCGGACTGTCCAAGGCGCTGATGGCAAGGACATGGGTCGTATCGTCGACATCGTCGTCGATCCAGTAGGGCAGGTGCGTGCCGCCATTATCGATTTTGGCGGTTTTCTTGGGGTTGGCAGCCGCAAGATTGCAGTGAGCTGGGGCGCTTTGCATTTTGCCGGTGCGGTGAAGAAGGGCGACAATATAGAGCTCGAATTGACCCGAGATCAGTTGAAGGCCGCACCCGAATACCGGGAGGGCAATCCGGTTGTAGTAATCGGCTCAACTGGCGCCTTGGAGCCGCTGGATCTACCACCCTAACTACACCGGAGAAGTGACCTGTTTGCGCGAGCAACGCAGCGTATCGACACATCGACCTCCGGCCGCGACAGAGAGCCGACCGCTCGATCAACGAACACGCCTCAGCGCGGCGGACCTTCGGTTCGCAGCACGCGTGGCCTCGATTGGTTTGTGTTCTTTCTTGCCGATGTGCAGACCGGTTTTGGCCCCTTCATCGCAGTCTATTTGACAACGGAGAAGTGGACCCAGGTTGAGATCGGCCTGATCCTGTCCGTGAGCGGGTTGACTTCTTTGCTTGGCCAGATGCCGGGAGGAGCACTGGTCGACTGGGCGCGGTCCGAACGGTTGGTCGCCGGTTTGGCTGTAGCAGCGATCGGTGTGAGCGCTTTGGCCTATGCGGTGTGGCCGATCTTTCCGATCGTTCTATGTGCTGCGCTGCTCCAGGCGGTCAGCAGTTGCGTGTTGGGCCCGGCGATTGCTGCCATCAGCCTCGGCCTTGTTGGTCGATCAGCCATCAGCCGGCGATTGGGACGTAATGCGCGCTTCGCCTCCATCGGTACTGGAGTCGCGGCGGCTGGGATGGGTACATTTGGATATTTGTTGTCGAGCCGAGCCGTATTCCTTGTGACGGCTGCTCTGACGATTCCAACAATATTGGCGCTTGCGTGCATACGAGCGGACGATATCAACCCCGACCGGTGCCATGGTGCCATCCCGAGAAAAGATGACACAGGCCCGGCGACAACCAGCATTGTGATGCTTGCACGCAACCGGCCGCTGCTCGAGTTTGCGCTGGTTGTCATGTTGTTTCACTTCGCCAACGCGGCGATGCTGCCGCTGATAGGAAGCTTCATGACAACGCAATCCGCTGCCTGGGCGCCTGCGCTGATCGCGGCCTGTATGATTGTGCCGCAGATCGTAGTCGCAGTGATGTCTCCGTGGGTTGGCAGACGGGCCCAAACTTGGGGACGCCGCCCGCTCTTACTCATTGCGACCGGCGCGCTCGTCTGTCGCGGAATACTGTTTGCATTTGTGCGCGATCCGCATTTGCTCGTCGTAATCCAGGTGCTTGATGGCGTGGCGGCCGCGGTCCTCGGTGTTCTGGTGCCTTTGGTAATCGTGGACGTCACGTATGGATCCGGCCACTTCAATCTGGCGCAAGGAGTTGTCGGCACCGCGACCGGGATGGGTGCCTCGGTCAGCGTGCTTTTCGCTGGTTATTTCAGTGATCGTTTCGGCAACGAAGTCGCATTTTTGTCGCTCGCG
>DATLJR010000101.1:0-1698 GCA_035538755.1 Pseudolabrys sp.
CATCGTGCCAACCGGGACGGCGGGCGAGCTCTTAACGCGCGGCTATTCTGTCATGCTGGGTTATTGGAACGACGAGGAGCGCACCCGCGAGGCGATCGACGCGGCGCGCTGGATGCATACCGGCGACCTCGCCACCATCGATGCCGAAGGCTATTGCAACATCGTCGGCCGCATCAAGGACATGGTTATTCGCGGCGGCGAGAACGTCTATCCGCGCGAGATCGAGGAATTCCTCTATCGCCATCCGAAGATCCAGGATGTGCAGGTCATCGGCGTTCCGGACGATCGTTACGGCGAGGAAATTTGCGCCTGGGTCAAGCTGCGGCCCGGCGCGAGCGCGAGCGAAGAGGAAATCCGCGCTTTCTGTCGCGATCAGATCGCGCACTACAAAGTGCCGCGCTACATCAAATTCGTTGACGAATTCCCGATGACGGTGACCGGCAAGATTCAGAAATTCATCATGCGCGAGCGCACGATCTCCGAGCTTGGGCTCAAAGTGCAGAAAACGGCGTAGGCGAACTTTTCCTCCCCTGAAAGAGGAAGACGCTAATCTACCGATTCGAACTGATTACTGTTTTGGTTGAGAAGTCGCTGTTAATGGCAAGCCTGTAGCGGACACTTGATGAAAACCATTCTTCTGGTACTCCTGGACACAGCTTTGCTGCATCGAGGCCGCGACTAGGGTGCCGACTATGCCGAAACTGGCTGTGCGACATTCGGCCTTTTGGCCCTTGTTATTCGCCATCTCAACATTCGAGGTGGAGCTAGCAAGAATTAAGAACAAGAATACGTACGGAAAAACGCTTTTAAACATTTACTCACCCATTCAACCCCAACGTGACTTCGACTGAGCCTCCCAGCTAATCCCGATGCGGTCAAATGAGTTGTGCTCACGCCATAGGTGACCGGTGATTGTAAAGTCTGTCGGCGCGCGTTCGCCCTGTGACCTCCACCGGCGGCCTGCGGCCACCAACCCTTTCAGGGGGAAGTGAGGGCCGCAACGTGTACGTCTACACCTTCACCTTCTCGTCCGCGACCACACGGGCGGCGGCCGGGCGTTTAAGCAGCCGATCCTTGTGCGTCGAGTAGTTTTTCAGCTCCGCCATCGGCAGTTCGCGGCGCACGCCCCAGGTGTAAAACACGAAGGCGTAGGGATCGAGCACCGAATAGCGGTCGGACAGCCATTCGCGGCCGGCGAGCATGCCGTCGATCTGTTTCAAATAAGTGTGGAAGGTTTTCAGCCCCATGTCTTTGATCCCGGGAAACGCCGAGGAGTCGGCGGTGTAACGTTCGGGGCGTCCGACATGGGCATGCGCGGGGTGAACGCTGGTCGCGAAGAAGCCGATCAGCGCCAGCGCTTTGGCCTCGGCGGTCGCGTCGCTCGGCCATAGCCCGAAGCGCTTGCCGAGATAGGGCAGAATGGCGGTGTTCTCGGTGAGCGGATCGCCATCGTCGAGGCGCAGCGCCGGCACGCGCCCGAGTGGATTGATTTTCAAATAGGCCTCGGTGCGCTGCTCGCCGCCGGCGAGATCGACCTTTTTCGCGTCGTATTTTTCACCGCTTTCTTCCAGCACGATATGCGAAGCCATCGAGCAGGCGCCCGGAGCATAATAGAGCGTCAACATGCAAACCTCCTTCACGCAGCAATATGCGCGCTGGCCTTATCACATGTTCATCTTTGATCCTAATCAAGGTTCC
>DATLJR010000102.1:0-55270 GCA_035538755.1 Pseudolabrys sp.
TGACGTCCACTCGACGCTTTACAAGTTCGTCTGCCATCAAGGGCAGACGATCGAAATGGCCCTCAGCCCAGCGGTACTCTATTTTGACGTTCTGATCGGCGATGTAACCAGTCTGTTGAAGACCATGCTTAAATGCGATGATACGCTCGCCGAAGCCGTCGGGCGAAGCGCTGTTGAGAAAGCCAACTACCGCCACAGGCGATTGCGCCAGCGCCGGGATGGGCCAAGCAATCGCGGAACCAACAACTCCTTTAATGAAATCGCGCCGTCGCATTGCCTTCCCCGAGGCTTAGGACGGCGCATCGTATCGCCCTAGGTCAGAGCCAGCGCATAAAAATGCTGTTAAGCGATGTTCAGCGCAAAACGGCATGTCCGCTTAACCCCAAAGCGACTACACAGGCGCGCCAACGTGAGCGGTGTCCGGATTTGCCGAAGGTGCTGTAGGATCACTACCACGCACGGCCAAGCCAATGGAATACGCAATGAATGTTCGGCGGGGCTTATTTCGATTACGGTCCCTGTTCGGTCTAGGAGACCCGTTGCTATGGAAAGCGGACAATTTAGTTCAGATTGCAGGGATGAATGCCGTTACGATGTTTGAAACCCTGCTCAAAAAATTCTCATTCTTGCGAGAGGTCGATGTAAAACAGTGGGATTTCACCCTGACGGTTGCGGGCGTTTTCATCGCGGTAACTCGGTTGGTGGATTTGGGCTTACGCGGAAATCGCCAACGAAAACTAATGAGGAAGGTCGGCGCGAAACTTACACAGTGGGACCCGACCAATGGTAGGCGTGCGTTTGAAGATTGTGCGTCGTTCTATGAGAGAACTTTTGACGAGCTTACAAGTTTAGGTGACGAGCCTCGATTTGTTGGGTCTGACGCTCTTGGGTCATGGGTAGTCTGGAATGTCTTGGGCCGACCGCCTCAGTCCGAGAAAGAGCACCAGCTAGTCCGCGTAGTCGGCGGGATGGTCATGCATAAGTTTTTTAACTGGTGGCAAGAAAAACCCTAGACGCGCAACAATCCGTCATGTGCCAGCCAAGAGGAAAGCACCGCACATGCTGCGTCACGCCTGCGGCTATAAGCTGGCCAATGAGGGCGACGATACCCGCACGATCCAGGGCTATTTGGGTCACAAGTCGATCCAGCATACGGCGCGCTACACCGAACTGGCACCTACTCGGTTCAAGGGTCTTTGGCGAGACTAGGCGCTCGTGGTCCTTCAAACGACGACGCTTGTTATCCGAACTGCGAGCAGACACGCGCTTACTTCTTGACACTTTCAGTCGTGAGTCCGTCGTGCGCTATTTCGAGTGTTTCAACTGCGATTTCATTTCCGCTCGCCTTGAGGCTGGGGCCCTCGATCTTGTTCACCCAGGCGTGCGCGAAATGCCAACGTTGGCGCGGCTGTTGTGCGTCGTTCGTCAGTTCGATTGTGAGGTTGCGGCGATCATTTTGGCCCTTGAGGTACCAACTCCACAATGACTGGTCCCGCTCGTAGCCACGCTTGAGCGTGATATTTGCGTATTTACGCAAACCGACGAGTTTTCGCACGGTCGGCTGCGAATTTGCGGCTTTTAGATAATCGATCGCATCTTCTTCGGCTGTCGGTCCTGTTACCTCACTGAACACGCCGATCGATACACCGTCGACGATCACGCGAAAGTTGGATGAACTATAAGGATCCCTGCGATCTGAATCGGTCATCTCACACCTCCGAGTGCAAAGCCTGCGAGCATGTCGATTGGACACAAGGTCAATGATCGGGCACCGAAACTCAATAAAATACGGGTTCGCTCTCACCATAGCGTTTACAAGGTTTGATTTCAGGATCGCGGCGCGCCGCAATCTCGGTGGGGTCGTTAAACAGGGGATGGGTACATGTCCATAAATGCAGGCATGCCGATGTTAGTAGGATGGATGAAGGCGGCAGGTGCCGTGAGCGGGTCTTGGCCCGGACGTCCACATTCAATTGATACTCGCCAACCATCGCGCCTTAAAGTCTTTCATCGCCTGTTCGCGTGTCGCTGAATATCCATCATTGTGAACTGACGGTGGGATTTCTCGTGCCGTTATCGTCCAACGCCACGGTCGATCTTTCGGTGCTTGCGTGTGAAGCACGATGCGCCCGACGACGACATTGCGTGCTCGATCACGCACGATGTAATCAACGTCCGACCATACTCCGCCACGGCTTTTGCTGGCTTTGATTAGAACAAACTGATCTAGCGAACCCGTCATATCGCCAGCGTAACACAAGGCTGATAGCGCCTTAAGGTCTGTAAAACAGGGCGAGGATTACACCATAAGAAAGCGCGGCGATCATAAAACCTGAGAGGACGGCGCGAATTTCCGGATTCATATCCAGATCTGATCCCTAGAATGTTCCGGTCAATAGAAAGAGCCGCAGGTCGCCAAAGTGCTACGGCTCCTCACAACTGTGCTTCAATCTGATCTGGGATGATCTTGGGGAGCAGAAGGAAGCGTCGTCAACCTATTTTCCAAAAAGCTCTGGTCATGGCCACGATAGTAAATTCTAGCGCTCAAATGAGAAAATTTGTCTAAAGCGGGAACAACCAGTCACTGGCCTTGGCCTCAAGACACTGGAAACAATGGTGCGTACCAGCCGAGAGACGCTCCTGCGTCGGACTGACGAACTCGGCGTTTCTCTGGTCGTCAGTAAACATGACGAGGCCGTGGACACGCGAGTGCTCCGCTGCACCGATGGAGTCGTCGACCCGCTATTGGAATGGCTGAAGCAGGCGAGCGGAAGTAACGATGGTAAAACGTTTCGATCAAACCGCTCAGCAATATTTGGGCGATGTCCGCTTCCCCCCAAAGCGGACATGTGCGGTGCGCCCAACGGTCTCACTTTCTCCGTCGTTTCTCTCGCCTAGTGAATACGTGATACGCGATGCTGTCCCAAGAATTATGGATGCCAATGAAAAGCAGCATCAAGGCTGCGGCAGCTGCGCCAAATAGCGCTTCGCGTTCATACGCCCAAGCGGCTACAGCTGACCCAACTAGGATCAAATAAGCAACGCAAGGCAACAGCAGATGAAATATCCAATCTTCCGACTCCATTGGGTACACAGCCTGTCGCCGCAGGTGGCGTGCGACCGCTAACTCGTATGCCAATCCACCCAACCCAACCACCACCCAAGATACGGCAAGCGGCATGATCGTGTGCCATGGAACACGAATTAAGGCGGAGATGAGCAATACGAGGCTGAAGTGAACGATTGTTGGCGTTGCAAAGGCCGCACCGGCTTCGGTCGCTCGCAACGAGGGCCTTTCGGCAACAAGTGTCACGACCACAAACTGCAGGCCGATCAGCGCGCCCGCAGCGGACCCGATTATCACGTAAAAGCTGTCCCAAGCGTCAAGTTCGGACATTTGCTTGCGCCTCGCCCTTAAACTGTTTTCGCCCGATAATAGTTCAATCGCTCGCGGCCAATGTCCGCTTTGGGTCAAGACCGGACATGTGCGGCGCAATAGCCGATGTCCGCTAAGGGCCAATAGCGGACATTGCAGCTTTATTCGATCACCTCGTCGGCGCGACTTTGCAAGGATTGCGGCACAGTAATGCCGAGCGTCTTGGCGGTCTTGAGATTAATGATCAGTTCGACTTTCGTGGTTTGCACGACCGGGAGATCGGCCGGCTTCTCGCCCTTAAGAATTTTCCCGGCATAGTTACCGACCAATCCATAGAATTCTGTTTCATCGCTTCCATAGCTTATGAGGCCACCGGCCGCCACGAACGGGCGAAACTGATAGATTGCCGGCATCGAGTGGCTGAGTGATAGCGCGGCAAGCTGGTGGCTCCGGGTATTAAAGAACGTGCTGGGGCCGATGATAAGCGCGCCCGGTCGCCGTTCCTCCAAGGTTGCAAAAACCCTGTCGATATCAGGCTCGGTGCTCGCTTGCAGGACGTAAAGCTGCAGACCAAAGGTTGGGGCTGCGGTCTTTAAACCACGCAAAAAAGCCTCACTAAGAGTGGGGCTAGTCGGATCGACGAGCACAGCAATAGTGGTCGCCGTGGGCAGCAATTGGTGCAGCACCTCGAGCCGTTTCGGCCCTACCTCTACATTCCAGTTGGTCACGCCTGTTAGGTTGCCGCCAGGGTGGCTCAAGCTTGCGACAAATCCGGCCTCAACCGGGTCGACGGCTACCGCAAAGACGATCGGAATGGTTGCCGTCACTGCTTTGGCCGCCGCCGCCGAAGGAGTGCCGCCGGCCGCCACAATTACGGCGACCCGCCGGCGAACCAGTTCGGCAGCAAGTATCGGCAGCCGATTGTTTTGGTCTTCCGCCCAACGATATTCGATTGCTACGTTTTGGCCTTCGACATATCCAGTCTCTTGCAGCCCCTGCCGGAACGTGCGTAGACGGACCGCGTACTCGTCAGGCGATGCGCTGCCGAGGAAACCGATCACCGGCAGCGGTTGCTGCGCCCATGCGGTAAGCGGCCAAAAGGCTGCTGATCCAGCAATCGCTTTTATGAGATCGCGCCGCCTCATTGTCGCCGCCTGAGGCTCAGGACAGTACATCGTAGCGGTTCAAAAGAGGCCCGTGAAGGGACAACTGGATGTCCACTTTGGGCCAAAAGCGGACATTGCGTCGTTCACTCGATCACCGCGTCGGCGTGAGCAAGCAGTGTTGACGGAACGGTCAGCCCGAGTACTTTGGCGGTCTTGAGGTTGATTACCAGCTCGTACTTGGTTGGCTGCTGGACCGGCAGCTCGGCCACCTTCGCGCCCTTCAGAATTCGATCGACGTATGACGCCGCACCCCTGTAGAGGTCGAGCAAGGGTGCCCCATACGACATAAGGCCCCCATCGACGGCGAAGTAACGATATGGATATATCGCGGGCAGTCGTCGATCTGCAGCCGCGGCAATGATTGATTCGCGGTACTGGATCGTAACAGGGCCTGGAAACACGACAGCCGCACCGTTCGGCTCGCGTGCAAATGCTGCAACACGTTGTTTGATTTCAGCAGCATCGCGCACGCCGGCCGGCGTCAACTGTACTCCGAACGATGGCGCAGCAGCCTCAATCGGGCGCAGATAACCCGCCCATGATGGATTGGCCGGATCAAAAATCACCGCAATTCTGCTGATGGCAGGCGCACATTCCTTCAAAAGCTGTAGCCACTTTCCGCCGACCGAAAACTCAAAATTGGTAAAGCCGGTGATGTTGCCCTCCGGCCGCGCTAGGTTTGTGACGAAGCCGGCTGAGACCGGATCGGCAACTTGCACAAAAACGATTGGTATGGAGAGAGTCTGCTGTCGCAGCGCGACGGCAGGGGCCAGCCCACTGGCAATGATCACGTCAGGGTGCCCTTCAACCAACTCGGTTGCTAGCATCGAATTGCGCGTTGGATCGGTGCCGCCAAAGCGAAAGTCGATCCGAACGTTGCGGCCACTGGTCCAGCCCAATTCTTGCAGGCGCTGCGTCAACTCCTTGATCCAAACCTGAACTTCAGGATCGCTCTCCGCGGCCACGCTTAAAAAGCCGATGCGCCGCTTGCGGTCGTCCTGCTGCGCACGCGCCACAATCGGCCGAGCAGCCGCTAACCCAGCAATCGCTTTGATAAAATCGCGCCGCCTCATTGCCGCTTACCAAGGTCACTTGATGGAGAGTCTTACTTGGTCTTCGGGTTTGTGATGCGTAAATTTGGTCTCAATAACGGCTCTGGTTGAAACGTCCGCTTTGGGTCAAGAGCGGACATGCGCAGCGCACAAGCTCATGTCCGTTTTACTCCATCAAATGCGACATAGTGGAATGTCCGCTTTGGGCCAAAAGCGGACATGGCATCTTATTCTAGAATCTCGTCGGCGCGGGCGAGCACTGATGGCGGCACGGTGAGACCAAGTGCCTTGGCGGTCTTGACGTTACCGCATCGTCCGAGGTTGCGGCCAGGAGTATGCCGATGCGCTTACTGCTCACGCTGCTGTGCGCGCGGGAAGCGGCCACCCGACCGCCGTACCGCAAAGAAGTGTGATGAATCGGCGCCGCTGCATGTGCCCCCGTGAGGACCGCGCATAATGCAGAGTTCAAAGGCTAGCACTTAACGGCGCCAATGTCCGCTTTGGGTCAGAAGCGGACATGTGCAATGCAAAAGGGCATGTCGGCATTGCCCCCAAAAGCGACATCAAATGCGGCCCGGTGCGATGTCCCCTTTGGGCCAAAACCGGACATCGCGTTTCTATTCGATGACCTCGTCGGCGCCTGCGAGCAGCCGGTAATGGTGAGCGCCGGCGGAGAGCGTCGCCAAAGCAGGCTTCGTGTAAGGCGCGACCGCTATTTACATGCGCAGCTGCTGGGAAATTGTGAAGAGGAGCGAGGTCTCTCGCAGCTAAATTCAGATCACGCGACGGTTCCAGCCCCGATCAATCCTAATCACACCATCACAGCTTTACATTTGCCGCTGGGCCCGCCCGAACAGCGCGGGTGCTTGTTGGAGGCAGCGGCGCAACGGAGTTTCTCCAGGGCGCAATCGCCTCAATTATAATTTTGATTCCCCCCAATGCGCTCTCAATTTCACTCTGTACGCGCTCGACTTCCGACTTCAGGAATTTTTGTAATTCTTGAAGTTCGGACGTTAGCCCCTCAAGTCCATCAATCGAATGTGAAGCCAACTGTGTGACTGAGGACCTGATACGTTCGATATCATTCTCGTTTCTCGGCGCAGATTTCGGAATTTCTTCCACCAGTTTGCTGATCTCCGCCTCCACATTCAGCTCTATGTGAACTGGCTCAGCGGCTGAGGGAGGTGTTGGAGCGTTCATCAGCTTCTCCTATCGATTTCTGAACCGCATTCTATTTCTCATTGGGTTAATAACCTGTTTAGCAGTTTGTTTTTGCCCGATCGGCGGCGGGAGCTAGTGATGCAATCGCTGTGTGCGCCCTGACTCCGCTTTACCCCAAAAGCGGACATGTGCAGTGCAACCAGGGATGTATGCTTGGCCAAAAGCGGACATGGTTTCTATTCGATCCCTTTGTCGAACATGGGTAGACGGCATCAGGAACACCCTCTGCTTCACTATTTGCGCAGTGGTCTAAAGCCCGCGCGAACCTCTTCTGAGAAGAGTTTCGGCTGTTCCCAGGCCGCATAGTGCCCGCCTTGGTCAACCTTGTTGTAATAGATGAGCTTGTGGTACGCCCGCTCTGCCCAACTCCGTGGCGCTTGATAGTTCTCGCCGGGAAAGACGGTCACGGCAGCCGGGATGGGGACGTCGGCAGCGTTGTAGAGGTTGATGCGACTTTCCCAATAGTAGCGAGCCGCAGAAACCGCCGTGTTCGTCAACCAGTAGAGCGTGAAGTCGTCGAGAACATCGTCCCGTGTAAGGTCGCCCGCAGGGTGTCCGTCGACAGTGCGCCCGAGCACGGCCGAGGTGATCGCCGCCGCAGGCTGGCCATAACCGTCACCGTGGTCAAAGAGCCATGCTGCCAGGCCCACGGGCGAATCCGCCAATCCGGTTAACGCTTGCGGACGCGTCCCCATCATTTGTGCGTAGGCGCGTCGCTTCGCGAATAAGACATTCAGCTGCTCGTACGCGCGTTTTTCGTCGGCTGACAAGCTGGATGGCGGCAGGTCGCCGCATTGGAGCGCCTTCGCAATGTCGGGTGGAACTGTTCCAGGGAAGTTGGTGTGAATGCCAACCAATTCCGGAGGCGCCTGTTTGGCCATCACGGCGCAGACACCCGCACCCAAATCGCCACCTTGCGCCGCGAATTGTGTGTAACCAAGTCGCTTCATCAATACGACCCAGGCACGCGAGGTGCGATCCGGACCCCAGCCGGTCGTGGTCGGCCTGGCTGAAAATCCGTAGCCAGGCAACGAGGGAATCACCACATGGAAAGCGTCCGATGCGCTCGCGCCATGTGCCGTGGGATTTGTAAGTGGATCGATGATCTTCAGCTGCTCGATGACAGAGCCCGGCCATCCGTGCGTAACGATGAGGGGCAAGGCATTTTCATGCTTTGAACGAACGTGAATGAAATGAATGTTTAGCCCATCGATCTCAGTGATGAATTGCGGTAGGGCGTTCAATCTCGTCTCGCACTTGCGCCAATCGTAATCTGTCCCCCAGTAGTGCGCGAGTTCCTGCATCGTTGCGAGCTGTACGCCTTGCGATTCATTGGTGACCGTTTCCCGGTCAGGCCACCTTGTCGCGTTTATGCGCCTGCGCAATTCGGTGAGTTCTGCTTCCGGAATGTTGACGCGGAAGGGGCGGATCGCGTCACCTTCGGCTGCCGTGTCCACATTCGTGTTCAGCAGGCTCGCGGCACCTGCGGCTGCCGCGGTGGCAAGAATGCTGCGCCGGGTAGGCGATGAAGATTCTGCGGGCATGATCATTCTCCTCGACGGAAATGCTGTTGGACCTAGGTGAATGATTGCGCTTGCGACAATGAACCGAAGCCGTTGGGAATCGAGTTGGACGGTGGTCCAATATGGAAATGTCCGCTTTGGGTCATAAACGGACCGTCACGATCGACCGTTGCCTTGGTGACGTCACAACGTGGCGCTACACAACAGTCCTAGCCGCAGAGAGGACGCGATATCATGAATACGCAAGAGCTTGCGAAGACTTTCACCGACATGTGCGCGAAGGGCGAGTTCGACGCCGCAGGTAAGAAATTCTGGTCCGATGACATCGTGAGCCGCGAACCGATGACCGGCGAAATGGCGGTGCTCAAAGGGCGCAAAGCGATCGAAGGAAAAGGACAATGGTGGTATGCGAACCACGAGGTGCACAATGTCAAGGTCGAGGGTCCCTATGTGCACGGCGATCAGTTTGTCGTTCGCTTCAAGATGGAAGTTACGCCCAAGGGCAAGAATCGCTTGAACCTCGATGAAGTCGGCCTTTACACGGTCCAGAACGGCAAGATCGTCGAGGAGCGCTTCTTCATGGGCGGCCCGCAATCCTAACTGGATCGAGAGATCCGAACGCCTAAAGTTGGGAAGCAGTGTCCGCTTTGTCGCATTGGGTCATAAGAGACATATGCGGTGCAAAACACCATGTCCGCTTTGGGCCAATAGCGGACATCGCGAAGGCTTAGTCGATCACCTCATCGGCGCGTTGCTGGGGTTGTACGCGAAAGCGCCAGCACTGCGAGTCTTTAAGGTCAGCGGCCATACCTGTCAGTTGATCCCGACTACCATTCCGAAAGCGAGGGCGGCCGAGCAGAAAACAGTGATAATGACAAGTGCATAAATGGTGCCGCGAAATGTCGGGTCACTGTCATCCAAGGGATCTTTTGCTCTCGTTCCCGCTGGCGCTCCCTCATTTTCGCTATGCACTCGTAATCGTGCGCGATCCGTCGCATGAGTTATTAATTGGCTGAACCGTTTACAAAACTCAGCATCAAGAAGATCGTCTATGTTATCGGAGCGCTCGCGCACGAGCGCTTCAAATTGCTTCCTAACCAAGCTCCATTCATCAACCGGATTACTAGACATAGCGCTCTCGCCGCCACTAGCGCTCTCAACGCACTCCTAATTGGTGCTTGATGTCAGAACGTGTCTGACTCGTTGTTGCCAGTCCGAGGACCGAAAAGATCAGCGACAGGGCACCGGTGACTATGGCGAACACCACTATACTGTGGTCGGTAAAAAGCACGGTTTCCATCATTGGCCTCCATTACTCTGTCCAGCCGACGGCGCGGCCAGAGCTCTGGTCCTTTGCAGAATTCCTTTGCGACAGCTTCTCCCGTCAAACCCAAAACTCGGGAACCGCTTATGTGTTCCTCGCGACACAACCAAAAATAAATACCGCTACGGAATTCAAAGTCGTTGATAAATATTTTGGCAGAACTACCGCTGGTAATTAGATGCGTGATGTGCGCGAAGCCCGCTTGACGCCCGAAAGCTGACATGTGCGGTGGAACTAGCGCTATAGGCCAAAAGCGGACATTCGGTGCGAGATGGTCAAGCCCGCGCTGGATACCAATAGCCGTGGATGAGGGGCAAGAACCTGCCGTCATCATCGCCAACTTCCTGCTCGACGCGCGCGTTCAGCTTGTCGTTCAGTGCCATCATCAGTTCGCCTCGACCGGTAGCACTCTGCGCCAAGTTCCGCGTCTCCTCCGGGTCCTCTTGCAGGTCATAGACTTCAAGGTCGTTGTTGGCGACCAACGCTTCGTAAGTGGCCGGATGGTTGAAATGTGTCGGTGAGAAATATCGGCTGAACCGGTAGCGGCCATCGAAGATGCTTCGTATTGCACCTCGATTGTTAAAGTCCGGCTGCAGCCTCACCAGCTTTTCGAGTTTCTCAACCATGGGCTCATCTGACACGACCACCCTAATCAATGGACCGAACCATTTGGCGTCGAGATAGGAGAACATATTGTAATTGTACAAAGCAGCCGGACGCACAGCGTCGGTGGCTGCCCGCTCGGGTGCGTTAAGGACACCGGACAAATCGCGACCCGGCAAGCCGCCGCCTGCACTCGCCACTGCGTCAGACGGCTTGCCCGTAAGCGCAAGCAAAGTAGCTGCAAGATCGATCTGAGAAGATATTGCCTTCGTGCTCTTGCCGCCGGGGTAGGCGGGATGAAGTATCATGAGCGGTAAATGCTGCTGCTCCTTGTAGGCGTTTGCACCTTTGCCGCGCATTTGATGAGCGCCGCCCAGCTCGCCGTGATCGGCGGTGAAGACCACGATTGTCGAGTTGTCGAGGCCGTTGGCCTTTAGCTCTTCGAGCAGCCGAACCAGATGGCTATCGCAGTCCCGGATGCAGTTGAAGTAGTAGTTTTGCAAAATCCTCCATCGCCGGTCTTCGTTTGGCCATTGACCGAGCAGAAGGTCTTGAGTGGCTTGATAATTATAATGGGCGCGCGGGCGACCAGGCGCGTCGAGTGCCTGACTGCGTGTTGCTGGCAGCGGCACATCCCACTCCGCAAGATAAATTTCGTTATGGGGCGGCCGGTCAATCGGGTAGGCGGCGTACTTGCCCTGGACTGACTCGTCGGGCGCGTCCGAATTGACGTACATCACATCGTGCGGGTTGACCAAGTTCACAGCCATGAACCACGGCTGGCCCTTTGCTTTCAATTCCCGCGCCCTGGTCTTCAGCCAAGTAACTGCGGAGTTGGTTGCAAAGCTGTCATAGCTGTATCCACCAATCGGACCGTCAATCAGGTCACCAAGTCCCAGGAAATCCGCGAACCCATACGTTTCGATCACGTCACGGTATTTGAGCAATGGCGCATCGACCGGGTGGTGTGCCGTGTCGACATTGCCGCTGAGATGCCACTTCCCCTGATAGGCAGTGTGATAGCCGAGTTTGCGGAGACGATCCCCAATGGTCACCTTGTCGGTGGCCATGTCGCGTTGCCAGGGAGCCTCCATGTTATCGAAGACGCCCGTATGCTGAATGTGTTGCCCTGTGTAAATGACGGAGCGCGCCGACGAGCAAACCTGCGACGCACCCTGATGATTTAGGAAAGTTGTGCCGTTCTTCTTCAGATATTCGCGTCCCGGAACCGGAAAGGGCCATTTGTCAAAAAAGTGCTCTTGGTCGACGAGCACGAAAAGAATGTTGTAGCCCGGCGGTGGTGTTTGAGGGGCCTTATCCGGAGGGGATAGCTGAGCCAAGGTTGCGTTGGCCGGCGCGGCCATAGCGGATAGAAAATTGGCTCCAAGAAGAGCACCACTCGCCCCGACGACAGCACGACGCGATGGATTGCTGGAATAGTCGCGAGTGCCTGTCATGGATTTTCTCCTCTGACATCACCAGATCTTCGGAAATTGTGGGCCCGGTTCAGGCCCAAGGGCCAATAAACGCTTCATAAAAAAATCGGAAAAACACCCGCATACCGAAGCGGCGACAGGACGAGAAGTGTTGCGGCCAATGTCCGCTTTGGGTCATAAGCACACATGTGTAAAGCCGATGTCCGCTTTACCCCCAATAGCGGACATGACCAGTACTATTCGAGCACCTCGTCTGCACGCCCGATAAGCGTGTTCGGCACGTTGATACCGAGCGCTTTTGCGGTTTTGAGATTGATCATCAACTTGACCTTGGTGATCTGTTGAACTGGGAGGTCGCCAGGTTTCTCGCCTTTGAGAACGTGGCCAACGTGGACGCCAACCGCACGATACGCCTCGGCAAGGTCACCGCTGTAACTCATCAGCCCACCGGCCGCCGCGAACTCCGGGTGCTCGTAGACCGTCGGAACTCGATGGCTAAGTGACAATCTACCAAGTTCTCCCTCGAGTGCGTTGAAACGTGTTGCAGTGGCAATTACGAGCGCTTCTGCTTTCAATTCAACCAGAGAATTGAAGGCCGCAGTCAGGTCCTGCTCGCTGCCAACGGTCACCACATGGAGCTTGAGCCCAAGTGCATCCGCAGCTGTTTTGGCTATTCGCGATCCTGTTGTCGCAACAGGATCGGTGGGGTCAACAAGCAAAGCAAAATTCTTGGCAGCGGGGAGCAGTTCGTGCATCAGCTCCAGTCGCTTAGCCGCAACCTCCACGTTCAATGTGCTGACACCGGTAACGTTAGCACCCGGCCGGGCAAGACTGGAGACCAGACCCATTTGTACCGGATCGCCTCCAGTCGTAAACACAATGGGTATGGCGATATTCGCCGCCTTGGCGGCAACTGCAGCAGGCGTGCTGGTCGCAGCTATCACGCTTACTTTGCGTTGGACCAGATCAGATATCAGTGCAGGCAAGCGTTCATAGTGTCCCTCCGCCCAGCGATATTCGATCGTTACATTGTGACCCTCGACAAACCCAGTTTCTTCCAACCCTCTTAGAAAAGCGGACAAGGGCGGGTAAGCTTTGCCCGACCACCCCGAATTGACAAACCCGATGACCCGCATCGCCGACTGCTGCGCGTGGGCAGCTAGCGGCCACATCGCCACGCTACCAAAATAAGTGATGAAATCGCGCCGTCTCATTGTCTGCCCCAAATTTGAACGAAGTAATGAACTCGCGCCGTCTTATTGCCGCCTCGAGGCTAAGGACATGGCACCGTATCAGGTCGAACTAGCAATGTCCGCTTTGGGTCAGAAGCGGACATCTGCAGTGCAAACAGGCATGTCCGCTTTACTCCCGAAAGCGGACATGTGCGGTGCAGCTAGGGATGTCCGCTATGGGCCAAAAGCGGACACATCGGCACGGTTGCTTACTTCACCTGCACGACAGGGGGCATGGCCCAAGTGCCATCGATTGCAGCCTTACGCGGCGAATATAGCCGCGCATGGAGCGAGAACGGCTGGGGTGGCGTCGGTAGCCAGTTTGACTCTTTGTCGGCGCCCGGGTTCTCGCGCTGGAGGTAGATGTCCAGTGATCCATCGGGGTTTGGTTTCAAGTTACTGCGATCTCCGAGCGTGTAGCGATCGGTCGGAGTTGGGACTGTGAACCCTTTCAGGTCATAAATTGTCACCGACCAGAATTCTTCGACGGGCGGAAGCGCACCCTTCTCAAAGTGCATGACGTACTTGTTGTTGCCGTCGAGCGGCGTGTCCGCCGTGTCCGGATAGATTGCGTCTTCGGGCAAATTCATGCCGATCTCGAACTTGGCAACGCTTGCACGTTTCAGATAGTTCGCACCGTAGACGCCAGAATCCGTGTTCATCACCCAACCGTTCGCCTTGCGTCCAACTTTCGGCCATTCGATGATCAATGCCTCTTCCGCGGCAGCTGGCGCCGCCTGAAGCGCCTGACGGATGAGCGGGTCAGCCTTGGCCGGATCGAAGCTCTGATCGACTTCGAAGCCCAGAATGCGTTTCATCCGGGCCAGCTGAGGTTGATCGGTTGCCTGCGGACGATTGACCTTCAACAGCTCGGCGGCATAGGCAAAGTATGCATTCGGTATCATTTTTTTGACCTGTTGCACCGGTGGCGTTTCCATGTCGACGGACGTGTCAACGTTGGCCGTGATCGGCTGCGGCTCACTGCCCCACTGCGAGAGCAAGGCAATTTTGTAGCCATCCTGCACTTTGTGTACGGCATCGTAATCCTGAGGCCCGTCGGTCCGGGTTCGGCCAATGACCCAGACGAACGGCGTCGGAGCGTAAATTCGCTGAAGACCTTGGGGCAGTTCACCCTGCCAGCGAGGTCCAACCACGACAAAGTTGCCGGCGTCCGTGCCGGTTGTGCGCTTTCCCACACCAGCGAACGTATTCGTCCACATGTCCAGCATTTGCAACAAGTAATAGCGGCCGTGCGTGTCAGGCACCGAAATGACGACCGGCCCCTTGGTCAAATCAAGCCAGCTTAACGAATAGAGTGTATCGAAGTTGGGATGAGTGGCGCCTCGAAACGTCGCTGGCGGGAACGTGCGCGCATGCGTGAACGTGTTCATTGGTCCACGACCGAATTTCTTATCTGCCTCGATGTTGGTGAAGTGCTTGCGCGTAACATCCATAATCACAAGCGGGTAAAAATAGATGTACGCTTCCAGCGCGATGTTTTGGGCCTCTTGGGCGGTCAATGTTGTCGGCATCACAGACTGCTGCGCCCATGGTGCAAGCGGCCACGCAGCTGCGCCACCCAAAAGACCGAAGAAATCCCGTCGTCGCATGCTCACTACCGGTTCCGGATGGATATCCTAACGGAGCGCGGCCAACATCAGACATTCGCATTCGACAGCAAACCGCGACACTTACACCATTTCGAGCGGCGCGCCGAAAGGGTTTCGGCCACTTGACGTATGTCAACGACGCACTGCGCGGAACTACGCGCCAACGGTGTTTGCCAAGGACAAATTGGCGCGGCAGCGGAAAATCATGAAGGCGGACTTTGAAGCCCGCTGGTGCGTTAATCGCGACCGGCGAAGGCAAACATATCATTGGAGAATTTTGAAATTAGAGTTTCCAATTGCCGGGGCAGTCCGCGTAATCGCGGAGACAGTATTTCCACTTGCCGCAGGTACAGAGAGGCGGCTTCGGTGCTTCCCGCACTGGCGGCCAAAACATTCCAAAGCCGTGCAGGATAATAAGCACCGCATTGAGTAGGAGGTAAAAAATTAGAGACAGAAACAGAAACTGCAACGCTATGCGCCCTACGAAATACCACGTTATTAGTTCGGTGGCATTTCCGTTTGGGTCAGTCATTTTCCAACCCCTGGGTGCGTGCGCTCGACATTTTAATCGGATGACCCGGAGGGGGGATGGTTTTTTTAATGGAGGTGCCCCGGCACGGCCGCGCCCCTACCTTTCTTTTGCCAACAACCCTGTTTTCAGGGACATTCAGAAAAAGCTGGCGGTCAATGAGGTTTCTCCTCGTGAGGAAACCTCCTAACGACACCCGGCGAGCGGGTGATGAGGCCCGACTTCGGAGTTACGCCATGAATACCGGGTTATTCCTCATCCGTCGCCGTTGATCGACGGATAATCGGAGCCTACGCGCGCGCGCGAGATCCCCAACCCGAAATTCGGAATGTCCCCGATTGGCCATTGGAAATGTTTCGTCAGGGCGCGGCCAGCGACGGACGCAAGCAAGCGGCAATAGAGAGGGGAGCCTCAAACAGTCCAAGTGAGTTAGCGGATTCGAATGAACGCATTCAGCGGCGCTATCAGGGGTAAAGCGGACATGCCTTTTTGCGGCGCATCGTCGACGCCCGGAAAGTTCAGCAGCGCGTCCTGTCGAACACGACGGTCTTTGATACATTATCGCAGCTGTCGCGATCTCCGGCAGCCCACCAGAGAGGAGGATTCCGTGTACGCCGCTATTCGTCAGGGCAAGGCAAAGACCGGCATGGCCGAAGAACTAACTCGCAGGATTAAAGAGGGCGCCATTCCGATCATCAGCGATGTTCCAGGCTTTATGGCTTACTATGTGGTCTATGCGCCAGACGACACCGTGACGGCAATCAGCATCTTCAACGATTACGCGGGAGCCGAAGAGTCAAACAGACGTGCGCTCACGTGGATTGAGCAGAATCTTGCGCCCCTGCTTACTGGGCCAGCTACAGCGTTGGCCGGGCCGGTTATCGTGCACACCCTAGCGTAGCGAGAACGAATAGACCAAGTGTAATTTTGTGTTGTGCAGGATTCCGGGGGGCTAAGCCCAACGATAACCTTGGACCCAAGGGTGAAGTCAAAGGACGATGCCACAGATCTTGCGCCTAATCGCGATCTTGATGTCCGTGGCATTATTCAATGCCTCATGGTCAACTCCTGCCAAAACGACAGATCGCACCTTACTTGCGGGCCAGCTTTTGGTCTCGTCACCTTCAATTGCCGATCCGCACTTTGATCACACTGTGATTCTCCTTGTGCAGCACGACCAAAAAGGCTCGCTCGGCATCGCGATCAATTTGCCGTTGGAGGAACGCCCGCTGGCAAGTCTTCTTGAAAAGCTCGGCGCCAAGGACGTAAAGGCTACGGGTACCGTGCGCATCTTTGCCGGTGGACCAGTCCAGCCTGATATTGGCTTCGTCATTCATAGCAGCGACTATCGTCAACCTGAAACAGTCGCGATTGACGGACGCATCGCGATGACATCGAGCCGAAGGATTCTGCAAGACATCGGCAATTATAAAGGTCCTAAGAAATATCTCGTCGCGTTTGGGTATGCAGGGTGGGGCCCGGGGCAGCTTGAGGCCGAACTTGAACGTCGTGTTTGGTTTATCGCGGCGGGCGATTTTAAACTGATTTTCGATGAGGATCGAGACAAGGTTTGGGAATCGGCTTACTCACATCGCGAGGAAGATCTTTGAGTATAGCGTCGTCGACCCTGAGAGGCTGCACATGTCTGCTTCTGACCTAAAGCGAACATTCAGGCGCGAGGCCGGCATGGCGCAAAACCAAGATCACCGCCAAATGACAGCAATGTAACTTATGGCGGTGTCGCGTTTCTCGCTGGCTTCTGCTGCGTGAGTTTTCTGCCGTGCCGCTTTTTCTGCTCCTGCTGCTTGTTATCAACTGGCGCCAAGGCCAAAGCGCTTGCTCCTGAAGGCACGGCTTTTGGCTGGGGCTGCTGGTCCGCACTTGGTGTTTCTGAGGCAGCCGTGGCAGTCTCAGTTTGACCGCGGTTCAGCCACACAAAATTATCGGCACGCCCTGCCGGGGCGGCTACTGTCTCGCCCTTCGTCAGAACTTTCGTGGCAATCGTGTCGCCGAGGGTTGGGCTACTGCCGGGAGCCCCAAGCAGCTTGTCAGAGTCCTTGTCCTTGTCTTTCGCCGTCCCGGTCAGCGGGATCACGGGTCCCACCAACGGCCGCTCAGACGGCTTTGAATCGGAGGGCGACGCCTCGAGCGGTCCGGAAGGCAGCGCCACCGGAACGCGATTGCTCATATAGCGGCTCAATTCCTGTTCGACATAGCGCGCGAGCTTGATCGCTCCAGCTTTGGTGAAGAAAACGCCGTCGCTCAATCGCAGCCGGCGCACTTGCCCTTCATAGTCGGGACCATAGTTGGAATACTTGCCGGCTTCATCCACGAAGCCATCCCATACGTCGACATACTTAATGCCGGCGCGCTCGGCACGAGCGCGATAAAGTTCGTTGAGATACGCCGCGTCGCTCGAAGAGCTAGAGCCGCGAAGTGGTGGCAGACCGACCCAGATGACCGGCACGCCCTTGCTCTTGAGAGCGGCAATCGTGTCGTCGATGCGCCGCGAGTAGACCTTTTCCCATTCCTCGCTGCGAAACTCGGCAGGACCATTAGGTTTTTTGGCACGTTGCGCTGAGGGCGTGCCGTTCTCGTCCGTATCGGATGTCGTCGCGGGCTTCTGCCCATCCTTTTTTTCGGCTTCGTCCTTGGCCTGCCGGTCCTTGGCCTGCGGATCCTTGGCCGCCTGATCTTTGGTCTGCTGGTCCTTGGCTCTTGTATCAGTCTCTTTGACAAGATCCTTTTCGCGAATAGCCTGACGGTCGCCGAGGCCCAGCATCATGACGACGTAGTCGACCTTCTTTTGCGCTAACGTATCGCGCGCGACATGCCACCAGTCGAGATCGCCTTTCGCGTCGTAGTGCAGCAGGCCTGAGTTAAGTTTGTTCTTGCGAACGACGCGAACCTCCGGCGTATCGGAGAAGACGTCTTCGAGGCCATAGCCAAGCCAGTCGGCCATCTCGTCGCCCATCACCACGATTGAAGTCGTAGGTCCGGTTTGCTCGTCTTTCGCCTCCGTTTTTTTCGGCGGCGGCGCACGCGAGCTTTCGCTTGGCTCTTGTTGCGTGTGTAGATTTGGCTGTTGTTGCCGAGGGCGCGGCGGACTGTAGGAATCGTCGTCGTGGGGTCGCGAATTGAATAGGCCGCCGCCGAACCAATCGAAAAGGCCGCCGGACTGCGGCCGGGACCGTTGCCTGCTGTGCTGATCCTGCTGATTCCAGTTCCAGAAAAACTGGGCTTGCACTGCCACGCTGGCCGACTGGGCTAACGTCAGAACAGCCGCCACCACAAGCCAGCGGGCACGTAATCGCATTTTGCTAGGCATATTGGCAGATCGGTTAGCATTCGATTTCGGCCACAATAGGTCGCCACCGCGACAACCTGGTGAAGTTCCCGTTGGAAAACAATCACACCATCACACCATCAAAATGACGGGTACCTCGCGCGAGCAAACCGTGAAGTGGTGTTATCGTTTGAGGGAAGGGGTCGTGCAATCTCGCCCGCGCGCTCAACAGGAGGATGGTTTTTTAGTTCAGGTTGGGCTACATCACCGTCTGCCGAGTGGTGTCTCTGGCATATCCACGGACTTGATCGAGAAATCCACCCGGCGTGGCTCCGCCGCAGCTCCCGCATTAACTTGGACAGACGACGGCAGGAGCCGGCAGTGCGGGACCTCCAGAATATCGAACACCGTCTGTGTGCTGATGCGCTCACCGCACATGTCCGCTGTCGGCGCCGGTCTCGGCCTGAGCCTATCGCCTTCGTTCCTGGCGCGTGCGGACGAGATAATTGAGTGAAGTGGCGATGTCCGCTTTTGGCCAAAGCGGACATTCACGGCTCCGTTCGCGGCAATCATCGCCGCTACGATGTTGCTCCTTAGCCTCGGGCAATGATGAGGCGAGGCGATTTCATCATGTCTCTTGGCTGCCGCTCGCTGCACCTGGGCAACAGGAAACTTTTAGAATGGGATTAGTGAGTTTCATCAGATGGCTATTTGGGGCAGACGCCGCTGTTCCGTCGGGTGACAGGAAACTCGACGGAACAGCAGAGGCCGCGCTTGCCCGCTCCTTATCGGGATTGCCACCGGACGAGCGGGGGTGGATCACGTTTGACGAGGCGCGCATCTTGTTCTCGACCGAGGGCGCGCAATACGCGTTCGGTGAAACGGACCGGGACGGGAGAAGAAACATCGAGTCATTTGCGGCGCAGCACCGCTCCGTCATCAACTTCATGCCGGTCGAGGGCCGGGTCTATTTCGCACGCCGCTGATTGTTTTTTCTGCAGCCTTCTCCTTGGCTTTCTTTAATGGATTGTCTCACCCGCTCAAGCTAGCAAGGCAAACGCTCGATGTCCGTGCGACAGAATACTTTGGTATCGGACGAGGGGACAAAAACTATACCTAAGTGCAAATACGCATAGGCGTCTCAGGAAAAATCAAGCCCTTCTCAAGGGCAAATCAAGCGTTAGCCAAAGTCTTTCAGGGCTGCTTCTGGCAATTGAATCACATGAACGAAGGCATCCAAAAACTTCTTACGACCTGAAGGATTTCGATTATGGCCCGACAAGTCAACTCAATCGAGCCCATGTCATCCTACGAGCTCGTGTGTTGGGCACGCCAGGAGCGCTCCGCACTCGTGGCGTCCTCTCTGCACAGTGCTGTGATCTATGTCGCGATCTTGCTCAGTGGCTTTGCGCGATATTCTGCCAAGCTCGCACGCGGCGCGGCTCACGAGCTGTATTTGTGGAATGCCGCACGGACGCTCCAGCAATTTGACGATCGGCTTCTTTCAGACATCGGTCTGCGCCGGGCCGAGATCGAACACGCTGTGCGCAACGGTCGCTTGGCAGTGCGGAAGACAGTCGCAAATCGGCCTGACAATCAGCACCGTCGTGCTGCTTGAAGCACACGCCTATTCGCTTGGCGCACGCACGGTCCCGCCATCGGAATGTAAATAGGAGGAGCAAGTGAACGAAAATGTGCCCTTCGTTTGGCGAAAAAATTATCAGGATCTAGGCGAATGGCATGAAAGGTTGCTGGAAATCGCGCACGAAAAAGCACGCCAATATTTGAGCCGTGCGGCCGCGACCGCGACGAGATCGAAATAAAAATCAGCCCAACAAGCACACTGGCATGAACTCATGCGCGCGGCGAGAACCAGCGATTTTACTGAAAGAAAGCAGTCATGACTTCTAAGCAAACGGTGAGCCTGATCAACCATCCTCGAACCGACAACTGCGGCCAAGCGATATATTGCCCGACAACCGGCGATCAGGGTGAGAGCGCTTTAGCGAACTTATGGACACGCGATAAATCGACAAGCCGTTATGAGCTTCACCAGGCAGAATACGATGGTGGCCGCACAGATTCGCTAGGACGCTGCGATCGTGCACTTGAGGACTTGCTTGCGAATCGCGGGACAGCCTCTCGCGATGTTGACCGCGTTATTGCTAACGACCCCCAATTTATTCTCGGACATTGTCTGCGTGCTGCCATCATTGTGCGTGCCGACGATATCACCGCACGGTCTAAACTAGTTGCAAGCGTGACAGCGCTCGAAACAATGTGCCCGAATACTGACGATCCCGCTAGCCGTCACGCGGCCGCGGCACGCGCGTGGCTCGACGGCGACCCCGCTCTCGCGGTTGAACGTTATGGGTCCATAGTAATTGACTGCCCGCGAGACATTCTTGCGCTCGTCGCTGCGCATGCGCTTGACTTCCGGATGGGCCAGCGACGCATGCTGCGTGATCGAGTCGCCGAGGTATTACCCGAATGGGAGCCGACGCTGTCGGGGTACGCAAGTGTGCTTGCGATGTATGCTTTCGGGCTCGAAGAGAACGGCCAATATCGCCGCGCTGAAAAAATAGCGCGTCGGGCGCTGGTGCTCGACCCCAGACATGCAGGTGCTATTCATGTCATCGCCCATGTAATGGAGATGCAAGGACGTGCACGAGAAGGGCTCGAATTCCTTGCGGCTACCGAATCGGCATGGATGGATATCACGAGCATTTCTGTTCACTTGGCCTGGCACCGCGCGCTGTTCCACCTGGACGTGGATGACCCGGCTTCCGCGCTCGTCGTTTACGATGCCCAGATTGCGAATATGGAAGAGCCAGAACCATCCAAAATCGCCGACGCCTCGGCACTGCTCTGGCGCCTGCATCTCCGAAATATCAGCGTGGGCGAGCGTTGGCGGTCATTGGCCGATCGTTGGGAAACGCAAACACTGGCCGACATGAGACCGTTTTATATCGTGCACGCTATGATGGCATTCGCCGCGACGGGTCGCCAAGCGGCGGCGCAGCGCATGTTCGATGAGCGCTCGCAAGTCGAAACGCGTGGTGCCTCAGCGTTGTACGCTGAGAATGCGCTTATACAGCCGCTTTGCAAAGCGCTGCTCGCCTTTGCACACGGTGACTATACAAGCTGCGTCGAGTTGCTGGTGCGCGTACGCCACCTTGCACATCGTTGCGGCGGTAGCCTCGCCCAATGTGATCTCGTTCATCTCACAGTTACGGAGGCCGCGTTACGCGCACGAAATGAAAAGGTCGCCCGCGCGTTAGTCGCGGAACGCTCGGTACAAAAGCCGAGCAGCCGGCTCAATCAGCAGCTGCAACAACGTCTGGCTTCATAATAGTACACACGCCGGGGCGGCTCTGCCGTTGAGAGAAAGTCCGCTTTCGGAGGCGAAGCGGACATGGGCCGTTGCAGCGCAAATGTCCGCTTTTGACCCTTAGCGTACATTGCCGAGTGCACTGCACATGTCTGCTTTTGAGGGCAAGCGGACATCGAGATTGCTCTGCCTCTTAGGCGATGGTGGGAAAAACGGACAGTGTTTATGGCCTGCTTTTTGCAACCTGAATGCGTGCCGAGGCACAGTCATTGGAGGCGGTCGATGGAAGAAAAGTGGGCTTTTCTTTATCTCATTGTTGTCGTTGTTCTAACGCTTTCGTATTCCACCGATTTGCGCATCGTCAAACTGCCATCTATTGAGTTGCCTGTGATGCATCTTCGAACCGTCGCGGATTAGATTTTGGGCACGCTTAGATAGCCGTGAGTCAGCCGATCTGCTCAAAAAACAGACAGACTTCAATGACTCACTAAAACGACCCGGCTCAGCGATCCAAGGACCTTGCAACACATCCCGCAAGCATCACGGTCGTCATTGGTTAGATCATCCGCCTTTAATGCCCGACGACAGGTCGCAGGGTTCAATTCGGCGGCGGTCGCCAAGGGTGGCCTTGGCGAAAATAGTCAAGTTGTTGGCCGAAAGTGACAAGACAGAGTTTGGCCCGAGGTTTCTAAACCGACTAAACCGAACCGTCTGCTGCCGAAAATTGAATACCTAAAAACGAATGCGAAAGAAAAACGAATTGCACTATGAGCTTTATGGTTCATCGGGCGGTGCGGAGAAAAAGGGATTTTGGCGCTGGCACATATATGCAGGCCGCGAGGAAAGACCTGTGCTCGTCGGCTCTTTCTACGGAGCTCTCCCGGACGCAAAAAAACATGCCGAGGCGGCAATAGCGCGCCTCAAAGAACGGATTCGCAAAAACAGCGCAGCAACTAAAAAGCGTCCATAAGTTCGTCTGAGATTTACAAGGCGAACACGCATTTAAGTGGGGCCGCGCCTGTCCGTTCCCTCACGGCTCCAAAATAGCGACGTCCTGCCGTAAGCGGCCGTGAGTTGCCGTAGTGGTGGCGCCCGACGGCCACCCTTGCGAGCGGCGACATTCGCTAGTGCACTGCACATGTCCGCTTCTGACCCAAAGCGGACATTGCGCGTTCAATTGGCCTTGCCAGACGGAGCCACCTGCAAGCCATGCAGGTTAGCTTGATCAATAGTGTGCTTCACCAAACCTGTCGCTTTTGCCTCTTCAAGAAAGTCACTCACATAGGCGACGTGTCCGGCTTTGCCTTTTGGAACCATTGCTACCCAAACGATATTTGCAAAGCCATCGTCCAGAACACGAGAACGCCCTTAGCGGACATCTTTAGTTGCATTGCAATGTCTGCTTTTGACCCAAGCAGTCAGTTACCGGCCTTGCCGTTTATGCGTTTTGAAACCAGTATAATGGCCGAAAGGATCGCGGCCGATGAATGATGTCTCTTTCGAGACAGCACTGAGTGATCGGGTCGAATACATGCTCGGCGCGTGCACAAAGTGCGGCAAGTGCGTCGAAGTGTGTCCGAGCGTTCGGCCGGCCGGTATTTCCGATTCAAATCCCAAGGAAATCGTGGGTGGTATTCTCGACGTCGCGCGTGCCGGTGCTGGTCCCGAAGCCTCCATTAAATGGGCGTCGTCGTGCATGCTCAGCGGTGAATGCATCAAGGCGTGCGACTATGGCGTCAATCCGCGGTTCCTACTTGCAATGGCGCGCGTCGCCATTGCGAAGGCCAAGAATGAATTGCCGGATCGGCGCCGAAAGGGCGTGCAGAATTTCCGCGGCATGAGCCAAGACGTGAGTGTGCTTTCCCGCCTGCAACTCGATGATGAGGTGCTGGAGCGGCTCGGTCAAAAAACCGTCTCGGTGTCTAAGCCGAGTGAGACGCCAGATTTCATATTCTACACCGGCTGCAACGTGCTGAAGACACCGCACATCGCGTTGCTTGCGCTTGATATCATGGATGCACTCGGTATCAGCTATCACGTGATGGGTGGGCCGAGTCACTGCTGTGGCATCATGCAGTTGCGCGCAGGCGACGTCGAAATGTCCGGCCGTTTGGGGTCGAACACGGTCGAGAAGTTGTCCCACTCGAAGTCCGGCAAGGTTCTGTCTTGGTGTCCCAGCTGTTACGTGCAGTTCACCGAGACGACCTTGCCAACCTTCGAGAAACTACATGGTTCGCGGCCGTTCGAGATGATGCCGTTCATCCGATTCCTAAGAAATCGGCTCGACTTATTGAAGCAGCACCTGCACAAACGGGTGGAGCTGCGAGCCGCACTGCACCGGCATCCTGGGGTGGCCGGGATCATGGAAGCGGCGGCGGATATCCTCCGCGCTGTCCCGGGAGTAGTCTTGGTCGATCTAAAGCAGCCTGCGGTTGGCCTGCAGAGCGTCACTGTCGGTGCGCTTCCTGCCTACAAGCGCGAGCTGCAGCTCAATGAACTTCAGGCCGCGCGCCATGCCGGCGTTGATGCATTGGTCGCCGTATATCATTCCGATCATCGCGAGCTATGCGCCCACGAGCGCGATTGGCCATTCCGGATCATCAATATCCTTGAGGTTCTCGGCGAGAGCATGGGGCTACATCGCGTCGATCGCTTTAAACAACTGAAGATGATGCAAGACGCCGACATCATCGTCGAGGAATGCCGTGATCTGATTGCACATCACACTATCGACGCTGAAACGGCTCGCAACGTGGTGATCAAGTCGATGATCGAAGACCAACCTCTTCCGCTGAAAGACGGACCGCGCCCGGTGGAGCAAAGGCCTGACGACGTGCCGCCAGCGTAACGCGAGGGCAAGCCCAAGCGAGACATGCCGCGGCCGACTGATGTCCGCTTTTGGGAGTAAAGCGGACATCCGGTTTTGCACTACAAATGTCGGCTAATGACCCAGAGTGGACATTGTCATCCCTTAACGAGGCTCGTCTGAATCGATACGATGCCCTGTCCTGACCCTCGGGGCCGGCAATGCGACGGCGCGAGTTCATCACGCTTTTGGGTAGCGGCGCTGTAACATGGCCGATTAGTGTTTACGCGCAGCAGAAAATATCGCGTGTCGGCATGCTTGTGGCGGGGCCCAATCCTCCGGCGCATGACTTCGAACTTGTCCATCAATTGGCCCAGCTCGGCTACACCGAAGGGCGCAACATTAGCTATGAAATTCAAGGCGCAGAAGGCGACAGCAGTCGTTTACCTCGGCTCGCGCAGGAACTAGTCACGACAAAGCCTGATGTTATTGTCGGCTCGACATCAGAAGTGGCGGTTGCTTTGGCAGCCGCGACGCGGACCATCCCGATCGTAATGACGGTTGTCGGAGATCCAGTCACGCTTGGGCTGACCACAAGCATGTCACGCCCGGATCGTAATGTTACAGGCTTCACAATTTCCAGCCCTTCGATAGCGGCAAAGAGAGTTGAGCTGTTGCGCGAACTTGTGCCTGCTGTACGCAAGGTGGCCTATCTGTGGGAACCGCCAAATCCAATGACGAAAAAATTCGGCGAAGAAGTGAGGAAGGCTGCCGACACTCTCGGGATCGAGCTTATTTCGTTGCCGCTGACATCCGGTGTCGACATTGGCCACGCCTTCACAATTGCCGAAAAGGAGAAGGTGACGGCCGTACTCATCGAGGCGGGGGGTATAGCGGTGCGCTTTGGCGGCACTATTGTTGATGAATGCTTGGTTAGAAACCTCCCCGGCATGCATGCGTGGCCCTTCGAGGTGCATAATGGCGCTCTAATAGCTTATGGGCCAGCAGCCCCCGAGAATTTCCAACGAGCCGCCACCTACGTTGACCGCATCTTGAAAGGTACAAAAATTGCCGAGCTGCCATTTGAGGAGCCAACTCAGATCCGACTGGCAATAAATCTTCGTACGGCTCGCTCGATCAATATTTCCATCCCGTCGTCCCTTCTGGCCCGTGCCGACGAGATTATTGAATAGGACGTTATGGCGGCTTTTGGCCCAAAGCTCAGCGAAGGAAGGAAACAGCGTCAATCTGGAAATCGTCACGCCAGCTTCGTGAAACGGGTTTCCTTTTTCGTGAAACGGGTTTCCTTTAGCGAGCGTTCTTCCAGCGGACATTGCGTCTGCGCTGCCCGATCGTCCTAATTGTTCAAGTCACTCGGCGTACAAAACTGGGGTTGAGCTCCTTAACCGAGCGCACTCCACATTGCTGCATGGCCGCGCGCGTTTCAATGCGTAACAGTTCGAGCACACGCTCAACGCCTTCTTGGCCAAAAGCACCAAGACCCCAGAGATAAGGTCGCCCAATACCAACCGCGTGCGCGCCCATAGCGAGCGCCTTGACTACGTCCGTCCCGCGTCGGAATCCGCTATCAACAATCACGATCATACGACCGTTTACTGCCGCAATAATCTCCGGCAGCGCGTCAATGGTCGATCGCCCATTGTCTTCGCCGCGCCCGCCGTGGTTGGACACAAGAATTCCATCTATCCCGTTTTGCGTAGCCAATTCGGCATCCTCTGGGGTGACAATGCCCTTGAGCACAATCTTCATCTTCGTGATATCACGCATGCGTTTCACCGTTTCCCAGGTGAGGTTGCTTGATTCTCCGCTTCCAGTGATGACGGTCAGGTCTATGCCATCATAGTTGTGTCGCCGCACCGATCGTTTGGCAAAGCTGGCGCGGTCGTGACAGCCGGAACACTCTCGCGTGTCCTCGCGCATAAGGCGGAAAAGCGTTTCCTGGTTGCGACTGCCCACGCGATCGACCGTAACGGCAAGCACCGGGCAACCAGCTGCCTCCGCGCGCTTGATCAATGCCTGAGCAACTTCCCACTGCGGTGATGCATATAGCTGGAACCAGACAGGAGCTCCGCGCGCCTTGGTGACGTCCTCCACCGAGTCGTTGGAGGCAGTTGAAAGGATTTGCAGATGGTTGCCGACGCGCGCCGCCTTCGCGACGGCAGTCTCACCGTCTTGGTGAAAGAATTTGTTGCCGCCGGTTGGACATACGATAATCGGTGAATCGTATTTCGCCCCAAATAACTCGACGCCCATATCGATTTTCGAAACATCGTTCAGTCGCCGAGGACGCAGCTGGAATTTCAGGAAGCCCTCTCGATTGGCTCTTAGAGTAACTTCGTCGTCGATCCCAGAGGCCATGTAGCCAAAATGTGCGGGCGGCACGTTTTTGCGTGCGACGGGCTCAAAATCGAAGACATTGATCGCTTCCTTCGGGCCTTTGATCAGCTCACCAACCTTTGGTGCCCAGATCATCGGGTCGGGCAGCTTCGACAAAGTTTCAACTCCGTGGGTCTCAATCGAGCCCGCGGCAACGAGTGGGCTTGCCGCAAGGTATTGAAGAAACCGCCGGCGGCTACTGTGAGTGATTGGCGACGTCATGTGAGCCCCCTCAGCAACAAGTCATCGGATTTCGATATTACGATTAGTTCCTGAAAGGGGAAACGGGCATGGCGGAGGGTTGAATTCCGCTCCGTCTATAGGCTTTCTCTACAGTTCTCTTGATGGCGGAATGTCTGCTTTCGAGAGCAAGGCGGACATGCCGATTGCGCCGCAAAATGTCTGCTTTTGACCCTAAGCGGACATCCACATGGGTGAATTATCGCCTTAGATCCGCCCGCGCATTTCTTATAACATGCAGCAAAGGGCTGAGTCAGGATGTCGGATGGCCCGCGTCTATTTCCACCCTGAGCATCACCTTATAGACCGTATCGGCTGGCTGCGAGCTGCGGTACTCGGCGCCAACGATGGTATCCTCTCGACAGCAAGTTTGATTGTCGGCGTGGCCGCAGCAGCCTCAACGAAAAGTGCCGTTCTGGTTGCAGGCGTTGCCGGGTTGGTCGCAGGAGCCATGTCGATGGCCACCGGTGAATATGTGTCCGTCAGCTCGCAATCCGACACTGAACGGGCGGATCTTGCGCGCGAACGCAAGGAGTTAAGCGATAACATTGAGTTCGAAAAGGAAGAGCTTACCCAGATCTACGTAAAGCGGGGTCTCGAACCGTCGCTGGCACGGCAGGTCGCTCAGCAGTTGATGGCAAAAGATGCCTTGACCGCTCATGCACGCGATGAGCTGGGAATTTCGGAAACGACCAGCGCACGCCCTGTGCAGGCCGCATTAACTTCCGCTCTTACGTTTTCGGTAGGTGCAGCCTTCCCTTTGCTCATGGTGGTCGTATCGCCCCTCAATGCAATTGTCCCGGTAGTGTTTGTCGCGTCTTTAGGCTTCCTCGCACTTCTCGGGGCGATCGGAGCCAGGGCGGGCGGTGCAAATGTTCTCCGCGCCACAGGCCGAGTAATATTTTGGGGCGCGTTGGCGATGGCTCTGACTACCGGTATTGGGAAGATTTTCGGAACTGTTGTTTAGCGCAGCAACAAGGACCCATCGGATTTCTTCTATTGGCCCAAAGCGGACGTGTGTGCACCGCACATGTCCGCTTCTGACCCAAAACGGACATCGGCTTCAGGACCGTTTCGTTCCAACGGCGTAAATTGCGTTTGTTTCGACGCGATCAATTCTGTTTTCTTGCAGCCAACCAACATTGTCGGCTTTCACTCGCGCTGCCGCTTCCGGACCCATTTGCTCGATTGTCAACGCAATCCAGTACCAAGAGATCGTCCACCAGTCGTCAGCTGGACGGAGCACTTGTACGACGCCCAACGCCATCTATCACGCGACCGGAAAACGCGTGCGCGACCTGCCGATAACACTCAACAAGATTATCGGATGATTTCGGGCTGCAGCGCGCCCCTATTTCGCGTCGCGCGACCCTTGCGTGCGACCTTGCAGCTCGCTGATTTTTTTCCGTTGCGTCTTCCACATTCCAAAAGGCGCGAAGAGATATCCTACGGCGGCCCAGCTGATCATCCATGTCACGGCCGCCCACTGAGGCAAATCGACGATCGTCTTCAGACCCAGCGGGATAAACATCCCGGCAAACCAGAGGCAGGCCATGAACGCCTTGCGGCCGAACGACTGTGAAGCGTGCCCCCAATATTCACGCAGATAGTCGCGCAAATCGGACAAATGAGTCTTGATCACTTGGACTCTCAGGGGTCGGGCCTGGCGATATCGACAATCGCCTGGGCAAAGGCCAGCGGAGCTTCCTGCGGCAGATTGTGTCCGATGCCGCCTGTAATGGTCCGATGCTCGTATCTGCCGGAAAATTTCTTGGCATAGGTGCTCGGCTCCGGATGCGGAGCACCATTGGCATCTCCCTCCAGCGTAATTGTGGGCACGCTGATGACCGGCGCTTCAGCAAGCCGCTTTTCGATGTCGTCGAGTTTCGCCTCGCCTTCGGCGAGACCAAGTCGCCAGCGATAATTATGGATGACGATGTCCACATGATCGGCGTTCTCGAAGGACGCAGCGGTTCGATCGAAGGTCGCATCGTCGAATTTCCATTTCGGTGAAGCGAGCTGCCAGATGAGCTTTGAAAAGTCGTGCCGGTTCTTGTCGTAACCCAGGCGTCCGCGCTCCGTTGCGAAATAGAACTGGTACCACCACTGAAGTTCGGCCTCAGGAGGTAGTGGCACTTTGCCGGCCGCCTGGCTGCCGATCAGGTAACCGCTCACGGACACGGTTCCTGTGCACCGCTCCGGCCACAGCGC
The DNA here is from genome assembly GCA_035538755.1 of Pseudolabrys sp. Classification (GTDB taxonomy): domain Bacteria; phylum Pseudomonadota; class Alphaproteobacteria; order Rhizobiales; family Xanthobacteraceae; genus Pseudolabrys. Next base: position 29,344 of record DATLJR010000102.1, read on the forward strand.
GGAAACGATGTTCACGGTTCGCGCTCCCCAATCGAAGCCGCCGAGAACCGCCTTGTCGATCTTGAGGGCATCCATGAAAGCGATCGCGTCCGCGGCAATCGCCGACGGCTGGCCGTTGCGGAACGTGTCGTTTGAAAGGAAACGTGTCGCACCGTAACCGCGCAGATAAGGAACGATCACGCGGAAACCCGCCGCGGCCAGCGCAGGCGTGACATCGACAAAGCTGTAAATGTCGTACGGCCAACCATGCATGAGGATGACCGGTGCGCCATCGGCGGGACCTGCCTCGGCGTATGCAACATTCAAAACCCCGGCATTGATCTGCTTCAGCGGTGCGAATGACGTGTGTGCCCCCGGCGTGATGGCGGGAAGGGTCTTGGCTCCTGTCTGCGCCACTGCGGAATTGAAGATGCCGAGCTGAACGGCCGTGGCCGCCGCGGTGGCGCCGCGAACGAGATCGCGGCGACGAAAGTCAATCTGTTCGACGATTTCGCGGGTGTCCATTGGTGAAACCCTCGTGGCTCTTCCGATTCTGCCGACTGTCTCATGAATTTCGAGTTGGACCCAAGTCCAATGTAAGGCCCGAAACTCCGCAAGTTTCAGGGTGCGCTGTGTCAGCGCGCGATCCGGGGCCGGCGAATTGCGCAGGTTTAAATCGCGTGGTCAGTGAGCGTATTCGCAATCAAAGCGGCAGTAACGATCTAGAGTCACTGCGACGATCGAGGATTCGGGGATGCCCCATGCCGCTTTTACGTCCCGGTAAAATTCGAGCGAGGCGGTCGCGCAGGACGATCGACTAATCGGGGCAGCAAACGGAAGGCCCGTCGAACGTCAGTGGCGCTAATCTTGTTTACGCCGGCTATCCCTATGATCCTTATGCCTAGCCGGTAGTGCCAGCGGACGCGATTATTCATGGGTTGATTTCGACGGCGCGATGGGCAGTATCGTCATCTCGTCTACCGTTCTCGCATGAAAAGCTTTCCGTCGTTTTTCTCACTCATTATTGTTCTGGCTGCCGGCTCCGCGCAGGCGCAGGATCCGGTCGCTCGTGGTCACGCATTGGTTGCGGAATTTTGCGGGCGCTGCCACGCCATCGGTGTCAAAGGCAAAAGCCGGCACTCTGACGCGCCGCCTTTCCGCAACCTCGGCCGCAGCATCGACCTTGACGAATTTCCGCGCACGCTCGAACGCGGAATTTCCGGGGGCCATCCCGACATGCCCGAATTCAAGTTCAGCCATGACGACGCGCTTGCGGTTCGCGCCTATCTGCGCGTGATCCAGCAATAGCTGTCAGCGATCGATGGTGATCTCGTCGCCGCGCGCGCGGGAGACGCAGATCATGATCGTGTCCTTGCGCTCGTGTTCGGCGAGGACGAGGTCGCGGTGATCGGCTTCGCCGGCCAGCAATTTTGTGCGGCAGGTGCCGCAAGTGCCGGTTTCGCAGGAACTGGGCACTTCGAGCCCATGCTCGCGCAGGACTTCGAGGATTGTCGTGCTGGTCGAAACGTCGAGCATCGTGCCGGAGCGCGCGAGGCGCACCTTGAACGGCTTGTCATCCGGCTTGTGCGTCTCGGCTTCACTGAACGCCTCGAAATGCACGGCAGTCGGCGACCAGTGGTCGGTCATCGCGCGCACTGCTTCCATCAACGGGCGCGGCCCGCAGCAGTAGAGGTGCTCGCGATTTCTCCGCTCGGCCAAAATCGGCCGCAGATCGAGCGAGCGCGAGGGATCGCCCTGATCGTAGTGTATCGTGACCATGTCCTTGAATTGCGGCGCGCCCAGCTCCTCGCGGAATGCCGTCGTCTCCGGCGAACGCGTGCAGTAGAACAGGCGGAAGCGTTTGCCCTCCGCCATTACCTGCCGGATCATGGCCATCATCGGCGTTACGCCGATGCCGCCGGCGATGAAGAGAAAATCCTGCGCGCGCGGCGGCAGGCCAAAATCGTTCACTGGCGCGACCACCGAAAGTTTATCGCCGGCCTTTACATCGTCGATCAGGCTGCATGAGCCGCCGCGTCCGTTGACCTCTCGCTTTACGGCGACCTGATAGCGGTCGCGTTCGGCGGGGTCGTTGCACAGCGAATATTTGCGCAGCATGCCGTTCGGCGCGTGGATGCCGATGTGCGCGCCGGCGGAGAATTGCGGCAGCTCGCTCCCGCCCGCATCACGAAATTCGAAAAGGTTGATTCCGTCGGCGATCGCGTCGTTGCGCGTTACCCGGAGTTTCATTGTTTGAGGCGGAGCAGCGGTCATCATTCGCGTCTACCGGTTGTCGTCGTTACAATTGGCAGCAGCGCGCTGCGACCGCAAGTGTATCCGTGAGCCCAAGACGCGCGCACCAGTGCATAGCGGCGCGCAAGCTAGGTCGCGCGCGAGCGCTTCTTCGACGCGCTGGGCGTCGCGGCGGCGCGTTCCCGCGGCATGCCACGGCAGAAGCGTTTCGATTTTCCTCGCGCTCGGGCGCTCCTTGTTTCGCATTCATGGCTAACCTCGATCTATTCCTTGCTCTTTCAGGAGCTCCCGTCGCCGCCTGCGTTTCGCGAGATCAGAACCTCGTCCGAAGTCGTTTGCATCGCAGAACAATCGGCTCGTGCATGGGTTGCTTGAGAGAGCGCTGAGGTTCAAGCCGAACTGAAAGAATTCTCATGCGCCTGACGCCCCGGGCCTGGCGGCCAGTTTCCCCTTTTCGCAAGCAATTGGGCAAGCAAAAGCAGGCAATCCGGGCATTTAGCGGATTGGGCGTGAAAAGGGGGATGCGGTTTCCAAGGGTGCCGGTTTGAACCTTTCGAGCTGTGCCAGCGACCTATGTCCAGGATGCACATTCCGTGCACGTCCCTGAGACAGGAGAACCACCATGTTCCGCAAGCTCGCTCTCGCCCTCGGTGCCTCTGCTGTGATCGGTGTCGCGGCCCTGACCCCCACCACCGCGTCCGCGCCCTGGCACGGTAATGGCCACTGACACGGCGGCATTGGCATCGGTCTTGTTGCGCCGGCGACCGTCTATGCGTCCGATTGCTACGTCATTAAGAAAGTCGTCGAGACGCCGTTCGGTTTGCAATTAAGTGAGTAGGCCATGGAGCGAAAATAGCCCCGGCTTCACCACGAGGCCGGGGATTTCTTTTTCGTTCGTCGCCTCTTGCCGTGCTTGGGAATTTGTTATGCTTGTCTCGAAATGCTTGACGGCTTCAGGCGATCCGAAATCAAGACCAGCGGCGCGCGTATCGTCACAGTGACGGGTGGGAGTGGTCCGCCCTTGCTGTTGATGCACGGCAATCCCTTTACGCACCTGAATTGGCACAAGGTCGCGCCGACGCTGGCACGCGAGTTCACTGTCGTTGCGACCGATCTGCGCGGCTATGGCGATTCCGAGAAGCCGCCGGACGGTGCGGATCACTCAGGTTATTCATTCCGAGCCATGGCGCAGGATCAGATCGAGGTGATGGCCGCGCTTGGCTTCGACAAATTCTACGCCGCCGGGCACGATCGTGGGGGCCGCGTCCTGCACCGCATGTGCCTCGATCATCCAGAGAAAGTCATGCGCGCGGCGATCCTCGACATTATTCCGCAACATCACCTGTACAACAACATCAACAAGCAATGGGCGACGTTCTCCTGGCACTGGTTCTTCAATATCCAGCCATTCGACTTGCCCGAGCGGATGATGGGCGCCGATCCCGAATGGTTCATCGAAAAGAAGCTCGCAAAGACCAAGCAGGGTCTCAGTTTCTTCGATCCGCAAGCGCTTGCCGAGTACAAACGCTGCTTTCGCAATCCAGCAACCATCCACGCGATTTGCGAGGACTACCGGGCCGCGGCCGGTATCGATCTGGAGATGGACGCAAAGGATTTTGCGTCGGGCCGCAGGATCGAATGCCCTGTGCTTCTTTTATGGGGCGCGACCGGAGGCGTGGGACGCAATCATAATCCGGGGCCTGCGGACATCTGGCGCAACTACGCGAACAATATCGTAGCCGCCAAGGCCATTCCGTCCGGACACTACCTGTCCGATGAAGCGCCGGCTGAAACCACCGCGGCTCTGCGGGAGTTCTTTGCCGCCAAATAAATCAGATCGCGGTCGGTGCTGGCATGTCGAGGAAGCCGCGCACGGCGTGCCAGAACAAATGACGATTGATCGCAACAGCCACCGAATGCGCGGTGTTCGGCAAAATTACCAGCTGCTTGTCGCCATGCGGAAGCTGCCGATAAAAATCGACCAGATCTTCCACCGTTGCGATGCCGTCATATTCGCCGCGTACGAGCAGGACCGGCGCGTGAACTTTCTTTGGGTCGACAACGGGGAGGTTGGCGGTCATGTCGAGATATGTGCCGGTCGGCACCTGATCGCCGAACTGCAATTCAACATCGGCAAGGATTTTCCCCACAGCCGGATCAGTCGTGCCGGCTTTGTCGCGCGTGAAGATGCTCTCGATCATGGCGCGGTCGCGCAGGCGCATATTGTGTGTGCGAAAATGTTCGAGCTGTTCGGCGCGTTTTTTCAAAGTCGGGGAATCGGTGCCCCTATAGGTGAAGGCCGCCAGCACAAGGCGGTCGACGCGGTCCGGTTCGGTCATTGCATAGAGGCCGGCGCGCAAGGCGCCGGACGATTCACCCGTGAAATGCGCCTTCGACTGTCCGGTCTCGCGCGCAACCACCTGCATCGCGGCTTTCAAATCCTGCGCGCCGCTCGCGATATCGGAATTGCCGCTGGTGCGACCCGATTTCCCATAGTTTTCATGGTCCATGGTCCAGACATCGAAGCCCCAGCGCGCGAACACATTCATCATCGAATATTCGCCATGGCCGGGCGTATCGAGGTCGAAAATCCGCCACGTCACCGAGGAGCCGTGCACAAGGAAAAGAACCGGCCGCGACGATTCGCCCGGTTTTGGCGCGCCGAGCCGCTTACGGAATATATAGAGAGGAACGTCACCCTTTTTGGCCCAGTATTCAGCGCTCCAGATGGCGCTGTCGGCCGCAGCTTGCGCCGGTGCCGATATGCCGGAGAACAGGCCCGCGCCGACGCCCAATCCGGCCGTCTTGAGAACCATACGACGCGGCAGAACTCGGTCGGATTCGGTCATGAACGCCTCCTGAACGGGCCAGCCGCAAACACTCGGCCGTACGCCTTATTAAGGACATTCTAGCAGTCTGCTGGAACTGCGGGCAGTCTACTCGCCCAGTGATAGTAGTTCTGCTAGGGGTCGTCTGGCCGGCCATTATGGCGTTCGCGGCGTTCAAGACCGATATAACTGGCGTCAAGCCGGAGGAATGATGCTCAATTCTTTGCGCGCCGTGGCGCGGTTTTTCCAGAAAACGATCGGCTGGAATCGGATCGGCGTCCTGCTGAGCGTCGCCATTATTAGCATCGCGGCGGTGGTGCTCTTCCACATGCTGCGCGACATCGACACCAACGAAGTAATCTCCGCATTGAAGGCGACGCAGCCCCGCCACATCGCGGCCGCCGCATTTTTTGTCGCCTGCGGCTATTTCACGCTGACATTTTACGACCTGTTCGCGCTGCGCACGATCGGCCGCAATGAAATTCCCTATCGCATTGCGGCGCTGACCGGTTTCACCAGTTATTCGATCGGCCACAACATCGGTGCGACCGTGTTCACCGGTGGTGCGGTGCGTTATCGCATCTATTCGATGTACGGACTCGATGCGATCGAGGTGGCGAAAATCTGCTTCATCGCCGGTCTCACGTTCTGGCTCGGCAATGCTACCGTTCTCGGTCTCGGCGTTGCCTATCATCCGGAAGCCGCCGTGCCGATCGACCAATTGCCGCCTTGGCTCAATCGCATCATCGGCATCGCAATGCTGGCCGTGCTGGTGTCTTACGTGATGTGGGTCTGGAGCGCGCCGCGTGAGATTGGTCAGGGAGAATGGAAGGTGCGCTTGCCAAGCGGGCCGTCCACGCTGCTGCAGATATGCATCGGCATCCTCGATCTCGGTTTTTGCGCGCTCGCGATGTACATGCTCCTGCCGGGCGAACCTAGAGTCGATTTCGTGACAATCGCGGTCGTGTTCGTTTCGGCAACGCTGCTTGGCTTTGCCAGTCACGCGCCTGGCGGCCTCGGCGTCTTTGACGCGGCCATGCTTGTCGCGCTGTGGCAATTCGACAAGGAATCCGTATTGGCGGGCTTGCTGCTCTTTCGGCTGCTCTACTATATCATGCCTTTCGCGCTGGCATTGATCATCCTCGGTACCCGTGAGCTTTGGCTGAATTTCAAAGGGGCGCGACGTCCGGTCAAACCGGAGCTGATAAAATCGGTGACCGCACCGATCCGCAGTGAGATTGATAGCGGAAAAGCCGACGCCGACTGACCATGGCGATTGAAGACGACCGCCGCGATGTCTCCTCCGCCAACGGCCTGGCGGGCCGATTGCGCGGTGCGTGGCATGCCTTATTCGGATCGCCAACCATCATCAACAGCGCCGCCGTCGCGCGCACGGGCGGGCAGGTCGTCGCCAGTCCACAGGCTCAGCTGATCGAGCAGATCATCGGCGGCCTGCCAAGCGCGGCGATCGTGCTCGATCGCGAAGGGCGCGTGGTCGCCTTCAACGAGGCAGCCACGGGTATCGCCCCGGCCTTGAGCCGCGGCGAACTCGCCTTGATTGGCCTGCGCATGCCTGAACTTGTTGATGCCGTCCGACGCGCGGCGAGGCGACGGGAGCCGCAACGTGTCGAATTTTTCGAACGTGTGCCTCTCGACCGTTGGATGGAGGCATTCGTCACACCGGTGCGGATCGGCGCCGTCGGCGAACCTAACCTCGATCTCCTGCTGATGACGTTCAACGATCTCACCCCGCTGCGGCGGGTCGAAGAGATGCGCGCGGACTTCATCGCAAATGCCAGCCACGAGCTGCGCACGCCGCTTGCCGCCTTGCTCGGCTTCATCGAAACCCTGCAGGGAACGGCCAAGGACGATCCTGTCGCGCGCGGGAAGTTCCTCGATATCATGCAGGGCCAGGCGACACGGATGGCGCGCCTGATTGACGACCTACTGTCGTTGTCGCGCATCGAACTCAATGCTCACTTGCACCCGAACACGCCCGTCGATCTTCCGCCGATCGTGCGGCAGGTGGTCGACGGATTGCAGACGCTGGCGCGCGATCGCGGGGTCGAAATCAAGGTGACGATCCCGTCGGACCCGCTCCTGGTGCTGGGCGATCGCGACGAACTGATCCGCGCACTGGAAAATCTGGTCGAAAACGCGCTCAAGTACGGTGCGGTTGGCAAGCGTGTCGACGTCACTGTCTCGCGCGGACAAACGCGCGCTGGCCCCCCCGAGGCGCGCGTTGCGGTACGGGACTACGGTCCGGGCATTCCGCCGGAACATCTGCCACGCCTCACCGAACGCTTTTATCGGGTCGACGTGACTGACAGCCGGGCCCAGGGCGGGACCGGATTGGGGCTCGCGCTGGTCAAACATGTGCTGAACCGGCACGGCGGGCGGCTCACGATTGAGAGTACTCTTGGGGCCGGCGCGACGTTCACAATACACTTGCCCTTGCGCACCGAGGATTCCGGGCCAGGCGGCGAAACCTGATAAAACTCAGAGTCTTAGACTGTCATGTGACTGTCACCAAAGCTTTATAGAACGGTGACATGCGCCCCTTATCGCTGACCACGGCCTCGGAATTTCGAGCGCTGGACAACAACAAAATATCCGAAGCCACCCGTGGAGAGCGTTTTTTAGATCAACAGCGGTCGCGTGAGCGAATGCGCGCGACGGAACCATCACCGTGGGCCGCCCGGCGGCCTGCGCTCGCCTACGACCGTAAACATGGAGAGAACCCTTGAAACATTGGACCACATTTGCGGCAGCCGGCCTCATCGCCGCCGCAGCCCTTGCTCCGGCCAAAGCCGCCGACATCTCGGGTGCCGGCGCGACCTTTCCCTATCCGATTTATGCCAAATGGGCGGACGCCTATAAGAAAGTCACCGGGAATGGACTGAACTATCAGTCGATCGGTTCAGGTGGCGGCATCAAGCAGATCAAGGCGAAGACCGTCACCTTCGGCGCGAGCGATGCGCCGCTTCCGGGCAAGGAACTGGACGAAGCCGGCCTTGCGCAATTTCCCATGGTGATGGGGGGCATCGTGCCGGTCGTCAATCTCGACGGCGTAAACCCCGGCGACCTGGTCCTCGACGGTCCGACGCTCGCCAAGATTTTCCTTGGCGACATCAAGACCTGGGATGATCCGGCGATCAAAAAGCTCAATCCGAATGTGAAGCTGCCGAGCCAGGCGATCGCGATCGTGCACCGCTCGGACGGATCGGGCACTACCTATAACTTCGCCTACTACCTGGCCGACGTAAGCCCTGACTGGAAATCGAAAGTTGGCGTCAACACCTCGGTGCAGTGGCCGAGCGGCATCGGCGCCAAAGGTAACGAAGGCGTTGCCAACAATGTCGCCAACACCAAAGGCTCGATCGGCTACGTCGAGTATGCCTACGCCAAGCAGAATAAACTGACCTACACGAAGATGGTCAACAAGGCCGGCAAGACAGTTGCGCCTACCTCGGAAGCCTTCCAGGCCGCTGCCGCAAACGCAGACTGGAAGTCGCAGCCCGGCTACGGCGTCATCCTCGCCAACCAGCCCGGCGATAGCTCATGGCCGATGACCGCGGCTACGTGGATCCTCCTCTACAAGCAGCCCAGCGATGTGGCCGCTACCGGTGAGGCGCTCAAGTTCTTCGCATGGGCCTACAAGAACGGCGGCAAGATGGCTGAAGAACTCGATTACGTTCCGATGCCGGCCAATGTCGTGAAGGACGTCGAGAAGACCTGGTCAAGCGAGATCAAGGACGCGAGTGGCAAGCCCCTCTTCGCGATGACCAATTGATCTGAACGCAATTGAAAGGGCGCCGAGCTGGCGCCCTTTCGCTGCATCCTGTGCCTGCAGAAGGGTGGCTTGTGCTGCGGCCAGGAGGCGGCTTGAGTAGCTCTCTATAGCGGCGAGATGGCCATGGAGAGCCCGATGCAATCGACGGGGAGGCGATCCGTGGCTGATGTGGCGTTGCAGGGCACGGGCATCTCAACCGCTGCCCAGCTCGATCGGGCGAAGGTTCTACAGCGCCTCCGGTTGAGCGATGTCACTTTTCGGCATCTCACCCGCGCCGCGGCAGCCACCGTTCTCGCCATTCTCGGTGGTATCATCATCTCGCTGGTCTGGGGTTCGTTGCCGGCTCTGCGCGCGTTTGGCATCAGCTTCCTTTACGAGGAAGTCTGGAACCCAGTGACGGAGAAATTCGGGGCGATCGCTCCGATATACGGCACAATCGTCACCTCGCTTATTGCGATGCTCATCGCAGTTCCGGTCGGCCTGCTCATTGCGCTGTTTCTGACCGAGCTGTGCCCCATGTGGCTTCGCCGCCCGATCGGCATAGCCATCGAATTGCTCGCGGGCATTCCGAGCATCATCTACGGCATCTGGGGCCTGTTCGTGTTCGCGCCGTTCCTGCAGCAGCACGTGCAGCCGTTCCTGATTGCCGTGTTCGGGGAAATCCCGATTCTTTCCACGCTGTTCGCCGGCCCGCCCTACGGCATTGGCGTCTTCACCGCTGGGCTCATTCTCGCGATCATGGTGCTGCCCTTCATCACCTCTATTTCGCGCGACGTGTTCGATGCCGTGCCGCCCGTTCTCAAGGAAGCGGCCTATGGATTAGGCTGCACGACCTGGGAGGTCGCGCGCTACGTCGTATTGCCTTACACCCGCGTCGGCGTGATTGGTGGCGTCATGCTCGGCCTCGGCCGCGCGCTCGGCGAGACGATGGCCGTGACATTCGTGATCGGCAACGCGCACCGCATTTCGGGTTCGTTGCTGGCGCCGGGCACAACGATTTCCGCAACCATCGCCAACGAATTCACCGAAGCGGTCGGGGACCTTTATACCTCGGCGTTGATCGCGCTCGGCCTGATCCTGTTCGTCATCACATTCATCGTGCTCGCCATCGCGCGGCTGATGCTGCTGCGCCTGAACGCGCGGGTGGGAGGCTGACGATGGATACAGCACTCTACTCAAAACGTCGACGCCGCAACGTCATCACAATGGCGCTCGCCTATGGTGCGACAGGGTTCGGTCTGAGCTGGCTGGTGCTCATTCTGGCGGTGCTGCTTTGGGAAGGCTTCAGTGGCCTGTCGCTTTCGGTCTTCACCGAAATGACTCCCCCGCCCGGCTCAGCCGGCGGCCTGCTCAATCCGATCGCAGGCAGCCTCGTCATGACCGTTATTGCGGTGCTGATCGGCACGCCGCTCGGCATTTTGGCAGGCACCTACATGGCCGAATACGGGCGCTACGACAAACTGACCATGGTCGTGCGCTTCATCAACGACATCCTGCTGAGCGCGCCATCGATCGTGGTCGGCTTGTTCATCTACGAAGTCATGGTTGCACAGATGGGCCATTTTTCCGGTTGGGCCGGCGCCGTATCGCTGGCGGTGATCGTCGTCCCCGTCGTTGTACGCACGACGGAAGACATGCTCACGCTTGTACCTGACACGTTGCGCGAGGCGGCTGCTTCTATCGGCCTGCCACGATCCCTGATGATCCAGAGGGTGGCCTATCGCGCGGCGCGCGCGGGAATGATCACCGGCGTATTGCTCGCGGTCGCGCGTATTTCGGGCGAGACCGCGCCGCTGTTGTTCACTGCGCTGAACAACCAATTCTGGAGCCTCAATCTGAATGCTCCGGTTTCCAGCCTGCCTGTCGTTATCTTCCAGTTTGCGCTCAGTCCCTACAAGGACTGGCAGAAGCTCGCGTGGACTGGAGCGCTGATCATCACCCTGGCGGTGCTCGCTCTGAGCATCGTCGCCCGGATACTCACTGCGCAGAGAAAAACGTCATGAGCGTAGCAGCCATCACCGTTCCGACCGTAACCCATAGTCTGTCCAAGGACGAAGACCTGACGGAAAAGATCTCGGTCAAGAACCTGGATTTCTTCTATGGCGATCACCGGGCGTTGAAGAGCATCAGCGTGCCGCTTTACAGAGGCAAGGTCACCGCTTTCATCGGGCCGTCCGGCTGCGGCAAGTCAACGTTGCTGCGGATTCTGAACCGCATGTACGACCTTTACCCGAATCAGCGCGCCACTGGTCACGTGACGCTCGATAGTGCGAATATTCTGTCGCCCTCGCAGGATCTCAATCTCCTGCGTGCGAAAGTCGGAATGGTGTTCCAGAAGCCGACCCCATTTCCGATGACGATCTTCGAGAATATCGCCTTCGGGATTCGCCTTTACGAGCGGCTGACGAAATCGGAACTCGAGGACCGTGTCCGACACGCGCTCGAGCGCGCCGCCCTTTGGGACGAGGTTAAGGACAAGCTCGGAGCAAACGGGCTTTCGCTGTCCGGCGGTCAGCAGCAGCGGCTGTGTATTGCGCGTACCGTCGCGGTACGGCCTGAAGTGATCCTGTTCGACGAGCCCTGCTCGGCGCTCGACCCGATCTCCACGGCAAAGATCGAAGAGCTGATCGACGAACTTAAGGACGACTACACAATCGCCATCGTGACGCACAACATGCAGCAGGCCGCCCGCGTATCCGATTTCACGGCCTTCATGTACCTCGGCGAGTTGGTCGAGTTTGGTGAGACCACCCGCATCTTCACCACCCCTAACGATCGTCGCACGCAAGACTACATTACAGGACGCTTTGGCTAGCGCATGACTCCGAGAAGCGGGAAAAGTTAATGCGCCAAACGCGGATAACCGAAAGATGACAATGTCCGACCATACGATGAAGGCTTTCGACACCGACCTGCAGGATCTTTCCCGCATGGTCGCTGAAATGGGCGGCCTCGCCGAGAAACAAGTCGCCGACTCGGTCGACGCACTGGCAACGCGAGATACCGCGCTGGCGCAACGCGTGTCATCGGCCGACGCGAATATCGATGCCTTGCAGCGCGAGATCGAGGAAAGAGCGGTGCTCATCATCGCCAGGCGCCAGCCCATGGCGGTGGATCTGCGTGAAGTCGTCGGAGCCCTGCGGCTCGCCAATGACCTGGAGCGCATCGGCGATCTGGCAAAGAACATTGCCAAGCGCGTGATGGCCCTGAACGGCGAGTTCCCGCCGCCCAAGCTGATCCGCGGCGTCGAGCACATGACCGATCTCGTGCTCCAGCAGATGAAGCTCGTGCTCGATGCCTACGGCGGGCGCGATATCAGCAAGGCCATGGCGGTGTGGCGGGGCGACGAGGAAATCGACGCGGTTTGCACGTCGGTGTTCCGCGAGCTGCTCACCTACATGATGGAAGATCCGCGCAATATTACTTTCTGCATCCATCTGATGTTCTGCGCCAAGAACATCGAGCGCATGGGCGATCATGCGACCAACATCGCGGAGACGGTCCACTATATCATCGAGGGACACCCGATTGCCGATCAGCGCCCGAAAGGTGACACGACGACCATCGCCGCGCTGCGCACAGGGTAGCATTTGATGGATAACGGATTTCGCATGAACGCACGCATCCTCATCGTCGAAGACGAAGAGCCTTTGACAATGCTGCTGCGCTACAATCTCGAAGCCGAGGGCTACGAGGTTGAAACGTCGGCACGCGGCGACGAAGCCGATACGCGTTTGAAGGAAAGCACCCCCGACCTTGTGGTCCTTGACTGGATGCTGCCGGGTCTTTCCGGCATCGAACTGTGCCGCCGGCTGCGGGCGCGCCCCGAGACCCGCCAATTGCCGATCATCATGCTCACCGCGCGCGGTGAGGAGAGCGAAAAGGTGCGCGGGCTTGCGACCGGAGCCGACGACTACATTGTAAAGCCGTTCTCGGTCCCCGAATTGCTGGCGCGGGTGCGCGCGTTGCTGCGCCGGGCCAATCCGGAGCGCGTCGCGACCGTGCTCAGCATTGGCGACATCGAACTCGATCGAGAAAAGAAAAGAGTCTCACGCAATGGCCGTCCGGTCGACCTTGGGCCGACCGAATACCGGTTGCTCGAATTCCTGATGGAACGACCGGGACGCGTGTTTTCGCGCGAGCAGCTGCTCGATGGCGTTTGGGGCTCGGACATCTATATCGATGAAAGAACGGTGGACGTGCATGTCGGCCGCCTGCGCAAGGCGATCAACCGTGGTCACATGGCCGACCCGATCCGCACGGTCCGTGGGGCTGGTTATGCGCTCGATGATCGCTTCGGCCGGATGAACTGACGGGCACAGGCCCCCGAGAGGGCTGCAAAGCGCGTCAAATCCTCACCTTGTCATCCCTTTCTGTCGCCCCCTATTCTGGTATGTTTTGAGGGGCGACTAGCAAGGTTGTCGGCAACAGGGGGTCGTCGCGTGCGCCGGCTGGCTATCATCGTCTTTGCGGCTTTGGCTGCTGCACGCACGTTGCAGGTAGCGCAACTTGCGGTGTGCATCCCGATCGCTGACCAGGTGATCGGATGACAGACTACGCTGCGCCCGCTCAACCTGACGCACCGGCGCGGTCGAAGATTCGAAGCCGGCTCTTCCTCAAATATACCGGCCTGTTCGTTGCCGTGGTGTGCCTGGCTTTGCTGGTCAATGGCGTCTTTGAGATCTGGGGCTCGTACCGCGAAAACAAAGAGTCGCTGATCCGCATCCAGCACGAGCAGGCGGAAGCCGCGGCGGCCAAGATCGGTCAGTTCATCAAGGAAATCGAAAGTCAGGTGGGGTGGACCACCCAATTGCTCTGGTCCGCGGCCACCACTGAACAGCGTCGGTTCGACGCGCTGCGTTTGTTGCGTCAGGTCCCTGCAATCACCGAGCTTTCGCAAGTCGACGCAAGCGGTAAAGAACAGCTTCGCGTATCGCGGCTGGCGATGGATGTGGTCGGCAGTGGCCTCGACCTATCTAAAGAGCCGAAGTTTACCGAGGCGGTCAAAAACAAGATCTACTACGGCCCGGTTTATTTCCGCCGCGAGTCCGAACCCTACATGACGCTGTCGCTCGCCGGCACGCGCCGCGACGCTGGCGTCAGCATCGCGGAAGTCAATCTCAAGCTGATCTGGGACGTCGTTTCCAAAATCAAAGTTGGCGAGCGCGGCCAGGCCTACGTGGTGGATGCGCAAGGCCGGCTCATCTCGCATCCGGACATCAGCCTCGTTCTGCGCAATACCGATATGACGAAACTTGCGCAGGTTCAGGCAGCACAGCGCGCGGAAAAAGGCGGTTCAGCGGAAGACATCGAGACCGCAACCGACATCCAGGGACGCAAGGTGCTGACGGCGTTCGCACCTGTCGCTCCGCTGGGCTGGACCGTGTTCGTTGAGCTTCCCGTCGAGGAGGCCTATCAGCCGCTGATAGCGTCCATCCAGCGCACGGCCCTGGTTCTGATCGGCGCGCTGTGTCTTGCGGCGCTCGCGGGGATACTCCTCGCGCGAAGGATGGTCGTGCCGATCCAGGCGCTGCGGACGGGTGCCGCACGCATCGGCGGCGGCGACCTCGCGCAACGTATCTCGATCAAGTCCGGAGACGAGCTTGAAGCGCTCGCCGACAAGTTCAACGACATGGCCGGACGATTGCAGGATTCATACGCCGACCTCGAAAAAAAAGTCGACGTTCGCACCCACGAACTCAGCGAGGCGCTGGAACAGCAGACGGCAACGTCCGAGGTGCTGAAAGTTATCTCGAGCTCACACGGCAATCTTGAGCCGGTCTTCAATGCGATGCTGGCAAACGCGACCCGTATTTGCGACGCCGTCTACGGCAATCTGTTCCTGCGTGACGGAGCCAAGTTCCGGTTCGTGGCGGTCCACAGCAAGGGAAAGTACGCCGATTTCTGGCGGCAAAATCCCGAAATCGATTTGGGCGAGCATCCGCAAATTCCGCTTGCGCGGTTGGCCAAGACCGGACAGGTCATCCATTGCCCCGATTTGCGGACCGATGAGTCCTATCTCGCGAAAGACTCCCGCGTCGTTGAGCTCGTGGATATCGCCGGCGCACGGACTTTGTTGGCTGTCCCGATGCTCAAAGAAGGGGAGATTATCGGCGCCATCAATGTGTATCGGCAGGAGGTGCGGCCGTTCAGCAACAAGCAGATCGAGCTGATGCAGAATTTCGCGGCCCAGGCGGTGATCGCGATCGAAAATACCCGCCTGCTCACCGAGTTGCGTGAGACGCTGCAGCAGCAGACCGCGACCGCCGATGTGCTCAAGGTCATCAGCCGTTCGACATTCGACTTGAAGACCGTTCTGCAGGCACTGGTCGAAGCCGCCGCCCGGCTCTGCGAAGCCGACCAAGGGACAATCGCCCGCGAACAGGGCGGCATATTCGTGCGGGCGGCGACCTATGGCTTTTCGGATCAATTCAACGAATTGGTAAAGGACCTGCCGGTCAAGCGGGAGCGCGGATCGGCAACGGGCCGGGCCCTGCTTGAGGGAAAGGTCGTGCACATTCCCGACGTGCAGGCGGACCCTGAGTACACCTTTGCCGAAGGGCAGAAATTCGGTGACTTCCGTACGGTTCTCAGCGTTCCGATGTTACGCGAGGGCGCCGCGATTGGCGTTCTCGCGTTGACACGCCACGAGGTAAAGCCCTTCACCGACAAGCAGATCGAACTCGTCACGACTTTCGCCGACCAGGCAGCGATCGCGATCGAGAACGTCCGCCTTTTCGAAAGCGTGGAGGCACGCACGCGCGAGCTGGGACAATCACTAGAGGAGCTGCGTACCGCCCAGGATCGCCTCGTTCAGACCGAGAAACTCGCTTCTCTCGGGCAGTTGACTGCGGGAATTGCGCACGAAATCAAAAACCCGCTCAACTTCGTCAACAATTTTTCGGCGGTCTCGGTCGAGTTGATTGACGAACTGCGTCAGGCGCTTACCGAGGCCAATGTAAGCGACAAATTGCGCGATGAAATCAACGAGATCGCCGATATGCTGCAGGGCAATCTCGACAAGGTCGTGCAGCACGGCAAACGCGCGGATTCAATCGTCAAGAACATGCTGCTGCATTCGCGGGCGGGCTCCGGCGAGCACCGGCCCGTCGACATCAATGCAGTGGTGGAGGAGAGCCTCAATCTCGCCTATCACGGCGCACGCGCCGAAAAGCAGGGCTTCAACATCACCCTCGATCGTTCATTCGATCCAACGGCGGGCGAAGTCGATCTGTTCCCACAGGAAATCACCCGCGTTCTGCTGAACTTGATCTCGAACGGCTTCTATGCAGCAACAAAGCGCAAAGACCAGACAGGCGACAACGGCTATGAACCTACTCTTGCTGCCGCGACCAAGAATCTCGGCGACCGCGTAGAGATCAGAATACGTGACAACGGGACCGGCATCCCTCCCGAAGTGAAGGACAAGATGTTCAATCCGTTCTTCACAACCAAACCCGCGGGAGAAGGAACAGGGCTTGGCCTCTCCATCAGTCACGATATCATCGTCAAACAGCACGCCGGCTCAATCGAAGTCGATACGCGGCCGGGCGAGTTCACCGAGTTCAGGATTATTCTTCCCCGCACCGCGGCATCAATTGCAAAGTCAGGAGCACGAGCGTGACCGTTCTTATTCTTGTGGTCGACGATGAGCCCGATGTTGAAATGCTGTTTCGCCAGCAATTTCGGCGTGACCTCCGCTCGGGCCGATTTATCATGGAATTTGCGCAATCCGCTCCCGCGGCATTGCAATGCATCAGCGAAGCGCGAACTGCCTCACTCATTTTGATCCTGTCTGACATCAACATGCCGGGGATGACCGGGCTCGAACTATTGCCCAAGGCCAAGGCCGCGCGGCCGGACGTTCCGGTCATCATGATTACAGCCTATGGCGATGCGGAGACCAAACGTAAGGCAATGGAGGGAGGCGCCGAAGCGCTTCTCACCAAACCCATCGATTTCGCGTTGCTACGAAATGAAATCGACACGCGCGTCGCAGGAGCGGCCTGACGGCTCGCGATCAGATAAGCGTACCTGATCCTGTGGGGGCGTAATGTGACGGCGTGAGTTCATTTCCCTGGTAGGTGGAGCGGCCGCCACCTGGACGTTCGCCGCGCGCGCGGCCCGGAGCCAATCCCCGAAGCGAGCGAAACCGTAGCTGCTCAGTTCCTGAACTGCCGCTTGTCGCGCCGCCGATCGTTCATCGGCTGGTAGGCAACCCGGCTGTGATAGGAGCAGTAGGGCAAATCGTTTGCCGTGTCCCCGCCGCAGAAGAAGAAGTCGGTGCTGCCGGGGTCGCCGACCGGCCAACGGCAGGTCTTTTCCGTGAGCTGGAGAAGGGTCTTGCGTTGCTCGACTGGAATTTCGAGAAGTTCCGGCTCGGGCTCAACGTCGTAGTCATAGGCGAGCGCGGTATTGCCGCGCATGGACGGCCGGGGCACGCGCATCATGTGACCCGAAGAACGGGCCTTGCGCGGCCTTGGCGCCGTCGAGGAGGGGCTCTTGGCCCGCCCGGACAGGCCCAGACGATGAACCTTGCCAATGACGGCATTGCGCGTGATGCCGCCGAGTTCAGCGGCGATCTGGCTGGCGGAGAGCCCATCCGCCCAAAGCTTCTTCAAAAGCTCTACCCGCTCATCGGTCCAGCCCATTCGGTTTTTCTCCTTAGGCTTCAAGGCCTTGGATAGAGTCCAGCCCTGTCGTCAGACGCCCCATCGGGCGCCCGGCGCTGTACGCGTCAGGGATGGACTAGAAATTCTTCGGTAGCACGATATGTCGTACTAACTGGACCTAAGGCTACAATAGGCAGTAACTCAGCCGCAAGCGTCGGCAAGCCTTGATGGCTAGCTACCAACAGGTTTTCCTTTAGAATCGGCGTTTACGGCACGTCTGAGTCGGGTTGATTGACACCGTTCGGCCCGGCAATAGAATGAAAAAAGTGCCGCCCGGCGAGGCGGCACATTTCTTTTCGGCGCGCATGACCCCGAAAAGCAGTGGTCAAAACGTGGAAATGGTCTTGCGACGACGAAAAATGGTCGATGGAAGAAGCTGGCCGTGAACTCGCATTTGTTGCCAACCTATGCACGGGTCGACCTCGCTTTCGAGCGGGGCGAAGGCGCATGGCTGTTTACGGCCGCGGGTGAGCGCTACCTCGACTTCACCTCCGGTGTGGCGGTCAATGTGCTCGGGCACGCGCACCCGTACCTGGTCAAGGCTCTGACCGACCAGGCCCAGAAGGTCTGGCACGTCTCAAATCTTTACAAGATTCCAGAAGGCGAACGGCTGGCGGACCGGCTGTGCGCGGCAAGCTTTGCTGACACCGTCTTTTTCCAGAATTCGGGCGCGGAAGCGCTGGAGTGCGCGATCAAGCTCGCACGCAAGTATCAATCAGCCTCCGGCAAGCCCGAGCGTTACCGCATCATCACCTTCGAGGGTGCCTTTCACGGCCGCACGCTGACGACCATCGCCGCGACCGGCAACAAGAAGTATCTCGAGGGTTTCGGCCCGCCGGTCGATGGCTTCGATCAGGCGCCCTTCGGCGACATCGATGCGGTCAAGCGGGCGATCGGACCGCAAACCGCAGCGATCCTGATCGAGCCGATCCAAGGCGAAGGCGGCGTGCGGGTCGCGTCACCGACGTTCCTGCGTGCCTTGCGCCAGCTCTGCTATCAGCACGGACTTCTGCTGGTGTTCGACGAAGTGCAGACCGGGATCGCGCGTAGCGGCGAAATGTTCGCCTACGAACGCAGCGGGGTTCAGCCCGACGTCATGGCGCTCGCAAAAGCGCTGGGCGGCGGTTTCCCGATTGGCGCATGTCTGGCGACATCGGAAGCGTCGAAGGGAATGACGGTCGGCACGCATGGCTCGACGTTTGGCGGCAATCCGCTGGCGATGGCCGTGGGCAATGCCGTGCTCGACGTGGTGATGGCTGACGGTTTCCTCGAGCGCATGCGCAAGAATGCGCTTCTGCTCAAGCAGCGGCTGGCGGAATTGAAGGACCGCTATTCTTCGGTCATCGCCGAGGTGCGCGGCGAAGGCCTGCTGATCGGCCTGCGAATGGTTCCTCAGGCCTCGGAAATGGTCGACGAATTGCGCGCCGAGAAAATGATCACGGTTGCCGCCGGCGACAACGTGGTGCGGCTGCTGCCGCCGCTCATCATCGGCGAGAAAGAAATTGTCGAAGCCGTCGGATGCATCGACCGGGCATGCGCACGTCTCGCGAAAACATATGCGAGGGCGAAGGTGTCGTCATGATTGCAAATGGCGTTCGGCACTTTCTCGACCTCATCGACATCCCCAAGCCGGTGCTCGGCGGGCTGATCGACAGCAGCCGCGCCATGAAGGCCGAGCGCTCGAGCGGCATTCACAAGGCACCGCTTGCGGGAAAAACGCTGGCCATGGTGTTCGACAAGCCGTCGACGCGCACGCGCGTGTCCTTCGATGTCGCCATGCGCCAGCTCGGCGGCGAAGCCATGCTGCTGACGGCGCAGGAAATGCAGCTTGGCCGCGGAGAAACGCTTGCCGATACGGCGCGCGTTCTCTCGCGCTACGTCGATGCGATCATGATCCGCATCCTCGACCACGAGGCGGTGGCCGAACTGGCGCGGCATGCGACCATTCCCGTCATCAACGGGCTCACGCGGCGGTCGCATCCGTGCCAGGTGCTGGCCGATGTGATGACGTATGAAGAAAAACGCGGCCCCATCCGCGGCCGCACGGTGGCCTGGACCGGCGATTCCAACAATGTTCTGGCGAGCTGGATGCACGCGGCGGAACGCTTCGATTTCCAGCTGCGCGTCGCGACGCCTGCCGAATTGCGGCCGAAGAAATGGCTGATAGACTGGGTCAAATCCTCGGGCGCCGCGATCATGATCGGCGACGATCCCGACGCTGCCGTCAAGGATGCCGACTGCGTGGTCACCGACACCTGGGTGTCGATGGGCGATCGTGACGGCAAGCATCGTCACAACATTCTCAAGCGCTACCAGGTCAATGCCAGCCTGATGGCGAAGGCCAAGCCCGATGCGCTCTTCATGCATTGCCTGCCGGCGCATCGCGGAGAAGAAGTTACCGACGAGGTCATCGATGGACCGCAGTCGGTGGTTTTCGATGAGGCCGAAAACCGGCTGCACGCCCAGAAGGGTCTGCTCGCCTGGTGCTTGCACGCCGACGCCTGACGGTCCGCGTTAACGCGCGTGACCGGTACGAGAAGGCCGGGCCTCTCGTTTTTCAGCTCCTGAGTTCTACATAAGGTGGATGACCGAACCCGCCATGACTGATCCCCAAATCGCCATTCCCACGCGCGCACCGTCACCCACCGCGCTTGACGATACCGTCATGCCGTTCGAGGTGGCCAAACTCGACCTGCGCGGCCGCGTGGTGCGTCTTGGTCCCGCCGTCGACGAAATCCTTTCGCGGCACAACTATCCGCAGCCCGTCGCCAAGCTCCTTGGCGAAGCGCTGGTGCTGACGGTGATGCTGGGTTCGGCGCTAAAGATTGACGGTCGTTTTATTCTGCAGACGCAGAGCGACGGTCCTGTGCGCATGCTGGTGGTGGATTTCATCGCTCCCGACAAAGTGCGCGCCTGCGCCCGCTTCGACAAGGACCGTGTGGCCGCCGCAATCGCGGCAGGCGAGACGGCCGGCACCGCCCTGCTCGGCAAGGGGCATCTGGCCATGACCATCGACCAGGGTTCCGACATGAACCGCTATCAGGGCCTGGTCGCGCTCGACGGCAGTTCGCTCGAGGACGTGGCGCATGAATACTTTCTGCGCTCCGAGCAGATTCCCACGCGCGTCCGGCTCGCGGTCGCGGAGGAATTGCGCGCGGCGTCGGGCGGCGCGACCCATCGCTGGCGCGCCGGTGGAATCATGCTGCAGTTCCTGCCCAAATCTCCGGAACGGGCGCGCACGGCCGATCTCGATCCTGGCGATGCCCCCGAGGGCACGACGCCTCACGCCATCAAGGAAGATGACGCCTGGGTCGAAGGCCAGACCTTGATCTCGACCGTGGAGGATATCGAGTTGATCGATCCCTCGCTCTCCAGTGAGCGGCTGGTCTATCGCCTCTTCCACGAGCCGGGTGTGCGCGTGTTCCGCGCCAGTCCACTGCGCGCGGAATGCTCATGTTCGCGCGACAATGTCGAGGCGATGCTCAAGAGCTTTTCGCAGGACGATCGCGATCACATGGTCGAGGACGGGAAGATTTCCGTCACCTGCGAATTCTGCAGCGCGAACTATCAGTTCGCGCCGGGCGAGGTCGGCGCGAATCCTAGTTGATGGTGCGCTCGGCGTAAGACGAGTCGAGGGAGAAGGCGGGAATTTCGATGTCGAATTGCTCGCCCGCGTCTGTCACCATTCCGTAGCTGCCGACCATGAAACCTGACGGCGTCGGCAGCGGAACCCCGCTGGTGTATTCGAACGATTGTCCGGCCCTCAGCGTTGGTTCCTCGCCGACAACGCCCGGCCCTTTGACTTCTTGCAGGCGGCCGAGCGCGTCGGTGATGCGCCAATGCCGAGTCTTGAGCTGGACTGTTTCCGCACCGAGGTTGGTAATGTTGATTGTGTAAGCCCAAAAAAAATAGCCGTTGCTCGGCGACGACCGCTCCGAAACAAAGCGGGGCGTCACTGTCACTTCAACCTTGCGTGTTACGGCGCGGTACATCTAAATGCCGCAAGATTTACTATACCGGGGCTTGCCATTCGCTTGATGCCCGGGATTATGGCCGAAAGAGCGCACGAAAGAAAAGCCGCACATGGCCCCGGTTTCGACCGAACGCGACCTCCGGCTTGATTTGTTCCGCGGCCTTGCGCTCTGGCTGATCTTTCTCGACCACATACCGTCAAACGCGGTCAACTGGATTACCATCCGCAACTACGGCTTTAGCGACGCCACGGAAATCTTCGTTTTTATTTCCGGCTACACCGCAGCCTTCGTCTACGGCCGGGCGATGCAGCAGCATGGTTTCATCGTCGCCTCCGCGCGCGTGCTCAAGCGGGCCTGGCAGATCTACGTGGCGCACGTGTTCCTGCTCGCGATCTATCTCGCCGAGATCGCCTACGTGTCGAGCAGTTTCGACAATCCGCTCTACACCGAGGAAATGGGTGTTCTCAATTTTCTCAAGAATCCGGACGTCACGATCCTTCAGGCGCTGCTGCTGAAGTTCAAGCCGGTGAACATGGACGTGCTGCCGCTCTACATTTTGTTGCTGCTGTGGTTTCCGCCGATGCTGTGGCTGCTGCTTCGCGCGCCGTCGCTCGCGTTGATCACGTCGGCTTCGGTCTACGCCTTGATGTGGCTGTTTGAATGGAACCTTCCGGCCTATCCGAGCGGAACCTGGCTGTTCAATCCATTCGCATGGCAACTGTTGTTCGTGTTCGGGGCGTGGTGTGCGTTGGGTGGCGCAGAGAACCTTTCGCGTTGGATCCACTCTCCGGCCATGGTCGGATTGGCCATCACATATCTTCTGTTCGCATTTGCGATTGCGATGACCTGGTATTTCCCGCGCCTTGCGGTCTACGTTCCTAAGTGGGTTGGCGATGCGATGTACCCGATCGACAAGACGAACCTCGACGTGCTTCGCATCATGCATTTCCTCGCGCTTGCGATCATTACGGTCGCGTTTGTACCCCGCGACTGGCCGGCGCTCAAATCCTGGATTTTCTGGCCGGCAATCGTGTGCGGCCAGCATTCGCTTGAGACATTCTGTCTCGGCGTGTTCTTGTCTTTTGCCGGTCACTTCGTATTTACGGAAGTGTCCAACCGGGTGCTGACGCAGATCGTCGTCAGCTTTGCCGGCATTGCCATCATGGTTGCCGTTGCGGCACTCATTTCATGGTATAGACAAGCCGAGCGACGAGGCGGAGGACCGCGGCCGCCCGCCGCAAAGCCGGGTTATGCGGGGGGCGAGTTATGAGGAAACGCCTGCTGCCACTCGCGTTGCTGATGCTGATTGCCGCGCCCGCGTGGGCCGAGCATCCGGCCGAATGCCGCGTTGCAGAAAACCTCACGGAGCCGAGCTTTCGGTTGCCGCAAGTGACGCGCGCCGTCGACGCGAAGCATCTGAACATCCTCGTTGTCGGCGCCGGCTCCTCGCAATTGCCGGGATCGAGTGGCTCTGGCAACGCTTACCCCGTGCGACTGCAACAAGCGCTTGCAACCCGATTGTTGGGTGTAGACGTCAAAGTTACAACCGATGTGAAATCAGGACGCACCGCGGCTGAGATGGTTAAAGCACTTCCGGGCGCGATTGCCGCGGCCAAGCCGGTGCTTCTGGTCTGGCAGACGGGGACTGTGGACGCGATGCTTGGCGTCGACCCGGATCTTTTCAGTCAGTCGCTGGATAAGGGTATAAAAATTGCTCGTTCCGCGGGCGCTGATGTTGTTTTAATCAACGCGCAATACAGCCCGCGAACGGAATCGATGATCGCACTTGGGACTTACGTCGAAGATATGCGCTGGGTTGCATTGCAACAAGAAGTGCCTTTATTCGATCGATTTAGCATTATGAAGTTGTGGGGAGAGCTCGGAACGTTCGATTTATACTCTGCCACGAAAAAACTTGACATTGCAGAGCGGGTCCACGATTGCATAGGGCGGCTGCTGGCCGATATGATTGTTTCCGCAGCCAAGCCTGAAGAGCCGCCGACCAACGGTAGCCGCTGATCGATAACTGAGGACGCGCACTTGTTGAGCCACGATCCCGAACGTCGGGTTTCGACGATGCTGGCCGCCGCGCTTGTCGCGGGGCTCGCATTTGCATCATCTGCGCGTGCCGATGCGACTGGTCCTGCATGCACGACTCCGCTCGATCTGATCCGGCTGGCAAATCCGCTCCCGCATTTTGCGCAGAAGATTGCGGCAGGTGATCCGATCACGATCGTTGCGATCGGGTCGTCATCGACTTCGGGCGCGGGTGCAAGCTCACCAGACGCTAGCTATCCCAGCCAACTTTCCGTCGAGCTTCGCAAGCATTTCCCGAAAGTGTCATTCACGATGCTTAACCGCGGCGTGAACGGCGAAGAGATCGGCGACATGCTGGCGCGGTTCGATACGTCCGTCATTGCCGCGAAGCCTGATCTGGTGCTTTGGCAACTCGGGACGAACTCAGTCATCCGCGGTCATCAGCTCGGCGATCACGGGCTGCAGATCCGTGAGGGGCTCGCCAAGATCCGCGCGATCGGCGCTGATGTAGTGCTCATCGACCCGCAATTTGCTCCGAAGGTGATTACCAAGCCCGACGCCGAGGCCATGGTTGCGCTCATCTCATCTGCCGCGAAGCAGGAAGATGTCGATCTGTTCCGCCGTTTCGAAATGATGCGTCACTGGCGCGACGTCGATCATCTGACCTTCGAGACGTTCATGTCGCCCGACGGGCTGCACATGAATGACTGGAGTTATGCGTGCATGGCGAAGAGTCTCGGAAACGCTCTCGCCGAGGCCGCGCACCGTCCGGTGATGTCTGCGACCGCCTTGTCGCACGTGGTGCCCTGAGCGATCACCGCTCTCACACTTTCTCCATCGCTGTCAGAAGATCTTCGATCAGATCGTCCGGATGCTCGAGTCCGGCCGAAAATCTGACCAGTCCGTCGCCGATGCCGAGCTCGGCTCGCTGCTCCGGCGTGAGTCGCTGATGCGTGGTCGTTGTCGGATGGGTGACAAGGCTCTTCGCGTCGCCGAGATTGTTCGTGATCCCGATGAGCTGAAGCGCATTGAGAAAACGAAACGCGCCTTCCTTGCCGCCTTTGACCTCGAATGAGCAGAGCGTGGAACCCGCGCGCATCTGCTTCTTGATGGTATCGGCCTGCGGATGGTCGGGCCGGCCGGGATAGATCAATCGCGTGATCTTCTTGTGTCCGGCAAGCGCGGTGGCGACCGCGCCGGCATTGTCGGTTTGTCGTTGGACGCGCACCGGCAGGGTCTCAAGAGCTTTAAGCAGGACCCACGAATTGAACGGCGACAATGACGGACCGGTCTGCCGCAAGACCTGATGGTAGTGGTCGAGGATCAGCTTCTCCGACCCCAGAATGACTCCACCTAGTACTCGGCCCTGACCGTCGATGTGCTTGGTGGCGGAATAGACGACACAATCGGCGCCGAGTGTGAGCGGGCTTTGATAGAGCGGCGTCGCAAAAACATTGTCGACGACAAGCCTGGCGCCGGCATTGTGTGCGATGTCTGCAACCGCCGCGATATCGATGACTTCCAGCGTTGGGTTGGTCGGCGACTCCAGGAAGAAGACCTTGGTATTTTTCCGAACTGCCTTTTTCCAGGCATCCAGGTCGGTGCCGTTGACGAGCGTCGACGTCACGCCGAAGCGCGGCAGCCATTCTTCGACCACCCAGCGGCAGGAGCCGAATAACGCTTTTGCGGCGACCACGTGATCGCCCGCTCTGACGAGACCCATGAGCGATGTCGTGACGGCGGCCATTCCGGTTGCCGTCGATCGCGCGGCTTCCGCCCCCTCGAGGGCGGCCATGCGCTGCTCGAACATGCTCATGGTCGGGTTCGAGTAACGCGAGTAGACGTAACCCGGAATTTTCCCCGAAAAGCGTGCCTCGCATTCCTCGGCGGTGGGATAGACGTAGCCCTGGGTGAGGAACAAAGCCTCGGAGGTCTCGTTAAACTGCGAGCGCAGCGTGCCGGCATGCACCAGCCGGGTTTCAGGGCGATAGGTCTTGGTCGACGCGAACATCATGGGTCTCCTTAAGCCGTGCGCATAGCCTTTTCCGAAAACCGGCACCCCGCCTTTCGGGACCACGCGCGTGGCCAACAAAAAACCGGCCGGAGAAATATCTCGGCCGGGCTCACGCGTCCCCGGCCTTTTAGCGAGTTGTTTAACGTGGCTGCAAGCCGGCCGGCTCAAATGACCACAGGATAAGGTGCTTGTAGCGGGGCGCACGGCTTCCCGTCAAGGCACTCCTCGGGTTAGATCGGCGCGGTTGCAGAGCAGGGACATCGTGACGCTTACTTTTGCACGCGACGACAAGGGTATTTTGCCCGACCGCATGATCGCGCTGCTCGCCGCGGACGGCGGTATTCTGTCCGCAAATCAGTTCGTCCCTGATCAGATCC
>DATLJR010000103.1:0-1785 GCA_035538755.1 Pseudolabrys sp.
CGACTTATCCCCGTCTCGGAGCTCGACGGCCTCATGCGCTCCGGTAGAAGCCCCCGACGGTACGGCGGCGCGCCCGATCGAACCATCTTCCAGGATGACGTCGACCTCGACGGTGGGATTGCCGCGGCTGTCCAGGATTTCCCGGCCGATAATGTCGACGATGGCTGTCATGAGGAGCTTCCCTGATTGCGATTGCTTGATTGCGGGCGTCTTACACGGCGCGCAAGCAAATGTGAACGCTCGATCCGCGCCCGCGCCTGACGAAGAGGGTACGCAAGACTATGCTTGCTCCTGTCGGGGGTCACTGCCGATCCTTTTCGAGAAAGGTAACGCAATGAATCGCCGCCGGTTTCTCACGTCGACTGCGTCCGCAATCCTGCTCACGCCAGGCCTTGCGCGGAAAACTTTCGCGCAGGAGAGCCCGTTACGCGCAAAATATTTTCCGATTGCGGCCGGTATCGGCTTGCACGACGTCGCGCCCGCCGCAGACGGCACGATTTGGTTCACTTGCCAGGGCCGCGGGGCGTTGGGGATGCTAAATCCCCGCGACGGCTCGTTTAAAACCATCGATCTCGGCAAGGGTGCTGCGCCCCACGGCGTCACAATCGGACCTGATGGCGCACCGTGGATCACCGAAGGCGGGCAGAATGCGATCGCGCGCGTCGATCCCGCCGATCACAAGGTGGCGCTGTTTCCGCTGCCGAAGCAGCACGCTTACGCGAATTTGAATACCGGTGTCTTCGACAAGGCGGGCACCTATTGGTTCACCGGCCAATCCGGCATCTATGGCCGGCTCGAACCGAAGTCCGGCGGCATGACCGTGTTCAAGGCTCCGAAAGGCGTCGGGCCGTATGGCATCACGGCAACGCCCAAGGGCGATGTCTGGTACGCCTCGCTCGCGGGAAACTACATCGCAAAAATTGATCCTTCGACCGGGAATGCAACGATCGTCCAGCCGCCGACACCTGATCAAGGGGCGCGGCGGGTGTGGTCGGACTCCAGGAGCCGAATCTGGGTCAGCGAGTGGAACAGCGGCAACGTGTCGGTGCACGATCCGGCCAATGGCTCCTGGAAAACCTGGAAGCTGCCGGGCGATGGTCCAACCACCTATGCGGTCTATGTCGACGGCGATGACAAGGTCTGGCTCTCTGATTTCTCGGCGAACGCGATTTTACGCTTCGATCCGCTGAGCGAGAGATTCACCGCATTTGCGAGCGACTAGCCCCACGCCAATGTCAGGCAGCTAAACGGGCGGCCCGGCGAGGTCTGGGGCTGCGAATCCGGCAACGACCGGCTGGTCGTGATCCAGGCGCCCGCGCCCGCTTAGGAGTTCTCGCAAGGCTCGTCGCGCACAATGTCAGCGTCCCCGGTGGCGCTGCTAGCGCCAGCCCGCCGCCTGCCACAGACGCTGGTCCCTACCCATCCCTGGTCGGACGGTTGACGACGGCACGTTCTTGCGTCCATGTCAGCCACCGACAGGACACGACGATGGCTCGAAAACCCCTCCAGCTCGGCCGCGCGGTCGAGTGGCCGGCGACACCGGATGCAGCACAGATCGACCGCGTGCCAAATCCGCAAAAAGGCACCGATTATCTCGTGCGCTTCACGGTGCCGGAGTTCACCTCGATCTGCCCGGTGACGGGGCAACCGGATTTTGCGCATCTCGTGATCGACTATGCGCCGGGCCAATGGCTTCTGGAGTCAAAGTCTCTCAAGCTCTATGTCGCAAGCTTCCGCAATCATGGCGCATTTCATGAAGACTGCACGGTCATGATCGGCAAAAGG
>DATLJR010000104.1:0-18394 GCA_035538755.1 Pseudolabrys sp.
GCGACATTTTCACCTTCGACATAGCCGGATTCCTTCAGGCCTTGGCGAAACGCGCGCAACCGTTCACCGACAGTGTCAGGTGATCGCAGGTCGAGTAATCCAATCACCGGCATCGCTGCCGGTTGTGCGTACGCCGCAAGCGGCCAACCGGCTGCTGAGCCGGCAACAACTTTGATGAAGTCGCGTCGTCTCATTGCCTGCCCCTGAGGACGAAGCATCGTATCGGCTCGCTTCAGGGCGGATGAATAAAATTGGCATTAAGCTGACAGTCTCGATGTCGGCTTTTTGGCCGGCGTGTTGCAGAGAAACGACAGCATTCGTGTTTTCAGTTTCATTCTTGCTTTCTCGGTGGAGCACCCACGAAAGCTCCTTGCGAGTAACGGGTTGCGGTGTTCGATTTGACGTTCCTCCCAAGACTTGGCCCGGTTCTCCGGCGAACCGGGCTTCTTTTATTAAGAATGTCCGTTTGGGTCATAAGCAGACATTTGCGCTGCAATCGCCCGCTTACCCCCGAAAGCGGACATGTGCAGTGCAAACACCTCATGTCTGCTATGGGCCAAATGCGGACATCTCACTCGTCCCGCGATTATCAGCACCAACCCGAGGGCATTCTT
The DNA here is from genome assembly GCA_035538755.1 of Pseudolabrys sp. Taxonomy (GTDB): domain Bacteria; phylum Pseudomonadota; class Alphaproteobacteria; order Rhizobiales; family Xanthobacteraceae; genus Pseudolabrys. The sequence goes on from DATLJR010000104.1 coordinate 615, forward strand.
CAGCGTCGCAGCCGAAACGGTTAGCCCGCACCGCGACGCTATTTTAATGCAAAGACTGCCGCCTCCCACGTACCATCGGAGCGTTGCCGCATGTTGGAGCGCTCACAAATCATCGCCGATGCATTCTTGTAATGACGATCAGCACACGGGGCTTGCAATCACGCGAGAGCACGTCTCCCTCCAATGGTAAGCGCGGCCGCGGCAAGCTGCGCGGTTTTGCGAAACTCTGAATCGCCAGCAAGCAGCGAAGCTTCCAGGTTCTGCGCAGCGCGCAATTCGGTTTCGGACAATGAAAATTCGACGGCGCGAAGTCGGGCAAGTGACGCAAGGGCGTCAGCAGGCATATCCAAGTGCAGCGCATCCGTCAGCGCCTGGCGCCAGAGCTTTGCAGCGCGCGCAGTTCTTCCCAAACTGGCCTCCAGTTCACCTCCGTAAAGGGCGGCACGCGGACGCGCGATCGGATAAATGCGCGCAAAACGACGAAGGCCCGCCGCACTTGCCTTCGCAAGCCAGTGGGGAATATCGCGGCCACCTGCCTGGTTAACCTGGTTGGGCTGCCTCATCGCGGCGCTGAAAACAGCACAGAGGGCCGGGAGCGTACGGACCTTTACGGCAGGATTGACCAGTTTCATCCAAATCGCTGACTGCTGGAGCCAATGCTGCCAAGCAGCGATATCCCTGCGATCAAGCGCCGCGTCGGCCAAAAAGGCCGCGCCCTCGAGCCTGTGAATCGGTTCCAGTTTCGCGGATTGCTCGCCCACGAGGGTGGAGAGTTCTTCCAGGTATGTGCGCGCGCGCATGTCCTCGCCGAGAATGCGATGGCCGCGAACTGCGCCGGCCAGACCGCAGCCGAGAATCTGCAGATCACCGCTCGCGCGTCCAGCCTGACAAATCTTTTCGACAAGCTCGCTCCAGACCTGCTTACCGCCGTAGCTCGAGTTGAGGAGCCATGGGCTGATGATGGTCTCCAGGCAGACGGCGAGTTCGCTCCAACGTCTCGTGTCGCCAAGACGCAAGGTTTGCTCAAGTGAAGGTTCAAAAAGAGATTTGGCTGACCGCCAGTCTCCGACGCTCGTCTTGTAGAGCCCGGAACGCAGATTGACTTTGATGGTCACAGCTGGGATGCCCAACTGGTCGGACAGTCGAGTCGCGAGCTTAAGATAATGCTCGGCCCGTTTCCGCAGCGGGATGACCCCACAGATTGTGCCAAGGCTCGCGTAGTTGACCGCCAATACGGGGGACAGCGCGGAAAACGTTTCCGCGAGGTTAGTCCCGCGCAACGTCGAGTAGAGGAGCCGCCCCTTGTCGCCCTGGAAATAATAGATATTGCACAAATTCTCATATGCGCGCGCGGCCTTTAGCATGGAGTCGTTGGCCGCAGCCCCTTTAATGTAGCCTCCAAATTGAATCGAGGGGATAAGGTGCTCTGCGATCTGCCAGACCATGCTGAGCGCGAGGCCAAACTTGGTTCGCGGCACCGGGAGCTTAAGGATGCGCAGGCCGCTCTCGAAGCTCGTGCGCGCGGCTTCCATCCGTCCGAGATTTAGCTCAGCTTCCGCCAACACGAAATACGCGGCTGCCAGGCGATGGGGCGTCGAAATGCCGTCTTCCTTCGCGATTTTTAAGAATGCCTCGCTCTGCGCAATCGAAGAGGTATTTTCGAACTGTCGTAGCCTCAATTCCGCAACACGATCAAGATACTCAAACACCTTGTGCCGGTCCCCGGCCCGCTGCCATTGATTAAGGATGAGCGGTAGTGTTTCCGCTTCGGACTGGCGTCCGCCACGCTCAATCGCCCTCGCAATAGCGGCATGCGCCTCCTGCTTTTGCTCCGAGAGCATGCTGGCATAAACAACATCGCGAATAATCCTGTGGCTGAAGGCAAATCGGGGGGGATCAATTGTTACCGCTCTGAAAAGATTAGTACCGGTGAGGGCGGCGACGCATTCGGCTGCGTCAATTCCCGCATTGTTGATGAGTTCGATTGCTTCAACATCAGATACCGAGAAAGTGGGCCCCATGGCGCTCGCGACTTTGAGAACGAACTGCTCGTCGGGCAGAAGAGTGTCTGTCCGGTTCAAGACAGCGGCGCGAGCAGATTGGGGTAGTGTTATCGAGCTATCATCCTCGAACGTTTCAACACGTGGCACAATACGAGGCCAAGTCTCCGGCCGGCGTTGTTTGATCATCCGGCAGATCTCGCCAACGAAAAACGGATTTCCGCCGGTACGCTGCCAGATCGCTTGCTGCAACCAAACGGGGATATCGGCATGCTCGAGCGACGAGCTGACAAACTCAGCCGTATCGGATTCGTCGAGCGATTTTAGCTTGAGATAATCGATATCCGCGATCCGTTGCAGAACGTGCCCCTGAACCACCTCGGTTCGCGATGTTAGCACCACCGTAATTGGCTTCCCGGTCTGCACGAGCTCAGCGAGTAATGCCGCCGAAGCGACGTCAAGCCAATGGACGTCTTCAATAACAAGGACGCTCGGCCCCACCGACAGACCATCGAGCACAAGGTTCTTGAGCAATCGGCGCAGATTTTCGGATCGAACGCTGCTCGACAATTCATTGGTGATCGATGTTCCTTGAAGTCCAATGTCAAGCACGTCTGTCAGCAGCGGAATGAAACGGATCTCTTCGGGGCGCGTTGCAAGCCGCGCCTCGATACGCTCGTAGGCCTCGCGTCCTTGCAGGAGCTCAATGTCCAGCAACCGCCGTATAACGCGACGAAACGCAAAGTATGGCGTGTTGTGTTCGACGTCATCGGCGAACCCATCAAACACGGTGACGCCCATCTGTCCGCAGTATTTGATGAAGGCATCGGCGAGCGCGGATTTCCCAATACCCGGTTCTCCGACGATGATAGTAATCTGTGTTTTTGATTGCCTGCGTTCGTCGAGCAAGGCATTAAGCCGTGCGAGTTCCTCAGTTCGGCCGATAAGGACGTCACGCGGCGGTAATGCGCTATCGCGCTTCGGTCGCAGCGCGACAAAGGCCGAAATCGGTGTGCGAATTCCAAGAACCTGCATCGACCAGGGACCTTGAAAGCTGATGAAGCTTGAGGATTCTTGGACGGTGGACTCATCAGCTAGCGTGCGACCCGCAGCAAGAGCAGATAGCCGGGCAGCGCGGTTCACAGCCTCTCCAAGCACCGTGTATTCGGCGCGTCGGTCTGTTCCGATTGCCCCGCAGAAAGCGTCACCGGTGGCGGTGCCAATTGATATGTTCAGACCTAGTCGGGTGACGTCGGCCTGCAATTCGAACGCGGCGAGAATTGCCCGGCGCGGGTCATCTTTATGCGCATTGCCTGGCAAGCCGAAAACGACAAGGCCTTGCAGGCCCCCCTCAAATGCAGTGATCCGCAAAACATCACCGTGGAACCTGGCAATTTTAGTCTCAAGGATGTCGAATGCCTGCTCGAGTTTCGGGACGTCATCCAGGAGTTCTGGGCCGGTGATCTTGATAAAACACGTGGTGACCGTACGCAGCTCTGCAAGCCATCGCGATGGCGACGAGGCGAGCCGCGAGCGTACGATGGTGGGTAGGTAGCTCGCCAGATCGGGACCATCAGACCAAGTCGGTGAGGCCGCGCCCTCCAGTTGCGGCGGCATGCCAATGTCGAGGAGTTGCACGGACCCACTCACCATTTGGCGACCCTTCGCGTGCTCGGCAACATACGTCCACGCATCCGATGACACGAGTGTCTCGCCGCTTTCGGCCAGTGCAGCGCAGCGCCCGACCTCCTGTACTCCAGGTCCTGTCAGGATGACGCGCGAATTGCCCGAGTGCGACAGAAGATGGACAAGGTTTATGCTCCCGGCCGCGATGCCCGAGCGCAAGGTGAGCAGCTCGTCTTCGACGAGCGTTTGACCGATTTCGTGCTGTAAGAACAAGGCACAGTGGCAGCTTCTCCAAACTGCCGAAGCCAGCCCTGCCGGCTCCGAAACTGACTTCCAACCCACCATCAGCGAGTCGCCCTCGAAGCAAAGTATCGCACCGCCAAGCTGCTCTACCGTGCCGACGAGTCTCGATATGAATCCGTTTAGAACGAGTCCGATTCGCTCTGCGCCAACATGACCACTTTCGCGCGACAGCTTCGCGGTGAGTCGTGTAAAGCCGGACACATCGGTTATCATCAGCGCACCGACATGCGCCTCACGCGGCGGAAACGATCCGGCCGCGGGCCGGCCCGCCCATTCAACAAGCGCCCCGGGCAGAAATCTCGAAAAATCATTCAGCGCTTGGCCAGCCAAGATCGCCATTTCTCACCATTCCATCGACGATTGTGACATCCGTGCGCGGGCCAACTAGAAATCCTTAGGCAACAGTTCGGCCGACTCGCTCTTGAAATTGAAGTTCGCCAGGACCCAACCCTTACTGGTCATCTTGAAGTTGAAACGAAGACAAATCCAAGATTTTCGACATGAGAGTAATGGATGATCTGACGAAGTGCGCCGCTGATCTCGTTATCAATTACCTTCTTGCTGAAGTCGAATTTTTTACCGTCGAAAGCGTGCAATGCACTTTGAAGCGAGGAGAGAGAACCGGGCTGCCCGACTGCCTCGATGATGCTCCTTGCGGCGTCATTCGAAGCGCCATAAGCAATCGTCTCGACCACGTCTGCGCCAAATTTTTCCGGATTGTCAATCGGCTTGAAGGTTTGGGCCAGTACAGGCGCGTGCCATGCAAGCAGTAGGACAAACACCGCTAGCAAAATGTCGCGCACCCAGCCGACGGCTGGACCGCCAAAAAGTATTGTGGACTTGGGTCGGCACATTGCCCGGCGCCAATGATCGCCCCCGTTCAACAGTATTAACTCGTCAGGGGCTGACGACGCGTAAATTTGGTCTCAAAAACGGCTCCGCGAATGTCCGCTTTGGGTTCATAAGCGGACATGTGCGGTGCAGCTAGGGATGTCCGCTTTAGGCCAAAAAGCGGACATCAGCAACGGCAGGCGGTTGTCGATCGGGGGTATGGAAAAGCTTGCGAACAGTGAGCGAACATCTATGGACGCACCTTTGCACAAGGTGCGTCCGCCAGAACGAAAATCAAAATGAAATCAAATGCAAAATTTATAAGTTGTGGGCCCGGGAGGACTCGAACCTCCAACCAGACCGTTATGAGAGAGCATCGGAGTCGAAAAAAGCCCGTAAATCCTCATGAATCCGAAGACGATTGATCACGTTTGTTCGCGTTCGGTTCACGTATTTCATTGGCGAAACGTTGGCAGTGCGAGAAACCAACGGCGTGGTCCCGTAGACGGGCCGCGCCAACGAATGTCCGCTTTGGGTCAAAAGCAGACATGTGCAGCGCAAAAGAGCATATCCGCTTTCCCCCCCCAAAAGCGGACATTCGCGGACGCGCCAGTGCATGTCCGTTAAGGGTCATTAGCGGACATTTCATTCGGCGGCGGTCCAGCAATTACACATACAAGTCCAAGGGACCCGGGGTCGTCGTCGTTTGTCCGACTTCAATGAGGTATCCATCTGGATCGCGCATGTAACATCGCAATTCCGTCGCATGAACCTTAGGCTCAGTAATGAATTTCGCGCCCCGCGACGACCAAAGGTCATAGTAGCGTCGGATGTCTGCCACGCGCAGGTTCAGAAAAATGCTGAGAATGTTTTGATCCCGTGGCGGAGAAGCAAGGACTTCGGGCTTATCGTCGGTCGGGCCACCGCCGACGTTAATGATGAGCCAGATGTTGCCGAGCCTCAAGAATGTCGGTTCGCCCTCGCGCAGCACCGTGGCGCCGAGGACGTCTCGGTAAAAAGCGATTGATCGCTGGATGTCTCGGACGATGAGCGTGTTGGTGACTACAAATTTGAGTCCAGCACTCGAATCCAATTGGGATATCATGATCGCCTCCTCAGCGAAATGACCAGTCAGGATTGCTGACCAATACGTTTATGCACGACCGCTTTGAGTCATTAGCAGACATACCTAATCGCAAAAGCTATATCTGCTTTACCTCCGATAGCGCCGCCGAAATCGGCTGGTGTGCTACGAGCCAACCGTGGTGTTATGACGAACGAAAAATCAATTTGGCTAGGGGCAGGTCTTCGCACGCCTTTTGTCGGCGTCGACGGGCCATTTGCCCACCGTGATTCATTGGCACTATCAGTGCCCGTGGTCCAGGCGATGGCGACACTGGCAAGTGGCCAGATTGATTTTGCCGTCTGGGGCGCGGTTGTCGGGAATCTTGCGTACGCAAACCTTGCACGCGAAGTCTGGTTAGAGGCGAAGCTCGAGCCGCACGTGCCGACCTTCACGACCATCATGCAATGCAGCACCAGCATGGTCGGGGTTTTCGAAGCTGCAGGTATGTTGGGCCGCGATGGCCGGTCACTTGCGCTCGTCGGCGGCGTGGAAAGTATGACCCGCGTACAGATTGGCCTCGGACAAAATCTCTCGGATTGGCTACGGCGTGTGGTTCAGGCGCGCAGTTTCTCGCAGCGTCTCAGCGCGCTCCGCAAGCTTCGCCCCGCCGACATCCGTCTGTTCGTGCCAGAGGTAAAGAACCGCGTTACCGGACGTAGCATGGGCGAGCATACCGAAGACATGGCAAAAACCTGGAACATCGGCCGCCGCGAGCAAGATGAATTGGCACTGCAAAGTCACCGATCTGCGGTGGCCGCGCAGGAACGCGGTTTTTTTTCTGACCTCATTATCCCGACTGACGGAGTCTCGACCGATCACTTTCCCCGTCGCGATACCACGCTGGAGAAGCTCAGTAAGTTGAAACCGGTGTTTGACCGCGCAAGTGGCGAAGGCACCCTGACGGCCGGCAATAGTTCACCCCTGACCGACGGGGCTGCAGCGATTTGGGTTGCTACTGAGGAAGGTCTAACGCGGTTGCCACCCAATATGCCGCGCGTCCGGCTTACCGATTATGAGATCGCTGCAGTTGATATCTTCACCGAAGGCCTACTGATGGCACCAGTGTCTGCGATTCCACGCATCCTTTCGCGGCACGGATTAAGATTTGACGATATTGCTCTCTGGGAAATTCACGAAGCATTTTCTGCGCAGGTGCTCTGCCACATCAAAGGCTTGGAAGATAAAGACTTCATTCGGCAAAAAGCAGGCGTCGAACATACGTTTGGTGCATTTCCACGTGATCGCATGAACCCAAATGGCGGCAGTGTCGCCCTCGGTCATCCCTTCGCTGCGACAGGTGCGCGGATTTTGAGCCAGGCCGTTAAGGAACTTGCTGCAATGCCCAAAGGATGTCGAGCGATTGTCAGCATCTGCGCCGATGGCGGGCTAGGCACGGTAGCAATGTTAGAAAACTAAGATGCACGGACTTGGTTCGTCCGCTTTACCCCCAAGAGCGGACATTCGGCGATGCAAGTGAAATGTCACCGCGTCACCACCAAAGCTCAATGCCTTCCTTTTCACAGAACTCACGAAATTCTTGTACGGCGTCAATTCGGCCCAGATATTTCTCGCGAAGCAATGCAAATACTAGTTTGGGGACGGCTGCCGCAGGTACATTAACATGGTATTCATGATCTTCGTCAGCGGACGATTCTTTGAGGGACGGACGCAAGTCGTGACGACTCAGCCTCGCTGAACCATCACCACCAACATAAAGGTCAACCCACCGATCTTTTTTTTTGTCGTTTTCGCCCCCACTCTCCCGAACAAGTTGGATTTCCATCAATCCCTCCTGCGGTTTATGCCGCTTTTTCTTAAACGAAGTCGCTTTGCCCCTGAAAGCGGACACCTGATGTCATGGTGGGATTGTCGGCTAAGGGCCAAAAGCGGACATTCCATTGATGGATTGTCGGTTTTCATTGGCGCAAAAAAGCCGTATCGAGAGCAGCATTGCATAGCCTGGAAACCGAACGTTTAGCGGTTGTCAGGCATTCAAGAATGTTACCTTGACCCGCTACGACGTTTTGGCAAAGTTGTGCTGCATCTCTATCACACATGCGCACGACATTATTGGCCCGCGCAACGCATCTTGGGGGGAGTCTTTCGTGGTTCTTTTTCAGACATTCGAGCATGTTGTTAGCTAGGACCGGCACGCCGGTGCACTGTTTTTGAAGTTCTTTACCGCACGCAGCCCTGGATTTTCTCGGATTATCTTCTGCCTGAACAGCGGAATTTAGGATGACAAGAGAGAAAAGCCATACCGGAAAGCTCGCCGCGATTACGCCGTAGCGGACGGCTTTTTGCATGTTTTCATTCTCCCTAGAGCCACAAGTGGACAACGCGTTATTCAAAACGAACGCGAAGAACGCAAAGGATTCGGCACAGATTGCCGACAAATGCAATGATCCCGCCGCCTCATGGCTTCGCCCTGTCGAGGAATTGGGAATGAAAAGAATATCACATTTTTGGGTCGAGAATTGTGCCGTTCGTTACGCCAAAGCGGGCCGCCATCATGTCCGCTTTAGGTCAAAAGCGGACATTGCATTGCACCAGCGTATGTCCGCTATGGGCCAAACGGACATCACCGTGGTTATCTGCCTGCCGACCGTTGCCGTGCCAGTCACCATGCCTGCAGCACCACTAGCTGGAGCCGCGCGTCACGCCGCCAACAGCACGCGGCCTTCACGGCAATGCGCAGCGCGTGTTTGTTGCAGGCTTCCAATCTGAACGCCGCTGGATCAGGTGGCACCATTGCAATAGTCTCACCGCACCAGCCAAAAATCGATCAAGTCACTAACAGATAGGCGAGAAACGTTTATGGCCAGAATGAAAGTTCTTGTCGTTGGCGGCGGCATAGGCGGCATTACCTGTATGCTCGCCTTGCGCCAACGCGGAGTCGACGCGCAGCTGTTCGAGCAGGCCGCCGCATTTGGTCAAGTCGGCGCAGGAATTCAAGTTTCGTCGAACGCCGCGCGCATCCTGCTGAAGCTCGGTCTTGGCCCTGCGTTGAAGAAAGTGGCAACCTATCCTGAGGCCCGCGACTATCGTGGCTGGGATACCGGGGAACGTCTCTATTACACGCAGCTAGGTCAGAAAGCGGAGGCACATTTCGGTTCACCCTACTATGCGGCGCACCGTGCGGAGCTACTCGATGTTCTGCTAAGCGAGTTGGACGAGTACGGGGTCAGACTTGGTTCGCGCGTAGAGTACGTCTATCAGGACGACAGAGGTGTATCGCTCACGCTAGCCGACGGCACGACCGCCCAAGGCGATATTTTGGTCGGCGCCGACGGGATCCATTCAACGGTCCGCGCGCAGCTTCTTGGCAAAGAATCGCCTCGCTACACCGGCAATGTCGCGTGGCGCGGTCTGGTCCCTGCCGAGCGCGTTGCGCAGCTCAATTTGGGCAGCGTGGTGGGTGTCTGGATGGGGCCAAATCGTAGCATCGTTCAGTATTACGTTTCCGCAGGCCGAACTTTCAACTGGATTGGTATCAGCCGCTCGCCTCAGCCCGCACGCGAATCCTGGCTTGCCGAAGGTAAGATTGAGGATGCACTTTCCGAATACGTCGGCTGGCATTCAACTATTCGAACGATTATCGCGGCCACACCGAAAGTGCTTCGGCAGGCGCTTTATGATCGCGAGCCACTGCCGGATTGGCAGGTAGGGCGTATTGTCCTTCTTGGCGACGCTGCGCATCCGATGCTGCCGTTTTATGCGCAAGGCGGCGCACAGAGCATCGAGGACGCTTATGTGCTCGCGGGCTGCATTGCCGAAGGGCAGGATAGGCCACTGGCGGCACTTGCCCGCTTCGTGAAAATGCGCCTGCCGCGCACCGCATGGATGCAAGGCCTGGCGCGCCGCGAAGAAGAACTTTACCAGTCGAATGATGCCGCGACTATCAAGGCGCGGAACGAGAGAATGCGCGTAAGCCGAACGCCCGAAACGGCGACCTTTCCACCGGAGCAAGAACAACTTTATGGCTATGATGCAGACACGGAACTGAGAAAAAGCGCGTGAATATGATGCGTCATCGATAAAATCCGCGTTTCAAAATGTAGAACGCACCGGGAGATATGATGCTTTTATACAAAAAGTTTTTGATTGCCGCTGGACTTGGGTTTTGCACCTTTGTCCTTGTAAGCGGCGCAAGTGCAAAAAACTATCCGAACCGGCCCATAACTGTGATCGTGCCGTTCGCCGGCGGAAGTGCCAGCGATGTCGTGAGCCGCATCGTTTTAGAAAAGATGTCAAGTATTTTGGGACAGCCCATCGTTGTCGACAACAAGCCTGGCGCCGGCGGCAATGTCGGCACGGCTTTAGCCGCAAAGTCGGCACCCGATGGATATACGCTTCTGGGCACAGGGTCTGGCCCGATGGCTGCAAATCTCGCCCTCTATAACAAACTGGGTTACGACCCACAAAAAGATCTGATTATGATCTCGCCATTTGCGAGCTTCACGATCGTTGTGACAGCGAGTGAGAAGCTCGGCGTAAAATCGATCGAAGGTTTGATTGAGCGTGCAAGAAAAGAACCCGGTGCGCTCAATTATGGTTCGGTTGGCATTGGCTCGTCCCAGCATCTAGCAGGTGAATATTTTGCGCAGGTTGCTGGCGTCAAACTCACTCATGTGCCCTATCGCAACATCGCGCAGTTCGGGCCCGATATTATGGCTGGTACTGTGCAGCTTGGGTTTGCCTGGTATCCTAACGTTGCGGGACCAATCACCGCTAATGGCGCGATCGCGCTGGCTGTTGCGGGGGATAATCGGCTCGCGATCCTACCGGCTACGCCGACCGCGGCAGAAGCCGGTCTCCCGGAATACAAATTTGACGGTTGGTTCGGGCTTGGTGCGCCGGCGGACGTGCCGCAATCTGTTCTCCACAAACTTAACGCCGTACTAAACGATGCGCTGAACGATCCAGCCGTGCGCGCAGGCTATGAAAAAATCGGTGCGGTACCAGTCGGTCTTTCGCTCGATCAGGCAAAAGCGTTCCATGCTAGTGAAATAGCCAAATATCGCGAAATAATATCGAAGGCCGGTATCACCAAGGTCGAATGACCGGGTCAAGCCGAAAGAGAAAAGAAAGAAGACAAGGCCGAACTCCACTTTTACAATAAACAACCCGCAGCTCAGAACCGGATCACCCGGTTGCTTCCCATGTGCTTCCCAACGCCATTTTCTGGGAAGCAAGCAATCCAAAAGGTGCCCGATTTTATTGGCGTAATTGACTGAACTCGACCCTAAGACCCGCAGCACCCCCGAAAGCGACATCAAATGCGACAGAATGGGATGTCCGCTGCGGGCCAAAAGCAGACATAGCCGCCATTAGGGCTTCCTCGCCCAAACGCCGACATGTCCTAAATTGAAATATCCGACGACGCCATCAGCTGGCGCATCAGCGACCATCCTTTGCTCGAGCGTGTCGATATCGATTTCAGCTTCAGTCGCTACTCCACTCGCTACAATAGCCGGGATCTGAGATCGGACCACGGAGGTGAGCGTGCTAAAGAGCGCACCATCGGGCCCCTCCTGAATGGGAACCAGCATATGAATTTCAGTGGATGGAATCAGCCCGGCTTTGCGCATCAATCCAAACAAACGCATACCCATTCGTGAATGGACGCCTGCGTGTTTGAATCCGGCCCGGAACCACTCCGCAGCCCGCGCCGCTAGACAGTCGAGCGGCTCGATGAATACCGGGCCCTCATAGTCGATGATTGACTCTTGGAGAGCAATTATGCCGCCCGGTTTAAGATTTCGAAGAGCGCGCCGTATCGCGTCAAGTGGATTTGCCGCGTACATGAGGACCAGTCGTCCAACAATTGCGTCCACGGCCGGAGTGAGTTCGATTTCCCGAAAATCGCCCGATACAAAGTGAAGGTTTGTGAGGCCCTGTGCCTTGGCGCGCTGCTGGGCGTATTCGACTTGGGCGGCATCACGGTCAATACCGGTGACGTCACCCGTTGGCCCCACCAATTGCGCCGCCAGCAACGCTACATCGCCTGACCCTGAGCCGATGTCGAGAATACGCATCCCGGCCATGATGCCAGCGGTCTCAAACAGACGCCGCGTCAACGAGGCCACCAATTCACCCTGAGCGATAAGCCTTTTCCGTTCGTCGTCTGAACTCTGAAATGGATAGACTTCTTTCATCCCATCTCGCTGCCTTTCCCCGATGCTCACGACAAAACATTGGGTCGCTTAAACTAACATGGGTCGGGCGTGACGCCAGCCAATGTCCGCTTTGGGTCAAAAGCAGACATATGCAGTCACTGGCGATGTCCGCTTTGCCCCCGAAAGCAGACATTGGCCAGACGAATCCTGCGAGATAGTATCGAACTTAATAACAACAATTGATCGTCGCCCAGGGGAACGTGTTGAACGAGCTGGCAGCGCTGCTGCACGGCGCAGTGCAGAAAGGACATGCGAGTAGACGCCGCGGCGTCCTTGCGGCGGGGTGGGTGCTATTCCTGCTCGCGATTTTAACCTTTTTGGTCGTTTATCCGATTCTCACTCTGCTGCTCGGCGCGCTCACCGATACCAATCCGGTAGTCGAGGGCTTCAGCGTGGGCCACCTCTCCATTCATAACTTCCTCACCGTGCTTAGCAATCCGAATGTCGGCGAGGCGTTGTTCAACACGCTGGTCGCGTGCGGCGGGGGGACCTTGATCGCAGTGACGATCGGACTGACGTTTTCATGGATTGTGGTGCGCACCAATACGCCATTTAAGGGCTTTATCGCGGCTGCAAGTATCCTGCCGTTATTCGCGCCACCGTTGGTCGCCGGTGTCGCCTGGGCCATTCTCGGTTCGCCAAAGACCGGTCTCATCAACACCATGTTCAAATGGGCCAATCTTGACTTGCACGTGGATTTTTATTCGCTGACCGGCTTGGTGATCGTGTTCGGCATTTATTACGCGCCCTACGTCTATATGTTTACAGCCTCCGCCCTCCGAAACATGGACCCGAGCATGGAAGAGGCCGCTGAGATTTCCGGTGCCAGTGCATTCGCTACGCTGTTTTCGGTGACATTCCCGCTGATCATGCCGGCAATCATTTCCGGTATGCTGCTATCATTCATTGTAATGCTCGGCATCTATGGCATTCCGGCGGTGCTCGGCGCGCCAACCAATATCAACGTGCTCACCACCTACATCTTCAAGCTCACCAATTGGTCGCCGCCGCTCTACAACACTGCAGCCGCGGTCGCGGTTATTCTGATGGCGGTAACCGGCTTGCTCGTATTGCTGCAACAACGGGTGCTGTCGGGGCGCAGCTATACAACCGTCGCCGGCAAGGCGTATCGCCCGCGCAATCTCAATCTTGGTGCCTGGCGGTGGCTTACCTTCGGCTTAGGCCTCGCCTATCTACTGGTCGTGGTTGTGCTGCCGATGACAGCGTTGATCGTGGCGGCGTTTCGCAAGTTTATGTTCATCCGCGACGCCGCCAGCCTGTTCGACACGCGACAATATTCGCTTCTCCACTTCCACAGCATTTTCGACAATCCCCTTACTCTCAATTCGATCTACAATACGATCGAGGTTGGCATCATCACCGCGGTCGCCGGCGGCATACTTGCCTTTGCCGTCGGCTATACGATCCATCGCACACCGGTGGCGGGACGCCGTTCGATCGACGTGCTGTCGACGTTGCCGGTCGCCATTCCCGGGCTTGTGATCGGCGTTGCCTATCTCTGGGCCTGGATTGGCATTCCCGGCGGGCTCTACGGCACCATCTGGATTCTAGCACTTGCCTTCATTGCCCGCTTCATGCCGGACACGGTGAAGGCGCTGTCGACCTCATTCCTACAAATCGATCGCGAACTAGAGGAAGCGGCTTGGGTCTGCGGCAGAGACCTGCTCGGCACCATCCGCACCATCGTGCTGCCGTTGGCACGACCCGGCGTACTGGCCGCGATGACGCTGCTGTTCGTGCTGGCGATTCGCGAACTAGGCTCGTCGTTGTTTCTCTACACCAGCAACACCATGGTGATGTCGGTACTACTGCTCGATTACTACGAAGGCGGCAATCTCGGAAAGACGGCTGCATTTAGTCTGGTTCAGATCGTCTTGCTGGGTGCGTTGATAGGAGGTGCTAACTGGCTGTCGAGAGGGGCGGCTCCGGGCAGCGTTGCCCGCACATAAAGAAAACCAAGGGAGGATTGGCTATGAAGAAAAAAATCGTCGCATTGGCCGGCATTGCCGGTCTCACTGTGACCCTGAACGGCGCGCCGGCAATCGCGCAGGTGGAATTCGGATCGCCCGAACTGATCGCAGCGGCCAAGAAGGAAGGCAAGCTTGTTTACTACACAGCGAACTTCGCCGAAGTAGAGCAACGCGTCATTAACGCATTCAACAAGCGATTCCCGGAGATCAAGGTCGAGATGGTGCGCGCGCCGGGCGGCCAACTCATCACCCGCGTCAAGACCGAGGCCGCGGCTGGCAAGCTCGCGGCCGACGTGGTCGACCATTCCGACCGCGCTTTGATGCTGCCACTGGTCGACATGTTCCAGGACTACGCGCCGCCCAACGCAGCCGACTACAATCCGGATGCACAGATCTCGCCTAAGCTGTGGCCGCGGGCCACGCTAGTGTGGTCGATCGCTTACAACACCGAGCTTGTAAAGAACCCACCAAAGACTTGGATGGATTTGACCAATCCGGAATACGATAAGATGACGGCACAGGTTTTCGCCGCATCCGGCGGCACCACGTGGACACGCATCATGTTCGAGCGGCAGGTGCTCGGTGAGGACTATTGGAAAAAGCAGGCCTCGACCCATCCCACTCTCTATCCGTCGGGTGCGCCGATGTCAGATTCGATGGTGCGCGGCGAGGCCGCAGTGGGCCCTCTGCTATACAATGCGATCTATCCGAAACAGAAAGACGGCGCGCCGGTTAAAATCTTTTTCCCGCCCGAAGGTGTGCCGGTCAATCCCTATGCCACCGGTATTCCAAAAACCGCCACCCATCCCAACGCGGCCAAGCTGTTTCTGAACTGGTGTCTGTCGAAGGAAGGCCAGACCTTCATGATCAAGGAGCTAGGCAATCTCACGTCACTTAAAGTCGCTCCGTTCTATCCCGAGGGTTTCGATCCCAAGGTGGTCAAGGTCTGGCTGCCAAACTTCGACGACTACGTGAAGCTGCATGGGCCTTGGGTCGAGGAGTGGAACAAGACCTACGGCTACCGCCAGTGACCCGGGCGCAGACGTATGGCCATGACAGCGACGCTCGACGTCACTGACCTGCGCAAGCAGTTCTCGATCGGTCGGCCGGCCGTCGACGGCGTAAGCTTCGCTGTACCGGCCGGCGAAACCGTGGTCCTGCTGGGTCCCTCGGGCTGCGGCAAGACCACGACCTTGCGTTGCGTCGCCGGTCTTGAGCACCCGACCGCGGGCACCATCAGCATATCCGGGCGGGTGGTGTCGTCGCCCGCGCATGGCATCATGTTGCCGCCACGGCTGCGCAACATCGGTATGGTGTTTCAGTCCTACGCGGTCTGGCCGCACATGACAGTGCGGCAGAACGTCATCTATCCGCTCAAACACCGAAAAATCGGACGAGCTGACGCCGGCCGCAAGGTTGATGAGGTGCTGGAACTGGTAGGCCTGTCCGAATATGCCGACCGTCCTGTGGTCGCGTTGTCGGGCGGGCAGATGCAACGCGTGGCTCTGGCGCGCAGCATCGTCTACCGGCCGCAATTACTGTTGCTCGACGAGCCGCTGTCCAATCTCGATGCCAAGCTGCGCTTACGGCTGCGCGACGATCTGCGGCGCATTTTAAAAGCAACCGGTACGACGGCGCTTTATGTTACCCACGACCAGGCCGAGGCCGTCGTGCTCGGCAACCGCATCGGCGTGATGCGCGACGGCAAACTGCTGCAAATGGGTACGCCGGACGAAATCTATAACCGGCCGGCCGACTTGTTCGTCGCTAACTTCACCGGCGCCACCAACGAGATCACCGGAACCCTGATTGAGCGAAATGGCAGGTTCGGCGTCGTCGATATCGGCGGCGACCGGCGCGTCGAAGTAGCGCTGCTGCATGAACTCAAAGACGGTGAAAAGACCCGCATCGCCCTGCGTCCGGAAAATATCCTGATCGGCCCCCACAAGGGCAGCAATGCGCTTGATGCGCAAGTGCTCGATCGCCGCTATCAGGGTACGCAGACGATCTACGACATCGATCTGTACGGCCAGAAACTGGAAGTAGTTGAACTCGGCACCGCGGCTCGGTACGAAGTCGGGGCCAATGTGCCGATATCATTGCCGCGCGATGCGCTCTGGGCCTATCGTGACCAAAGCCCGGTGGTCGAGTGGTCGCAGCCTTCGGCACATGGCGATTTCAAATCTTGATGTCCGCTTTACCCCCGAAGGCGGACATGTGCGGTGCAACTAGGGATGTCCGCTATGCGCCAATAACGGACAAATTGCGACGTCTCATTTCGCTCCGGTCGTCTGCGTGACATCTTCGAAGTCCGGCATCTTCCAGCTCCAGCTGAGATGGGGCTCTAGAGGGCCGTAAAGCCGGAAGTAGGCAAACCACGCCTCCCCGGGATTGGTCTGGAGCCAGTTTTTCTCATACCCGGCAGGCGCTTCAGGACCGACGTAGAGATCGACTGACCCATCCGGGTTTTTACGCAAGCCTTCGTCGCGCGACGAGAGGTCTGTGTTCTGTGTCTTGTTGTCGATCCCGGTGCGGTTGTACGTGTCATAGATCGTGATCGACCAAAACTGCTTGGCTGGCGGATTTGGTGGGACGGTGAGCTTGTAAGTTTTGCCGCCATCAAACCACCGGTCGTTTTTGTCCTTGTAAGCCCCAAGATAGGCTTGCCCGATGCCGCGGGTCGTACTGACCATGCCCTGCGACGAGGTCACGGCCTCGTAGAAATAGTCGGCACGCTCGTCGAGTTCGTTATAGTTCTTCTTCTCTTGGCTCGGATCAAACATAATCACGTAGGCCCACTTGGTGCCAGGCCGGTAGTAAGAATTTTCGAAACGCTTGGCATAGGAAATATTTATCGACATCAGTTCGCCGACAAGCGCCCCTTGAGCGAGATCGAGGCCTAGCCTTTTTGAAAGCGTCAATCTGTCCGAAAACCGTGCGAGGAAAACTTTATTCATTCCGCCGTCCAGTTCGCTGTAAATTGGGGCGGCTGGCACGTTGTCTTCAAGCAATTGCGCGTATTCAAGCTCGTCGGCGCGTTGTTTCTCCAGCGCCCGCCGCGCGATTTTCGTATTCACGACAAAGGCGGGGCATTTATCGGTGGGATTGAAGACAAGAGGTTTCGTTGAATTCGGGGGACGTTGCGCATCGAATACATAGAGGCGGTTGCACACGTCCACCTTGGGTTCGAGATGGGTCGCCTCGAAGTGATCGTTGCCAATCTTGAGCATCTTCCAGAAGGCCAAGTTCGGATTATTTCGATGCCGCGCCAGATTCGCCGGCGTCAGACGGAACGGATAGGTCTGAACCTGGAATGACGGCCGGCCGCCCTGGAATGAGTCGCGCGCCAGCGAATAGATCTCGCTTATCTGTTCGTCGGTCATGGCATAGCAACCGCTCGACCAGCAGTCGCCGTGGATCATGAGCAAGCTGCCGTCGCGGTTGTTCGCTTTGTCGAAGTTGTTGGGGTAGCCGATGTTGATTGCAAGATAGTAGTTGGAGTGGGGATTCATCAGCTCGGGCGTAACTCTATAGAACCCCTCTGGAGTCTGACGGTCGCCCTCCTGCAACTTCGGCCCAAGATCGCCCGACCACCGACAAATCGGATAGGTCTTGAGGATCTGGAAACGGCCGGTGGTGTCCTGTTTCCAGACTTCGAGCTCCGCCTCTTCCTTGAAAACGCGCACAAGGATCGGTGAATGTATGGGCATCTTCTTTTGCCGGA
>DATLJR010000105.1:0-2366 GCA_035538755.1 Pseudolabrys sp.
TGTTGTCGAGCAAGCCGACCACGGCAAGAAACAGCGTCAGCAGCACCGCTGTCGTGAAATCCTTGTCTATCCAGATCCAGACGATCACGGGAAAAATCACAATCGCCCCTCCGATCTGGACGATCGTCAGCAACATCACAAGGAAAGCCAAAAGCCCGGCGCCGGGAATGCCCGCCAGTTTGAACCCGATGCCGGCCAGAAGCGCCTGGATGACCGCAACGCCGATGACGCCCTGGGATACGGCGCGGATCGTCGCGCCGGCCAGCTCCAGGAAGTGTTCGCTTTGCTCAGGCACGATCCGGGTCAGGAATCCCCGGCCTGCCGCGACAAGCTGCGACCCGAACGGAAAGAGAAAGCCGGCCAACGCGACCGCCAGGAGAAACCTGAGCGTCCCCACGCCGGCATCGCCGGCAAAACCGAGCATGGTTGTAGCGAGCGGCTTCAAATACGGCGCGACAGCGCCCGCAATGGAACGAAGATTTGTAGAGAGCTCCTCCCAGAGTTCAAAGACATAGGTTCCAACCAGCGGCCAATCCTTGATTCGTTCAGGTGGGGAAGGAACGGCAAGTTCTCCAACCGTCAGCTGACCGGCCAGGGTCTTGAGCCCCTCCGCCGCGCTCAAGCCGAGCCAGGCCACCGGTCCGATGACTATCGCAAGGCTGATCAGTGTGAGAATGGCCGCTGCGAGCTTCGGCCGCCCGCCCAGCAATTTGGCGAGCCGAGTGAAGACTGGATTGAGTGTGACGGCGAGTACGACACTCCAGGCCAGGATCGGCACAAAGGGCTGGATCAGGATAAAAGTCCAGAAAACCAGACCTGCCAGCAATCCAAGCCGGATCAAAAACTGGGTGATGTCGTCCGCGGACAGAAACTGGCGAAAAGTTCTCAAGGGCGAGCCTTCGTCAGGCATGCTGCAGGCAAATCTAGCTGCCGCTTTAACATAGTCGTCTTGATCCAGATCAAGCAAGTTGATGCGACCGAGGGGCTGGGTCGACTCCGATCGAGTTGTCTCAAGGATAACGTGCAACCTCGGCTAGTGCTGGCTAAATCCCGCCCATTTTACGATAGCAGCCCG
This sequence comes from Pseudolabrys sp., assembly GCA_035538755.1. Classification (GTDB taxonomy): domain Bacteria; phylum Pseudomonadota; class Alphaproteobacteria; order Rhizobiales; family Xanthobacteraceae; genus Pseudolabrys. Next base: position 1,076 of record DATLJR010000105.1, read on the forward strand.
GGTTGCTGGTTTGGGGTGATGATGGGTGTCGGCGCGAGCGGCGTGGCGGTGTCCTGTGCGTCGTGATCGGCCTTGCTCATGCGGTGGTGCCCTGACGTGCCGGTGCCGTCGTCGACATCACGGGCCGGTATTCCAGAGGCCCGGTGCTCGCCACGCGTCCGGCGATGACCCAGCCGGTGAGCCGCAATTCCGACAACGCCTGCCGCGTGGTCGACAGGTTCGTGATCTGCGCTGCCGTCGCAATGGCTTCGAACGACAACTGGGCACGACCGCCGTCGCTACGGAAACGCCTGGCCAGAGCCTGCGCGACTTGGACCGCACGGCGGTTCAAACGGGCATCGTTGCGCAAGGCAAATTCCCAAACGGCGAGATCGATGGACATTGGTATTCCTTCGGCGACTCTGGTTGAACATGTCGCGCAAAGGTGCGGTATGGTGTCGCGAGGTGCAACGGATTTACCGAGGCTCCGGTGCCATCTTCGAGGTTGTTGCAGCAGCATCGTTGAGCATTTAGTTAGGGAAGTTTGGGACTCGTAGACGCGACGCTGGGAAGCGCGCGGGTCGGGCGCCTTTCATTTGGTTTCTTGACGGGGGCGGCGATCAGTCCTTCACGGATAGCTTGTTTCCGAGCCAGCTTGCGAGCGCGACGAATCGCTTCGGACTTTTCGCGAGCCGCTTTTTCCGAAGGTTTCTCGTAGAAGGCTGCCCGCTTCATCTCTCTGAACACGCCTTCGCGTTGCAGTTTTCTCTTTAGAACTCGAAGTGCCTGTTCGACGTTGTTGTCGCGCACCAAGACTTGCATTCGTCAGAACTCCTAATTCGTTGCGGCCATAGCTATTTCTTCGATCTCATAAATTTTCGCTGCGTCTTCTTTGAAAAGACTCAGCCTATTCAGCATTGGCAATTTCAGAGATCGAATCGTGGACAGACGTCATCCGACCCGCAGGTTTTCTGCGCTGCTCTTACCACGCCTGGGGTCGACTTTGACTTCGTAAGAAACCCTTTGACCTTCCGCCAAGCTGGAAAGTCCCGCTCGTTCAACGGCGCTGATGTGAGCGAAAACATCATTTCCGCCATCGTTGGGTTCAATAAAGCCAAAACCCTTCCGGTCGTTGAACCACTTGACAGTACCTGTCGGCATTTTCTTCTCCAAAGCATATCTCGCGTGACCCATCACGCGATGCGATTCAATTCGTCGATGTCTTTGGGAAATAGCCCGCAGGCACATTCAAAAAGGCACAGCGGCTAATCGAACGCCGGTAATGTATGGGCATCGGCAGCAAAATACAAGT
>DATLJR010000106.1:0-33927 GCA_035538755.1 Pseudolabrys sp.
CTGGTAGCGACTGCGATTGCGCACCGCTACTGGACATATCCAGCGGCGCAACAGGCCGGTCAGTATAACAACTGGCTGAAAAACATCGCGATCATGGGTGGTACGCTGTATGTCTTTGTGACTGGAGCGGGACGCTATTCAGTCGACGCGATGTTGGCAAAACGGTGAGTGTGTACGGCATCTCTGCTTTGACCCTGGGTTAATCGATTAGCGTCGATGTCTGCTTTTGGCCCAAAGCGGACATCCCTAGTTGCACCGCACATGTCCGCTTTTGGGGGGAAAGCGGACGTCGCGCGGGCGATGCGAAATGTCCGCTGGTTTCAATGAACGGCGGTGGACCTCTGTCCAGCTCGTTTCTCGCAGATCAAAACCGTACTCACATCGCTATCGCACTCGCGGGCACGGGCGTACAATAGCGAGGGTCCTCCGCAGCTGGTTTGGAGGCCGCTCATGAACGTCCTGCTCTTTTCGATGCCCGACTCGTTCGAGCACACGCCGTCCTTTGCGATGCGGTTTCCGAACGGGGCGCTGGCGTCGCTCGCCGGCAACGTGGACGCCCACCACGACGTTGCGATCGCGGACCTCGTGCTTGTCCAGCACGCCGTGCCGCAGACAGTCCGCGAGCTTGTGACCACGAGAGCGCCCGACATTGTCGGCCTCTCCGTGATGACGTTTCAGAGGAAGACGGCATACAAGGTCATCGCGTTCGTTCGAGCGCTCCGCCCCGAGGCGTGGATCGTCGTCGGTGGGTACGACCCGAGCCTCGCGCCCGAGACGTACGAGGATCCGGCGCTCGGGGTCGATTTCATCGTGCGTGGCGAAGGCGACATCACCTTCTGCAAGCTGCTGCGGACGATCGAGCATGGCGGCGACTTCGGCGGCGTCGCGGGTTTGTACTGGCGACGCGGCGACCGGTTCGTGCGCAATCCACGCCGGCCCGAGAGTCATTTGGCGGGCGAGGTCCTTCCGCCGAAGCGGGCGGCCCGCGTGCTTGACGGGTACACGCTGCTCGGACGGCCTATTGACATCGTCGAGACGTCTCGTGGCTGCACGTACGATTGTAGCTTCTGCTCGATCATCGAGATGCGCGGCCGCAACTTCCACACTTGGCCGATCGAACGCGTCGTCGCGGACATCCGCGACGCGCGCGATCGCGGCGCGCGTGCGATCTTCCTGGTGGACGACAACATCACACTGAACATCGCCCGGTTCAGGGCGCTTTGTGAAGCCATCACCGCCGCGACCCTCAACGACGTCGACTACATCGTCCAGGCGATGACGTCGGCCATCGCCTCGGCCGGCGACGAACTGGGAGCGGCGATGCGCCGGGCGGGCTTCCGCTACGTGTTCCTCGGCATCGAGAATGTCCTCGATCAGGACTTGGCGTATCTCAAGGCCAAGGCCAAGAACGCCCGCCGCGAAGGCGGCCGCACGACTGGCAGCGCAACCTACCGCGCGGTCGAATTGCTGCACCGGTACGGCTTGTTGGTGGTCGGCGGTCTCATCGTGGGCAATCCCGGCGATACCGAGGCGTCGATCCAGGCGAACCTGGACTTTGCGCGCAAGTACGTGGACTGGCCGTACATCCAGCATCCGACGCCATACCCGGGCACGCCGATGATGAAGGACTTCCGCGAGAAATCGCTCATCGTGAACGACGAAGTGGACGAATACGACGGCACGACCGCTGTCGTGCGGACCGAGCATCTATCGGCAGACGACATCGAGTTCATGCGGTGGAAGGCGGAGCGGTGGATGAAGGTGCGCCATCTGCCGGCGGCGCTGGCGCACGATCCCGGCTACGTCGCGAGGAACGGTCTCCGCATGCTACGCCACAACTTCCGCGGGACGACTCTCAAGACATGGCTCGGGCTCGAGAGCCAGCGCGACGCGTTCCGCCGCTACAAGGCGATTCGACGGGCCGAGCGTGAATTCTTTCCGGATATGAGCGTTAGCGGCGGTCCGGGTCTGACGATCGGCTGGCAGGCGTGGGCTGGCAAGCCCTCGGAGGTGGTGGCGCCGCAGACATGACCCGGCCGTCGCATTTCGGTGCCAACTGCTATTGGCATTAAGCGGCCATCCCAAGTTGCACAGCACATGTCCGCTTTCGAGGGTAAAATCGGACGTGGCTGTTTGCGATCGCCGCTTGCGCGAAAAGGGAAGCATGATGCCGGATGGATTGAAGTTCGTGGACAGTCGGGTAACGGCCGAGCTCGGCCGTGACGACATCACGTTGCTGCGACGCTGGATAGTCGGCTGGTCCGATCTGATGGCGTACGCAAAAACGAGCACAACCAGCTAAGGGCGTTCTATCAGGCTTTTCAAGCACTTCTGAAACACGCGTGGACGTCTGAGGACGCTTTTGCGTCGCTCTCACGGCGAAAACAGGGGTTCGAGTCCCCTAGGGAGCGCCAATAAAATCAGGCATTTTGAATCGGCGAATGTGAAGAATTTTGGTGATAAGTCCCCGCCGGCAACTCCGGGGAAACGCGATGCCCAAGCGCACAGCCACAAGCGCGTATGTCAAAGGTGAGTACTGGCGCGTTTAGGCCGACGACTACCGCGAACGAGTTTGGGAACGTGACGCGCGCGAAGCGGCCGACAACCGCAGCGAAGCCGAACGTTGGCTTGGCGATCCACCGCCGGGTCGTAGCGCGTTGGAAACGCGGGCGGCGCCGACGTCGCAACGAATGAAATTTTTCCGTAGTCAGGGCGTGGCTTATCGAAGCCAAAAAATGGCCGGAGATCACAAACACGAAAGGCAATATTTTCTTATCAGTTTCGGCACGGGGCTTGTGTTTATACCGTCGCTTACGATGACCGAAACCACCCTCGCTCTCGTCCACGCCTCGACATTGTCGGAAGGCGACTACAACGTTTACGATGGCGAGCGGATCATCGGGCAGATCAAGCTATATCCGCAGTCTGATCGGCCGTGGTTCTGGATTATCACCGCAAGTGAACGCGTACCAACGCTGTCGGATCTTGGTTACGCAGCAAGCCGCGAACAGGTGCTGGCAGATTTCAAGTCGCGATGGAAAATCAAATAGACGGGTATTGCGCCGCATATGACTGCGAGTGGTAAAATTTATAACGCCACCCCTTAAAAATTGACCGCTCAGGCTGCGCAAACAAAAGCCAAATAGCTGCCAGCCAAGTGGCTACCAGCACGGCAACAACCGCGCCAACGATTACCCGTCCCCACATGAATAGATTATAGCGTCAAAACGGCCCGCAACGGATGGTGGTCGTTACGGGCCGCTGTTGCCTCAAGCAGAAACGTGTTGTTCAACAAGCTTGGCAATACGTTCGTAGTCTTCGGCAATCCGCAGCATGATTGCCTTGGGTTCGCCAGTCTTCATGTCCTCAGTGATGGCCCGCACTTCCTCAGCGCGGAACCGCCAAAATTCCGGATTGTCCAAGTTCTTCGCGGGCACCGCCGAACCTTAACTGTTTGGTCGCCGCCCTAAGTCCGTGTGCCCGAATGGGAAAGCGTTGCCTCTCTATACTTTGACATAGTGCGGGCGACTTACGGCAAGTAATGAAGGGCCATGCCGACCACGAACAATGCAATGCCGAAGCACATTGCAATGAACCATCGGTGGGTCTGAGTATCCATAACATAAATCTACATCCTGTAGCGGATGCAGATGCAAGGATAACCTGATTCCTTGGCTAAATTCTGGTTAGGATTTCATAGACCAAAAAGAAAATTGCTATGAGAATAGCCAGTGCAATAAACACCGCGCGTAGATTTGCGTCCCCCATCTTTGCGCCTGTTTCTTCTTTGAAAGTTTCAGGCCCGGCGCATGTTCTTATCAGTTTTGACTGTTGTCCGGCGCGACTGTCCCGGAATACGATTCACAACTTTAAGTTCTTGCGTGTCCGTTTGCCGCATTAGGCCGCGTCGGTGTGTTTGAATCAGTCCGGCTAGTGCGAGGAAACGTCGTCATCAGAAAAGCGTCCGCGCATGTTCAGCATCGCGGCCACACGTTGCAAAAATTGTCGCGCGGTGACAGTGCGGCCGCAAGCGCGGCGTTGATTCTCGCTGGCCGCTCGGTTGCCGGCCTGATGATCACCCCCACTGAGCGACCTTGGCCTTTAGAAGGACTATGAAACTTGCACAGCTCGAATGTCCGCTTGTGGCCTTTAGCGGACATCAGCTTGTGCGCTGCGCATGTCTGCTTCTGACCCAAAGCGACTTCGCCCCCTTCCGAAGTCCGCGTAAAAGTTGCTACGATCGGTGGTCCAAGCCTCGGAGGCAGCAGTGAGGCGGCGGGAATTCATCACACTTCTGGGCAGTGCAGTCACGGCGCGGCCAATTGCCGTACGTGCGCAACAGTCAGCCATTCCGGTGATCGGATTTCTACGGAGCACGCCGCTCAATGCCTCAACGTCATTGGTGGCTGCATTCCGTCAGGGTCTGAAGGAATCAGGCTTTGATGAAGGCCATAATGTCGCGGTCGAATTTCGTTTTGCCGACAATCAGATTGATCGGCTTCCAGGGCTGTTGGATGAACTTGTTCGCCACCCTGTGAATGTCATCGTCACCAACGTGCTTGGGGCGCTTGCGGCCAAGAACGCGAGCACGTCGATACCAATTGTGTTCGTGACTGGAAGCGATCCGGTCAAGGACGGTCTTGTCGCCAGTCTGAACCGGCCGGGTGGCAACGTGACTGGCGTGAGCTTTGTCTCCGGCGCACTGGGGACGAAGCGGTTCGAGATTTTGGGCCAGCTCACACCCAATGCGAAGACCATTGCCATGTTGGTTCAACTGGACGCTGACGAAGCGGTGCTGGAACAGCGACAGGTGCAGGCGGTCGCACGAGCGACCGGGCAGCAATTGATCGTGTTCGATGTCAACAACGCAGCGGACATCGAAAGCGCCTTCGCAACGATGGCCACGCGTGGTGTCGGCGCGCTTTATGTCGGTACCGGTCCCTTTACAAACTCGCATCGTGAACAGCTGACCGGGTTGGCAGCTCGAAACGCCATTCCCGCGATGTATTCTCTACGTGAGTTCGTTGCCGCGGGTGGACTGATGAGCTATGGGGCGAGCATAACCGATGCCTATCGCCAAGCTGGTATCTACGCCGCCCGAATTCTCAAGGGTGAAAAGCCAGCCGACCTGCCGGTCATGCAGTCCACCAAATTTGATTTTGTGCTCAACCTTAAGGTCGCCAAAGCGCTTGGACTAACGGTTCCCGAGCGCGTCCTTTCGCTTGCCGACGAGGTGATCGAATAAGACCGCGAAATGTCCGCTATTGACCCAAAGCGGACATGGGCTTTTCTACCGCAGGTTCGCGCGTCAGCGCTTGCCCTCTTGGAGTCGACGGCAGCGCTTGCAAACAGCGGCGCTCGTCGAGCGGAGATCCGAACCATGACGCAAAAATCGTCTAGCCCGAAATCGAGGGGCAAGATTGACAAGCAGATCGCGCTTGCGCTCCAGGGAGGTGGTGCGCTCGGCTCGTATCAGGCCGGGGTCTATGAAGCATTGGCCGAATACGACTATCAACCCGACTGGGTCGCTGGTATCTCGATCGGCGCAATCAACTGCGCAATCATCGCCGGAAACGCGCCCGAAGACCGCGTGGCAAGACTTCGGCAATTCTGGGAGCAGGTCTCATCCCCATCAAAGAACTGGCCCGATCTCCCGTTCGACATCTGGCGCGGCGCGATGCGGCAAACGGCAGCGATCTCGGCCCTCATGTTCGGTCAGCCGGGCTTTTTCCATCCCAACGTCTGGACAACGGGAGCCGCCCTGACAAGCTATTACGATACCTTCTATCTGAAGGCGACGCTGGAACGGCTCGTCGACTTTGATCGTATCAACGCCCGCAAAACCCGGTTCAGCGTCGGCGCCGTCAACGTGCGCACCGGCAACTTTGTGTGCTTCGACAATGTCCGCCAGATCATTCGTCCGGAGCACGTGATGGCGAGCGGCGCGCTCCCGCCTGGCTTCCCCGCGATCAAGATCGACGGCGAGTGCTATTGGGATGGCGGCCTCGTCTCAAACACGCCGCTGCGCTACATAATGGAGAGCGTTCCGCGGCACAGCACTCTCGCCTTCCAGGTCGATCTGTTCCCTGCGCGAGGCGATATTCCCGAGAACCTCGACGCCGTTTCAGAGCGAGACAAGGATATTCGCTACTCCAGCCGCAGCCGCATGGGGGTGGAGATGTTTCGATACGCTCATAACCTGCGCCGTAACATCAGCACGCTGCTTGCGAAGCTTCCCGACGCGTTAAAGAATGAGCCCGAGGTCGCATTTCTGCGACGCGCGGCCTGCCGGACAACGATGGATATCGTCGAACTGATCTACCGGCCGGAGTTGGCTCAAGGGCAAACCAAGGATTACGAGTTCTCGCGGACAACGATGGAACGCCGCTGGAAGCAGGGGCTGAACGACGCCCGCATGGCCCTTGCGAGCGCTCCCTGGCTATTGCCAGCGCCTCCAGATGTCGCGGTGCGGACGTTCGATGTTGCCGCCGACAAAGCGGTCGTGGCCTCCCGTCCGACCGCCCCTATGTCGACAGTCTTAGAGCCAGCGCAACAGAAAGGCGCAGCCCATGGATGAACGCGCCGCTGTCATAAATTTCAAGAGGCTGACGCCAACGGAGGTGCGATGTGAGCAACCGCATTCTGGTCTTCTATGGCTCCTATCGTTCCGATCGGATGGGTATCCGGCTCACCCAGTTTGTGGTCGAGCGGCTGCGGCGCCTGGGCGAAGACGTCGAGTTGATCGACGCCAAGGCGATCAACCTCCCGATGCTCGACAGGATGTACAAGGAATATCCGAGTGGCGAAGCGCCGGAGCCCCTCGAGCGGCTCGCTCGCAAGATCCGTGACGCCGACGGGTTCGTGTTCGTCACCGGCGAGTATAATTGGGGCGTCCAGCCCGGATTGAAGAATCTCACCGATCATTTCCTCGAAGAGTGGTTTTGGCGTCCCGCCGCGATCGCGAGCTATTCGGGGGGACGTTTGTCTGGTGTGCGCGCGGCAACCGCCTGGCACGGTATACTCTCCGAGATGGGGATGGTGGTCGTCTCGAGCACGATCGCCGTTGGTCCGATCGGACAGACCTTATCGGCCGAGGGCGAACCCGTTGGCGAGAGTGGTGCCACACTCGAGCGGGCATTCCCACGCTTTGCAAACGATCTCCTGTGGTGGGTGGAAGCGGCGAAAGCACAGCGACAACGCAAAGTGCAACCGTATTAGTCCGCGAAGTCGCCTTATCCCATTTATGTCCGCTATTGGCCCAAAGCGGACATTCCCATTTGTACCGCACATGTCCGCTCTTGGGGCTAAAGCGGACATGGGCTCGCGATGGCCTAAAATGTTTTGACACTCCCTGGGGGACCGAAAACGTTTTAAGACCACAGTCGCGCGGAAAGCCAGCCACCGAGGGCTCACAGATGCGGGATTTTTTACTTGCGATCGTATTTCTCGTCGGCACAGTTTTTCTTCTCGGCGGATGCCTTTATCACGACAAACTACTTAGCGCCGAAGGCGCGGCCATCGGGTTTGGTGCTGTGCTGTGCGTTCTGGCCGCAATCGCGAAGGATCGATTTGACCGCGATACGACCGTGTGATGTCCGCTTTTAGGGCTAAACGGACATGGCCTATTGCACTGCAAATGTCTGCTTTCGACCCAAAGCAGACATCAGGCATGCCTTAACGACCTTCATGTGAACCGCTACGATCCCCTTGTCCAAAACGTCGCGGGGACGGCAAGAGCGAGCGAAAGCTGCGACACGGTGAGGCTGAGCGCCCTGACGGTCTCGCGCGTGCCAGCGAGGTAATGTCCGCTTACAAATGGCAACTCTTGGCGTTCTTGTGCTCGCCTTCTAAACTTCCACCGCGACGAAAATCCGTTGTTCAAGACGAGGTATGAATGCCAGTTCGCCGCATAGACCACATTTTGATTGCGATGCCGCCCGGGCGGGAAGACGAGGCGAGGGCGTTCTACCAGGGCATCCTCGGGCTCGCGGAAAAAGTGAAGCCGCCGCAGCTTGCTGCGCGTGGGGGTTGCTGGTTCGAAAGCGAAACCTTGCAGGTCCATTTGGGAGTCGAAAAAAATTTCACGCCGGCGCGCAAGGCCCACCCGGCTTTCATTGTCGATGACCTTGCCGGCATGGTGACGAAAGCACAGCAGGCCGGTTACAAGGTCACGGCAGACGAGCCAATCGAGGGTTGCGATCGGCGTCATGTCGACGATCCATTCGGCAATCGGATCGAACTTATCGAGCCGTACGTCAAATGAGTTATGCGATAAGCGATAATAACAAGACACAGGGAGAGCAACTATGGCCGAACTCAGGCACGGTAATTTGACGCGGCGCCGAATGCTGAAAGCCGGTACGGGTGCAATTGCACTGCCATTTCTCGGGATTGCGGCGCCCAATCTGTTGGCGCAGGGCGTGTCGAAGTCGCCGACCAACGTGCTCGACTTCACTACTAATGCCGACGTAGCGAAGGCCGAACAGGAAGGGCAGTTGGTGTTCTACTGCCATGAAAATGAGGCTGGCACCGCCGGCATCATGGAAGGCTTCAACAAGGACTTCCCGAAGATCAAGACCAGCTACGTCCGCGCGCAGACCGGCGCGCTCTATAACAAGATCTTGTCGGAGCGCGCGGCCGGACGTTTCGATGTCGATGTCATCCAGTTGTCCGACATTGCTCCGGCTTTCGATTTCCGAAGAAAAGGTGGTTACGAGCACTACGTGTCGCCAGAATCATCCGCCTACAAGAAGGATCATCTCAGCGAGCCGAATGGCTATTTCTTCTGGACCGGCGTCGATCCGGCCGGCATTGCCTACAACAGCGAGAAGGTCGCCGTCTCCGATGCGCCAAAGGGTTGGAAGGACATTCTCGATCCGCGCTGGAAGGGCAAGATCAGCTGCAAGATCTCCGCATCCGGTCTGCAGTTCGTACAGTGGTATACGCTACGGAAGATTTACGGTGACGGTTACTGGAAGGAATTCGCCAAGCTCCAGCCGCGTGCGTTTGATTCGCGTGTGCAATTGTTCGATCGCCTGTCCAAGGGCGACGACATGATCACCGCGATCGGCGAATATCCTGCCTACTTCCTTTTCAAGAGCAAGGGCGCCAAGGTGGAATTCGTCGCACCGCCTGATGGTTTGGTGAGCACACCGCTCGTTGTCGGCGCGGTCAGCAGGGCGCCGCATCCTGAAGCGTCTAAACTGTTCGTCGACTGGGCGATGTCGAAGCGTGGCCAAGCCTGGTACCAGTCCAATCCGAATCTCTACTACGGTTCGGTGCGCACGGACGCGCCAGCCATGCCGACCGGAGTGAAACTTAGCGATTTCAAGTTACTCTATCCTTCCGACTGGGATGAATACGCGTCGCAGAGCGCGACGTTCCTGAAGGAATGGAACAGTATGCTCGGCCTGTGACGGGGGCCGTTTGTGGGATCGATGGGATCCTGGTTCTCTGCGCAGAAAGTGGCCGGATATGGAGTCGCGGCGATTGCCGCTGTGTTGGTCCTCTATCCGGTTTATTTTCTATTGCAGGCCGCCTTTGATGTCGGTGACCCGCAAATTCGGCCGCCGACCGCCTACGGCCTCGATAATTTTAGCAGCCTGCTGCAATACCCGCAGATCATGCTCAACACGCTCATGGTGTCGCTTGCCGCAACCGTGATGGCCCTGATGTTCGGCTCGTTGATGGCGTGGATCCTCACGCGCACCAACGTGCCCGGGCGGCGCTTATTCGAGCAACTCATGGCCGTGCCGTATTACCTGACGCCGCTCCTGGGCGCACTAGCCTGGAGTCTGCTCGGTCAGCCTGAAAGCGGCTTCATCAACGGAATCTGGCGGGCGTTTGGCGGAGAGGGCCACCTCATTGACATCAATACACCGTACGGCATCGCTTGGGTCATGGCGTTGTTCGAGGGCTCGGTCGCCTTCGTCATGATCGCGGCGCTGATGAAATCGATGGACCCCTCGCTCGAAGAGGCTTCGCAGGTCATCGGAGCGAGCCGAATTCGCACGATCATGCAGATAACCTTGCCGCTGGTGACACCGGGCATTCTCGGCGCCGCCATCTTTGTCTTTGCAGAGATGCTCGGCTCGTTTGCCGTCGCGCTCGTGCTTGGCCTGCCCACACGCTATTACGTCATCACCACAGCAATCTACCAAATGATCCAACAATACCCGCCTAAGATACAAGTCGCGGCGGCCATGGGCGCGTCGCTGTTCGCGGTGATGTGGGCCATGCTCTACGCGTATCGGCGCGTCGTGATATCTGGAAGCTATGTGACGATCACCGGGAAGGCGTTTCGGCCTCGGCTGCTAGACGTCGGGCGACTGCGTTATGTCCTGCTCAGCATTTGCTTACTCTATTTATTTGTTGCCGTGATCCTACCACTGGGCACCCTGTTTTTTGCTTCGCTACAGAAAATCGCAGTGGTTTTTCCCACCGCCGAAAACTTTACCCTCGACAACTTCCGCACGGCCATGGCGATGAATGCCGTACGCTCCGCGCTCAGCAACAGTCTGCTGCTTGCGTTTGGTACCGCCACGATCGGCATCGTCTTGATGGGGCTTTTGGCGTGGCTGATTTACCGCTCACGGCTACCTGGCAGCGGCTTGATTGAATATATCGTCATGTTTCCACAAGCAGTGCCGCGCCTGGTGTTCGCGTTTGGGCTGATGTGGGCTTGGGTGGTTTTCCCCATCCCTATCTATGCCACGCTGTGGTTGTTATTAATCGCCTATCTCACGGTATTCCTGCCGCTCGGTGTGCGCACCATCGCCGGCGTCATACTGCAGATCGACAAAAGCCTAGAGGAATGTGCGCAGATGTGCGGCGCGTCATGGGCGTTCCGCGCGCGTACGGTGACGATCCCGCTGCTTAGGCCCGGTCTGGTCGCCGCCTGGTTGTTGTTGTTCATCGCCAGCGTGCGTGAGCTCGGCGCCTCTATATTGCTGATGGGCCCGCATTCCAAGGTAATTACACCCTCGATCGTCGAATCCTGGTTCGGCACCAGTTCCGAACTGACTGCTGCTTTGGCACTGATCCAGACGCTGGTGGTGGCGCTTGCCATTATCGTCCTTGTTGTTGTCACGCGTCGAGTTGGCGCACTATCCGTCGACTAGCGACTTAGGGACAAGCATGCCAGCATCACCGCAGGGATCGCCCCCATCACTCTCGACACCGCGCCCACATATCGAGGTCGAGGGCCTCGAGCTCTATTACGGTAGCGTGCCGGCGGTGCGCGGGGTGAACTTCAACGTTATGCCGGGTGAACAATTGACGCTGCTCGGACCGTCCGGTTGCGGCAAGACCACGACGCTGCGTGCGGTCGCCGGACTCGAACAGCCGACGGCCGGTGAGATTCGTATCGACGGTCTGCCGGTCTTCTCGTCCGCACGAAAGATTAACGTTCGCGCCGAAAAACGCGGCCTCTCGATGGTGTTCCAGTCCTATGCGATCTGGCCGCACATGACAGTATTCGACAACGTCGCCTACGGGCTACAGGTGCGCAAAGTCGGCGGCCCGGAAATCAAGGACAAAGTAGATCGCGCGCTCGAAATGGTGCAGATGCGGGAATTTGGTGGCCGGCGTGCGTCGCAGCTCTCTGGCGGTCAACAGCAACGCGTGGCGCTGGCGCGTGCTTTCGTATTCCAGCCGTCGGTGCTGCTGTTCGACGAGCCGTTGTCGAATCTAGATGCCAAGCTGCGCGCCGACATGCGTATTGAGCTTCGCGACCTCCAGCATCGGCTGGGCATCACCTCGCTTTATGTCACCCATGACTTGGAGGAAGCGCTGGCGATGTCGGATCGAATCGTGGTGATGCGCGACGGGCTGGTCGAACAGACTGGCACGCCCGACGAGATTTACAGCTTGCCGCATAGCGAGTTCGTTGCTGACTTCATTGGTTCCGCTAATTTGATCCGTGGGCACCATCGGCCCGATCTAGACTGCGACGGACTCACGGCGCTGGAAACGGCGACCGGACAGCTCATTTACGGTATGGCTTATGGGCGCAAGGCCGGCCCTGAGATGACAGTTTCGGTGCGCACGGTGCATCTGCGGATTTCGCAGGAGCGGCCGGCCGGGGAACGAAACGTTTGGCCGGTGAAGATTGAAAAGACAGTCTTCCAAGGCGACTTCAGTCAGATTCATCTCTATTGGGGTGATCAACGCCTTGTCGCCCGGTGTGCTGCGATGGAGCCGATTGCGGCTGGCCGCGACGTCTACATGGCTGTCGAACCGCGGCGTGTCGTGCTCCTAAGCCCAGGAAACCGTTAGCAATTGAGTGGACTAAACCCGCCGCCATAAACCCTCATTGGGGTGTTGCGTCCCTTCACTGATGGTCGCGGGCAACGAGTGAAACTGTCCGACAACCGCTATTGGTCCTTTGAGCCAAAGCGGACATGCCTTTAAAACCAGCTAGGCCCCGTGCACCCGCACGCCGCGCACGCCGGCTTCAGCAATAGCCTTCTGCACCGTGCCGTTGGACCGAATTCCGCTTTTGGCCTTTAGCGTACATTCCAATTTCCTAGCTGGGCAGCGCTCACCTTCTTATGCGAACCGATTGTATGAATAGCCGACGTGACCGAGAGTGGCACCGCTTGCAACCAGTAGTCCCTTCATCTTCTCAATTGTACTTGCAATCGCGCTGCGCGGCTCGCCCACCTCAATCTGATTTGTTAATTCGACGAGGGTCTGATTGGTCCTGTCAAGACGCCGCGCCAGGATTGCCGCGACATAAAAGAGAGCGGCCGGGTCTTGCAAAGCGGCCGGGTGCGCGACGTGAAACTGTGAGGTTGTCAAGGCACGCACGTCGGCGGTATGCGGGCAGTCTAGCAGCGCGGAGATTTCGCCGAATATAGCGCCAGGGTCCGTTACCCTCGCAACCTCGATGCCTTGCCTGACAACTGCGACACTGCCATTTTTGAGAATTAGCAGCTCGTTCGTTCTCGAGCCGTTGGCAAGTACCGTCTCGCCGGCCTGGTAGGTTTTTAGTGGTAGGGCGGTAAGGCCTTTTTGGAATTGGCCGGCAAAATTGATCCACATAGCGTGTCCCCCTCGGTGCAATAAAATTGCAACGCATAGCTTTGAGATTGGTTCTGTCAGTTTAGCGGCTTCGCCAGGCGATCAAGGCAGGTTACTAGCTCCACCGGAAAAGGCCTTCATGTCAGTTAGTAGGCGACGTAAAGATCATGGATGGTTTTGCGTCCATCTTGGCGGGCGACGTGCTCGGCGATGCCGTCACACCGACGAAGCTGCCGCTCAGGACCAACGCAGCATTTATATTCTTCGCATGTGGGCCTCGCGCGGAAATGCTCTCAATGCGGATAATTGCGTTGTCCGAACAAAACGTTTGTGAGCCCGCTCACACAACTTTTCTATGAAATCTCTTACGAACCCCTAAGGCTGCGGCCGGCAGACCGCGCCGACGAAGTAATTGAGTACACGAAATGTCCCCTATTGGCCCAAAGCGGATATACCGATGGTAGTTCCAATTACCTCTGTGGGCTGTCTTACGTTCCGTCGCGCAACGCGTAAATCTTGATGCCGCCTTTATGGATTACAAGAGCGATTCACATCACTTCTTTATCGTTCGCCTGCTGCTTCATCGGAACAGCCTTCCGGTTGATTGGGTTGATTCAGGTGGAGACATCCATGATTGGCGACTCGACAACTCATGAATGGAATTTGCTCAAAGAGCAGTTCGCAGTGCTCGTGCGTGCCGGAGCTGTGCGCGCTGACGACGCTGAAGTGCTACTTGATGTTGAATTTCAGCGACGCTTAGCAGAAGTAATAGAACAAGTTCTGAAGCGAAGACGCGGATATGTCCGTCGCTTCCGCTGACGCGCAGATCATGTCCGCTTTTGGCGCATAGCAGACATGCCGTGTTGCACTGCATATGTCTGCTTCTGACCCAAAGCGGTGATCTAACTCCGGCGGATACGGGGATTGACGCTAACTTGCCATACCCTTTGGTAGCTTCCGCGTGTCGACAGTCATCGCGTCCCAATGCCAAGCACTATCCGTAAAGACGTCCATCGCCGGCTTGTATAGCGACGGATCGTCGAGGCTGGTGGCTGGCAGTACGAGAAGATCGGGCTTTCGCTCCAACTTGGACATCACCGGGCTTCCACAGACCGCACAAAATCCGCGCTCGACCGCCTGGCCAGCATTACCAACCGTCTTGTAATAGCGCGGTTGGCCCTGGACACGGACCGTCGCTTTCGGAACCACTAGGATAGCGGCATAGCCGCTGCCGCTTGCCCGCTGACAGTCGCGGCAATGACAATTAAACATCGCTACGGGAGTGGCGTCGGTCTCATATCGGATCGCGCCGCAGGCGCAGCCGCCCACAATGGTCTGGCTCATGATTTTACCCCTGCATGCACAGTCTTGTTTGCGGCTCTTGCAAAACGCTACATTAGTTGATTATCGGGCGCTATTTGGCCCCCCAGTTTTGCAGCGCATATGTCTGCTTTTGACCCAAGGCGGACCCCGTCACTCTGGCAATCCCAATTTCACTAAGCTCCGCTTTGATCAATTTACCAATTTGCTCACGCAGTTTCGGGGCTATCTTTATGGCCATGCACGCTACGGCGTGTTGAACAGCGGCATCGATTAGCTCTTTTTGGGCATCAACCGCAATTAATTTCACTCGGGTATTCACGGCAGTCGATGTAAATCCTTGCCATAACACTTGCTCCGATCGAACATCTTAGATGCCCATACTATCAGGTAGCTCATTCGCTTGTAGATACCGCTTGTGGCCCTAGCGGATATGTCAGAAATACTCGCTGAAGTACGCTTTGTTTTGAATATGGGGTGAGGTGTGAAGCCTCCTTCGCTATCGATTCAGTCGGTCGTTCAGTGGCTAGTCCACGGTGCGCGCAACGCGCCGCTGTCGCAAGAGGTACTAACTGAACTCTGCGAGCGGCTGAGCGCAGCCGGATTGCCGCTATGGCGCGTCACTGTGTTCGTGCGCACACTGCATCCCGAGATCGTCGGACGCCGGTTCGTTTGGCATCCGGAGACCGGCACGGTGGTCACCGATGGCAGCTTCGAATTGCTCGAGCGCCGGTCTTTTCTCGACAGTCCGATGGCGCATGTGAGCAATACCGGCGAGGCCTTTCGGCGGCGGCTCGCCGATCCGGACTGCATGATGGACTACCCGGTCCTGCACGATCTGCGCGACGAAGGCGTCACCGATTATGTCGTGGCACCGCTGCATTTTTCCGGCGGCGAGGTGCATTTCTCGTCATGGGCGACACGGCAGCCCCGCGGTTTTACCGATGCCGAGATCGAGGCCATCCAGTCGCTAGTTGCGCCGTTGGCGCGGGTCGCCGAAATCCGCTCCTGGTATCGCGTTGCCGGCAATCTCTTGACCACTTATGTCGGCAAGAATGCCGGCGAGCGAGTGCTCGCGGGACATATTCGCCGCGGCGATACCGAGGCGATCCACGCCGCGATCTGGCTGTCCGACATGCGCGGATTCACCACGTTGGCAGACACGCTGCCGCCGCAGAATCTAGTCGATCTACTTAATCGCTATTTCGACTGCCAGGTGCCGGCGATAGTCGAGCATGGCGGCGAAGTGCTCAAATATATGGGTGACGGACTGTTGGCAATCTTTCCGATTGGCGCCGAGCGCGATTTCTCGAAAATCTGCTCCGCCGCACTGGAAGCTGGCAAAGAGGCGCGCGGTCAGATTGACGCGCTGGGTGCGAGCGAAGGCGATTGCAGCGGCCTGCGCTTTGGTTTGGCACTACATGTCGGCGACGTGCTGTTCGGCAATATCGGCAGCAGCAACCGGCTGGATTTCACTTGCATCGGTCCGGCGGTAAACTTGGCGGCGCGGCTTGAGAAACTTGCCGGCCGCTTGGGCCGAACCATCCTCGCTTCGGAGGATTTCGTCGATCGCTGCAGCGACGACTACTTGCAACCGATCGGCCGCTTTGCCGTCGCTGGATTTGCCGCCGAGCAAGTGGCGTATGGCCTCGCCGACGAAGGAAAGGACGCCCCATGAACGGAACGAGCGTGGCGGGGATCGCGGCCGGCTTAATCTGATCCCCCTTTCTTCGGGCTCGCATCTCGCCGGCCCGGTCACCCATGAATGGACGATGGAGCATGTCCGTTTCTGGCCTTAGCGGACGTAGCCTTTCTGCGCTGCACATGGATCCTACGCGGACAATAGGACCGGCAACGCTTCCAATCTCGGTGCTTGAGCCTGTAATGTGGCTAGTCGGAAGCGTCGTCTTTCGTAAGAGTTTTCACGAAAGCCATCAGCGGGAGATTAAGGTCTGAGGTTTCGCTACGGCAATTTGGGGGTTGCTTATGCAACGAGAGCAGTATCAGCAGATAGCGATTGGCGCCGGTCTTTTGGCTGTGGTCGCTGCAATTGCCACAGGGCGACTACCCCGTTGGCTTAGAGCCACGCTTGTTGTCGCACTTGCCGCGTTGGCGGGAGGTGCGGGTCTTTTCGCATACCGATACGCCACGGCCCCCACTACGCTCACCGTTGTCGCTGGCTCATTGGATGCCGATATGCCCCGGTTCATGGCGGCTCTTGCGGGCCATATGTCGGCCAAGGATTCCGGCGTTCGTCTTAAGGTCATTGATAAAGGAACGGCATGGGAGGCTGCAAAGGCGTTTTCAGCGGGCGAAGCCGATCTGGCGATCGTCAGAGCCGATGCAAATGATTTGTCGGCAGCGCAGAGCGTCGTTGTTTTCGCGCGCGCCGTCGTGCTGATCGTTGTGCCTCCCGGAGGCGCTATCTCAGGTATGGACGATCTCAAGGGAAAGACGATTGGCGTCGTTGGCGGCCCCGTGAATTATCAGGTCGTCGAAGCCTTGAAACAGGAATACGACCTTGAGCGAGCGAAGGTACAGTTCAAGGACCTCAACCTTAGAGACATCCCGCAGACGCTGAAGTCCAAACAGGTGAATGCCCTGCTTGTCGTCATGCCGATTTCAGAAAAATATCTGACGATGTTGCGAAATCTTTTTCCGCGAAACGGCAAATCAAATCCCACCTTGATAGAAATAGAGTCGGCTGGGGCAATTGCATCTGTCACAAAATACTATGAAAGCTACGATCTACCGAAGGGCACAATACAAGGCTCGCCGGCTATTCCAGACGACGATCTGACCACCCTTAGGGTGCCGTTCTACCTCGTGGCTAAAAAAACACTCTCCGACGACGTCGTCGCTTCGCTGACACAATCAATCATGGAAACGCGACGGGATCTGATTGGAGAATTTCCAGTGCTGAAGCAGATCAGCGCACCGAACACGGATAAGGACGACGATAAGGATACATTTATTCCGATACATCCCGGCGCTGCCGCCTATTTCGATGGCACGCAGAAGTCATTTCTCGATAAATATGGCGACCAGTTTATGTATGGATCGATGGTTCTTGGTTCACTCGCGTCCATTTTTGCGGCGGCATGGAAATTCATGACGAAAAAAGAAGACGGGCCCGAGTCTCTACCACTCATGCGCCTCTATGCGTTCAAGGATCAACTGAGCAAGGCCGGCAGCGAGGCTGAATTAGCTGAAGCCGAGCAGCGCGTAGACGAGATTTTCAAGAGCGAATTAGAGAAGCATGCCAGGGGTGACGCCGAAGCTACCGATACGGGAGCTTTGGGGTTGGCGATGCAGCAACTGACAAACGCAATAGCCCAGCGGCGAGTGGCCCTTGCTAACGGCGATAGGCCTGTTCCTTAAGCGTAAGACTGGCGCTGTATTTTAACCTACGGATGTCCGCTATTGGCGCAAAGCGGACATGGCTTTGTGCACCGCACATGTCCGCTTTCGTGGGTAAAGCGGACATCACTGTCACACTGATCTTATCCGCCCAGGCGATGTGGTATCATTCGAGGTGGGCTCAGACCGGCGGCCGAACCCGCACCATCAATGTCGAGCAGGTAGATGTTTAAACGGGGCAGCCCACGTGGCACGTTGCAGGCCTGGCGCAGGCGACGTAGCGAGTCACGGGCTTTGCGCGGCCAACATAGCACGTTGCAGGCTTGGCGCGGCGGATTGCTTGGCACTTTGGTGCTGTTGCTGCTCGTGGTGGTGGTGGCCTTGCTTTTCCGATGAAACGAATACACAAGGCATTCAGTAACAAAACGAAATTCGTGACAACGTCACACGGACGCAACCTGGGGGTAGGCAGACCGATTTTTAAGAAATCGGGCAGCGAAGGGTTGGAAACATGTGCGTTATCCATCTTTTCCGCCGTAGCCACAGGGGCCTCATCCTCGGGTTGCTCGCGGCAGCACTGGTGAAAGGTTCTGCCGACGCGCAAACCTCCGTCAAATTCACACTTGATTGGAAATTCGAAGGACCGGCCGCACCCTTTCTGGTCGCGGTAGACCGTGGCTATTTCACCGCGGAAAGACTTGACGTGACGATCGAGCCTGGAAACGGTTCGCTTGAACCGATCAATCGCGTCGCCTCTGGCACCTATGACATAGGCTTCGGCGATATCAACACGCTCATCAAATTCCGTGACCGAAATCCAGGTGCCCGACTCAAGGCGGTATTCATGGTCTACAACAAGCCCCCCGGCGCCATCGTCGCGCGCAAGAGCCGTGGCATAACGACGCCGAAAGACCTGGAAGGAAAAAAGCTCGGCGCGCCGGCCAGGGATGCCGCTTTTGCCGTATGGCCCATCTTCGTTCAGACGACCGGCATCGACGCTAGAAAGGTGACGGTCCTCGACGTCGGATTTGCGGCGCGCGAGCCGATCCTTGCCGATGGCCAAGTGGATGCCATCACCGGATTTTCGTTCTCCTCCTACTTTACGCTTAAAGATCGCGGCGTACCGGTGGACGACATCGTTGTCATGTTGATGGGCGATCATGGCCTCAAACTCTACAGCAATGCGATCATCGTGAATGCGAAGTTTGCGGCGGAAAATGCTGAGGCCGTGAGAGGTTTCCTGCGTGCCTTTCTCAAGGGGCTGAAGGACACGGTCGCAAGTCCCTCGCGCGCGATCGAATCGGTTCTCCGACGCAATGAGGAAGCCAAAAAGGATGTGGAGCTCGAACGATTGCGTATGGCCATTAGAGACAACATTCTCACGCCGGAAGTGCGAACGAATGGCTACGGCGGTGTGGATATTCGGCGTTTCGAGCAGGCGATCGACCAAATTGGGCTAGCATACAAATTCAAGGCAAAACCAAGCGTGGCGGATATCTTCGATTCATCGTTTCTTCCTCCTGCTGACAAACGATGGACCGAATAGACGGGCCATTTCCGCTTTTGACCCAAAGCGGACACGCATAACTTCTTTATAAATTTTGAAAATCGTTGGACTTACGTCCAACTCGATTTAGGGAGCAACAATAGGAATGTTTCGTAACGAACGCCGATAAGTCCTTCATGACCATAGGTTGAGCGATCGGTGTCGGATGAGACGGCGTAGGTTCGTCGCATTTCTAGGTGTCTCAGCGGTGGCGTGGCCGTTTGCGGTTCGCGCGCAGCAATCGACAACGCCGGCAACGTCAAAAGAGAAACGTGCCTCAAACAGGAGCACACCAATGCCCGAGAGCGGCCTGGTATCATTTCAAAGCCGGTCTGCCGCGGCCGAGACAATTGACAGACTGCTATCCGCGCTAGCCGAGCGAAAGCTCACCGTTTTTGCTCGCGTCGATCATGCCGCCGGTGCAGCCTCTGTCGGACTACAATTGCGTCCGACCGAACTTGTGATTTTTGGCAATCCGCGGGGCGGCACCGCGTTAATGCAGGACCAACAGTCCGCCGGCATTGATCTGCCCCTCAAAGCGCTGGTCTGGGAGGATTCGGATGGGAAGACATGGCTCAGCTATAACGATCCAAACTGGATCGCGCGGCGCCACTCTCTCGGCACAATCAGCGCGCCAGCGGTAAAAGCGATGGCGGGACTTCTCAGCTCAATTGCGCAGGAGGCGACAAGCGGCTCTTAGATTTAAAGTCGCTGATGCAAGGATGGCGGTCGTCCAATAAGTTCGAGTGAAACAACTCGGACGCTGTCTGCGGTTGATGTTGTCATATTGCGATACTCCTACGCGGAGGCTCCGAATGAAAGGCCGAGAGTACAGTAACTCCTTGCATTTCAACATCGCGAACGGCTTCCGGTCGGAGGTCGGTAGGAATGTCCGCTATTGGCCCAAAGCGGACATGCGCTAGCGCACCGCAAATGTTCGCTCTTGGGGGTAAACCGGACATGGGCTGGTGCAGTGCAAATGTCTGCTTTTGACCCAAAGCGGACATTGGGCCATCTCTTACCGAACCTCTTTTAAGCCGCTACGATGCCTTGTCCTAAGCCTCGGGGGAGGCAATGAGACGGCGCGAGCTCATCACGCTTCTTTGCGGCGCAGCGGTGTGGCCGCTCGCCGCCCGAGCGCAGCAGCCCGAACGTATGCGGCGCATCGGCGTGCTGATGGGCTATGCCGACTCGATTTAGTAAGCCATGGACCAAATATTTTGCCCTGGGTGGCGCCGGTGCATCAGAGATCGGGCCATGCATATGACGGAGGCCTCGACTTCTTTCACTCCGGCCAAATTTGGCATTATTTGCCGCGCAGCCTTGTCATTGCTGTTTTTTCACGGATTAGGTCTCGCCCGCGACCTCGATGGAAAGTATGCAAACTCGCCGCTCAAGCAATGGTTCGACAACCTCGCAAGCCGGAGAGGGCCTTGCTGCTCAGTGGCTGATGGCCAGACCGTCGAGGATGTGGATTGGGATACGAAAGATGGAAAATATCGGGTGCGACTTTACGGCCAATGGATCGAGGTACCGGCCGACGCGCTGGTGACTGGACCAAACAAGTTCGGGCTGGCCGTCGTGTGGCCCTACAAGGACTATGAAGGCCGGACACAGATCAGGTGCTTTATTCCTGGAGCGGGCGGGTAGCAAGTCTCTCCTCGTGGAGCTAACTCGCCGATTGAGTTGTAAAATTCCGCTTTTGACCCAAAGCGGACATCCTTGGGGCCCTCCCCGGTACAGGTCTTCGTCGCTGCTTAGCCGCGCCGACGAAATAATCGAGTAGGCTCCTGGCATGTCCGCTTTCGGCCCAAAGCAGACATGAGTTGCGCACCACACATGTGTGCTTTCACGGACGTGCACTAAGACGAACTCAGTTTGGCTGAACGAGGACGTATCCGCGATTTTCGATCTTATCAAACGTGCGCATGCCATTCACGAGCGTTTTGGCCGGCATCCAAACCCAATCTGCATTGGCCGGGTTGACATCCAATACGAGAAACGAGTCAGATTCGGCGTCGTATGCACCAACCGGGGAAATATGCGGGCCGCCCCGTTCGCCTACTGCTTCGCGCAGGAAAGCGACGATTACGTAGTCGCCTCGACGTTTGAGGTTTTCAACCAGCTCTGACCGAATGTCCTGCTCGGCCTTGCTGTCGTCAACTATAGTGAGCTTCGTGTCTACCCCATTGGCTCTCAACATTTCATCAAGTTGACGGATCTCATAACCGTAGTCGCTGACCTGTTTTCCATTAATCGTCAAAGGCTCTCCGAGAACCTGCGCCCGCGTCTTTTGTCCCTTCGTTATTAAGTTGTCTTGTGTGAAGCGCGGTATGGTTGGATCGTAGTTCTTGGGAACATATCGAAGGTCTTCCTCGCGCAGGCGGCTGCGGTCACGCGGTAAGTCCGCGCTCCGACCGCGTATCGCGTTTAGGACGATTGCCGCTGATGTAGGACCACAGAACGCAGGGTTGGACTGCGCCTCGAACTGATTGGCGAGCGCGGGAAAGTCAACTTTCGCCGTTGCACGCGCCAGACGGATAAGTCCCTCATCTGACGAAAACGGAATAAGCTCCTGAGGCATCTTCGCCGCAGGAGCATCCTCGGCGGAAGTCGCCGAAAATTGCACAGTCGTCAGTAAGAGCGCGAGAGCGAAACGGGTGCCAAATTGCATTGGTGGCTCCGAGTTTCTGCATCATCGAAAGCAATCCTACAGAATTCATGTCATGTCCGCTATTGGCCCTTGGCGGACACCTGCATTTGTCGGCTAATGTCTGCTTTCGGGAGTAAAGCCGACATGTAGCTTGAGATCGGTTTGCGAGGTTCACTGTCCCTACACACGGCTGCGCGAAAAATGTTTGAACTACCTGCCTTACCGTAAAGCTGGCCGTGCGTCTGAACGATTCTTAAAGGATTTGCATTAAAGTGCTTGCCGTGCGTCCGTAAGAGGGTCGAAAAATGGCGGCGGGGGACCAGCACCGAATAAAAGCAGCCGAATTGCATGCTCGGGCGCAGTCCGAGGCGAAGCCTCAGATGCGGGTCCAATATGAGAACTTGGCAAAAGCCCACTTGCGTCTAGCCGCGCAAGCCGATCTGAGTGAGCGCTTTGAGGTAGTTGACGGCTTATGCCGGGAATTGGGGGGCATTGGTGCCAGATCCAAAAGAGTACCCTACGAACCGCCCCGGCCACGCTCAAGATTGGCGATGCAGACCGAACGAAATAGCTCTGGAAAAAGGACTGCCAAGCTGGGAAATGTTCTTTATTGGCTCGGCCGTATTATCGCCGCGCTGATCGTCGGCGTGGCTATCGCACTTTATGTCAACGAGGGCTCCGCGCGGAGCGACGATCTACCCAAGGTGGGTTTTCTTATCTTAATAGCCGCGATTGTTTGGGCGATCGGCCATGCTTGCCGGTTCGTCCTTGCTAAAACTTAGGTTGCTTTAGTTTCCCCGACCGGCTGATTGGATCACCCGAATAGGATCGATGCAGCCGGCCGGGGGAAGTACGCCCGACGCCCCCTTAAACCGAACAAACTATTAGCGTGAGTGATTGAATAAACCATTTAGCGGATGGGCATTGGT
The DNA here is from genome assembly GCA_035538755.1 of Pseudolabrys sp. Taxonomy (GTDB): domain Bacteria; phylum Pseudomonadota; class Alphaproteobacteria; order Rhizobiales; family Xanthobacteraceae; genus Pseudolabrys. The sequence goes on from DATLJR010000106.1 coordinate 22,832, forward strand.
CCCGACCGGCAAAGCGCTTTTGCGACGGAGGGCTTCGCCGGCCGGGTTGGGTTGCGCGTCCGAGGCCAGGACGGGCGCCGCCGTTATGCGGCTGGAGCGGTTAAAAAATCGTCAGTCTGCCGTTATGGTGGCGCAACCCTTTTTGCGTGATTATTCGTGAGTGAGGCCGGAAATCACCCGTTGGCATCCTTGATGATGGAGGGGTGCAGTGGAAATTGTATTTTGGCTGATCGTCGCAATTGTCGTGCTTGCGGTCGCCTGTGCTTTGGGCTTTAGGGAACGCAAAAAGACGCCCAATACAAAAGAGCGCTCGGTCGATTTGCAGGCGCGAAGAAAAACCTATGACGATGTTACCTAAGCGGGTCTTACTCGGCGGGCGCACGAACCCATTGGACTTGGGAAGTCCGGCGTAGATCAGAACCGCTCGATGTTCAATTTGTCGGTGCTCGATATATGACACCGCAGGCAATTGCATAATCTCAGTCGAGGTTAAGGGCTGATTGCTTAATCCTGTATCGCAATGGTGGGGAGGGGCAAATGGGGGTAAACTCTGCGACGCAAATGTGAGCTGGAATCAACGCTCCTGGACATAGCAGCCAAACTCGATCTCCTCGATCAAGGGACGTGCCTTCGGTTGCCAGTCGAGCTCAGCGCGCGCGCGTTTGGCGCGCACGCGGCTGTTGGAGCCCATGGTATCGTTAGCCGGCCCTTCGCCCCATTCGATGACCGCCTCCTCCACAGTCATGCTTTCCGTGCGGCCGCCTTGTCCGAGCATGCGGCTAATCGCTTCGCACACCTCGCGCATGGAATTCTCGCCGTTCTCCGCGAAATAAAAAGCACCAGCGGGTGCCTTCTCGATCGCCAGCAGGTATAATCCCATCAAGTCGTCGATGTGCACGTTGGCCCAGCGGTTCTCGCCCGCGCCCATGTGCTTCGCCACAGCAAATTTTTTCGCCACCTTGATCAGCCAGGGCACCTGGATGCTATGCGGATTGAGGCCGTGCCCCAGCCCGTAGATCAGACTAGGCGCAATCACGATCGAACGCACGCCGTTGTGCGCCGCATCCCGCACCATCTTGTCAATTTCCGTTCGTGCCGCCCGCTGCGGCGTCGGCGTGAAAGGCGTCTCCTCATCGAAGACTTTCTCGACCAGCTTCCCGCGCGAGCGCGTGCCGACGATGCTGGAACCGTCAGTATGCAGGAAGATTTTGCCAGTGCCTGCGAGCGCCTTGAGTATGCCAGCGGCTGCGGCGCGGTGGTCGGCATTAGCGGCGTTGATCGTGACGTCCGCGTCGCGCGCGGCCTCGGCCAGGACTCCGATATCCTCGAGGGTGCCGCGTACCGGCCTGATGCCGAGGTTCGTCAGTGCTGCGGCACTCTCGTCCGAGCGCGCCAGACCGCTGACTTGATGGCCTACTGCCATCAGCGCGGCGGCAACGGACCCACCGATGTAGCCGCTCGCACCCGTAATGAAGACTTTCAATTACGCCGCTCCGCTCATAACGACGCAACTGTAACAACAGCTGCTGGCAAAAAATTAAATTTTGTTCATCTCAGCCGGCAACCCGCAGATGTGTACAGGTCAGGTCTGTTGACCCATTTAACCCCAGTTCTATCGAGATCGCTCGCGGCCACTCCGCTGCTCGCTCAAGTTCAAGCGCGAACAACTTTAAACGGTCCACTGGCCCAGAGCGCTTATCGCGCGCTATCGTAGCGGTCCAAAAAGATAATCAGTGAATGTTGGGAGGAAGCAATATGAGCGCCAAAAAACTTCTACGCGTTACGAGACGCCGATTCTTACAGAATACGGGTCTGATGCTTGCCGCCGCCAGTGCTACGCCGGTTTTCACTGCGCCGTTTGTGTCGCGTGCATTGGCCGACAACAAATCACTTTCGATCGTGCAATGGAGTCACTTCGTTCCGGAGTACGACGCCTGGTTCGACAAGTTCGCCAAGGACTGGGGCGAGAAGAACAAGGTCGCTGTTACCGTCGATCACATCCCGGTACAGAATGTTCCGGCGCGCGCGGCTGCCGAAGCTTCAGCGCAGTCTGGGCATGATCTTTTCGGGTTTAACGGTGCCGGCGGCGCGCATCTCTATCGCAAGTTTTTCCTCAACGTCGCCGACCTCGTGAACGAGACGGAAAAGAAGTACGGCAAGGTATCCACAATCGGCAAGCAGCTCGGTTACAACGCCGACGATGGCACATGGTCGGCCTTCCCTGACTTCTACATCAACTTCCCCGGCATGTATCAAAAGAGCTTGTGGGGTGAAATCGGTGTGGTGCCGGATACGTGGGACAACCTGCGCATCGGCGGTGCCAAATTGAAGGCGAAAGGTCATCCCGTTGGCATCTCGCTGGGGCACAGCAACGATCCGAGTACGACATGGCGCGGCTTGTTGTGGAGCTACGGCGCCTCCGAACAGGACGAGGCCGGCAAGAAGATCATTCTCGACAGTAAGGAGGCGGTAGAAGCGACCAAGTACGTCGCCGCGCTCTACAAGGAAGCGATGACGCCTGAAGTGCTGTCGTGGAACGATTCGAGCAACAACCAGTACATCGCCTCTGGCGTCGGTTCGTACATCATTAACCCGATTTCGGCGTACCGGACGGTCCAGAAGTCCAACAAAAAACTGGCCGATGACATCTTCGTCATCGAGCCGCCGAAAGGCCCTGCAAAGCGGTTTATGGGCGCCGCCTCCGAGTTCTACGGCATCTGGAAGTTCGCCAAGAACCAGGAAGCAGCGAAGGAGTTCCTGCGATACTACGCATCAAACTGGCCGGAAGCCTTCAAGGCAAGCGAGGGCTATAACAATCCGTGTTTTGCCGGTCTCGTGCCCAAGCCTATGCCAATTTTGTCCAACGATCCGACATCGACCCCATCTGACAAGCTCAAAATTCTCGAGGACTCGGACCAGTGGTCCGCTATCCCGGGCTATCCTGGACCGGCAACCCCTGCAATGGACGAGATCTATTACGCCTTCATCATCAACGACATGATGGCGAAGGCCGCGACGGGGCAACTGAGCGCCGAGGATGCGGTCAAGTGGGGCACACAGCAGTGCGAGATCATCATGAAGAAATGGGCCGGCAAGGCCTGACAGTATAAGCCGGACTGCACAGTCGCGCTGCAGTCCGGCTCATGCCGGCGCGATCAAATGTCGGCAAAGGGGGGAAATCTGCTGAGATGGCGCCACGCCATTGTGGGAATGGCCGAGCGAATGCCACTACGTTGATTCTGGGAGGTTCAATGGCTGCGGTATCGACCAAGAGCATAATCAAAAAATTCGGCGAAGTTCCCGCCGTCAACGGCATCACCTTGGACGTGCCGAACGGGGAATTCATGGTTCTGCTCGGCCCGTCCGGTTGCGGCAAAACGACGTTCCTGCGGATCATTTGCGGATTGGAGCGGCAGACGAGCGGCGATCTTTTGATTGGCGGTGATCTCGTCAATGAATTGCCGCCCCGCGCGCGCGGCGTCGCGATGATGTTCCAGAGCTACGGCCTCTATCCGCATTTTTCGGTGCGCCACAACATCGCCTTTCCGCTCAAGACGCAGGGTGTGCCGCGCGCCGAAATCGATAGGAAGGTCGAGTGGGCCTCGCAACTCCTCGGCATAGACCGTCTGCTCGACCGGCGGCCGCGCCAGCTTTCCGGTGGCGAACGCCAGCGCGTCGCGTTGGCGCGCGCGCTCGTCCGTGAACCGACTGTGCTACTCCTCGACGAGCCGCTATCGAACCTAGATGCCAAGCTGCGCGCCTCGGCGCGCCTTGAAATCAAGCAGTTCCAGCAGCGGGTCGGCGTTACCACCATTTATGTGACACACGATCAGGTCGAAGCAATGGGCATGGGCGACCGCATTGCCGTCATCGACGGGGGGCTCGTTCGCCAAGTCGGAACGCCGACGGAAATATATGACGATCCGGCCGATCGATTCGTCGCAACATTTGTCGGGACGCCACCGATGAACATCGTTGGGCGCACCGACGGCTTTCTCGGATTCCGGCCAGAGAATTTCCTGCCCAAACAAATGGTCACCGACGAAGCTTCCACGGAATTCAAATTCCGTGTCGACCGTTCTGAGTATCTCGGTTCGGAACGCATCGTTTACGGCGCTATCGAGGGATTCGACCCGAAGCAAGTCGTCACTGCAAAGCTGCCGCCGGCACACGTTGCTGAGGAATGGATCCGGCCCGGCAAATGGCATCCTTTCGCCGTCCGCGATCGGGCGATGCGCTACTTCGACAACAACGGCAAACGAATGAGCCGGCACTAGGGGCATACCGATGGTCGCGATCGCTGAATCCGTCCCTAAGCCGGACTCTCATTTCCGCTTCATTCTCGACCGGCGGGACGTGCTCGGCTCACTGTTCGTTGCTCCTGCGATCCTCTACGTGCTGCTACTGGTCGGCGTCCCGTTCTTGATGGCGGTGTATTACTCGCTCAGCGCCTACACAATCTACGATCCCTCGTGGAGCTTCGTCGGCCTGTCGAATTTCGTCGACATCCTTGAGAATCCGGTATTCATGCAGACGCTGAAAAACACCTTCATCTTTACCTTCGGATCGCAAGCACTCGGTCTAATCCTCGGCAAGTTCGGTGCATTGGTGCTGCTCCGGCCGTTCCCCGGCCGAAAGATTGTAAGGGCGTTGGTCATCCTACCGTGGGCGGTGCCGATCGCGCTGGCGACAGTCGCCTGGCAGTGGATGTTCGATTCGCTCTACAGCGTGATCAACTGGACGTTTATCGCGTTGGGCTTCGTCACCCGCGAGGAGGCGCCGAATTGGCTCGGGAGTCCGAACCTGGCGTTGCTGTCGGTGACCATCGTCAATGCCTGGCGTTTCTTCCCGTTTGCGATTGTTATTTTCCTCGCAGGCATCACCGCGATTCCGCAGGACGTGCTCGACGCGGCGACGGTCGATGGCGCTGGTTTCTGGCGGCGTAATTACCAGATCATCTTGCCGATGCTCTTGCCGATCATGACCATTGGACTCGTGTTCGGCGTTGTGTTCACGTTCACGGATTTGTCGATAGTTTTCCTGATGACCATGGGCGGGCCGGTTGGCGCAACCTCCGTCCTGGGTTTCGCGGGTTTTCAGACGGGCATTACGTCGGGCGACGTGTCTCACGGAGCGGCGATCTCGCTCTTCATGCTACCGGTGCTCCTCATCGTGGTCGTAACGATGCTGCGGTTCATCCGGCGGCGGGAGATCTGACATGGCACGCGTCACTGTCGGAAAAGCGCTGCAGGAGACTTCGTTTTATGGCGCGGTCGCATTTTTCTTTGTGCTTGCGGCCTTCCCCTTCTACTGGATGGTGATCACTTCCTTCAAAACAAACGGCGACCTTTACAACGTCACCAACATCCCCTTCTGGTTCACCGATCCGCCAACTCTCGAACATTTCCGCTATCTGTTTGGGAAGACCCTGTTTACGACCTGGCTCCTAAACTCCTTAATCATCGGCCTGTGCGTCACGGCAATTACTCTCGTCACTGCGCTACCGGCCGCCTACAGTCTCGCGCGCATGACCGGCCGCAACGGCGAAGCCCTCGGGATCGGTATTTTTCTCACTTACCTTGTGCCGCCGACACTCCTCTTCCTTCCGCTGTCGCGCGTAATCACTCTTCTTGGATTGCAGAATTCAATGTGGTCGCTGGTTGTGGTGTATCCCACCTTCACCATCCCTTTCTGCACGTGGCTGCTCATGGGATTCTTCAAGACGCTGCCGGTCGAGATCGAGGAGGCGGCGATCGTCGACGGCTGTAGCCTGTTTGGCGCCTTCATTAAGATGGCCCTCCCGCTGTCGTTGCCGGGCATCCTGACGACGGTGATTTTCACCTTCACTCTTACTCTGCAGGAATTCGTCTACGCACTGACTTTCGTGTCGGCCTCCGACCAGAAGCCGATCACCCTTGGCGTGGCGACCGATCTCATCCGTGGCGACGTGTTCTACTGGGGCGAGATCATGGCCGGTGCACTGATCGCAAGCATCCCGGTGGCGATCGCCTATAATTTGTTCCTCGACCGCTTCATTGCCGGTATCACCGGTGGGGCGGTAAAATAGGAAAAGCGTGGACATCATCCGGGCTTGGAGGTTGGCATGCACGACATCGCTATCCGTGGAGGCACGATCGTCGACGGGACCGGCAAGGCCGCGTTCAACGGGGACGTTGCTATCGCAGGCGGCCGCATCGCGGCGGTCGGTGGCAAGCAAGGACCTGCGCGCCGCGATATCGACGCCAGCGGTCTGCTAGTTACGCCCGGTTGGGTTGACTTGCATACCCACTACGACGGGCAGGCGATGTGGGACCCGTTGCTCGCTCCGTCATGTTGGCACGGTGTGACAACTGTTGTCTTTGGAAATTGCGGCGTGGGCTTTGCGCCGGTGAAGAAGCATCATCGCCAAGCCCTAATGGATTTGATGGAAGGGGTCGAGGAAATTCCGAATCCCGTGCTGGCCGCTGGGCTGACCTGGGAATGGGAAAGCTTTCCCGATTTCATGGACGCGCTGGAGCGTCGCGAGCGCGCAATCGACATTGCGGCGCAGGCAGCGCATTTGCCAATCCGAGTCTACGTGATGGGCGACCGGGCAATCCGCCGGGAACCTGCTACGACGGAGGACATTGCGGAGATGCGGCAGCTGACCATCGAGGCGTTGCGGGCTGGCGCTTTTGGCTTCACCACCTCGCGCACTGATTCGCACAAGACGCCCGACGGCGAACTTGTGCCCTCCCGCGATGCAGACGACTTGGAACTGTTGGGCATCGGTTCGGCCCTGGGTGAAACCGGCACGGGCGCCTTCGGCATGAACAGTGATTTCGACGACGAGGAGTATGAGCTGCGTTGGATGCGGAAGCTCGCCAGGGAAACGCGCCGGCCGGTCTGGTTCCTTCTTACTGATCGTTACGAAGATCCGGAACGTTGGCGCCGTTTGATGAAAGCGGTGCACGCGGCACGGTCCGAGGGGCTGCCACTGACCGCACAGATTGCTGGCCGTCCTATCGGTGTGATGATGGGCATCGGCACTGCGCTCAATCCGTTTTCGGTGCGGCCGAGTTACAACGCGCTCGAAAACCTTCCCATTGCGGAGCAGCGTCAACGGCTGCGCGACCCCGAGCTAAGGCGGAAAATCCTCGCCGAGCAGCCGTCCGAAGTCGCGGTGGCGAAGCTTGCCCAATTCAGGCAGCTGGTCACAAAGCGCTGGGACAAATTCTTCACGATGGGCGATCCGCCGGACTACGAACCGGATCCGGAAAAGAGTGTTGCTGTGATCGCAATGCGCACGGGACGCACTCCCGATGAGGTGGCCTACGACTACATCATCGAGGAGAACCAGTACCTGTACTTCCCGGTGGTAAATTATGTGGCGGGCGATCACGAGCCTATCCGCGAAATGCTCGGCGACCCGGCCTGCGTGCTTGGTCTAAGTGATGGCGGCGCGCACTGCACGTCCATCGTCGATTCAGGGACGCCTAGTTTCATGCTGGCGCATTGGGCACGAGACCGCCATCGCGGGCCACGACTGCCATTGGAGCATATGGTCAAGCGGCAAACGAGCGAAACCGCGGACTTTTTCGGTCTGTCTGATCGTGGCCGGCTGAAGCCGGGCCTGCGCGGCGATGTGAATATCATCGACTTTGACCGCCTGCGGCTGCATAAGCCAGAGCTCGTCCACGATATGCCGGCTGGTGGCCGGCGCTTTGTGCAGCGTGTCGATGGATATGAAGCAACACTTGCAGCAGGCATCCCAATCTTCGAGCGCGGTGAGCACACGGGCGCAATGCCGGGGCGGCTCATACGAGCAGGTCACGATGGTTGTCGTGGGGACTAAATTTAAGAGGGAGCTTTCGGCGCGCGGCTATTTGAGAAGGAAAATTCAACGTAGGCCCACCTGAGCCACGTAAGCCCTTCATGACCGCTTTTGGCCCTAAGCGGACATCCGCTATTGCACTGCATGTTCTGCTGATCGCCGACGAGGTGATCGAGTAATGTCCGCTACTGGCCAAAGCGGACGTGCGAGCGAAGTACGGCGTCATCCTGATCGCGCGAGCGGGACATCCGGGCACAGAACGAGTCTGCCATCGAGACTGCCTGCCTCGAGACGGCGGTGCGCATCGGTGACCTCGTCGAACGAGATCCTTTTGGTGACACGGGGATGGATGGTGCCGGCCGCCAGCAGGCCGAACAATTGCGCAAGGTCTTGCTGGAACCAGTTGGGATGTCGCGCCCGCATCAAATTGATCGAAAAGATGCTGACTCGCTTGCCACCAGGCAGCCAACTCAGGAGACGCCTCCATAGATATACGCGCGTAATCCACGTCAGTGTGGCAACCAAGTGGCGCTGCGCCTGTACCCCCGCCGAGTATCCGTAGGCGCAGAGCAGACCACCAGGCTTGAGGGCATCAAAAGAGCGACGGTAGCTGTCCTCGCCAACGCCGTCGAAGACGAAATCGAATCCGCCAGGCAAGACACGCGTGAAGTCTTCGCGCTGGTAGTCGATCGGTATTGCACCGAGCTCACGGACTAACGCAGCGTGCGTGCTGCGTGCGGTGCCCCACACTTCCAGTCCGGCCATTCGGCCAAGCACCAGCAGTGCCTGGCCGAGCGCCCCAGCCGCGCCCTGCACAAGCATACGCTGCCCTCTCTGCACTCGTGCGGTGCGATGAAGGAGCTGGTAGGCGGTCGTCCAGCTCAAAATCAGTGCTGCGGCTTCCGCTGCATCAACGCCTGCCGGCACTCGGGTTAGGTCGCTGGCGCGCAGGGTACGGTAGGCAACGTTCGATCCGACCACCGTCATATCGGCTACCCGGTCGCCAATCTCAAAATCATTCACGCTATCACCGAGCTGATCGATTTCCCCAACGACATCATAGCCGAGAACGAACGGTGGTCGGACGGCCGCCGTTTGCGCGTAGACGTGGCGCCGGATTGTCACGTCCGTGTACTCGACACTCGAAGCGAGCACGCGGACTCGCACCTCGCCTGGGCCCGCCGTCGGCAGGGGTGTGTCAACTACTTCGATGACGTCGGGATCGCCAAATCGGCTGACTTGAACAACCCGATTGCACTGTTTGCTCATGGTCGGGCAGTTAGCCTTTCTGATTTAGCAACTCATCGACCGAAACCGCGTTCGGACAAAACTCGTGAAAATGTTCGGTGGCTGTCCCCTTGGCAAGTTCATGCGCACATCGCTTCTTGTTGTTGCACGTGATGCACAGCCATTTCATCTCCCGCATGACCAGCGGGTCTATTTCGGCAATGATTTTCGGATCTACACGCAGGGCGACTAACATTTTCTTCAGTAGATTTGCGCTGTCGGGTCCCTTGCGGACCAGTTCCTGGAGTTGGCTTGGGGTCACTCCAATATCTTTGGCCATGCGCGCAACTTCGTCCGGCCCACACATGCCAAATTCATCATTGAAGCCGACGGCAATGCGATAATTGGTCACCCAATCAGCGATGGATTTAAGGGCTGCTTCCACCAACGGATGGCTTGGATGGCTTTCGCGGGTGATCATGGCGCTCTCTCCATTGCAGGATTTGGAAGGGAGCTTGCCAGAGTTGCCCATTCAGTCATTGCGTTGGATCAATTTACTGGCGTTGTCGAAGCCGACGACGATAAGACTCCTTCGAATCGCCGAGCAATCGATGCGGCTGCGAAGGGAGGACAAAGAGGTCGAGGAGAAATAATTTTGAAGGAGTCGCCAAAAAGAGGTCCACCATCGTGGGGACCGCAATGCTTTTTCTTTTTTCAGCGGCAAGCAGCCTCACCCGCCGCCACAACGACGGGCCGAATTCCAAATTGGGATCGCCAACCGGCGCGGCTTCTGTCGCTTATTTTTTCTCCGGCTTCATAACGAACCAGCCGGCAGCCAACACAACTAGCACCACCAGTACGTAGAAAGCGAGTGAGAGCATGTCCATTTGCCAGTCCTCCCTAGGAATGGTGTCTCTCAAGCAGCTTTATCGTGTGCCCAAAGCGGCGCGGCCTCCATTCCGGGTTTTTACGTAGGTCGAGCACTGCCACTAAGGGCTATCGCGCGAGGTAGATTTGTCTTTCTAAGGCCTCCAAGGAAATGGGCACCGCGGTGGGCGGATGTCCGCTTTTGGCCCAAAGCGGACATTCCAACCGCGGCGCCAAATGTCTGCTTTCTAGTATTAAGCGGACATCACGTAGTCTTGGAGCGGGTCGGGGCACGCGACTCGGATCGCCGGAGGTCGACCTCCTTTTCGGTTGCCGTGGGTGCTAATGGCGGCGATGCGAGCGCGCCGGTTATCGCCATGATTTGTTGCTGACAAGTAAGTCCGTCGGCCATGATCCGCTCGAACGCTCCGCCAGCCCAATCCTGATACGCCTGGATGAGATCGACGAATGTGTGTGTTTCGCACATGCGCTCTGTGGCTTCACGCGCTTTACGAGTCCCAGTATGGCGCCGTTCGAACCAGGTATTGGCAAGCACCTGCATGCTATCCAAAACCTTGTCCTGGTTTTCCCAAAAACGTTGCGCATTGTCTCGAACCGGGGCCGAAATTGCCGAAGTTGGCAGAAACGTCTTCTGCATCGCGGTCCATTGTTCAGTGAAATCCGTATTCTTCATAGTCTACCTCCATCGAGCAGCGCGTGATCGAATGAAAGCTTCTGGATTGAAGCGGCACCAGCAGTCGGTGCCCGCTCCGTCGCGGGCAGCTGCAGCACGGTGGCGCGCTGACCCACGCGCAGGTCCGTGACCAAGGCGATCTGCCCATCGGGGAACTCCAGTGCGTCGTGATGCCTGGTAGGTTGCTCTGGATTTACTTGCCGGAAGCGCGCGACCTTCTGTTTGAGACTGCGAGTGCGCATGAATGGGAATGCTGCAGCGCATTCCACGTCTCGTTCAAACGCAACTTCGGTCCCCGGCAGCAGGCAAACGGCCATGTCCGGCTCGCCGATCGCGGCAAAGCCGCGTGTCGGCGAGGTTCGAAATCGGGTCGAGACTAGCTTGTCGCCCACGCGTGCTGGACGCGATGCGACAAAGTGGAGGCTATAGTCGCACATGATCAATAACTCCCTGTTGCTGCGAACAGCCGGGAATCATCCTTTGATCCAAGTGCGT
>DATLJR010000107.1:0-2976 GCA_035538755.1 Pseudolabrys sp.
TGGAAGCAGCATCGTGACCAAAGTGCTTTACGTGGAAGACAACGACGACAACGTCTTCATGCTCAAGATGCGGCTCGAGCTGCTCGGCGATTTCGAGGTGCTGACGGCGGAGGATGGCGAGAAGGGCTGCGAAATGGCCGCGGCCGAGCGGCCGGATATCATCCTGATGGACCTCGAAATGCCCAATGTCGATGGCTGGGAAGCCACACGACGGCTCAAGGGCAATCCGCAAACGCGCGACATCCCCGTTATCGCTCTCTCCGCGCACGCGCTCGCCGGTGAACGCGAAAAGGCGCTCGCAGCAGGATGCAACGAGTTCGACACCAAGCCGATCGAATTTGATCGGCTGGTCGCAACGCTGCGGCGCGTTCTCGCACACCGAAAGTGAGGCGTCGGCGATCGAGAAGAGCTCGAGGTGTTCATGGCAACGGATCTCCCCGGTATCCTTATCGTCGATGACAATGAGGACAATCGATACACGCTGCAATTAATGCTGGAATCCGATGGCCACGAGCGAATCACTTGCGCCACCGGAGGAAACGAGGCACTTGCGCTGATTGGGAAGGAAAAATTTAATTTAGTCCTGCTCGATCTGATGATGCCGGATTTTGAATGGAGACGAGGTTCTCAAAGTAATCAAGAGCGATCCGGACCACCGAGATATTCCGGTCGTCATGATCAGCGCTGACACAAACGCCGACAAGGTTTCGCAATGCATCGAGCTCGGTGCCGATGACTATCTGCCCAAGCCGTTCAATCCGACGATCTTGCGCGCACGGATCGGGGCGGCGCTGCGCAGACAGTCATTACGCGCGTTGGAAAATGAGTATCTGGGCAAGATCGAGAACGAAAAGCGGCATTGCGAGAACCTCTTGCGCAACATTCTGCCGGCCGAGATCGCGACGCGCTTGCGCAACGGGGAAAGCAACATCGCGGACCACTTCGATGACGCCACCGTCATTTTTGCCGACGTCGTCGGCTTCGGCAAGATCACGGCGCGCATGAAGGCCTATGAAATCGTCGCTTGCTTGAATCAGTTGTTCAGCGAATTCGACACGCTCGCTGAAGATGCCGGGATCGAAAAGATCAAGACCATCGGCGACAACTACATGACCGTCTCAGGCGTGCCGACGCCACGCTCCAATCACGCCCGGATGGCGGCAAAATTCGCCCTCGACGCGATTGTGGCCACCGGACGATTGCTGTCTCGGCTGCCGGCCCCGTTTCCGATCCGGGTGGGCCTGCATTCCGACCCCGTGATGGCTGGGGTCATCGGCACCCGCAAGTTCGCCTATGACGTCTGGGGCGATACCGTCAACATCGCCGCGCGCCTGGAGGCGGCGAGTCAGCCTAATCGCGTGCTGGCGTCCGCGGCGACGGTGAAAGCATTGGGAAGCGAGTATCGCTTCGATGGCCCGCAAAAGGTCGAGACCAAGGAAGGCCGCGTGCTGGAGGCATTTTTCGTAAGCCGCCCCGTTGACGATGTTTCGCATCTTCAGGCCACGAAGACCAAACAATCAAGAGAAGAGATGATCGAATGAAACGGCGCGCATTCATCGGGCTGCTCGGCGGCGCGGCGGCATGGCCGCTCGCGGCGCGCGCGCAGCAGCTTGAGCGGATGCGGCGGGTGGGTGTGCTAATGGGCTATGCCGAGAGCGACCGGGACGCACAGGCTTGGTACATGGCGTTCCGGGAGGGACTCCAGAAACTGGGGTGGACCGAGGGTCGCAACACTCAAATCGACACTCGCTGGACAACACCTGACGATGCGGAGTCGATGCGACGTTCCGCGATGGAACTCGTCGCGCTACAGCCTGATCTCCTTCTTTCGAGCACCACACCCACCACAACGGCGCTGCTTCAACAAACGCACACCATCCCCATCGTTTTCGCGATCGTTGCCGACCCAATCGGCAGCGGCTTCGTCGCGAGCTTCGCGCGGCCTGGCGGCAACGTCACCGGTTTCATCTTTACGGAGCCGACGATGGCCGGCAAGTGGCTGGAACTGCTCACGCAGATTGCACCGCGCATTGCCCGGGTTGCGATGCTGTTCAACCCGGTATCGGCGCCATATGCCGACTATTGGCTGCACCCCTTCAAAGCCGCCGCTACCTCCTTCGCAGTGGAGGCGGTCCCCGCACCTGTTCGCGATAGATCCGAGCTGGAATCCGTCATTGCCGCACAGGCACGCGAGCCAAATGGTGGCCTTATCGTGATGCCGGATAGCTTCATGGATGCCCATCGCGTAGAGATCACATCGCTGGCCGCTCGCTATCATCTCCCTGCCGTGTATCCATTCCGTTTCTTCGCTGAAGTTGGCGGCCTGCTGTCCTACGGCGTTGACCGGACCGATAATTTTCGGCGTGCGGCGACGTATGTGGATCGCATTCTCAAAGGCGAGAAGCCAGCCGAGCTTCCGGTGCAAGCGCCAATCAAGTTCGAATTTGTCGTCAATCTCAAGACCGCCAAGGCAATCGGTCTCGACGTGCCCTTGCATCTCCAGCAACTCGCAGATGAGATTATCGAGTGAACGTAACAATGAAACGCCGCAAGTTCATTGCACTTCTCGGCGGCGCCGCAGCTTGGCCGCTCGCGGCACGCGCGCAGCAGCCAGCCATGCCGGTGATCGGCTTCATGAACACCTTGAATTCGGCCGATGCTTCGGACTTAGGGCTAGTAGCTGCGTTCCGCCAAGGTCTCCTCGAAACCGGCTTCGTCGAGGGGCAAAATGTGACGGTCGAATACCGCTGGGCGCAAGGCCAATACGATCGATTTCCCGAGCTGGCAGCCGAGTTTGTACGCCGACAGGTTGCCGTAATCGCCGCAACTGGTGGCGAACCTTCGCCGCAGTCAGCCAAAGCGGCAACCCAAACAATTCCCATCGTGTTCACTGCTAACGGCGACCCCATCAGCGAGGGCTTAGTGGCGAGCCTCCGGCGGCCAGGAGGCAACGTCACCGGTATCACCATATTTGGT
>DATLJR010000108.1:0-3376 GCA_035538755.1 Pseudolabrys sp.
GCGCAGGCCCAGCACGGCTTTCTGGTCACTCACAACGAGTCGATCTCGATTGCCGACTATTTCACGCTGCGCGAGAACGGCAAGTTGATCTACCGTCCCACCTGCCACTACGCCTACCATCCTTGCGACGATGCCGTGCTGTCGCTGCATGAAATGGCGGGGCATGGCTGGGTGCCGCAAAAGACCTGGCATATCCTGAGCGAGGACGACATTGTCGACGGCATCGACGAGCTCGGCGTCTTGCTCTACGGCCACGCCAATAATGCCTATTGGTATGGTTCGCAGCTCTCGATCGAGGAAACTCGCAAGCTTGCGCCCTATCAGAATGCGACCGGCCTACAAGTCACCTCGGCCGTGCTCGCCGGCATTGTCTGGATGCTGGAGAATCCGGATTGCGGGGTTGTTGAAGCCGACGAGATGGACTTCCGCCGCTGCCTCGCCGTCCAGCGCCCCTATCTCGGCCCGGTGATCGGTCAATATACCGATTGGACGCCGCTATCCGACCGCGGCCGGCTGTTTCCAGAAAACCTGGACCGGGACGACCCTTGGCAATTCAGTAACGTGCTCGTTGGCTGATGAATCGGTCCGGCGCGGGTGGTTCCGTAAAATCCGGGCAGTGGGAGCGTCACCTCAGCCGTTTCGCCGCGTCCTCGACCAAACCTAGATCAGAATACGCCTTGACGTCGAAGCTCGACTTCACGAAGCCCAGCTCGTGCGTGAGGTCGGCGTTCTTCTGTAGCGCGGCGAGGTTCGGCAGCATGTTTGGATCGTGATAGGTATCTCTTTTTGTGAACAGCCAGTCGAAGCTCTGCGGCGGGCGCTTGGTCACACGCCCCGCAATCTGTAGAACCGCGTCGTGGTTGTTCGGATCGAGATACCAGCGCGTAATGCGCAAGGTGTCTTCGAAAAAATCGACTAGTGCGGCGCGGTTCTTGTCGATGAACGGTTTGCGCGCCGTCCACACGATCATGTCGGCAACGCCGATAGCGTCCTTCTGGACAAACAGATCGCGCGCAATGTTGTGCAGTTCGGGATCGTACGAGAACGGAAGGACGGCTGGAATTAGATCCACTTTGTGTTCGGCGAGCATAGCTTTCATGGCGGGGAACGGCGCCTCCACCATGGTGTAATCGCGATTGGCCTCAAGGCCATGTTTGTGCAGCATCGCACGAATCGCGATGTCGATGGCGCTGCCTGCCGCGTTCGTGGCGATTACTTTGCCCTTGAGATCTTCGACCTTGTGGATCGTACCGTCTTTTAGGACCATGTATTCCTGTGAATAATAGCCATCGACGCCATCCTGGAATTCATCGGCGACGACGCGAAGATCGCTTAAGCCAGCGTTCTCGATCGCGATGCCAAGAGTCGAATAAGCAAGATTGGAGATTTCAAGCTGGTTGTTCGCCAGCGCCGTTATCATCGGCGGCGTGCCCTGGAATTGCGTCGGCTCCACCAGGTAGGTTTGCCCAAGATGCTTGGCGAGGTCCTTCTTCTCCAGCCAGATCGAGGCCCAGTTCGTAACTGGAGCCACCCACGACGTGCGGATCGTGACCGGCTGTGCAGTGGCTATGCCAGCTGAAACCACCACGCCGATAGTGGCGCATCCGAGTGTTATGGCCGCACGCATCATCTTCTCCGTCGCGTTCAGCGACCGTACGGCGTGCCTTAGGACTTCGCAGCAGGCCGCATTGCCGCAGCGGCCGGGCCGAACATCAGTGGACTGTCGGCCGTCCGCCCCGGCGGCGCGGGAATATCGCTCCGAAAACGAAAGAAGGAAATCCGGCTACTTTAGCCGCGCAGCCGCTTCTTGAATGAGGCTGAGGTCGGAATGGGCTTTGACGTCGAAGCTCGCTTTGGCGAAGCCGAGTTCATGCGTCATGTCGACGTTCTTCTGCAACGCATCGAGGTCCGGCATCAGGTTGGGATCGCGGTAATAGTCGTTCTTGCTGAAGATCCAGCCGAACCGTTCGGGCGGTTGCTTGGTCAGCTGCGAAGCGATCTCGGCCGCCGCATCGTGGTTCTTGGGATCGAGGTACCAGTGCAGAATACGTAACGAATCTTCGAGAAAGTCGACTAGCACCGCGCGATGCGCGTCAATGAACGGTTTGCGGGCAGACCACATCACAAACTGCGATCTGCCGATTGCCGCTTTCATGTCAAACAGCGATCGCGCGTTTTTCTTCAGCTCGGGGTCGAGCATGAAGGGCAGCACGGCCGGAATGAGATCCACTTTCTTTTCTACCAGCATCGACTTCATGCCCGGGAACGGCGCTTCGATGATGGTGTAGTCGCGATTGGCTTCTAACCCGTGCTTGCGCAACATCGCGCGCATGGCGATGTCGACGCCGCTGCCGGCTGCATTGGTCGCCAGCACTTTGCTCTTCAACTCTTCGATTTTTTTGATCGGGCCGTCGGTGAGGACTTCGTAATCATTCGAAACGTAGCCCTCGACGCCATCCTGGAAATCGTCACTGATGACGCGAATGTCGTCCATGCCGGCGTTCTCGATCGCGATCGGCAAGGTCGAGAAAGCGAGATTGCCGATTTCAAGCTCGTTATTGGCGATCGCTGTGATCATCGGCGGCGTGCCGGCATAACGCGCCGGCTCGAATACGTAGGATTGGCCGAAATGGACCGCGAGGTCCTTCTTTTGCAGCCAGACGGAAGCGAGATTCGCCAATGGCGCGACCCAGGCGCCGCGGATTTTCAATGGCTCGGCGTTCGCCTGCCCGTTCCATCCGGCGACGCTCACGGCGAGCAACGCAATACCAGCCGTTATGATTTTCCCACGCATGGTCGTCCTCCAAGATCAAATTCTGTTTTGCAGGCCGAACCAGCGGGCCGCAGCGCGATTGTGTGCGGAAACCGCGGCTGGAGGCAAGCCGGCGGGCTATTCGTGCTAATGCGATTGAGCCGCTTCCTGATGCCACAAAAGAGGACACACTAAATTTCATCCCCTCACTATCCCCTCAGGAACACGTCGGGAAGTGCAAAGATCTCTGCAAATCCAGCTTTACAAGAATGGGCTCCTGATTGTCGGTTGTCATTAGGGGGTCAAGGGGACTGCTTCCAGAATCTTCCCCTATACTTCCCCGGTGGCCGAATCAGGGGATGGGGGAATCAAATGAAATTCACCGCCAAATCACTCGCATCATTCAGCGCGCCGAAAGGCAAAGCAGACCATATCGAGTTTGATGATGCACTGCCCGGATTCGGGATCAGATTCAGAAATGGCAAAGCATCGTGGATATTCCAATGGTCAACCGGCTCCGGTCTCAAGCGACGAACGACACGAATGAAAATCGGAGTCTACCCGGCGCTACCATTGGAGCAAGCGAGGAAGATCGCGGCCGAACTCAATTCCAAAATTACACTT
>DATLJR010000109.1:0-1503 GCA_035538755.1 Pseudolabrys sp.
ACAAGCACGAGGGCTACAAGCCGGATCGAGACATCATCCTGGCGCTAGAGACCGATGAGGAAATTCTCGACCGCGACGCCTTGGGGGTTCAATGGCTGCTGAAAAACTATCGGGACCTGATCGACGCTGAATTCGCGCTGAATGAGGGCGGTTCTGTCGGATTGAAGAATGGCAAGCCGATTCGCAACAGCATTCAGACGAGCGAAAAAGTTTCGTTGAGCTATCAGCTGGAGGTAAAGAATCGAGGTGGCCACAGCTCGTTGCCGACCAGGGAAAACGCCATTTATCGCCTGGCCGAAGGCCTAGCGCGCCTGTCAAAATTTAACTTTCCGTTCAAGCTGAATGAGACGACTCGCGCGTATTTCGAACGCATAGCCGAACTCGAAGGTGAGCAGGTTGCCGCCGACATCAGGTCCGTCACATCCGGGCGGCCGGATCCAGCCTCCCCGTCGCTGGTCCGACTTTCTGCAAACCCGGTCTACAATGCGCAACTGCGCACGACTTGTGTCGCCACCATGCTGGAGGGCGGGCACGCGTACAACGCCCTGCCGGAGGTTGCGCGCGCGACGGTCAACTGCCGCATTATGCCGGGCGAACCGGTAAATGAAGTCGACGCGACGCTGGTACAGGTTCTCGCCGATGATCAGATTGCAGTGACGCAAATCGGAGAGCCGGTCTTGAGCGCGCCGTCCGCGCTACATGGGGAGATCATGGGTGCAGTCGGAAAGCTCTCGGCCGAGTTCTGGCCAGGCGCGCCGATCGTCCCCACTATGAGCGCCGGGGCGACCGACGGTAGCTATTTGCGCAATGCCGGGATACCGACTTATGGCCATTCCGGGCTGGCTGGTGATGTCGACGATGTGCGAGTACACGGCAGGGACGAACGCGTGCTGGTGAAGTCGTTCTTCGACGGACAGGAATATCTGTATCGGCTGGTCAAGATGTTGTCGGGTGGATAGCGATGCATAAGCGCGGAGCGCACTCCCCCATGGTCTTCAGTGCTGACAGGTTGCAAAATCGCTCCGGCTCCCGCTGACTGGCCCTGGCCAATTCGATATCCTGCAATCCGGCCCTGTCTGGCGGGACCGAATGCAATTCGATCAACTAAAACGCCGCGACTTCATAACGCTGCTCGGCGGCACGGCGGCGGCTTGGCCGCTCGCAGCGCGCGCCCAGCAGCAGCCGGCGATGCCGGTGATTGGGTTTCTCAGCATCAGATCAGCAGGTACGGACGCCCAGTTTCTGGTGTCGTTCCGTCAGGGTCTGAGCGAAGCTGGCTTTGTCGAAGGCCGAAACCTTGTGGTCGAGTATCGCTTTGCGGAAGGTCGCTTCGAGCGATTGCCTGTCATGGCAGCCGACCTAGTTGGCCGTCAGGTGGCGCTGATTGTTGCAACCGGCGGCAGCCCGGCGTTATTGGCGGCCAAGGCGGCGACCGCTACGATTCCGATTGTCTTCACCACCGGTGACGACCCGGTCAAAGCGGGCCTGGTTCAGAGCCTCAAT
>DATLJR010000110.1:0-16690 GCA_035538755.1 Pseudolabrys sp.
GCCTCTTTCTCGGCTAGCACCCAGCTTAGAATCTCCATTTCCGTGCCACTGATTGGCCGCCACTGGCGAACGATGACCGCCTTTTGCGCCGGGCCAACCTGAGTCTCGATAAACGAAAGGTTTGGAAAAATGGTGCCCACAATGACGCGCAGGCGGTTCAAGAGCTGGCGCTGATCGGCCTGGAGGACTTTGCTATAAAGAGGCTCAAGATCCGGTGGGTGTGTTTGGTAAGCTTCTTCTGGAAGGCCGGGTGCCAGATAAGTCAACGTGCACCCATGCCCCTGATCGGTGACTACCTGAAAACTGTTTTCGGCTGCCGTCGCAAAGCCGGCGCGGGCCGCACGGACCGGATCGAGCGTTAGCGGTCCAACATGTGTCGTCAGAATATGTTGACTGTCGCCGACAAAGTTTAGAGCACCGATCTTCCAGTTTGATCTGGCTCTCCAGCGATGTGGCGGTGCCAGCACCTCCATGCCTTGCGGGGAGCGGGACAGAAACGGATCAATGTACCAGGCTATTTCGCCAAGATATTCGCTAAGACGAACAACGTTCGCGTTCCAACTCCCAAAAATCAATCCTTTGTGGACCTCCACGCGGGGTACACGCACGAGTCCGTGTTCGGACAAATCAAAGTCCTTGGGAAGGTGTCGGTCAAATGTAGTTGTCATAAGGCGACCAGACCGTTCGTAGGTCCAGCCGTGATACGGACAAACGAAGTTTCGAACGTTGCCGGAATCCGGACGACAAACCTTAGCGCCCCGATGACGGCAACTGTTCAAAAGCACATGTACGGTGCTATCGCTGTCGCGCACCACGACGACCGGGGCACTACCCAGGCTCCGGCAGACAAAATCTCCGGCTGATGGAATCTCTGTCTCGTGGGCCAAAAAAACCCAAGTGCGATCGAAAATCCGCTCCATCTCGAGGTGGAATATCTCGTCGCTTACGAAAATGTCGCGGCTCACCAGGCCGCGCTGCACATCGACCCAACCATTATTCCCGGATCCCGAACTCCGTGCAGCCATGGGCACGCCTCTGTGAAATATCACTTACTCTTCAAATTAGTCCAACTAGCATCCTATGGCAAGCTTCCGGCCGCCTCTTCTCCTTCGAGCAATCAAGCTATAATAGTTTTCCCTTGAGATTCGCTGCTTCTGAACCAACTCGAATTTCTCCTAGTTTTCTCGCCCGACTCCATGATGACAGCGAAGCGAACAGTCAGATCGAAGGTGAGGAGAGGCAGGACTAGCTCTGAGCCGGCCCACACAAGTCTGACTACCACCGCTTCTCTGCGGGATGCGGCCTACGATGCCATCAAGCATCGCATCATCACCTGCGCGTTCAGGCCGGGCGAATACATCAACGAACTGCAACTCTCGTCGATGTTGAAAATTGGCCGAACACCCGTTCATCAAGCGCTGGATCGCTTGATGATAGAGGGCATGATCGATGTCATCCCGCGCAAAGGCGTTATCGTAAGGCCTGTAAGCCTTAATGAGGTTTTGCAAATTATCGAGACCCGTCTGGTCAACGAAACCTACTGTTCGCGCCTTGCGGCCGAACGAGCTAACAATTCCGACATTGCCGAATTGGCTGAGGTGCTAAAGCGCACCAAGCATTGGACGTCGATGCGCAATGTGGAAAATATGATGCTGCTCGACCGAGAATTTCATTTGCTTATCGCGCGGGCCGCAAAAAACGATGTTCTGACAGAACTGCTGCGGAGTTTGCACGAACGATCGCTTCGATTTTGGTTCATTTCGCTCAACGCGCCGGCGCAATACGAGAGCGTGCATGATCAGCATGACGCTATTTTTGCCGCCATCCACCAGCGCGACCCTGACAAGTCCGAGGCAGCCATGCGTGCGCACATCGAATCCTTTCGCGCAAACGTCTCACAGTTTCTTTAGACATTGGCACGGTCCTTTGCAGCGCTTCGAGGTCGATTTGACGCCGCTGATCATTCGTGAAATATCACTGTGATCCTAGGAGGCGGCCTGCGGTCGGCCCTCGCGACGCTATGATGCCCAGCACCCTCTCAGTTCCATTGACCAACGCCGCTTCACATTCGACTGCCCACTATCTTCGACAGGGACTTAATGAGATCGGGGTCGATTATCTGTTTTGCAACTTCGGCACTGATCACGCGCCGCTCATCGAAGAACTGGCCAGGTTTGAAGCGGACGGCCTTCGGGCGCCCAAAGTCGTTCTCTGTCCTCATGAGAATGTCGCGGTACATATGGCGGGCGGATACGCCCAAATGACAGGCCGCGGGCAAGCGGTGCTCGTCCATGTTGACGCAGGCACGGCCAATGCAGCCCTTGGCATGCACAACCTGTTTCGAACCCGGATACCAGTTGTGCTTATTGCCGGCTCGGCACCCTTCACTAGTTTTGGCGAGCTCGAGGGAACGCGCGACACCTATGTCCATTTCATTCAGCAACCATTCGACCAAGGAAGTCTGGTGCGGCCCTATGTCAAATGGGAATACACGCTGCCTTCTGGCGTCACCAGCAAGGAGGTCCTGCGTCGAGCACACAGCATCATGCATAGTGAGCCGAAGGGGCCCGTATATTTGATGCTCCCCCGCGAAATCCTAACGGAGCAATGGGATGAGCAGTCCGTGCGTTCGTTTTCCAGCGAACAATTCGGGCCACTCCCGTCAAGTGGGGCTGATCCCGAGGTGATAAGTCAACTCGTTTCGCGTTTGCTTTCTGCAAAGAATCCGACCTTGATCACGGCTTACGCGGGTCGTGACTCGGCCGCCTCGACCGCAATCGAGAATCTGTCGGCTACCGCCGGTATTCGCGTTATCGATTTTCTGACATTCACAAACATTGGACACTCATTTCCTCATTTCGGCGGTTTTCAATCCGATGAGTTAGCCGATGTCGATGTTGGCCTACTGGTGGATGTCGACGTTCCGTGGATTCCAGTCGCGACGCGCAGCAATCCCACCACCTTCTGGGCGCAAATCGATGTCGATGTGCTCAAGAGCGCGTCGCCAATGTGGAGCTTTGCGGCCAATTTGCGCATTCAGGGCAAGAGTAGCCGGATACTCACGCAGCTGGTCGAAGCCATCAAGAAGTCTGCGACGCCAGATTTCCACGTAGCCGCCAGGAAGCGAATCGAAAAGCTGCGTGTTGAGCACAAAGAGAGGCTTCATCGGAGTGCTGCGCTGGCTGCAGATAAAGGACGAGTCGGTGAAATCAACACGCATTATGTGTGCGCCGAGATTGGTAAGGCCATCGAGCCAGATGACATCATCGTGAACGAGGCAGTGACAAGACAATCAATTCCGAACCTGCAGATTCCCCGTTCGAAGCCAGGCACGATGATCAGTAATGCCGGAGGCGGGCTCGGAGCTTCCGGAGGTATGGCACTTGGCGTCAAGCTGGCGTTGCCCGATCGGTGCGTGGTTCAGATCGTTGGCGACGGAAGTTTTTATTTCAATAATCCGACGGCGGTGTACGCCCTCTCCAAACAGTACGCGTTGCCCATCTTCACGGTGGTGCTCGATAATTCTGGTTGGGCTGCCGTGAAGGGGGCAACCCTACGCGTCTATCCTGATGGCCAGGCGAAAACTAAGGGGTCGTTCCAGGCGAGCTTGCCCACCGACATGGATTTCTCAAAGGTCGTGGAAGCTGCAGGCGGCTATGGCGAGCAGCTCGTAGATCCTAGCGAAGTGCCGACCGCGATCAGCCGATGCTTAAGCCAGGTTCGCACGGGCCGCAGTGCATTGTTGCATGTCTGCGTGACGAAGCTCTGACTGCGCCAGTCTAATGCCCAGCAAGAAGCCGTTGCCTAGTTGACAGTAAGCGCATCCGACATAAGTCGAAACTCAAACAATATGCACAGGAAACTGAAGAGTTTGCAATTTACTAAAGATGTCGTGCGACGCTTCGGCGGAATGCCTCAATGTGCGCCCGCATGGCGCTCTCCGCTCCGTCGGAATCATGGTCGCGGACGGCGGCAAAAATGGCTTCGTGCTGCTCTTGGAAGCTGCGGTGGTGGTCCGGCGTGGTAAACGAAATGAACCAAAAGCGCAGAGACCGTTCGTTGAGCTTTCGCACGACCTCAGCTAGCTCGAAGTTTTTCGTCGCGTCCGCTAAGGCGAGATGAAACTCACGGTCGAGTGTCATAAGGGCGTTAACATCGCGCGCGGTAATTGCGTTGCGGGCTCGATTTATAATGCTAACCATATTTTCTATGTGCGTATCGTCAGCTCGGGCGGCGGCGAGTCGTGCGCAATAGACTTCATTGACTAGGCGCACGTCGATCATTTGCATCACGTCCTGCAAGATTACCGGCTTGACGATGACACCCTTGCGTGGAATGACCTCAACCATTTCTTCAAGCATCAGCCGATCGATAGCTTGGTGCACGGGGGTACGCCCTAATCCAATTAGGGCCGAGACTGATGCTTCATTGATGCACTCACCCGGCTTGAACTTGCAGGTGATGATCCGATGTTTGATGGCCTCATAGGCCGCATCGCGCAGTGATTGACGCGGCAACCGACGTCGTGATGCAACGCCGCTGATCTTGCGATTCCGCGGGCCGGCGCCTTTTCTGTGGACCGATCTCATATCCTTTGCAACCCGCCTATTTCGAACCTTACTATACAACTGATATTTCACACTTCTCTCCAAGTCAACAAATGGTCTAAGCTCCGCGCAGCCTGTGACCTCTCAGCTTGAGTCACCGTCGACCGACGCCGATTTTAAATTCCCCTCCGAAAGCCGACTACTCCGTCACTGCCATGAGTAACGTAAAATTTGGCCAAGCCCTGCCGCGCGTGGAGGATAGAAAGCTCTTGACGGGTCGCGGCTGCTTTGTGGACGACATCGATCTCCCAATGCAGGCTCACGGTGTTGTTGTCTATTCGAATCATGCTTGCGCGCGCATCAGATCAATCGACACGAGCCGCGCACTGCGGTCAGCGGGTACGTTAAATATTCTCACGGGTCGTGATATCGCTCAGCGCGGTCTCGGCGGTTTGCCGCCGCTCTTTATGCCGGAGGACACCGGAGGTCCGAAAGCTTACCGAACGATTCGGCCACTCCTTGCTCAGAGCGAGGTTCGGCATGTCGGCGACCGAGTAGCGTTTTGCATTGCAGAAACCCCCGCTCAGGCCTGCGACGCTGCCGAACTGATCGAGATCGATTATGAGCCGCTTCCTAGCGTGATCGACCTGCCAAGTGCAGTCCTCCCGGGCGCCCCAACCGTCTGGGACGCGGTGCCCGGCAACGCATGCTTCACACTCAGAATTGGCGATGCTGCTGCCTGCGAAAAGGCTTTTGCCGCAGCTTCACATCGCGTGCGGCTGCGACTGGTCAACAATCGCGTCACTGCCAGTTCAATGGAGCCGCGGGGCGCGATCGGACAGTACAATTCGGCCGAGGAGAGCTTTGTCCTTTACTCCAGCACGCAAAATCCCCATCGAGTACGAGAAACGCTGGCTCAGTCCGTTTTCCGAATTCCCGAGTCCAAATTACGCGTCATTGGCCCAGATGTAGGCGGCGGATTTGGGATGAAGGGGGATACATATCCCGAGGAAGGGATCGTACTGCTCGCGTCGCAATTGATCGGACGACCAGTAAAATGGATTTCCAGCCGCAGCGACGCATTCATTTTGGACAATGCGGGTCGGGACCAAATCGTCGATGCCGAGATGGCTCTAGACCCTGCAGGACACATCCTAGCGGTGCGTGTGAAGGCGCTCCACAATCTCGGCGCCTATATGGTAGGCGCTGCGTTGGTGCCTCTCGTGTTCTCTCTCAAGCTCATTCCCAACGTGTACCGTGTGCCGGCCATCGATCTTTGCACTCAAGGTATTTTTACCAATACGACTCCGACTAATCCCTATCGCGGCGCCGGACGTCCCGAAGCAATCTACGTAACAGAACGACTCCTCGATTTAGCAGCAGATGAGCTAGGGATTGATCCGGTCGAAATTCGAAAGCGCAATTTCATCGATAATGCGGAGCTGCCATATTGCTCCCCAACGGGCCTCACATATGACAGTGGTGATTTCCGGACGGCGGCCGACGCTTGTATTGCTCTGGCGGATTGGGGTGGTTACGCAGCGCGACGCGACGCCAGCGCGCGCAATAATAAGCTGCGCGGGCGAGCCATCGTTTCCTACATCGAAGACACCGGCGTCTTCAACGACCGGATGGAACTTCGGTTCGATCCATCAGGCGCAGTGACTATTATTGCTGGGACTTTTTCACACGGTCAGTCACACGCCACAACCTACGCCCAGTGTGTCTCCGACTGGCTTGGCATCCCATTAGATCAAATTCGATTTCTTCAGGGCGACACTGACCAAGTTTCATTCGGCCGAGGCACATACGCCTCTGGCAGCGCCATCATCGGCGGGAATGCTCTAAAGTCGGCTGCGGACGCGGTAATTGAAAAGGCCAAGCGACTGGCGAGCGTTCTTCTCGAAGCAAGCTCCGAAGATCTAGAGTTTCGCGACGGCCGTTTTTGCATTGCCGGCACTGACCGCTCCATTAGTCTCAAGGAGGTCGCCAGATCGGCGTATCATCCCGCTAAGCTTCCGAAAGGGAGCCCTCTGGGATTGGAGGCAAGCGCGTATTTTGCAGCGGAGCCTCCCGCGTTCCCCAACGGCTGTCATATTTGCGAGGTGCAGATAGACGCGGCGACAGGTGCAACGACGGTCGACCGCTATGCAGCTGTCGACGATTTCGGCCGGTTGATCAATCCGTTGATCGTCAACGGGCAGGTGCACGGTGCGCTAGCGCAAGGAGTGGGGCAGGCTGTCGGTGAGCACATAGTCTATGACGCCTCAGGCCAGTTGGTCACGGCGAGCTTTATGGACTACGCGATTCCCCGAGCCAGTGAGATGCCGAGCTTCGTGCTGGCATTCAACGAAGAACCATGCAGAACGAACCCTCTGGGCGTAAAAGGTGCTGGCGAAGCCGGCTGTGTCGCGGCACCCCCTGTGGTTATCAACGCCATCCTGAATGCCTTGCATCCTTTGGGTATTCGGCACATTGACATGCCGGCCACGTCCGAGCGCATTTGGCAGGCAATCCGGCTAACTGCGATCTGAAAACATTCCTGGTGCGCATCGAACGGAGACGTCATTCACGTCAACGTGTCCGCTAATCCTTTGTGACGCCAGTGATGCTGATCTCAGATTTGAAATGCTTCCAGAGTGCCGCATAGGCGGCGTCGAAACCGGGCTCCAAGTAGATTTCAAACACATTTCTGGGCCGCACAAGCGGCACCTCATAAATCTCTTTCACGCGCCCCGGTCTACGAGTCATTACGACAATTTGGTCAGACAGCGTAATTGCTTCCACCAGGTCGTGCGTAATGAACAACATGGTACTCTTTTTCTCGCGCCACAGCTCAAGCAGCTCTTGGTGCAGGCCCATGCGTGTTTGTGCATCGAGCGCGCCGAACGGCTCATCCAGCAGGACAACGGCGGGCTCGTAAATGAGAGTTCGCACAATCGAAACACGCTTCTGCATGCCCCCTGAAAGTTGTGAGGGATAGAGATCCCCGAATCCTTCAAGCCCAACCAAACGCAGCCAATGCAGCGCTCGCTCCCGTCGCTCGCGCCGAGGGATGCCTCGGATTGCCAACGGGAACTCGACGTTGCCGAGCGCGGTGAGCCAGGGAAACAGATTATTGTCTTGGGTGACGTACCCGACGCCGGTGTTCAAGCCGCCCACGGGGGCGCCGTTGTAAAATACAGTGCCACTGGACGCGCCGATTAGCCCGGCAGCTAGCCGCAGCAACGTCGTTTTTCCACAACCGGAGGGACCCACAACAGTTGTGATCCTTCCGGGAGGAACGTCGAAGCTGACGCGGTCCAGCGCTAGCACATCGTGCTCTTGGCCGACGAAGGCGAGCCGGACATCCGTAAACCGTATCGCCGGCCGGTCCTTTCCGGCGTGCATCACAAACGCCCGCGCATCACTTTGTTGCAGTGACATGCTGTCCCCAGCTCTACGTCCCGCGAGGGTTGCTACGTTCGGTCACGCGACCAACGTTTACAACTCGGTGATGCTCGTCAGTCTAAGAACCTATTCGTCCACAGTTCGCCCTCGCGCGTGGGTAAGGCGGCCGAAATCATCTTGGTTTCCAGCGCGACCTTGATGTTGTTTTCCCACATCGTCGTGGTCATTCGGCATCCACGCGGGTAGCTATCCCGATCACGTTCCAAGGCAAGTTCCATAGCCTTCGCAGGTACACTCGCGAACTGCTGTTTGAGCACGTCGACGACTTGGCCGAAGTTCGTCGCGAACATGTCGTTCGCCTGACCCAGGGTATGTGCAACCCGACGTACCAGATCGGGCTGTTCGTTCGCGAATTCCGGAGTGACAACAGCCACAGTGTAGGGAAATTCTCTGAATATAGGCACTTCATGCGAACAGTTCAGGAAAAGCTCACCGAAACCCTCCAGTTCGACTTGATCGGCCTCCGGAGCATCACCAACGGTGACGTCAACCTGATTAGTCCGGAGTGCTGCCATTCGTGCGGCCCCAAATCCAACCGCAAGGATTTTCATGTCGTATTCGGGATCAATTCCAGCGGTTCGTGCCAGATAGCGCGTGTATTGCGCGGGGCCGCCGCCGATCGTGGAAGCGCCGATGCGCGCTCCTCTGAATGCCTTTAGCTTGTCGGCAAGCGTACTCTTCGGTGAGACGCCGACACGAGACATCCAGTCTTTGCGCGCGGTAAATTGCATCGCGAGCGAGCCGGTAAACGCCGCGATCGAAAGCGTCTTGATCCCCTTTTCCCATCCTACGACTGGGTCGGTGGAGGCGACGCCTGCAAAGCTCGCTTCCCGATTGGTCAACGCGACCATCGATAAAGGTCCGCCTTGTACCTGCTTCATCTCGGCAGTCACGCCATTCTTCGTCCAAAGGTCCAGTCGCCCAGCGAGAAAGATAGCCGAGAACGAAAGGCCTGGCGCTGCGTAGACACCTTTCACGACGGGGCGCGCAGCCGGCTGGGCGCCGCCTGGAGCCACGAAAACCGTCGATGAGATGCCGACGGCCCCTAGTCCCTTGATGAATTTGCGACGTGCTATCATGTTTATCCTTCCGTGTTCGTTGGGTGCCATCCACCAAAATTACTCCGAGACAATGCAGCAAGCTCGTCCGATTGCGTAGAATCGATAACGCGTTCGCTCAAAGCTGGACGGTTTGCCCTCCAGCCTTGCGCCAACGAATGACGCATCCCTCAAGCCAATTCAGGCCGAAGTTCGCTACGAAAACAATTGCGACGAGGATGATGATACCCGCGAAGAGCGCTGCGGCATCATAGGTCTGCGAGGCGTACAGAATGAAGTAGCCCAGACCTTCGCTGGATCCGATGTATTCCCCGATAACGGCGCCGATTACGGCATATGGCACGGCTGTCCGAAGCCCGAGAAAGATCTGAGGCGCCGCCGCGGGCAGGATCACGCGTGTTACCGTCTGTGGCCAGGACGCCCCCATCAGGCGCGCCAACCGCACCAGTTCTTCGTTGATCGAAATAAGACCGGAATATGTGTTGAAGAATACGAGAAAGAAGCTTGCTACGAATACGACTGCGACCTTCGAGGCAATTCCCAAGCCAAGCCACACAATGAATACCGGGGCGAGTGCGATTTTGGGGATGCTATAAAGTCCAATGATGTATGGTTGCAGCGCAGCCGAGAGAAACTGCGATCGTCCAAGAATAAAACCGAGCGACAGTCCAATCGCTGCTCCTAGCGAATAGCCCATTGCAATCTCGGCCAGCGTGACCGACATGTGCCGGTAGATGTCGTGATGGGTCAGCAGCTCATACAACTTGGCGGCAATCAGGCTGGGGCGACTGAAATACGGCAGCGACGCGTCAGTCACAGCGAATTGCCAAACAGTCAATATCGCGGCGAGGATTCCAACCTGTGTAAGCACAACCCCAAGGCGGCTGAAACGACGCTTACGCACCACCGCGGTGATCTTGGTTGGTTGAGCTTCAACAACAGCCATGATTTGGTCGCTCGCGAGCAGGTCCCGTTTTGGGCCTAGTTTACACTTCTGCCGAAAAGCACACCGTTTTCTTCCTTGATCTCATATACCTTGAGCCGGAATCCCGGACAGTTGATCCCTTTGCCATCCGACAGCTTGAACGTGAACACATGCAGCGGGCATCGCACCATCGTATCGTCGGCAATCAGCTCAGCGTTCATCATTGTGCCCTGCAGATGCGGGCAACTGCGCTGTACACCACGCAAGCCTGTTTTGGTGCGAAGGATGACGATCCCCTCGCCGTCAAGCTTGGCTCGTGCCGGAAATTTCGTACTGTCCGCTCGAAGCCCGGTCAAAACGTGCCAAGGTCGTTCTGTCATTTGCAAAGATCCCGCGAGATCTTGGCTCACGTCAGATGCTCCTTTTGAAAGAGCTAAATTTAGCATCATTGAATACCGCTTTCACGCCGCCATCGGGCGTTGGCCCGAGACGTCGCGCAACCGCTGGAGTGCAAAGGGTCGCTCTAGCCGCAGCAAGAGAAGGCCAATCTGCATTGTGAAGTTTTGGTCCAAAAAAGACGCATAAACCGACTGCAACGCATCCTTCAGGGGCAGCCCCTGCTTCCCTCGCACCTCGTGGAATATCTCCTGGAGCTCCAGCGCCTTCTCGATATCGAGACGTTCTGCAGATGAAAGCTCCCAATTGATCGACGATAGACGCCCGGCAAGCGCGCTAAGGAAGCTACGCTGGCGCTCACCGAGCGCACGTGCTCGGGACGGCACATGATCTTCGGCGATTTGCAGGAACCAATTGTTCTCCTCCTGCGCTAATGCAAGATCGGCTTCAAAACGCTTACCATTCTTGAAAGTAAGAACAGGAATGATCTGCTTTTCAGCCTTGCGAACTTTCGTGTAACAGTCAGAAATTTCGTAATCACCAGTCTCAACACGAAATACAGTGATGTCGGCCGGCAGGCCAGGCTTGAGGCTTCCTGCAAGATCAACCAACGACAACGCGTGGGCAGGATTGCGCGTTACACGCTCTATCACCTCTGGCAGTGTCATGCCGAGGCGGATCATGGCGCTCATCACGTTCGCTAGCGATTTCACCGGCCGAACGACGTTGAATTGTTGTAGGTCGGAGCTGATCGTGTGAGGGATCAGATCTTGTGCGAAAGCTTTTTCGGCCACGTCCCAAGAGAAATTGTAACCGCCAAATCCAAGATCGAAAATTACTCCGCGCCGCTCGGCATCACGAACGATCGGCAGTACCTTTCCATTTTCGTCAATCACCTGTCCCAAGTTGCCGTGATAAAGATGCGTGATCATATCGCCGGCTTCGGCTATACGGAATGCCTCGGGCGCTAACAGGTGTTTCGGATTTTGCAATTGGAATTCGCCGATATGCATATAAAGCGGTAGATTTAAAATTTCGGCGAGCCCCTTCGTCAACTTCAGGGTGCCCGGACCATAGTCGCCGATCGCGTTGCATTTGATGTAACGCAGCAGATCCCGATGCTGCTTCGCGAAGTCGACCCAGCGGGTAATCGGCACTTCGCCAAGCGTCCGAACGTCGCCTTCGATAAAGTTGAGCCCGAGTAAGCCCATCGGGCGAATGAATGCGCCGGCATAGAGGGTGGTCTCCAGATCACTCAAAAGCTCCATGAACTGGTCCAGCACGCCGATGCCTGGACCGCCAGCGTCCACAAACGTTGTAACGCCCTGATAGACACCAACCGTATCGGGACTGGCAAAGCCCAACGTGCCATAGGCATGCACGTGGATATCGATCCATCCGGCACTAAGATAATGACTGGACACATCGATGACTTTCGTATTCGGAGTAAGCTCGTGTGACCCCACACATTGAATCTTGCCGCCGGCAAGATGCACGTCCGCGACTCGGTCGATCCCTTGTCCGGGGTCCATCACATGCGCCCCTTTCAGGAGAACCGAGTCGGTCGCGGGATCCATGCATCCACTCCTTGCGGTTGGAGGATTTATTCTATTAAATTACAGTGAAACATCACTGCTTTTGCATGTCAATCGGTTGACGCGCGGGTGCAACCTGAAACGACAGGGCGAGTTGCGTAGAATGCTGACCGCGACCCGACCGATATGACTACTTGCCGCTCATCGACAGACCGATTATTCGGTGGCAAGAGAATGCCCACGCGTCGCTTTCTGGGTTGGGCTATCGAGTAGATTGTTCGCGCATTCAAGAATCAACGCGAGCTACCAAGAAACGAATGACCGCTACGAACTAAAGCGCTGTGTCACCTAAAGGGAAACGTCATGACAAACTACAATAAGTTTCAAACACCAGGAGCACGACCGCTCTGTCATCGCGCCAAGGCCGGTCTGATAGCAGGCCTTCTGGTCGCGCTCGGAACGATCACAAACACGCAACCGGCCGCCGCTCAGGGCGGCAAAGTTGAAAAACCAAACATCACTTTTGGCGTCTTCCCTATCACGAATTACGGCGTGGTCTACCTGTCGTTGCAGCAGGGCTTTTTCCAAGCCGAAGGCCTCAACGTGACGCCACGGGTTATGGGCACGAATCCAGTCGCTGGCATTGTCGGGGGTGATTTCGACACGGGCGGCGTGACATGGACAGCATTTCTTCTTGCTACCAATCGAGGCGTTCCCTTGCTGCCTCTCAGCGAGGCGGATCGGGGAGCCCAGGGACAGGCGCTGTTCATGGTCAAGAATGATTCGCCCATCAAGCAAACCGAGGACCTCATCGGCAGGAAGATCGCTGTCGTCACGGTCGGCGGAGCATGCGATCTGATTCTCAACGATGTCCTGCATAAGAAAGGGCTCGACTACAAATCGATCGGCTACACCGTGATGGGCGTTCCGGACATGGCTCCAACTGTATTGCGGGGCGGAGTGGATGCGGCATGCATCCCAGAACCACTTCTCTCAGTCGTACAGGCCCAGGGGGGGGTGAGGTCGGTCTTTGATCTGTTTGCAGGAGAATACGACCGTTTTCCGCTCGTTGGCTTTCCCGTGACGCAAAAATTTGCTGAAAGCAATCCGAACACGGTTGCAGCGCTTGGGCGTGCGCTAGCGAAAGGTCTAGCTTTCGCGCACAACAATCCCGACAAACTGCGCGACATCTATCCAACCTTCACGACTCTTAAGCCAGAACTCGCACGCAAGATCGTCCTCTCCTACACGCCTGAAAAGAGCGACTTCACGCAGCTAAAGAAAATTGCAGATCTAATGGATCGGCTGCAAATGCTGCCCGGAAAGACACAGCTGCCGGATGTCGCCACGCCGCGATAATGAGCGACTTGTCCGGCGCCGCGGATCCTCGAGCCGGCTTCGGTCAGGCAAGATCGTTCGCCGGTCCTTATCTTCTATCCCTGGCTGCAACTGCATTCCGCGTTGTTTTGGGTATATTCATCTTTTTTTTGATCTTGGAGTTGGTGACGAGGTTGGAGCTTGTTCCGCCTATCTACCTACCGCGAGCGTCCACGGTTGTGCGACGCATGGTCGAGTTACTGCAGGATCCCAAATTTCTAAGCCATGTCGTGGCGACGCTTTATGCGTGGGGCGTCGGGCTCGTTCTTGCGACCTTGATCAGCGTGCCCATCGGCATTCTTATCGGGACATCCGAGCTGGCATACAAGATGACTTCACCGCTGATCGAATTCATGCGGCCGATTCCTTCGGTCGCCCTCATCCCGCTTGGAATTCTGTTGTGGGGACAGGGATTCTCTATGAAGATCATTCTGGTCGCCTATGCGGCCACGTGGCCAATCTTGTTTAATACCCTCTACGGCGTCCACGACATCGATCCCATTGCGGTGCAGACCGCCCGGTGCTTCGGCCTAAAGCAAGCCGCCATCGTACGCCGTATTAGTCTTCCAAGCGCGGTGCCGTTCATCTTTACCGGAATTCGCATCTCGGCCGCGATCGCATTGATCGTGGTAATCGGCGCGGAACTGCTTGCATC
This sequence comes from Pseudolabrys sp., assembly GCA_035538755.1. Taxonomy (GTDB): domain Bacteria; phylum Pseudomonadota; class Alphaproteobacteria; order Rhizobiales; family Xanthobacteraceae; genus Pseudolabrys. The sequence continues at coordinate 13,944 of DATLJR010000110.1, forward strand.
TGCCGACAGCGGCATCGGCTCATACATCCTGTTTGTGTCATCCAACGGCGGCCAGATGGACTCAGTCCTCGCCGGCGCCGCTATTGCCGGGATCATTGGCGCACTGATCAATAGTGCTCTGGGACTCATCGATCGCCGTTTGTTTGGATGGCGATATCTGGGTGCGACTCTGTCATGAGCACAGAGGGAATAGGCATTGACCGCCGGTACGCACGCGCATTCAGCGCCATACAGTCGTTCGCGGTGCGATACGGATTGGGCATCGCACTCGTTATCGTGTGGGAATATGCCGCCAGAAAAGCTGGATCCATTTTCTTTCCACCACCCAGCGAAATCCTTCACCGTGCCGCAACCTTATGGCTATCAGGCCCACCGCAGCGGCTGTTTCTCAGCGACAGCGTCTTTCAGGACGTGATTCCGAGTCTGCTCCGGCTAATGGGTGGCTGGGCCCTCGCGGTGCTGATCGGCGTGCCGCTTGGAATCCTAATCGGACGCTCGCGCAATCTGTCGGACCTGGTGAACCCCGCGCTGCAGTTTCTTCGTGCGATCCCCGGGCCCGCGTTAATCCCAATTTTCATCATTCTCCTTGGCACCGAATCGACGATGCGCGTCACGTTGATTGCATTCGGGTCCGTTTGGCCGATCCTGTTGAATACGATCGAGGGCACACGCACCGTCGATCCCGTTCAACTCGATACCGTGCAGGCATTCCGAATACCGCGTCACGCGCAGTTGTGGCGCATTGTGTTGCCTGCGGCGTTGCCCAAGATATTTGCGGGTATGCGGGTCTCGCTGGCACTTGCGGTCATCCTTATGGTGGTCAGCGAATTGGTGGCCAGCACGAACGGTATTGGCTACCGCATCCAGAATGCCCAAATCATGTTTTTGCTCACCGACATGTGGTGCGGCATCGTGTTGCTCGCTTTGATTGGGTACACGCTGAACTGGCTGTTTCTGAAGTTCGAGGGACGCCTCCTGGGATGGCACCGCGGCGCGCGCGGCCGAGCTGCAACATCATAGCGGTGCGACGTGCTCGCGGTTGAACGCTTCCACCATGCCTATACCCCGGAGCAATTGGTTGCCGCCAACATCAGCTTCGATGTCAAAGCGGGCGAGATCGTTTCAATTGTTGGGCCGTCAGGCTGCGGTAAGACCACACTGCTGAAGTCACTTGCGGGGCTTATAAAGCCAACCGGGGGAACCATCAGGTTTCAGGGGAAAGTCGTGCAAGGCGTTCCGGACGGACTTGCAATCGTTTTTCAGGAGTACGGCCGCTCGTTGCTGCCTTGGACGACTGTAAACGGAAACATCGAACTTCCTCTCCGATACCAGTCAATTACTCCCGACGAGTGTCGCCGGCGCGTCGCGGAAAGTCTTCAGGCGGTCGACCTTTCCGGATTTGGCGAACGATATCCTTGGCAGTTATCTGGAGGGATGCAGCAGCGGGTGGCGATCGCGCGAGCCTTGGCATATCAGCCGAAGCTATTGTTGATGGACGAGCCCTTCGCGTCTGTGGACGCGCAAACGCGCGCCGACCTGGAAGATCTCGTGGCCGCCGTACGCGATCAGTTTGAAATTACGATCGTCCTGGTTACGCACGACATAGATGAATCAGTTTATCTATCTGATCGCGTGATCGTACTTTCTCGCCCTCCGAGCACCGTGCTCGCACAAGTTGACATCGATATTTCACGACCACGCGATCAAATCAAGACGAGAGCCATGCAGCAGTTCGTCGAAAAACGTTCTGAAATCGCACAAATGATTCGGCGACCAAGTGGCAGCGAAACTCATCCCTAGCGGCTGCGCACTAATCGAGGTCAGGGCCATCACCATGAATCGATGAGGACGATCGCGCCCTATTCATTTACTACGCGCGTGATCTTCCAAGCCGCTCAGATCGCATGCGGCCCGGTGAACTGCTCGCGCCCTATCCGAGAATCAGCAGCTGCATCAGGGCGAGCGCTGCGCGGCCGCTCGGGCCGTAAGGGTTTCCAAAGGACTCGCCCATTTTCGTAATGATTGTAGTTCGGCGCCTCGATCAGCTCGATTCTTTTGCCTGCAGTTTTCACAGCGAGGGCGAAATCGCGCCCCTGACGTTGGAATTCCGGCGTCTCGAGCTCGATCTGATCCATGTCCATGCACACCAACGGTCCTTTATCGTGCGGCGCCGGGCCCAATTGGCAGGAGACGGGATCGGGCGTCTGCGCGCGCGCGACATTTGCCAGGGCCGCCGCGGCTATGCCACTCAACACGCCCGACACGAAACCGCGTCGCCGGATTTTGGCTAAGATGTTCATCGCCTCTCTCTTTGCTGATGGCCACTCACGAAAATATCCGATCGCCCGGACCCATTTGTTATCTGAATGCCAGCCACTGCGCGTTGGCGGGTTGCTAAGAAAGGAGTTTGATATTTCACTGCAGTATCATAGGCTGACAATACAAGAATTGAGTTTCTTGGCGTCTTGAGGAAAAAGCATGCGCAGCTCTCGTCGACGTGTTCTGATTGGCATGGGCAGCACCTTGGCTACGCCATGGGTAGCCGGACCGAGCTTCGGGCAGGACGCCGAATTGAGGCTGAAGCTTCACCACTTCCTGGCGCGGAATGGCAATGTACCGGCCAAATTCATCGCGCCCTGGGCGCGCAAGATCGAGACGGAGTCCAAGGGTCGGATCAAGATCGATGTCTTTCCGTCGATGCAGCTTGGCGGCAGCCCTCAGCAGCTCTTCGACCAGGCGCGCGACGG
>DATLJR010000111.1:0-2690 GCA_035538755.1 Pseudolabrys sp.
GTTGTTGAGACCGGAAGCACGAGCCTTGGCTTGATGCCAATGATCCTCCCAGACGGCGTCAGGGTGGAGGCGCAGGTCCTTTGGGGGTCAATCGGCTGGGCGACGCCGGCCGCGCTTGGCATCGCGCTTGCCGATCCGGAGCGGCGAACGATCCTCATTACCGGCGAAGGCTCACATCAGCTGACGGCGAACGAAATCGGCGCCATGGGACGGTTCGGGAACAACGTCATCGTTTTTGTTCTCAACAACGACGGCTATCTCATCGAGCGGGCGTTGGAGGAGAACCCGAATTGGACCTACAACGACCTCGCACCCTGGAAATATGCGGAACTGCCGAAGGCGCTTGGCTGCGCCGACTGGTTTACGGCGCGCGTGATCACGCTCGGCGAGCTCGATGACGCGATGAAAGCGGCACGCGCGAGTAAAACCGGTGCGTATATTGAGATCATCGGCGGCAAATTGGATATGCCTCCGGCGCTCGCCTTTGCCCATGGCCGGCTAAAAGCCATGTACGGCGACACACCATAGTACGCACATGGCCTCGAAGTTCCGCCGACGCTCCTCGCCCGCGCCGACGAGGTGATCGAATAAGGGCCTGCGTTGCTGCGATTGATCACAGCCGCTTTTGCACAAAGCCGACATACTGAGACCGACCGCTACTTTGTCCGCTTTCGAGGCAAAGCGGAGGAGGCGTGCGGCGGTGGCCCCATAAAACATTTTCGTTTGTCTCTTAAAGCGTTCGGATGGCCATGCCTGTCCGCTCTTGCACCGGCCGAGGCAGCGATAACGTTCGCGATCTTTTGTTTTCCTTGGAGTGCCAATTGCAGGTACGAACTCAGCGCGGCGCCCGAGCGACGCAAACCGCCTTCAAGCCAGGAGACAAATAGATGGCAAATCGCGCAGGCATTGCCGGCGGGCATGAAGAAGTCACGCGGGATACGGGCTGCGGATTGCACGCCACGCGCCGTGCGTTCGGAGAATTCGTGGCCGGCGGCCTAGCGACTGTTGGCCTTGGTGGTATCGGGGTCGCACGGGCCCAATTGGTCGCGACGACGGCGGAGCCGGAAGGTCCCGACCATCTGCCTCGGCGTCGGCTAAAGGTTCTAGATACCGAGATCAGCTACATCGATACCGGCAACGGCGAACCAGTCGTATTTCTCCATGGAAATCCAACATGGTCATATCAATGGCGAAACATCATTCCCCACGTCAGTTCTCATCGTCGGTGCCTGGCGCCCGATCTGATCGGCATGGGTTGGTCCGGAAAGTCGCCGAGCAGGGCTTACCGTTTTGTCGATCACGTACGGTACATGGACGCGTGGCTCGAAGCGCTGCAGCTCACGCGTAACGTCACGTTGGTCGGGCACGACTGGGGAGGACCGATCAGCTTTTATCGCGCCCGCCGCTACCCGGACCAGATCAAGGCGATCGCGTATTTTGAGGCCATCGTGCTGCCGCGCCGATGGGAAGATTATCCAGGTGAGCGGGGCGCGCGGTTTCGCAGACTGCGCTCGCCGGAGGGGGAACGATTGGTCCTGGACGAGAATTTCTTCGTGGAGGTCGTTCTGCCTGCCGGCATGCTACGCAAGCTCAGCGATGAAGAGATGGAGGCTTACCGCGCGCCTTATCGCGATCGCGAACGAAGGATCCCAACGCTGGTATGGCCGCGCGAGCTGCCGATCGAGGGCGAACCGGCGGATGTGGTCGCGATTGTCGAGAAGAATGCGGAGTGGCTGGGCGCGAGCAAAAGCCTGCCGAAGTTGTTCATCAACGGTGATCCTGGAGCAAGCATCAGCGGGCGTTTACGCGAATTCTGCAGAGCCCTGCCGAATCAGCGTGAAATCACCGTCAAGGGCTTACATCATCTTCAGGAGGACGCGCCCAACGAGATCGGTGCGGCCGTTCGCGATTTCGTGGTTGGCACCTAGCCAGCGGCGCCTAGTTGAATCAGACCGAAGTGACGGTGAAAGGGCGCCATTTCCTCCAGGAGGATAGTCCCCACGAGATTGGCCACGCCGTGGCCAACTTCGTGCGCCGGGTCCGTTCGTGAAATCGTCCACGGAGGACCTGATCGAGGCGCTCGTAGCGGAGACGCGGTGATCGAAGAAGGCCCTATTTGCTGCAATGCATAAGTCCGGTTTTGGCACAAAGCAGACATGCCAGTCGTGTCACTCAATGTCCGCTTTCGGGGGGTAAGCGGACATCTAATGCTCAGATCGAGTTTTCCGCTCTTGACCCAAAGCGGACATTCCATCCACGGAACTTTCGCCTGGGCGTAACGATTGCTCTAAAAGCTGACCGGCAAAGCACGCGAACCGGGTGGCGCATCGCCAGCGCCAAGCTCGGCGCAGCCGGCGCCTTTTCGACCGAGAACACTAAGCTGATCGAGGGATCTGGTGGGACGCGCGCCGATCACGACCAAACAATTCGTCGAGGATTTCAAGGCAGCATTTAGCCGAGCGGTGAATGTGGAAAAAGTTTTGGGAGGCCACCAATGCCTGTCATCAAACCCGCGCTGCATCATGTCACCTTCAAGACGACCCGCCTGGATGAAATGATGGCGTGGTATGGGACCGTCCTCGGCGGAACAATCAACTTCAAGGATGACCACAATGGGTGGATGACGAACGATCAGGCCAATCATAGATTCGCCTTCTTGTCAGTGCCGGGCCTCGAAGATGACCCTGACA
>DATLJR010000112.1:0-2223 GCA_035538755.1 Pseudolabrys sp.
TCGGCAAATAAGCTCAACTGCGTCTGCATGTACTCGGTTTGAATTTTAATGAAGTCTTGGAAATCTCTGGCCTGGCTCAGTTTCTGTATATGATGATGAGCGGCAGCGATGTTTTGCTCGGTGAAGCTTTTCAACTTCTCAGCAAAATCCGTCTTACCCCAAGGAGTGGCAGACATGGTCTGCTGAAGAAGATTGAAGTAGTTATCTATTCCCCCTTCGGTTTGCTTCACAGTCCGCTCGATAGCTTGCTTCGCCTCGACGTTTAGATTTTGCAAAGGGCTAGAGTCTTTTGCCATGACAGTTCTCCTGACTATTGGAAAAGTTGACCAGCCTTACATTGGGTCCTTTAGTTTATACGGCAATGGCCACAAGACGCAGTTTCGCTGATCCTCCGCATATTTCATTTAATGTCCGCTTTCGGGGGTAAAGCGGACATCGGGCGGAGGCGCTTCAATGTCCGCTTTTGACCCAAAGCGGACATCAGCGGCGGCGTTCTGCTGTGATGCACACAAGGTCACTGACAGGGCAGGAGCAACAGCCGGACCATCCCATTAGCGGACATGCAGTAGCTCACCTCACTATCTGCCGGCCACCACAGCATACAGATCGATAGCTTCAGCCATGCCTTTAAGGTCGCGCTTACCGCGTTCGGAGAAACTGACATCCGCACCGGCAACCAAGTCCTTCACTGTCCGGGTCACGAGGCACTCATTCGCCTCGGCCAGCGCCGCGACCCGCGCGGCGACATGCACTGCAATACCGCGCACATCATTTTCGCCAACTTCGACCTCACCCGTGTGAAGGCCGGCACGAATTTCGATCCCTAACGACCTAACCGCACCGATCAGCGCCAATGAGCAGTGGATTGCTCGTCCCGGTCCGTCGAAAGTCGCCAGAAATCCGTCACCAGTCGTTTTGACTTCTCTTCCCCGGAAACGCGTCAACTCGTGGCGAAACATCGCATTGTGGGCGTCGAGAACCTCACGCCAACGCCTGTCGCCCATTGTCTCTGCATGCTTGGTCGAGCTGACGATATCGGTTAGGAGGACGGTGGCTAGGATGCGTTCGTCGCCAGCCGCAGGCTTTACACCCGTAAGGAATTCGACCACCTCGTTTGTGACCTGATCCGCGTCATCGCCCAAAAACGGTAAATGGTTGATCCCGGGCGATTCCAAAAGCCGCGCGTTCGGGATGCCACTCGCTAATTGCCGCCCGCCTTCGACGTTGACTACTGTATCGTCGGTCCGATGAACGACGAGGGTTGGAACACGCACATATGGAAGGATGCCTGAGATATCGATCATCATGTTCATGCGCATTAACGCCACTACGGCCGCCGGGCTCGCACTTACGCGTTCTCGCTTTGCAAACCATTCTCGGAAGGCAGGATCGTCCTTCAGAGCAGGTGCCCAGACGCCGATATTCCCACCGGTTCCCCATTGGCTTTCGACATACTCAAAGAATTTTTCAAGCTTTTCGCGCTTCGGAAACCACGAGCTGAATTTCGCAAACGCTCCCCAAAGCACGAGTGCGCGACAGCGTTCGGGGTAATGCGCAGCGAATAACGTCGCAAGCGAGCCACCTTCTGACAGCCCAAATATCGCGGCCCGCTCCGAGTCTGCCGCGTCCATCACCGCTCGCACGTCATCCATGCGTTCGTCCATGGTGGGAAGAACTTCGAGGCGGTCCGACAGGCCTGTACCACGTTTGTCGAACGTGATGACGCGCGCAAAACTGGCTAGCCTACGAAGCCAACGGGCGAAATGCGGCTCCTCCCAGTAGATCTCGATATTTGAGACAAATCCCGGGAAGAACACGAGATCGATGTCGCCGTTGCCGAAGACTTGATAGGCAACGTGGACGCTGCCGCTTTTAGCGTATCGCGTAGTCGGCAACATGGAGGTTCCCTAGCCTCCATCTTATCCGCACTAGGCCGCCGCAATCCATGCCGCTGGTCTATGGGTGAAGATTAGACAGGTAGGCATCCGCTTTTGGCACGGCGGCGACGCCCGTGGCAGCCTTGCCGCTTGCCGGGCATCAACAGGCGCTGACCGGCAATAACAATGACCTGACCTTCGCGACCAGGTTGTAAAAATTCCGCGCCAGTTTTTCTAAGCATTACCGACCGGGTTGGCCGTGAATGCCGAGCCGCTTTGCCATATCTTCTATTTCTTGCGGGCCAACCTTCCTGCCAGCTTCCATCATGAAGTATTCGGACTGCGT
>DATLJR010000113.1:0-1530 GCA_035538755.1 Pseudolabrys sp.
TTTGGCAAGCCTAGTGCGGAACGCTTCCTCAAACCAATCGCTCTGCAGGATCGCACGAATGGCATAAGCAATTTTATCCGCAAGGTCCTGGCCATAGGAGAGTACAAGGATTTTGGCTGAGGCATCGTGCGCCAAAATCCATGCCGACAAGCAAATCGAGCCCATGAAGGTCTTGCCGTGGCGTGGCGGCATGCTGACGACCAGTCGTTTTGTCTCGCCTGTAGCCGCGAAAGTCAGTGTTTGGGCAAGAAGCTTGAGGTACTTGTCGTTGCCAAGGCGGCGACCCTTGTTCAGTGTCGCGAACGCCTTCATCGCGAAGGCCAGGAATTCGGTCTGTACGAGTCTCTTGGTATTAATATTCATGATGGTCTACTCCTTAGAAGAATTGGTTGTCACCGCAGCCTTATTGTGGCGTTTGAATGCCTGAACGATCTCGCGATCCTCTGGCGCTTGCTGTTGGTCGTCATTATCGTCGCCGAATGCGCGAGCGCAGAACGACATCAGCGTAGCAATCGCACGTGCATCGCCCTCAATCGCTGACGCAACGAGACGTTTGATCAGCGCGCGCTGCTTGGAGATCGAGATGTCGCGGCCGCCCTCGCGAATTGAAATGGATTCGCTCAGCTCCTCACGCAGATCCGTCTTGAAATTGCGGACGCCCTTTGGACGACCACTCGGATTGCCGCTGTTGCCGGGCTGAAATTGACGACCTTTAGGTGGTTGTTTGTAGCCGACACTGTCGGAATGATTGTTGTTATCCATATGCTATTTCCTAATCTTGTAAGCGGGCGGCAACACTGGACCGCACGCTGACGATTGATATGGACGAGCGTGCAAACTCGCCTGATCGAACGGCGCACCGAGCTGCAATGGGTAGAGGTGTCATGCAAAACGCACGCGCATACCCGTGCAAACCGCGGCGTGACCGTCGGTCTGTTTTCCTGGAGGTTACGGGGGTATGCGATGCGCGGTCTCGGCGAGCTCAGCCCAAAGACCGCTCGGTCAGAGGCGCCTAAAGTCGCGCGCGTGACCTACTCTACTGGCCGACTCCGAGGTTCGGCGAACTTCAAACTTCATATAAAGGAAGCGGGCCAGAAGTGCAAGAAGGACGTATGGTTTGTGGCGGGTATTATACTACCTGCAAAGGACTTCCCTGTATTTTTCCCTGTTACCAGGGAAATCGAAGCTCCCTCGCGGCACGGTTGACCCCTCCTCGCGCGCCGCTCGGCGCGGCGCCATTGATGCGGTTCGGCCGGCTGTGGTGTTTTGACCTTGCGTATCACACGGCGGCCTGGCATTCCCGAAGCAGCCGGCCGTATCCGTGGATGGCATCATCGACACCGACGAGGCGCAGCGCGTCCCACACGCAGGCTTGCGACGCCGCCATCACGGCCACGCCGAATTCCCGCTCCAGCGCCTCGATGGCCTCGATCACCGGCCAGTGCGGCGAAGGGAAAAAGATCGCGTCGGCATGTGGGTGCGCACGCATCAGCGCGCGGCCCATATCGAGCGCAGCCGTCACCGGGATGC
>DATLJR010000114.1:0-6002 GCA_035538755.1 Pseudolabrys sp.
GATGCTCTGCGCGATGAGGAGTGGAAATCGAACCCCGATATCAAATTGGGGATGATCTCGTATCTGGGTTTCCCGGTCAGTTGGCCAGATGGCCAGGTATTCGGCACGATTTGTGTGCTCGATAGAAAAGAGAACTCATACAGTGAATCGTACCGCAAATTCGTGTTGCAGTGCCGCGACGTGCTGGAGGCGGACCTGAGGGCGGTGGCAAGACTGAGCGGAGAACTGACGCTAAGCGAGGCGTATCTGGAGGAAGCTCAGAGGCTCAGTCATACAGGGAGCTTCGGCTGGCGGGTTTCCACTGACGAGATCCACTGGTCAAAGGAAAGCTTCAGAATATTTGGATACGATCAGTCGCTTACCGTCACTTTAGACATGGTTCTTCAACGCACTCATCCCGAAGATCGCCTTCTCGTACAAACAATACTTGATCGCGCATCCAGAGACGGGAAGGATTTCAATTATGAATATCGATTGCTGATGCCTGATGGTTTAATCAAACATGTCCAAGTTGTCGCTCATGCAGTCCGAGATCAAGCGGATCAGCTCGAATTCATTGGCGCCGTGATGGATGTCACTGAGAGTAGACGTGATATTACGGAAAAAATGCAGGCACAGGACGCATTGCAGGCCGCTCGGGCTGAGCTTGTACGCTCTGCGCACGTGAGCCGTATGGGCGCTATGACCGCGTCGATCGCCCATGAGATAAACCAGCCCCTCACAGCCGTCGTGGGAATGGCTAGTGCTGGGTTGCGCTGGTTGGGGCAGACGCCTCCTGCCACTGATAGAGCACGGGAATGTTTTGACAAAATTGTCCACGCTGGCCAGAGAGCTGCCGACGTACTCGAAAGCGTGCGGGCCATGTTCAAATCCGAGAAGCTGGCCAGCGTCCCGATCGACTTGAATCAGCTGATCAATGATGTGTTCACATTGGTACAAGGGGTGGTTAAAAGACAGGATATTGCGGTGCGCACTGAACTGGATACTGCAATTATGCCGGTGACAGGCAATCGAGTTCAGCTACAACAGGTGCTCTATAACTTAGTTAGTAATGCTATCGAGGCAATGGAATCCGTTGCGGACCGCACAATCCTAGTCAAATCGGAACATGAAAATAGCGGCCAAGTGCGAGTCACCATCGAAGATTCCGGAACTGGCATCGAGCCGCAACATGTCGACAAAATCTTTGATCCATTCTTCACGACAAAGGGCGACGGCATGGGAATGGGCCTGTCGATTTGCCGATCGATCATTGAAGCACATGGCGGGCGTTTGTGGGCTTCACCGGGTCGCTCACATGGAGCGGTCTTTCAGTTCACGCTTCCAAATGACACGTCCCGGGTGCGAATAGAGATAAAGGGTGCTCCCACCTAAAGGTGCAGAGAAATTTGAGCTAGTCATCAACCAAGGGTGGGCCTCAGCGTCCCACTTGGCCTAGTGAAAGCCTCTGACAAGGTGACCGAATAGAGGAGCTGATGTCCGCTGTTGGCACTTAGCGGACATCCCGACACGCTCAACGAATGTCCGCTTTCGGGGGTAAAGCGGACATTGCATGGACATTGCGGAATGTCCGCTTCTGACAAGCGGACATGGGCAGCTCGGGATTGAGGCCCTGCAAACTGACCTCTGAACCCCATTTCGTCTGTCGCAATTTCTGCTGCACTCCTGTCAGCTGCCTTCCGTCAGGGTCTGGCGGAGGCAGGGTATGCCGAAGGTCAAAATGTCCACCTCGCTTTTCGCTGGGCGGAGAGCCGCTACGATCGACTACCGGAATTGGCGGCCGAACTGGTTAAGTCTCAAGTGGCGGTGATTGCCTCGGTCGGCGGCAGCGTCTCGGCGTTGGCGGCCAAGTCCGCAACATCCAGAGCACTCAGCCCATGTCACCGCTTTCGGGGGTAAAACCAGCGGCTGGAAATCGATGCCAGCTTCGGTCACTAGCGGACATAGCAGCACATCCGAGTAATGTCCGCTTTGGGTCAGTAAGGGACATTGCGGCAGCTTACATTAATGTCCCAATGTAATGACCTACCTCATCATCAAAGCGGCTCTATCGGGCGTCATAGTGATGATCGTCTCCGAGGTAAGTCGCCGAAATCCCAGTATCGGCGGGCTGATCGCATCGCTGTCGCTTATCTCGATCCTCGCTTTCATCTGGCTGTGGCGCGATACCTCCGATCCAGAGAGAATCGCGGCGCAGGCCGAAGCGACCTTCTGGTACATCTTTCCGTCCATTCCAATGTTTCTTGCCTTGCCAGCCATGCTCAAAAACGGCGTAGGGTTTTGGGCGGCATTATCCATCGCCTGCGTGCTTACGCTCGCCCTCTATTCAGCGACGATGTGGGTCCTGCCGCGCATAGGGATCAACGCGTAGTCGCCGGAACCGAAACGAGGAACAACATGGCCAAAAAATTGATCGTCGCCACCATCTTGATCGCCGTTTCCTCCGTTTCAGGAGTGGCGCAAGATGCGCAAAAGGGAAAGATCGTATTCAATGTATGCCTAGTCTGCCACGCGATCGGTCCCGGCGCGCAAAACAAAATCGGCCCTGAGCTCAACGGCATTAATGGTCGCAAGGCCGGCACGGTGCCAAATTTCGAATATTCCGATGCCAACAAGAACTCGGGCATTGTATGGAACGAAGAGACGTTCGAGGACTACATAAAAAATCCTGCGGCGAAAGTCCCGGACACTAAAATGACTTTCACCGGCGTTAAGAATGAGCAGCAGGTCAAAGACTTGTGGGCTTACATCAGCCAATTCGACGCTGACGGCAATATTAAAAAGTAATCTGTAGACGAGTAGGTAGTACGCGCACCGCAGCTGGGGCGAGGCACTAGCGATAGAGCCATTATTGCTGATCGTGGTGCTCAGCGTGATCATGATCGCCGCGCATCTCCATTTCTTGCATCATTTCCTCGTGCGTTTTTGAAGCGCTCCTTACGAGCGCCTGGTATTCGTCCGCTGTGAGTTCGGGCATTTTGTGCAAAAACGCTACAATATCCCAAAGCAGTTCATCATTGTGCGTGACGCCCCAGGACGGCATGCCCGTCAGCTTTATCCCATGCTTCACGACCCAAAATTGTTCGGCGGGCGTGAGTCGACTGCCGCGCCTGAGCTCTGGGGCTCTAGGATAGAGGCCCCAACTGATCTCAGTCCTCTTCATACCGGGAGCAAGATGGCAGGTACTGCACATTTCCTCGTATTGCACGGCACCGGAGGCGATACGCTTGGGGTTGCTCAAATCAGCTGGAACCGCGTCTGTCGCGTGGGCCGCGATTGACTGATCCCGCATCATCTGCATCAACCAAAAGACCGGCTGGCTATGCGGCTCGTCTGCGCCGATGTCATAGATTCCTGCATAGATCGCCAGCGCGAGTACACCGATCAGAACTATCGGTGTGCCACCCAGCAAGGCAGCGACGAGCCAACGCCTGGTCGTGCGGGACACCGAATCAATCTCTTAGCTTGAGCTCCGCTGGGAATGCCCTCTATTTGTCCATAGCGTCCATTGCGTTGTGCATGTGCGTCTTACACGCATTCATGTCCTTCTTGTCCATCATCTCCTCAGCCATCTTCATCTCCTTCATGGCCACTGTCTTTGCCTCCCCGTCGTTCATGGCTTGGATGTCAGCCTTGATTGCCTGCATGCTCGTTTTTTTGCATTCCATCTGATGCCCTTCATGAGCAATGGCAAGATTGCGCGGAGCGCCCGCAAACACGAGCAAGGCGAGAAATGCAACTGCGACCTGCGGGCGATTGCATGCGTGTTGTCTTTCGACTGTGGAGTGAGCCTGGCGACGATGCTGACGGATCTGCTGCCTCAATTTCAAATTGGCGCAAACAATCATATCATTTTGCCTTCTCGATCTTTGTAACGGTCAGCTGCCCATTTACCGGCTCCGCGTCAAAATTGACCTTATCGCCGGCTTTCACCGAACTCAGTAGATTGGGATCGGATACCGCGTAGACCATCGTCATGCCCTCAGGCATATCGAGCTTAGGCGCTGGTCCGTGCTTGATCGTGATCTTCTTCGCCGCTTGATCGACCTTAACGACTTCGCCCGCAATCAGGGACGACTGGGCAAATCCAGCTTGCGCGCTGAGCCAGAGCATGAAAGCGAGAATGAGACGGGAGATTGTCCGCACAACTTTTTCCTTTCAGATTGATGGACTTATTCCGAGGACTGATTGATCGGCGCAGGTTGATTGGGGCGCTTGGCCGGCCAAATTTAAGAGCGACGCGCAGGTTCGGTTGTAGGGCCTTTAAATTCATAGGCGACCGTCCCTTCAGGGTTCTTGTACGGTCCTGGATCGCGGTAATCGTTGCGGGCAAGGCTCTCGCGCACCTTCACGACAGTGAACATCCCGCCCATCTCGATTGGCCCGAACTGGCCGAAGCCTGTCATCATTGGCAGTGTGTTATCGGGCATCGGCATTTCCATCGCGCCCATCTCCGCCATTCCAGCCGAACCCATCGGCATATAGTCTGGCACAACACTACGGATCGCCTTCGTCAACGCCTTCTGCTTCGCGCCGATGAAGTTTCTGGTGTTGTGGCCCATGGCATTCATGGTGTGATGCGACTTGTGGCAGTGAAACGCCCAATCTCCGGGATTGTTGGCAATGACGTCGAACGCGCGGATTGCGCCCACCGGTACATCGATTGTCGTTTCAGGCCGTTGTGCACTCTCGGGTACCCATCCACCATCCGTGCATGTCAACGAGAAATGATGTCCGTGCAGGTGGATCGGGTGATTGGTCATGGTGAGGTTGGCCATGCGAACACGCGTGCGGTCGCCCAATCGCACAGGCAGCGGATCGATCCCCGGAAAGACACGGCTGTTCCAGGTCCACATATTGAAATCCGTCATTTCTGAGACTCGCGGTAATGAGGTGCCGGGGTCGATGGCGTACGAACTCATCATGAAGATGAAATCGCGATCGACGCGGCGGACTTTCGGATCGCGCGGATGCACGATGAACATGCCCATCATGCCCATTGCCATTTGCACCATCTCATCGGAATGCGGGTGATACATGAAGGTGCCGCTTTCCTTTATTTGGAACTCATAGACGAAGGTCTTGTCCGGCTCGATGTGTGGCTGCGTCAGTCCACCCACACCATCCATGCCGTTCGGTAACAGCATGCCGTGCCAATGCACGGTCGTGTGCTCAGGTAGCTTGTTGGTCACGAAAATACGCACCTTGTCGCCTTCAACGCATTCGATGGTTGGCCCCGGTGATTGGCCGTTGTAGCCCCACAAACGCGCGGTCATTCCAGGCGCAAACTCGCGCTCCACCGGCTCGGCGACCAAATGAAATTCCTTCCAGTCGCCATTCACCCGCCACGGCAGCGTCCAGCCGTTCAGCGTGACGACCGGCTGATAATCGGGACCGCTGGTCGGCACTAGTGGTGGCTGCATCGTATTGGTCGTCGTTCTCGGCGCTTCGGGAAGGCTCGCCGCCTGCACGCGACCACTCACCGCACCGACCCCGGCGAATACCGCCGCTGCACCGACCAGACCCCTCCGTGTGAACATTGTTAGTCTCCTTTGATCTTAATCGGCCGCCAAGCTGTCCGCCGGCTTCGGCCCCACGCGGCTGATGCCACCTTCGCCGGCGACATCTCCGCCAATCAATGCAGCGTCCAAATCTGCGCTCGCCAACCAGAACTTCTTTTGCGCATCAATGGCTGCAATGTTCGCAGCGATGCGTTGCCGCGCTTCAGTTAGTAGCGAAAAAACGTCAATCTGCATCGCGCCATAACGCAACATGGACTCCTCGGATATAGTCTGACGCAGAGGCAGAACATCGGTGCGGTAGTGGTTGGCGATCTCATAACTTGACTGGTATGCCTGATAAGCTTCGCGCGCCTGGCTTCGAACTTCGACAGCCTTCGCGGTCAGGCGATTGACGGCTGCCATATAGGCTTCTTCCGCTTGGCGCAGGCGGATCTCGCCGAAATCGAAGATCGGCACTTGGAATTCAACCTCAGCACCGCC
>DATLJR010000115.1:0-5539 GCA_035538755.1 Pseudolabrys sp.
GTCGGCGAAGGTAGCCGGAACGTCGCCCGGCTGTATCGGCAGCATCTCGCGTCTTGCCTGCTTGCCGAGCGCCTTCTCGATCAGGCTTACGACATCAAGCAGGTCGACCGGATTGTTGTTACCGATATTGTAGACGCGCCATGGCGCCGAACTGCGGGCCGGATTTGGCGCATCGGACGACCATGCGGCATCGCCCTGCGCCGGCCGATCGACCAGCCGCACCACTGCCTGCGTCACGTCGTCGATATAGGTGAAATCGCGCCGCATCTTGCCGTGGTTGAATAGCTTGATCGGTTCACCGGCACTGATCGCCGCGGCAAACAACCACATAGCCATATCGGGGCGCCCCCACGGGCCGTAAACGGTGAAAAAACGCAAGCCCGTGGTCGGCAGATTGAACAGATGCGAATAGGAATGCGCCATCAGCTCATTCGCCTTCTTCGACGCCCCGTACAGACTGAGCGGATGATCGACATTGTCCGAGGTGCAGAACGGCATTTTAGTATTGGAGCCGTAGACCGACGAAGAGGAAGCATAGAGGAGATGGCGACAGTCGTTGTGGCGGCAACCTTCCAGAATATTGCCGAAGCCGACGACATTGGCATCGACATAGGCGTGCGGATCGACCAGCGAATGGCGAACGCCCGCCTGCGCCGCGAGGTGTACAACAAAGGGAAACCGATGCTCGCTAAAAAGTGCGGCGGTTGCCGCGCGGTCCGCGAGATCGAGCCGCACGAATTTGAAATTCTTCGCGCCGGCAAGCTGATGCAGGCGCGCCTTCTTCAGCTTTGGATCGTAATAGGGCGACAGGTTATCGACACCAATCACCTCGCTGCCGCTCTGCACCAAATGGCGTGCAACATGGAAGCCGATGAAACCGGCAGCACCGGTGACAAGGACAGGATTTACAACCGCCACAGATCGATGTCCTTCGGTTTTTGCGCGCGGTCGAGCTTGCTTTTCACGTCTAGCACAATTCCCGCGCCGCCCTTCAGCAGGCGAGCTAATAACGGCCAACCCTGCGCTAGATACTCCTGATGCGCGACCGCCAGAATGATCGCATCGGCGGGTTTTAACGCATCCATCGGCATTAACGCGAAACCGTATTCTTCTCTGGTTTCATCCGAAGAGGCCAACGGGTCGTGAACCTGGGTTTGCACACCAGCACGGTCGAGTTCACGAACGATGTCGATGACCTTGGAATTGCGTATGTCCGGTACATTCTCCTTGAAGGTCATGCCGAGGATCGTTACCAGCGCGTTGCCACGGTGCCGCAGCACGAGCTTGCGAATGCATTCATGGGCAACGCGCGTCCCCATGCCATCGTTGATGCGCCGTCCAGCCAAAATAATCTCTGGGTGATAGCGAGCCCTCTCCGCGCGATACGTCAAGTAATACGGGTCGACCCCTATGCAATGGCCCCCGACTAAGCCAGGTTGGAAATTAATAAAATTCCATTTGGTCGACGCCGCCGCTAGCACATCGCCAGTGTCGATGCCGAGTTGGTGGAAGATGGCAGACAATTCGTTCATGAAAGCAATGTTGAGATCACGTTGCGTATTCTCGATCACCTTCGCCGCTTCGGCCACCTTGATGGAAGGCGCGCGGTGGATACCGGCTTTCACCACCGAACCGTAAACTTCGGCTAAGATGTCGAGAGTACATGCGTCCTGCCCAGAAACGACTTTGGTGATAGTTTCGAAGCGGTGCTGCTTGTCGCCGGGATTGATGCGCTCGGGCGAATAGCCGACGGTGAAGTCGCGGCCGCCCTTCAGACCCGACACCTTTTCCAGCACCGGCATGCACTCTTCCTCGACGGCGCCTGGATAAACCGTCGATTCATAGACGACGACGTCACCCCGCTGTAGCGCTGCGCCGACCGTGTGCGAGGCCAATAGCATGGCGCCGAGATCGGGCCGGTTAGCGTCGTCGATTGGGGTCGGTACCGTAATGATGTAAAAATCGGCGCTTCTAATCGCAGCAGCGTCGTGGGTGTAGGTCAGCATAGGTAGTGTGACTTCGGCGGGCTCAACCTCGCGTGTGCGGTCGCGGCCGGACTTGAGCTCTGCGATGCGAGTGGCGTTGGTGTCGAAGCCGATGACCGCGACACCCGACTTGGCAAACGCCACCGCAACCGGCAATCCGACATAGCCAAGCCCGATCACCGCGATCTTGCGCCCATGTGCCATTGCCGATTTCCTTAACACGCCGTCTTGGTTTAACTCTGTCTTTAGCCGCCGGGGGACACACCGGGCAATAGCGAGCAAGGCTCCGAGGCGGGCTTTGCCCAGACAAAAGGTTGCAACGTATCGCTGGTGCGCGATGCATTTTTCAGGGCGGATTTTTGAAGGACACAGATGTCGATTTACGTACGAATGCCCAGCGGACAGGACGGGTAAAATACCAGATGACCGCTCCGCCGCAGCGATGCTAGCGATTCTCAGGTCGCAATCAGCAACCCTTCGAACAAGCGGGAAAAAGCTCGTGTGCGAGCGTGACTACTGCGTCCCAAATATGCGTTGTCGAACACTCAGCGCGGCATTAAGCCATTGCTGGTTGCGGCACCGTTTCGTTTAATCGAACTCAGTCATGTGCGGAATCGCAGGCGTCTTGGACTTTCGTGGCAACTTCGACGTTCAGTTCGAACGCCAAGCGGCAGCTATGTCGGATTGCCTCGCCTATCGCGGGCCGGACGATCACGGCCTATGGAGCGATCCTGAGGCTGGAGTTGCACTAGCGCACCGGCGCCTGTCCATCGTCGATCTATCGCCGGCCGGTCATCAACCGATGGTCTCCGCGGACGGTCGCGTCATCATCACGTACAATGGCGAGATCTACAATTTCCAGGAACTGCGTCCAGAACTTGAAGCGCGCGGTATCAAATTTCGCGGACATTCCGATACCGAAGTAATGCTGGAGGCTTTCGCGGCCTACGGAGTCGAAGCGACAGTGAAGCGCCTTATTGGCATGTTCACTATCGGCGTGTGGGATCGTCGCGAGCGTACACTCAAACTGGTGCGGGATCGACT
This sequence comes from Pseudolabrys sp., assembly GCA_035538755.1. GTDB lineage: Bacteria > Pseudomonadota > Alphaproteobacteria > Rhizobiales > Xanthobacteraceae > Pseudolabrys. Next base: position 3,030 of record DATLJR010000115.1, read on the forward strand.
TGGCATCAAGCCGCTCTATTGGGCGAAATTTGGCGGACTTTTCCTGTTTGGATCCGAGCTTAAGGCATTGCGTGCTCATCATGGATGGACACCGCGCATCAACCGCAACGCGGTCGCGTCATTCATGCGGTTCAATTACATCCCGGCACCGCACAGCATTTATGAGAATGTAAACAAGCTCGAACCAGGCTCAATCCTTACTTTGACATGGAACGGCGAACCGCAAATTGAGCGCTTTTGGGATGCCCGGACCGTAGCAAAGGTGGGCGTGACCAAGCCCTTGCAGGCAGACGATAGAGAACTCACGGACCGCCTGGAAGCTTTGCTGCGTGACGCCGTGGGCCGCCGCATGGTTGCCGATGTGCCGGTCGGCGCGTTTCTGTCGGGTGGCATCGACTCCTCGACCGTGGCAGCGCTAATGAAATCTGCCAACGCAGGTCGCGTCCGAACTTATACAATTGGTTTCGAACTTCCGGGTTTCGACGAAGCCATACACTCCGCCGCAGTCGCACGTCATCTCGGAACCGACCATACCGAACTCACAGTCACGGCCAAGGAAGCACTCGACGTCATTCCACACCTGCCGGACATGTATGACGAGCCTTTCGCGGACTCATCGCAAATTCCGACCCATCTCGTTTCAGCGATGACGCGAAAGCACGTAACCGTGGCATTATCGGGCGATGGCGGCGATGAGTTGTTTGGCGGATATAACCGCTATCAACTGGCGTCCCGGATGTGGGCAGGGTTATCGCTCGTGCCACGCCAGATTCGGCAGTGCATAGCGGCATTGATCACCAGTGTCTCACCTGATCGCTGGTCACGTCTGCTGTCGTTTGTGCCGCACCGCATGCGTCCGGCCCAAGTCGGCGATAAACTGCACAAGCTTGCAACCGTGCTCGATCTACCGGATGGAAATGCCATTTATCGGCGGCTTGTCACACACTGGGAACCAACCGAGGTGGTCCCGGGCGCCGAAGAGTACAAAGCAATTTTGTGGGATCACGAACTGACCAAGGAAATACCTGGTTTTCTCGAGCAGATGCAATTGATGGATCTCGTTACCTACCTGCCGGACGACATTCTGACCAAAGTCGATCGCGCCAGCATGGCCGTTGCCCTTGAGGCACGCGTTCCTTTGCTTGATCACCGGGTCGTCGAATTCGCCTGGCACTTGCCACGCCACGCCAAGATTCGGGGTGGTCAGAGTAAGTGGCTGTTGCGACAAGTCCTCGACCGTCATGTGCCGAGGCACCTTATAGACCGTCCAAAGATGGGATTTGGCATTCCGCTCGCCGAGTGGCTGCGCGGCCCCCTCCGCGAATGGGCGGAGGCTTTTCTCGATGAACGACGGCTGCGCGAAGCCAATCTGCTCGATGCCCCTCGGGTTCGACAATACTGGCAGGACCATCTAGATGGACGGCGCAACTGGCAATACCTGATATGGGACGTGCTCATGCTCGAAACTTGGCGCGAGCGGTGGGGCTAACGAATGGGTCGGATCGCAACTCGGATGACCGCCCTAATTAAGCGCATAAACAAGAAACGCGGTCGGTGGCCGACCGGCTGTCGGATCCGACCAAGCCGCGCGTCATCAGGTTCTCCAGATGCGCCAGTACTGAGATGTTTCGGCCAGTTCCTGAGCCCAATTCGGGTATCTTGTTCCGTGTGACGCGATATTTGTCTCGGGTGATTCATCGATGAGCGATCAACGTGAGCAGCTTGCGGTGCGGTCACTGGCGGTCGAGCACCACCACGCTGAAGCCAAGAGGTTTGTAGAGTGGTACGAGGAGATGGCGACAAACCGGTTCGCCAATGCCTTCTCATATGGCCGTCACAAGATAGATGTACTATTAGATGAGGTGCTTAAGGAGCAGCAAGCTGGCGCGCGCATTTTGGACGTTGGCTGCGGAACCGGAGAATACGTCCGCCGTGCAAACGAACTCGGATTTTCCGCCAGCGGGCTAGAGCCAGCGGATGGCATGCGCGCAGTCGCGATTAGCAAGAATCCAGGGGTTTCGATTGTTTCCGGAGTAGCGACTGAGCTCCCCTATCCTGACGAAAGTTTCGACCTTGTGATCTGCATTGAAGTTTTGCGCTATCTTGACCGTTCCGATATCCGGCAGGCTTTGCGCGAGTTGCGCCGCGTGCTGCGGCCACATGGCACAATGTTTCTGACTATGGTGAACCGATACGCTCTCGACGGCTTCTTCTTACATTATTTGCTGCAGCAATTGCTGAGGCCACACAGTACTGAGCGACCACACTGCGAGTTCGTGACGCCGGGCGAACTCGATCGCGAAATTCGTAACGCCGGGTTTTCTACCGCTGTGCACCGCGGTGTGTTGCTTGGCCCAGTGCGAATTCTTTACAAGATTAGTGAGCGCATGACCCGGAAGGTTGCGCCAATGCTGGAACCGATCGACGATGCGATCTGCGCCAGGCCGTGGACGACCCCACTCGCTGGCCATCTTGTGACGATCGCCACCCGATGAATGCCGACGCGCCAC
>DATLJR010000116.1:0-2588 GCA_035538755.1 Pseudolabrys sp.
GAGTGGATGTGGATCGAGACGCGCCGCGGTCGGATACGGCAAAAGGCGAAAGTCACAGCGGGAATCGATCCGCGTGTCATTCACGTCGAGCACGGCTGGTGGTTTCCCGAGGAACCCGCACCTGAGTACGGCGTGTGGCAGTCGAACGCGAACCTACTCACCGACAACCAGCCACCTTACGATCCGGCGATGGGAACGTATCAGCTGCGGGCGCTACTGTGCCGGGTAGCTCGGGTAGACGCGGAGTGAATCCATGCCGCTTTGTGCCAAAAGCGGACATTTGCCTCGCTTATGGAAAATGACGCATGCTCCAAACGAGTACGCCTACCGGCAAGCGCATGCAAACCGAGCAGCTGACGTGGCATTACGACGGCACGACGATCGAACTTGGCGCTGATTGGAGCGGGCAAGGACCGCTGGTTTTGTTGTTGCCCGCGCTGAGCTCGATTTCGACCCGGCGTGAAATGCGCCCACTTCAGGAGCGGCTTTACACGAATTACCAAACGGTCTCGATTGACTGGCCCGGTTTTGGCAATCGGCCTCGCCCGCGCCATGACTGGCGACCTGAAATCTATTCCGACTTCCTAAGTTATCTCACCGGCACGATCTTACCGCCGGTCCATGCCGTGATCGCGGCAGGCCACGCAGCGACGTTCGCCCTTCTTCACGCTTGCGCTCATCCCGGATCATTTAAACGACTGGTTCTCATAGCTCCGACCTGGCGTGGACCACTGCCGACCATGATGGACGGTCGACGGCCGTTGTTCGACCGCATATGCCAGCTAGTGGATCTGCCAATCATCGGGCCGTTGCTTTACCGACTAAATGTGAATCGGCTTGTCGTTCGCTACATGGCCGCAGGACACGTTTATACCGATTCTGCTTGGCTGCATGGCGAACGATTGCGTGAAAAACTTGCTGTGACGCACCCGTCTGGCGCTCGTTTTTCATCCGTCCGCTTTGTAACTGGCAAACTCGATCCGCTAGCAACACGGACTGAATTTCTGGACATGGCACAGCGGTCACCTGTACCGATGCTAATGGTATACGGCGCTCAAACACCGCCCCGTTCGCGTGCAGAAATGGAAGCATTGGCTTCGGTTCCGAGCATCCGCACTGCGGTGTTACCACTCGGCAAGCTCTCAGTGCACGAGGAATTCCCCGATTTAGTGGCGGAAGCGATCAAGCCGTTTCTCTCGGATCGGAGCTGACAGAGATTTGCGTTTGCGCATCGCGGCAGAAACTGGTCTCCAATGTCGCATTCGGATCAGGAACAGATGTTCTGGGGCAAGCATCGATGTCAGCTTTACCCCCGAACGCGGACATTGGTCGAAGGCAACAACACACTGGCTCGGTGGGTAGTTGCGCCGGTTCGTTCCACTCTGAAGGCCGGCCGACTGTAGGTTAAATGTTTCGGCGACTCTTGTTACTCGGCTGGCTGAAGGGTCGTTCCTTTCTGGATACAAATAGCACCGCTGGTCGTCCTCTTCATCGTTGTGTGCGCACTAGCGGCAAAATATATCTGGTAGTCGTGAGACGCGGCAGGGGCGCAGCGCCTCATGCGGTGATTAGCGGTTTCGGTTGATCTACATCAATGCTCAGCGACTAACCATTGCCATTATGGATGCGGACGGGGAGCCGCGTAGGCGGAGGCGGCGACGATAATCTGCCCCTGTCTGGACTCGCGCGCCTTGCAAAGTCGGAGAAAATCACATGTCCGAGCTGCTCGAATGTCGTGAGCGCTTAGAAAGCGCACACAAGCAGATGCAAGACGCAATGGCGGCATTGATCACCAACAAAAACTACTCGGAAGCCGAACGCCTGTTGTACGTTGTCGACAAGCTTATGCTCGATCTGATCGACGATATGGGCGGGACGGTCATCAGATCCGGTGTATGGACATGATTTGTCGTCGGAGTTCTCACTGATCAGCCGTCGGGCACGCTACCTTTGTTTCTCGCGCATTTTCGTTGGGGGATGCTCGACCGGGACAGTTGCAGCGGCGTAGTAGCTAGTAGAAGAGACAGGGAGTCGCGGTGACGGCCGGACCAGCGACGCGAGCAATTCATCCCACCCCCAACATCAGACATTGGTCGACGGGGCCCTAATGTCAGTTAGGGGTGCCAATAACTGACGCCGTGCTTCCGACGCTCCTGATGGTGTCGCCAGACCGGTGAGTTCTTCCCATCGCATTTGATCAGGATCAATGCCTGGCTATTGGGACCGGGCAGATATTTGCTCAAGGGGGCTTGAACGGAAGAAAAAGCCATGGAAATGCCGCTGAACGTAAACACTCCGCCAAATGCAGTAGATTTGCCGCGTGGCGTAGCGCTACTGCGAGACCCGTTGCTTAATAAGGGCACTGCTTTTTCCGAAAAGGAGCGTGATGCACTCGGCCTCCGCGGCCTACTCCCGGCACACCTGCTCTCGCAGGAGGAACAGGTGGCCCGCATACTTACCAACTTGCGCCGGCTTCCCGATGACCTTGAAAAATATGTTGCGCTCAATGCACTGCACGATCGCAATGAGGCTTTGTTCTTCCGTGTCGTTTGCGACAATATCGATGAAATTCAACCCCTAATTTACAC
>DATLJR010000117.1:0-44772 GCA_035538755.1 Pseudolabrys sp.
CAGCCCCAAGTATGTCTTTTTGGAAAGTTTATGCGCAATTACTTTGGCGGCTTGCGAAGACAATGGAACATCTATCCGAGCATGCTTATTGTTTGGTGGGCGCGACACTTTGCGTTGAATCTTCGGGGGAACAAGATGCGCCCCTACCAGACAACGTCCTCGTTCCCGGACGTTTCAAATATCGTTGATCTCGCACATTACCGAAAAGCAAGGCGGCCGCGATCGCCCGGCCTGACAGGATTGCCCTTGCGAGCGCGCGAGGGATCCTCCGCCGACGTGTGGCTGCACGATGATTACCGCGAGCGCATGAAGGTGAACGCCGTCGTATTCGTGTTCCTGATGTTGCTCATCACAAGCGGGGTGTGGCTGCTGGACGGTCTCGCTGCGTCGTTCGGGCCTGAGCGCCTGATTCATCATCACGCACAGAACCGCGATCTGGGTCCGGATCGCATGGTGTCGCTGCCGGCGAAAATTGGCGACATCCTCTGAATCCGCGCGCGCGCCGATGTTGGCGCGACTTCTTCTGCAAAACGCGCAAAAATTACGCCTCATTAACGCAGGGCACTTCGTGCCGTCCCGTTGAAAGTGTTGGCGGGCGCGGACTCCCAAAGCGGGACGGAAAGCGCATGAGAAACCGGAAAGGGCCGCACCAGGATCAAATGAACACAATGTGTCTCGACAGATTTTTTACCCGGCAGAATGTCGCCCTTTATCGAACGCTCGCAGACAAAAGGACGAGCGCTGCAAAGCGCAAGGAGGTCCTGCAGCTGCTGGCCGAGGAGCAAATCAAATTCAGGTCAGATTTCGCGAGGCCTGCGGCGCACGCAAATCAGGTGTGACGTGTCCTCATGATGATAATGCCGCCGGCCACGTTAGAAGGGGATTGGACTGTCAGCCGAGCACGGTAACCCGATGGACCTTAAAGTCGTCGTGATCCTTTCGTTGGTGGGTGTTGCCATCTGGCTTTCCCATATCGCAACGAAAAAACGTGAAAAGATTCACAAGTGAGTCATTTCGACGTTTGCATCTGACGTCGTCCTTGTAAGTAAAGATTTTGTCGCTAGTGGCTTGAAGCTTTTGTCGCGGTGCTCTTCCAATGACCCGGTTGGAACCGCTACGATTCCGTCCGGGAGTCTGGGGATGGCAATGAAGCGGCGTGAATTTTTTCCCTTTCTTGTTGGCGTCGTTTCGTGGTCGTTCGCGGCGCGTGCGCAAACGCAGCCGGGCGCAAGCCAGGCAGTCGATGATGCCGTCGGTCAGATCGCGACCCTGCAGGGCGGCGCGACGGTGACGCGCGGCAAGACGGCGGCCGCGGCGCTCAAGATCAGCGACGCTGTCTACAGGAATGACGTGCTGGCGACCGGCACCAACGCGGCGCTCGGCGTGACCTTCGACGATGAGACGACGTTGAGCCTCAGCGCGAACGCACGCATCGTCGTCGACGACTTCGTCTACGAGAAGGGCACCAAGGGCAACAAGGCCGTGCTCAACGTCGCGCGCGGTACGGTCGCTTTCGTCGCAAGTCTCGTGGCGAAGACCGGCGACATGACGATCACGACGCCGACTTCGACGCTCGGCATTCGCGGCACCACGGGTGTCGTCGATGTTCCGGACAACGCGGCGGCCGGCGGCGCCGGCGAGGCGAAGATCAAGCTCTATCCCGATGCCGACGGGCGCGTGGGCCGCATCGAGGTTTTCAGCCGGCAGGGCGAGCGGCTTGGCGCCTTGACGCAAGGCTCGAGCGCCTTCGCGATCCGTCCTGGCGTCGGCGGGCGCTTTGCCGCCGTGCCGTTCCAGATTCCGCCGCAGGAAGCGGCACGCGATCGCGACGTGGTGCAGCGGCTGTTCGCGTCACACAATATCGGGCGCCAGATGATCTTGCAGCGCCGTCAATTGCGCGGTCCGAATCTTCCGCGGCAGAACCAGCGACCGAACCAGCGGCCCAATCTGCAGCAGCAGAATCCGCCGGGGAGGTCGGGCGTTCCGCAGTCGCCCAATCCGAATTTGCAGCAGAAGGGCAATCCGGCCGCGCCGAAGCGCGGTGGCGGGCTGGGAGGGAGATTGAAGAAGCTCAATCCCTTCGCGCCGAAGCGAAACGATCAGCTGCCGCGCTGACGCCTTCGCCTCGTTCAATTTCGTCCCATCGCCCCCGGTGAGTCCAGAAGTCTCTCCTGTTGTGGGCAATCGCTACCGCGCTGGATACCTGCTTTCTGGGGAGTACTTGCCGTTTTCGCAGGTAACCGGTTCCAATGCGCGGTATCATCTGGCCGGGCTGTTTTGAGTCTGCGTCGTTTCGATAGGTCGTCAGTCAGGGGTTGGGCATGAAAGCACTTCATCTGGGTGCATTGCTCGCGGTGTGTGTAGTTTCCAGCGCCACCGCCCAAACTGCCGTGGGCCCGGTTGCAATAACCAATACGGTCAATGGTGTCCCGGTCACGGTCAATGCGACGTCGTGGATTACCGTCAATTCGTCCGGAAATGAGCGGACCGTCCAGGCGCGGATCTTCGCCGACCTCATCGACCTGCAGAAGAAGTTCGCCAGCATCCTCGACGCGTTTAAGCCGTCCGCCAACAACTGCGCCAACAAGGCGGCCGACACCCAAAACCCGGTCGTGTCGTTCCGCAACGGTTCCATTGTTCCGGTCGACGACCAGCTGATGATGTCGGTCCGTGGCGATGTCGGCGTCGTGTCCTGTGTGGCCGGCCCGCAGAAAACTGCGACGGTATTGAAGAATAAGAAGCTGCTGTTCCTGAAGTGGAAGGTTCCCGTCACGCACGTCGTGCGCACCGTGAAGGAGCGCAAGGACGGCGCGCAGGCCTTCCGCGGAAACCTGCCGATCCAGCTGGTGAGGAAGGATGGCGCGAGCGTCGCGCTGAAGGTCGCCGACCCCGACATCAAGCTGGAAGGAGCGGAGCGCTTGATGACGAACGCGAACGTAAACCTCGCCAAGACGCATATCAATCAGAAGGTTTACGCCGCGCTGCAGAGCGCGATCGATCCGGGGAAGCTCAAGGCCGCGCTGCCGAAGGATCTGCAGAAGATGAACATGACGGTCGTGTCCGCGCGCTTCCGCAGCTACGGCGGCCATGCCATCGCCGAGATCAACCTCGCCGCGGCGACCGCGCCCTACACGCAATAGGCGCGCGCGGGTGAATAATGCGTAAGGCGTTGCGGCTGCCTAGTGATTGGCGCCCGCAACGGCTCCTGTCAGACCAAGAACTCCTCACTCGGCTTTCGAAAATTCAGTCAGTTGATGGGCCGGCACCGACACCACATTTGGGGATCCCCATGGCGTCGAAACTCGCATGGCACCGAACGGCGTTGAGAGAGTTTGCGTCATTACAGTGCTGATGACCGCGGCGACCCGGCCCTCGCAGTCAAACACTGGCGCTCCGGAAGCGCCGTAATCAATCACAAGCCGGTTATCCCCGTCGTAGAATTCAAGAAGCGCGCTGCCTGCGAGCCTGCCCCCATCCACGTATTGCACGAACCGGCCCGCCACAATGTGTAGGGTGTTGTCCGGGTAGGCAACTGTCACGACATGATCATCTGGCACGAGTGGCGCCATGCGGATTGCAGCGCTCCTCGCATTAGAAACAGGACCCTCCAATTCAAGCACGGCCAATTTCTCGTTGTGGCTTCCCGCTACGCGCTGGATGCGGGCGGACATCGACCGCCGGCCAGCGTCACCCTCAATCGCGACCGGCTTCCACTCCTGGGTGGAAAGCTTCATCCCGAAGGCAACATGCGCGGCAGTGACAATCGTCGTGGGAGACTGAAACCACGCGGTGGCGCGTGTGGCGACCACATCGGACTGTGCACCGCGCTCGGCGCCGTCGAAATATCGCGTGATGCTAACAGCCGAGCGCGCTAGGAGCTCCGGATCGATGCACGCTGTCGCAGCGCGGATAGACGCCGAATAAAGCGCGATGAAAATCAGCGCGCAGCAAGCCCGAAGGCGCATCGCAATAGTCACCCCTTCCCCAGGCAAATGGAAAGGTAGAATCGATTCTTCGACAAGAACTTTTTGTCACTTATCCGGTTAATTCTATTCGCGCTCTCGACACGATGACGCCGCGTTTCGTTTTCGAAGCTGCCACCGACAACGTCATCAGTATCGCTGTCGTTCATGAGTCCGATTTGCGACACTGATGTCCGCTTTTCGCCCTTAGCGGACATCGACTTGTGCTCGTGCTCCGCCGGGATGATCCGATTTAGCCTCGTCGGCCCAACAGCGTTCGTATTAGGCGTGCTTGCTTCAGGCCGCGTCGCCACGGTGATGCAATTGCCACCGATCCTGGAATCCGACTTGTATAAATATTTGACCCTGGTGGCGCTGCCGGTGGCGATACTAGGGACGAGATGCGGCTATCGTCAGTGGTCAGTCGCGTGGTTGGACTCAAATTCCTTTAATTGCGTTCGCGATAGCTGCAATCGGTCTATCTTGGCTACAGGTTCGGTTTGATTCAGCCCGAACCCTCCGGCTACAGGTTTTCAATATTTATCCGTGAATTGCCATTTGATTTCGCAGTCATAAACTGGGGATTTGTTGCATTGTACTTGGCATGCCGCATGTGGCCGAACTTCGGCACGGCCCGGTTTGCGATGTGGCTTTCCGTGGTCGCGATGTCTCTCCCAAATGTTTTGTTGTTTCACACAGCTTGGGAGATGGTTTCCAGTACCGTCGGTGTGGACCAGGGCATTGGCTTCACGGAAGCCATGGTCACGTTGCCTGTCGTCACGATCATTTGGCCCAGGCCATTGCCTGGCATTTTCGATGCTGGCTTTTGGGATTAGTTTTGTATCTCCGCGCTCATGGCGCCTATACCGTTTTTCGGTTTGATTGGTTGGCTTGCAGGACAACTGATTGGATGGACGGCGTCCAGGTTTCAAAGAAAAGCTACTGTGCAGTCTTAGTCCGAGTTTGGCCATTAGCGGACATCGGCTCCTGCGCTGCACATGTCTACTTTTGACCCAAAACGGACAATGGGCCTGGCGCCACACCCGACCACGGTTGCCGAGGAAGGTAGAGCTATCCTACCGTGGTGCGCTCGACCAATCTATTGTCAGGTGAGTGGAGATGGCTATGAAAACTTGGGCTATCTATGCTTCCGCATTAGCGTTCGCCGCAATGTCTGCCTTGGCAGCCTCGGCGCAAACAAAAACTGGCGTCGATAAACTTTACATCATCAATTGCGGCGAGGGTGTCGCCGGTGACATTTCTCGTTGGTCGCCGGGCGTCAATGTCGGCAAGTCGATGGATTTCGTCGACAATTGTTACCTGATTCACCACACGCAGGGTTGGCTGCTTTGGGATACAGGCATCACCGACGCCATTGCCGCTAAGCCCGATGGCGAGGCGCCCGCCGACCCGCGTATGACACATTGGCGGCGACCGAAGACACTCGCCTCACAACTTGAAATGTTGGGGGTGAAGCCCGCCGACATCAAATATGTCGCTGTATCACACACTCATCCCGACCATATCGGCAACGTCGAAATGTTCCCGCAGACAATGTTGCTGGTGCAGAAGGCAGAATATGAGTGGCCGAGCCCGCTCGGTGTGGGACGCTTCAAGCCGGAGCATCCGGTGACCAAGCTCGAAGGCGATTACGACGTCTTCGGCGACGGCAGCGTAACACTCCTTGCCACGCCCGGTCATACGCCGGGTCACCAGTCGCTGCTGCTGAAATTGCCCAACACTGGCGCAATAGTTCTCTCCGGCGACGCGGTTCACTTCAAAAGCAATTGGGACATTCGCCGCGTGCCCTCAGGCAATACCGACAAGGACAAGACGCTCGCCTCGATGCAGCGCATCGCCGACATCTTGGCAAAAGAGAATGCGCAGCTTTGGATCAATCATGACAAGGCCCAACGTGATACTTTGAAGATGGCGCCCGCGTACTACGACTGAGGTGCCGCTAGCAGCTTTTGGCCCATAGCGGACATGGCCTCTCGCACTCCGCATTCCTATTGGCCCTTAGCGGACACGAGCAATTGCACTGCGGTCGTCATGCCGGACCTTGTGCCGGGCGTCTCGCTTAGGTGGTAAGGTTGCCGGGACTAGCCCGGCCACGGACGGCGCCGCTGAAATCCGATTTTGCGAAATGGTTCCGCGGCGTTCGATTCTTTTTCAACGGCGCGCTTTAATGTCAGAACAGGAACGTAGCCAGTGCCCTCGCGTTGTACCTCCGGCTGGAGGTCCTCGATGCGAATGCCGATCGTCTCATATTTTATTGTGGTGGGCGCGGTGCTCACCGGGCTGCTGATCTGGTTCGGCGATGACGGCGAACTGGAAAGCGCGCCGCTGCGCACCTCGCAGCAGATCGGTATCCCCAAGCCGTTCAAGGGCAAACCGGAATCGATGCCCGACATCACCAATATGAATTTCGCGGCCGCGCGCGAGCGTCCGGCGGCGGAGCGCGACCGCGCGCCGGAAAAGTCCGCGAAGGTCGCCGCCCAGCCGAAGCCGCGGCACAAGACCGTCGTCCGCACCTGGCAGCCGTCGCCCGCGCGGAACTGGTTCGCCGAATATCCGCACGACACCCTGATGGGCATCCACTAGCCGAGCGCAATCCGTCCCGGCCGGGGCGTGCCGGGTGAGCTTTGCGCGCGCCCCGAGAACCGGTAGGCCATGCGTGCATGGCCTGTGCAGTAGGACACGCCATCGGCCGTGCTGTTGCCGCAGAAGTTGAAATCGGGCGTGCCGACGGACCCGATCGGCCAGCGGCACTTGCGCGCGGTGAGATTGAACAGCGAGCAGGGCTCAGGGCTCAGAACGTCCGTTACCACCGGCTCGGCGGCGAACAGCGCCTTCAGCGCGAGCCGCTGGGTGAGGACGTGCGGTCGCCGGGGCGACGCCGCGCGGGGAGTTCCGGGAGCGGCGATGCGCCGGCCGCGCGAGAGACCGAGCCGGTTCATTTTGCCGATGACGGCATTGCGTGAAACGCCGATTTCCTGAGCAATCTGAGCGCAGGAGAGTCCGGCGTTGAAGCAAGTTCTGAGCATGACCACGCGTTCTGTGGTCCAGGGGCTCCGTGGATTGTCGCTAGCGATATCGGTGGTCATGGTGGCCTCGTGACCCGTTGGAGCGGCCATGCTGGGCCGCCGGCAGGGCGAGGTCGCACCCACGCGTAAGATCGCGCTGCAGATCGAGATGCCGCCCCTCAGGCCGACCGCGCAAATCGACGCTTTGGCTTCCTGCCTCGCGCCGTGCCGCATCCGCGCCGCCGGACTATGAGCCCGCCATGGTCGATCGAATGCTGAGGTTCCGCCCTTTGGCCAGGTCCCGCGCGTTTGACCTGTGTGGAGGGCTGGTCAGCGCGCGGGAGGGCTGGCCGACGAGCGAAATTTCCTCGCCGAATCAAGCGTTCCACGATTCGATTCGCACCGCAAGTGTTATAATGCCATAATAACGGCATTATAATAACAGGTAGGTGTACACATGGCGCGTCCAGAAAACCGCTCGGAAGCGCGGGCTCTCAGTCTCACGTTACCCACCGAGACGTTTAATTATCTGGTCCTTCTGGCAACGCTCGGTAAGCTCGGCCGCACGGAAAACGAAGTGGCCACGCATCTTCTCGTCCGCGAGACCTACGCCATGTACGAGCGCGGCTTCCACAACGAGCGCGTGCCGCCGCCCGCTGAGGAGTGAGGCGTGACGACCGATACCCGCACCGAAACGAAGCATCGCGCTGCCGCGTGCCGCGAGCGCGCCGCGCAGTACGAGGCGTTGGCCGCGGAAGCCAAGCAGCGCGGCGACAACGAAATGAGCGCGAGCTTCGCCAGCAGCGCCGTGGAAGAGCGCATGGAAGCGCAGCGCCTCGAGGACAGCTTGAAGCCCTAACGGTTTGACGGCGCACACCGTCGTAGGCGCACTGCGCGCCTGCTGTCATTTTATTGTGTCCACGATCAGATTACCGATGTCTGCGGTTCCCGGAAAGATAAGGGTCACCCCGGAGTCCGCTCGTAAACACTTCGTTTGCAGGGAGTCGAAAAGACGACAATCCGCTTTGCGGAATAGGTAGATTTCCCTCTCTAATCAGACCAAGCCTGCCAATGGATTGATTGCTTGACTTCCGGGGAACACATTCTGCGCGAGGAGATGATCATCGACGCACAAGTGTTCCTTGAGTATTCCCTTCATGACCGCACGCAGATCGGTAGTCGGTTTGAGGTCGCGCCCGTCGCGGAGGTTTGCTTCTTTCAGGCCGGGCCAGTCGGCAATGACGCGGCCGCCCTTCAACGCACCGCCAATGAGCAGGGCGACGGTTGCCGTGCCGTGATCCGTGCCCTCGGTGCCATTGATGCGCGCCGTTCTGCCGAATTCGGTGATCACCGCAACCACGCTGTCTTTCCAGGAATCGCCCATGCCGATTTCAAGAGCATTGATGGCGCCATCCAGCGCAGCAAGGAGAAGCGCGAGGCGTCCTTTGGTCGCCCCTTCGTTTGCGTGGGTGTCCCAGCCGTCAAAGGCCACCGCACCGACACGCGGGCCATCCGGCCGTGCCATGAACTTGGCAGCGGCGGAAGCGGATTCGGCGAAATAAGCGCGAACCGCCGCTCCCGGGATAGCCGGTGCCATTTGAGGCTTCTTTGCAGTGTCGCCCATCGCGGCGCCGCTGGCGATCGCACTGAGGGCGCTGCGCTCCTCCAATGCATTGGCCAAAGTCGGGTCGGTGTGGCGGTAGAGATCAACGAGCCTGCTCACCGTGTCATTGCTGGCTGGTGGCAGCCGGGGAGGCATCCACGCCAGAACGGGCGCGGGTCCGCGCGCTACCAACGGTGCGATTGGTCCGACCGCAAACGCCTGTCTCGCGTTTACGCGTCCGGCCGCTGGCAAGCCAGCAAGCGCACGGTTAAGCCAGCCGGTATCGGCCGAGCCCGGACGGATGAAGCCGCTTTCCAGCACATCCTGCCCGTCGAAGTGTGATCGTTCGCGATAGGGTGTCGCGACCGCGTGGACGATTGTTGCCTGTCCGGCTTTGTAGAGGCGGTGCAGGTTGGGCATGGCCGGATTGAGCGCAAAGTAAGAATCGAGGGGCAAAGCAGCCGTTGCTCCCTCAGTCGTGAGCGCATTTTCGCCGCGCAAGCGCTGCCAATCTGGGTCGCCCACGGGGGCAACGGTGGCGAGACCGTCAAGCGCTCCGCGAAGCACGATCACCAGAAAGCGCGGATCCCGGCATTCCGCCTGCGCCACACGCGGCAGGTAGGCCCAGGCAAACAGCGCTCCCGATCCCAGCAAAAGTTCGCGGCGATTGGATTGATGGATCATGACATCACCTTCGTTGGAATTCGGAAGACATCAGGAGAAGGGCCAGGGCTTGTGATCGACTTTCCGCGCGACTCAATGCCTCTTTGGTTTCGTTTGAGAGCAGGGGGCCGAAGGTGTTCTGCGCGATGGCTGCCGGGTCGAGCGTATCGCCGACGCGCCGCGAAATCTGGTTGGCGATATCCAGGCGTTGACCAAGGCCGTCCATCCACGCCGTGCTGTTGTCGGAAAATCCGTTGGGCGCCGGCACGCGCCACAGGGGTTCGCCCAGCAGATTTTGTGCCTGCAAGATCGGCCTGACATCGGGCGGTTTGACGCCGCACACGCGCAATGAGCTGACCACCCAATCCGACGGGCGACGAAGCTTTGTCGGGGCAGGGTCCCAGGCTTCGGGTGCAGTGATCAGTGCCTTTGAAACTTCCTTCAGATCGCCCTTCGTATCGAGGAAGCGCGATGCGAGGCGGGCTACGAGGGAGCGGGGAGGATCATCCGCCACGAAATGGGAGGCGAGCTTGAGTGCGATATGATTTGCAGTTGCGGGACTCTTTGACAATGTAAGCAGTACCGCGTGCCCCTGTTCAAAGCCGCGGTCTTCGTAGTCGTTGCCGATCACCCGGTGCGTACCGGGTTCGTGCATTCGCGGATTGAACGTGAACTCGCCGCCATGGTCGGGAGACTGGCGTAGCGGCACGATGCTCCAGCCAGTGATCACTTTGGCGAAATTTGTGACATCGTCCTGCGAATAGCCCGTCCGGACTCCGAGCGTGTGCAGCTCAAGAATCTCGCGCGCGAGATTTTCATTGAGGCCTTTGCCACGCCGCAGACCGGCGAACGAATTGGGGCCAATCGAGCGCGCATTGTCCAGGTAGAGCAGCATGGCCGGATGCGATTCGACTGCAAGGAGCATGTCGGAGAACTTGCCGGTCACATGCGGACGGATTGCTTCGCGTTCGTACGCACCGCACAGCGGGCGCACGCCGCCTTTGTCGGCGGAAATGCAAAAGTGATTGGACCAGAACCACACCAGACGCTCAACGAAGCCGGCATCAGCCGCCAGGGCGGACTCAAGGCGTGCCTTTGATTCCTCAAGGTAGATTTGCTGCGGCAGGCCAGGGCCCGGATTGCCCGGTTGCTTCTCTTCTGACGAACCGGCTTCTTTCGCCTGCTGCTTCTCGGCCCCGCTTTGCGCATTGGCGGCGAGCCGCGCGGCCTTGCGCTCCTGGCGAAAATCAAAAGCCGCACGCGCGGCCTCTCCTGAGCTCAACAGATCGTCGTTCTTGATCAGGGCGGCATCAGATTTGTCGAGCTCGGCCAACATGGCTGATCGGGTATCGCCGATCAAATCGGTTGATCCCAACTTTGACGGCAATCCAAACCGGTGCAGCGCCACAATGCTTTGCGCACGCGGATCACGGGCCATTTCAAGCCCCATTCGTTTTTGCGCCCCGCGCCGCGATAATTCAGCGGCCCGTCATTGTCGCTCAGGTGAAATGAATGAGGAGTGAAAATGACATTAAATTTGCGTCATGTAGCCTGCGGGTTGCGACTGCTGCGGTGAGACTAGCGCGGCGGAATCTGAATGAACTCTGCCAGTTGTTCCTGAGTGAGTGGTTTTTCCAGAAATTTGCCGGCAATCGCGTCCTGCATCACAAGGTCTATGTCCGATACCTTATCCGGATTAAGTGCCGATTTCGGATTGAATTCATTGCGTTGCAATTCGACCAAGTTTTCGGGCATTTGCATTTGTTCAGAATAGTACTTCACTGCCAATGGATTTGAGTACATCCAGTCAAGCGTCTCCCGATATGCACGCATGAACCGTACCATGACGTCACGCCGGTTCTTGAGTGCATTAGCGTTGACGATTTCGACGCGTACGGTTTGATTCCGCATGGAAGGTACATCGTTGCCGCGCATGACTACGCGTATGGCATTGGCTTGCAGGTCCTTCAGCCCGAACGGCGCTACCGACCAGCCGACGTCGATCTGTCCCGACATTGTCATCGTGAATGTGCCGGGTGGTCCTCCAGTCTGCGTGGGCTTCGCCTTAAGACCATAATGCGTGATCAGGGCGCGCAAGACACTGTCAGACGTCGAACCATTGGTCGAATAGGCGATTGTGTGCTTGTCAGTTATATCTTTGACGCTTTTGATCGGCGAATTGGCCGGCACGAACCAATAGATATCTTCGACGCCGGTATACCCCGCTGCCAAGACGCGCACGGGGGCGCCCTTGGCGAAAACGCGCAACGCGCCTGGTGTGCCAACTCCGATACCGATGTCGGCGCTGCCAGAGATGACCGCCTGCAGTGTTTCGCCCGCACCTTGCGTACCGAAATTTTCTAAAACGATGCCGTGCTTTTGAAAAATTCCTGCCTTCATGCCAAGTGTCGGCACCTGATTGGCCCAAGCATCGATCTGGCCAACCGCAACTTTGATCCTGTCCTGTGCGGATGCTGGTGTGGCGAAGTACGACAACAGAACAACAGAAAGAACCGGCAACAGGCCACGCGCAGATGTATAGGGATCTCTTTTCATGGTCCGTCCACGGTGAGGTTACTTGGCACTGTACCGGGCGCCACTAGCATGCACTGCGAAGTGACCGCTTATGGCGGCAAAGGACATTACAAGATTGTCGATCTTTTCCGCTTTTGGCGTAAATACGGCTAGTGCAATCACTATCTCGTCAATGCAATGGCCGCGGCCTTTGCTGCCCGGCTCATGAGTTGTCCTTTCTCGAATCATGAGACCAGTCGTGCTGCCACCCCCGCGGAAACGCTATTTTCAAACTCGTGAACCGGCACTGAATGCGCGCTTTAAGGAAAGTTTAGTCGCTTGCCGCACCGCGTCGCGCGTCCCCGGTCCGCCTCGATCCGGCCAAAAGAAGGCTCACAGGTTTTCAACAGGCGACCCCGCCGCGGCCGTAACCCGGTACGCATTTGCCCGTCCGGCATCGCGGGTTGTTGCGGACTTGTCACACTCGGGCAGCCAAAGATCGCGCAAGGGTCGGTTACGGTCCTCTGTGCCCGTGGCGCTACAGCCATTCCGGTACCCGCTCAGTATGGTGAGCCATAAACGATTCAGCAGCGGGTCTTGCGATGCTTGCGTACGTTGTTAGCGAAGGAAGGTTTTTTGCCCTGAAGCCCTCCGATTGGTCGTTGCTTCTCGGCGGCGTGATGCTCTGCGGATTGCTGACGTTGGTGTTCGGCTAGCGTACAGCCAGCTGCCCTCCCGCGCGCGTGAAATTCTGACAACTAATGACGATATGACGGGGATCGCCTGGGCGTTGCGCCCGGGCGACGCGGAATTGCGCCGCGAGATTTTCAGCGGTGCATGAATCCGAAAAATTTTGTCGGCGCACAGTTCAGAAGTCCTTGTGACCGAGCCAACAAAGACTCAGGAACGTCTACGCACGTCTACGGATACGGCGCTTTATCCGGCCTTCCGCCGGCCTGCCGCACGCGTGGATTTCCGCGCCACTTCTTTTGCGGCCTTCTTCCCGGCAATCGGGAACAGCATTTCCTTCTGGCCCTCGATCCGCTTGCGCCCGCGTTTGGCGGATTGCTTGCGGCCGGTCTGTTGCTCCTCGGAGCGCACGCTCCGGCGCAGCGCATCCATGAGGTTGATAACCTTCGTCGGCTCGCCGCGCTCGCGCGGCGCCTCGATCTTAATGCCCTTCATCTTCTTCTCGACGAGTTCTTTCAGCGCCGCCTCGTAGTGATCCTCGAACTTATCTGGCTCGAAGTGTCCAGTCTTTGTCTTCACGATGTGCTGAGCGAGGTCCATCATGTCCTTGCTGAGCTTGAGGTTCTGGATATCGTCGAAATATTCGTTTTCGTCGCGCACCTCGTAGGGATAGCGCAGCAGCGTGCCCATGAGGCCCTTACCGCGCGCTTCGAGAGCAATAACGTGCTCGCGGCTCGTCAGCACGACGCGTCCAATCGCCACCATGTTCATCTGCCGGATAACGTCGCGGATGACGGCAAAGGCGTCCTGACCAACCTTTCCGTCCGGCGCGATGTAATAAGGACGGATCAGATAGAGATCGTCGATCTCTGCACGTGGAACGAATTCGTCGATTTCGATTGTTTTCGTGCTCTCAAGCGCGATCGCCCCGATCTCTTCGTCGTTGATCTCGACATAGCGGCCCTTGTCGACCTGGTAGCCCTTGACGATCTCGTCGGGACGCACCTCTTCGCCGGTGTCCTCATCGACCTTGCGGTAGCGGATGCGGTTTCCCGTTTCCTTGTTGATCTGATTGAAGCTGATCTTCTCGCGTTCGCTGGTCGCGGGGAACAGCTGAATCGGACAAGACACCAGGGAAAGGCGCAAGAAGCCCTTCCAGTACGCACGCGGGGCCATGGAACGCTCCTACTCGGGACAGACGTTCATTCTACATTTTTACAACGCGTGTTGCATCGCTTCGTTGCCCAATGTTCCCAATCCGTTCCAGGAGCTATCGAAATGAGTAAAAATTTATCCGTGTCCGCCCCGCAA
This sequence comes from Pseudolabrys sp., assembly GCA_035538755.1. GTDB lineage: Bacteria > Pseudomonadota > Alphaproteobacteria > Rhizobiales > Xanthobacteraceae > Pseudolabrys. Next base: position 13,770 of record DATLJR010000117.1, read on the forward strand.
AAGAAAAGCCGCCCGACCGGGCGGCTTGAGCAATCATTGAAGATCCGGTCGCGACTACTTGAGCTGGGTCGAGACCGTGTCAAACCGGGTATTGAGGCTGGTACCGACGTCCGCACCGATGATCACAATCGAAATGCCCGCGGCGATCAGGCCGTATTCAATCGCATCTGACGCACTCCATCCAGTTGCAGCACGTTATGCAACGCGACAATAATCCTGAACTCATAAGAAAAACTCTCAGTAATTTTCGAACATCTGTTGCTGGCATTGCGAAAATGCACGCGGCAAAATTCAGAGGTTGTTATCCATAAAGTCGCGGCGAAAGAGCGTGGGCACAATCTTTTCGGCGGATTACGCGACGAAAACAAGGGTATGATGATGACACAATAAGTGATCGCGAAACTTGGAACGATCTTCTGTTTCAATCCTCCGCCGTCGCAGTCAGGAACAATCGATGCAGAGATTTCAGGAACCGAGGCCGCTTGCGGAGCGTTTTCATCAGAGCGGCACCAAGGAGGTTGTTATGAAGAAACTTGCCATCGGACTTCTCGCAGCGGCGGGTATCGCGATGTCGATGCCTGCGAACGCGCAGGGCGTTTGGGTAGGCGCGGGCCCAGTTGGCGTCGGCGTCGGCGTTGGCCCAGGCTGGGGCTACCGAGGTTACTACGGTCCCGGCTATCGCAGCTACGCTTATGATGATGGTTATGCCTATCGTCGTAATTGCCGCATCGTGCGCGAGAACTTCAACGGGCATATCAGGAAGGTCCGCCAGTGTTGGTAAGTCCGTCCTGAAGACCTGACGAAAAAGACCCCGGGCCTCGGGCCCGGGGTCTTTGCTTTGTCGGGGCGAGGAGCGCACACTCCGTCCATTGCGATAGAACCATAAAGGAGGAGACGCATGGTTATCGCCAGGACGTGGATCGTTGCCGCCGCTATCGCCGTTGCATTCGGAGGGTTCACGCATGCTCAGGACAGCTCGACCCCAAAAGCCGGCAGGAGCTGAAGCGCGCTGATCTGACGGGCACGAATATGGAAGTCATCATCTCCGTGGTCGAAAATCAGCCGGGCGAAACGATCGAGCGTCATATTCATCATGGCGAGGAAGCGTTCTATGTCCTTCAGGGCGCAACGCTCGAAACGGCTGACGGCAAGCAGATCACTCTACCCACCGGCGCGAGCGCAATTAATCGCCGCGACGTTCCGCATGCGGGACTGAAAGTGCTCGGAAATACGCCATTCAAATATCTGGCGGTCCATATCGTGGACAAGGGCTCCAAGCTGTATGACGCGCCTCCGAAGTAACGACCAGCGTTCGCCACGTCTCAGCGCGTGCCTGTGACGTTGCCTCTTCCAGTGCCCCGGCCCGAGCGGCTATGGTTTGTCCTGAGTGGAGGGGCAATGAAGCGACGAGATTTCATCAAAGCGCTTGGCGGCGGAGTTGCCGCCTGGCCACTATCTGCGCGAGCGCAGCGGACAGCGATGCCGGTCATCGGGTATCTCGCCGCCGGCTCTCCAAACAGCGAAGCGCGTCTGCATGAGGCGTTTGTCAAAGGGCTGGGCGAGGCCGACTACGCAGACGGCAAAAACACCAGGATCGAATATCGGTGGGCGGAGAACCAGTACGATCGACTGCCGTCGATGGCAGCGGATCTGGTCCGTCAGGAAGTGGCCGTTCTCGCTGCGACGACCACGCCGGCGGCGCGCGCAGCAAAAGCTGCGACGAGCGCAATTCCGATCGTCTTCACCACAATCGCCGATCCAGTACAGATCGGATTCGTCGCCAGTCTGAATCGTCCGGGCGGCAATGTGACAGGCGCGACCATGTTGAGTGTGGAGGTGAGCCCGAAGCTGATGGAATTGCTCCATGGGGCCGTGCCTTTTGCCGGCACCATGGCCCTGCTCATCAACCCGACCAACCCGAATGCCGAAACCCAATCAAAAAGCATCCAGCAGGCAGCCCTCAAGCTTGGTGTCAAACTCCATGTCCTGAATGCCAGCACCGAGCGTGACTTCGAGACGGTGTTCGCAAAATTGAACGAACTCCAGGCAGGTGGGCTGATCATCGGCCACGACGTATTTTTCAATGCCCAAGCGATGCAGTTGGGCGCACTGACCGTTCGCAACAAATTGCCTGCCATTTACACGTTGTCCGAATTTGCAGCATCCGGTGGCCTGATCAGCTATGGGGCGAGCAGGGCGGATGCCTGGCATCAAGCCGGTGTCTACGTCGGACGGATTCTGAAAGGCGAGAAGCCTTCCGAGCTTCCCGTCATTCAACCAACGATGTTCGAATTCACGATCAATCTCAGAACCGCCAAGGCGCTTGGCGTCTCTATTCCCTTGACGCTCATCGCAAGCGCCGATGAGATCATCGAATGAAGGTCGCCGACTGGCGAGCGATTTCATGACGCTAGGCCTGCCACCACAATGACGGAGATGTAGCGATGAAATTCAAACGTCCGCTGATTGTGTCTTTCGTCATCGGATTAATGGCGGGCTCCGGAGCAATATTTGGTTTGCAAGCAGCAGCTGTGCCGCCAACGTATGTCGTGGTCGAGGCCAATGAAATAACCGATCTGCAAGCGTTCAAGGATGGGTATGTGAACATGGGCGCCGCGGTCGCGGAGGCGAAGATGGCCGATGGACGCTACCTTGTGCGAACGGCAGACGTCACTGCTCTCGATGGAGACCCGCCGAAGTTTTTTGTGCTCATTGCATTCCAGAACATCGACAAGGCAAAAGCCTACCATGCCAGCATGAAAGAACTTACCGCGACGCGCCTCAATGTTACGAAGTCGCGCTCCTTCATGGTCGAGGGTCTTCCGCCCAGATCTCCTTGATTTTTGTTGGTCAGTTTGACCAAGGCCGGAGATTGCCAATTGGCTCACGCTCTGCTTGGCTAAGAGCGAAGAGGTGGAGGGCTATCCGTCATGAGCGACATCATCACACTTGCGAAAGTAGAAGAGCTTTTCAGTTGCGGAGATTCTGATGAAGCGCTCGAGCGCGCGGCCGGTAAAGAGATTGCGGCCGGCTACACCCTTTTATACTGTACGTCCCAGGATTGCTCGATGGTGTCTTGAGACGCGGGCAAAGCAACATTGCTCACGGGTTCGGCGGTCGCGCCGTTCGCCGCTCGTCAGAAGAAGCGAAGCCGAACGAATTGCAGGAGCTGCCAGCACGACGGCTGGCAGCAAGCACGGCGTTCAGCCTCCCTGGCCATGATCTCGGCGCGAGCCATTTCTCCTAGCGAAAAATCTCGTCGTTACAGAAGGTTCGCTGCATTCGCCGGCCGATCACGGTCGACTTAAAGGTTTCGCAGCTATTTGGGTCGCAGAATCCCTCAGTGGATTTGGCATTGTGGATTGGGGATCAGAATTCATGTCCGAACATATGATCGATGTCTGCGGTTGCGCCTGCAAAATCCAGGTCTACCGGGTCGCGAAAAACACCTGGATAGCGGCGGGTGAGTATCTGGGAGAACATCTCAGAACGCGAGGCAGCAGTGCGGCACGAGCGACGTTGGCTTGGCGCAAAGCCGCGGAATTCAGGCTCGCCTGAATAATCATCGTTTTCGAAGCCAGACCGGACGTCATATCCAGGGTCGTCTGGGTGGACGCCTATACGAATGCAAGTCGCGCCGTATACATGTGTATAGGTTCCTGCGCGTCCTCGCTGGGCTATGTTTTCGACTGTCCCCAAAGACAAGTACCCCTCTTGTCTTATTTCGATATGCCGGTCGTGTTCCCCGCGCGACCGGCATAAATCGTTTTAAGGCCATTTTCTCCGCATCGTGAGGCGCCAACAGGCACGCCAAGTGCCGATTCGCCGAGTCCGTCGCAGCAACGCGACGGACCTCGTTCATTAGACCTCGGTCCAACTCGACCGCGATTCTTCGCCTTGCGAAAATGCACGAATCCAAGCCGTAAGCAGGCCTGCACCCAGACTATTGAGGCCAAGTGCGACCAAATCTCCTCTACGCCGCAGGCGAGACCGAAAATGACACGGCTGGGGAGGAGCGCACACCGCAATCCCTTGACGAGCAAATGATGCGACGATGCCTCGCGTTGGCGGCGCAATCCTCGAAAGAGCGCGAATATCCATTTGGCGCCGTCGTTGCGCGCAAGGGCGATATCGTGGCGGAAGCTACGAACCGAGTGGCGCGGGATTGCGATGTCACTCGGCACGCTGAAATCGCCGCGATAACTGAGGCGCAACGACTGCGCGGCAATACGGACCTGAGTGATTGCACATTATACAGCAACGTTGAGCCTTGCGCGTTGTGCAGCTACGCGATCCGCGAGGCCCGGCTTGGCAGAGTGGTGTTCGCGCTGCGCTCGCCCGTGATGGGCGGATTTTCACGCTGGAGCATCCTGAACGACCGCGGCCTTTCAGCGACAATGCCGCAGGTTTTCGACCCGCCACCCGAGGTCGTCGCGGGCGTACTCGCGGAGGAGGCAGACTCAGTTTTGCGACAAGTCGCGCCAGTCGTTTGGGCTTTTATCCGCGCAAATGGCTTGTTGCTGGTCGAGCCGCAGCACACGGTGCCTCAAGTCAATAGCCGGTTTCACCGATCTGGTGCTTTGGTACGCTGGTTGACCCGCGCCCTGCGCATGACTCTATCGGACCGTTTTGGTCGTGGGCGCGCGGTTAAGCACAGTCATCGGCGCGGAAAGATCACGAAAAAGTAACGCTGTGACCTGAGATCAGTGCACTCAAAAGCGGAATATCTCAGGCGGGGATAGGCGTCTCACGTTGGCGAATCTCCCCTAGCGTCGGTGCTTTGGGAAGGTCGTCGATCCTCTAAATCCCACGTGAATATCCCAGTTCGTCACGGCTTCTACATCCGAGCGTCATTTCCCCGCTTTAAGTGGTGTTGTTGAGTCATTGGCCGTGGCCGGCAAAATTGCCCCGCATTGTGTGGGCTGGTTCACAATCGCAATTCTCAAGCGCATGGTAGCACTTGCGAAACGGGGACCGCCGATGCCCACACACATTCACAATAGCCGCGACACTTTGGCTCGTCTTTTTATGTCATTGCACTCGGGGTCGCGATCTCTTCGCCGCTGATTTCGCGAGCGATTGAATTCGCAGCCTCCACTGCAGACTAGCGGGCTGATTCTCGGCTTGCTTCAACGACGACATTTCCAGGCTCGCGTCTTCTCGAGCAAATCAGCAATATCAGGGGGCCAATTTGAATCTTCTCATTCTCGTGGTTGATGACGAACCGGACGTCGAAATTCTATTTCGGCAGCAATTCCGTCGCGATCTTCGAGCGGGTCGTTTCACGATGGAATTCGCTCAATCCGGCTGAAGCTGCACTTCAACGCATTGACGATGCAGACGGCATTTCAATCATCCTCATTCTATCCGACATCAACATGCCGGGGATGACCGGTCTGGAGCTGTTGCCCAGGGCAAAGGCCGCTCGCCCCAATGTCCCGGTTATTATGATCACCGCGTATGGCGACGCCGAGACCAAGCGCAAGGCCTTGGAAGGCGGCGCCGAAGCGCTTTTTACAAAACCTATTAATTTCGGGATCCTTCGCGGTGAGATCGACGCACGCGTGGAACGGGCCGCCTAGTCCAAGGAAGTGCTCGGGTTGAGGGCGCAGGCAGCGGGCCGACGCGTTGATTGAATAGATCGCGTCCGCTCACGCGGCCTTGAGAGCACTCGAGATTTCGGTGAGCGTCGCCTTCTCCGCGTCACTGACCGGCACGCCGCCGATGCCGAGAAATCCACCTTCTTTGGCGGCTTCGGCAACGTGCTGGCTGATTTGCTGCAGCCAAGCCTTATAGGCCGCAGCATCGCTCGGCGCCTTGGCGTCAACGATCGCGGCGGCCTGTCGCAACGTCGCGATGCAAGCTTCCTTGATTTCTGGAGGCTTGCTTTGCTTGAAGCGGGTCTTCAGCCCATCGCGCGCCGCGCTTCCCTCTGCGCCACTGAAATCGTTGACCACCGCTTTGATAAGCGCATTTGTGCTCGGGTCCATTTTCGCCTTTGCCATAACCGCGCCTCCGGCGAAGCCTTCTTTCAGAAGACCCCACAGGCCACTCGGCTCTGCGGCCGTAATCGCGATGCCGGCGGCCATCACGCCTTGAAGGAGAACTTTCCATTCGTCTGGTGTGAAATTCGATTTGTCCGCCATTAGCGTCGACTCCTCTGCTTTGGCCGTAACCCCTCAGCCCGGTCCGATGACGGACCGCTCGGTGACGCAGTGATCAGTTGATTAGTTTGAGCCACGCTGTGACGGCCCTTCGTGCCATTCAAGGTGACGAAGGTGATACAGGCGATCTGTAAGATGCCGGTTCGCTCCGCGAGTCGTTGAGCGCCCAGTTTTCGGTGGAAGAGGACGGCCCCTTTCCATCATTACACTCGCCAACCAGACACGACGCCAGGAAAGCCTGTCGGCGCTTCGGTGAGGCTCGAGGTCTGATCCAGTTTCGGTCATCACACACCTACCTGCGTAGCGTCACTCGTTATCCAACAAAGTTAACGGCGGTCGATGATCCTTCGACATCTATACGTCGGTATAATCAGGTATAGGCCGGACGCGTTTTCGCGAGATTTTCTGCCCTCGCGCCGAGATTAAGGTTTCTTCCTTACGCTTAATTTGAAATCCGATTGAAGGACAGCGCGCGGCATCTAGGGTGGCGGCCGAATGGATAGCCCGCAATGCTGCGCACTCTTGCAAGCAAGCACGATGTCTTTCGGGCGCTGAGCCCGAAGCCACGACCTCCCTATGAGGAGGTCTGGCATTTGTGGACCGTAGTCGTTCCGCGACGGTCGATCACTGGTCGTCTGCTGTGGGGAACGGTTTTGCGTCGTCGTGACGACGGCCGATGGATCTACAGGCAATACACCGGAACCATTGAACCGACTGAATTCCGCGTGGGCGTTCGTCAGAGCTTCTAAACGCTCACTGAAGTGGTGTTACAGGAGGAACGTATGAGTCCGAAAACACAGCATCGACCGCGCGGGCGAATGATCCCCCGGCCGCCGCCTGCGGTACCGCCATCTGCACAGGGCACCGTGGGCATGAGCACCAGCTCAATTCCGCCGTCGCCGGCGGCGCGACAACAGGAGTCGTTAGACCCCCGCAGAAACATCGGATGAGTCGATCACTCCTTATTACGATGATGTCGACGAATTGCTCCAACAGGAATACGTAGAGCCGCCGCCACGCAAGCGTCAGCGCCGGCACTACAGGTCCTTCCACTTTATTTCGGCGCATTTCGTTTCTAGTTGCAAAAGGGGCGCCTTACATCGCTTGCAAGCGCGGTTGACTAAGCGCAACGTTATCCCCCGCGACCATCCGAAAACTGTTGCGGAGCGCAGGGGGCTTGCATGAAACAGTTGATTGTTGCCGCGGCGGCGACGCTGATACTTCCCACCATGACCTTTGCAGCTGAACTGAAAGTACTGTCGACGCAGGCCACAGAGGACACTTATCGCGAGTTGGTCCCACAATTTGAAAAGGCAACCGGGTACACGGTCACAACCATTTTCACCGGTACCCTCGACGCACAGAAGCGGCTGGCAGCCGGCGAAAGCTATGACATGGTCATCATGGCGGGCCCGGCGATTGACGCGCAAATCAAAGCCGGCAAGGTCGCTTCCGGGAGCCGGGTCGATTTAGCTAAATCCGGTGTTGGTGTTGGTGTCCCGAAAGGCGCGCCGAAACCAGATATCGGCACAACCGAAGCCCTGAAAAAGACGCTGCTGGCGGCTAGGTCCATCGGCTATTCCACTGGCCCTAGCGGTGTGTACATGATCGGCCTGTTCGAAAAGCTGGGTTTAAGCGACCAGGTCAGGGACAAATTGAAGCAGACGCCAACCGGTGTCTTTGTCGGAACGATCATTGCAAACCGCGAGGTCGAGATCGGATTCCAACAGGTCAGCGAAGTTGGAAACTTTCCTGGTGTGGATTACGTGGGCCCACTTCCGGCCGAGGTGCAGCAGACGACGGTGTTCTCAAGCGGTATCGTTGTTGATGCCAAGGAAGCCGAGGCTGCCCGAGCGCTGGTCAAATTCCTGACGACTCCTGAAGCAGGGGCGGCGTTCAGGAAGCGCGGCATGGAGCCGGGCTGAAGCACGCGCGCTTGCAAATTGCAGCCGTTTTTCAAGCAGAACCCTGGCCGATAGGGGCATTAGAACGATTTGAATTGAGTCACTAAGCAACGCGAAGGAATGGCGCGCATATAGTCTAGGCCACTGCAAGAGTTGCTCGCCGGATCAAGAGAGTCGCCTCAAATCAGTGGTCAGGGCGGGAACGTCGCCTCCGCGCTTGCTTTAGCCAGAGTCTTTCCGGCAGCGTCGAGAGCCTGCATCGACCAGCGATAATTGTGGCGCTGGCCGGCTGGCGGACAGGGGCCAGTGTAGGCAATTGCACCTTGGCGTACATAATTTCCGGTGTACGGGATGGTTGAACCACCGTGGTGGAATGAGGGCGCGTTTAGGTCAGTCATCATGAAGCTCAAGTACTTTGTACCGGTGGGAACGCCACCCAATTGAAACGGCGGTGATATCGCTGCGCAGGCCGGAATGCCGACCCATGAAAAGCGCAACGACATAGAGGGAGTGTCGTCCGAGGTTGGCTGGTAAAAAAAATCAAAATAAAGCCCGACGATGCAAAGTGCGGCCAGCAGGATGATCGTGAGGCGACTTCTTCCCATGTGTCAGTGTAGATCACGCCCGACCGCCGAAGTAGGGGGTGTCGCGTCGAACCGATACAAGCGCCTCAGCTACGGGGCGAGCGGCGAATTAAATTTTCGCGCGGTTTCGACAACCCAGTCCCGGTAAAGCAACAGCGGCGTAACGCCGGTGAGACCACCGCATCCTTCTTCGTCGTTAGGCGCCGTCGACCAACTCACGACTCCTATAACGAGCGGGCCGTCACCATCGAAAACCGGGGCGCCGGAATCTCCCGTGCATCCGCCCAATCCGATCCGCTGGTTCTTGGTTGCAATGTCAATCAGACGGATCTGGAGGGAGCCCGGCGTGCCGGTCACTGTCAGCGTTGCCATGCGAGGCAGGCCCAAGCCGCGCACCGTTCCGGCAGCCGTTACTCCAAAACCGGCAACGGTGAGCGTGTCGCCGACGACCACACGGCGCGGCGCCGCAAGTGCGGCCGGCACAACAATATCCGGCAATGCGCTGGCGAGTTTAAGCAGTGCGACATCGGCCGTGGCGCGGCTCGCCGCGTAGCTCGCTTGGTCGAATCGCGGATGGCGTGCGATCGCGCGCACCGGAATCGGCACGCCCGTCTGGTAAGGCTTGATGGTGTAGTCGACCTTGCGGATGACACAGTGAGCGGCCGTCAGGACAAGGTCGCGCGACAGTGCTGTACCCGTACAGAGATCGTCGCGCGTGTCGACAATCATCACAATTGGCCGCGCCGCCCATCCGGCCGCTGGCGGCGCGTCGCCGGTCAGGGCGAAAGCGGGCGCACCAAACATCAAAAAAACAATGACGGAAAGGTCGCGGGGCATGCCCGCGAAAGATAGCACATGTAGGGCTTGAGGATGGTTGCTGCGTTGCTATAGGACGACTTCGCCCCTGGCTACATCGTCGTTGCCACCGACCTGGGGCCATCAGGTCCTTTCATGATGCGAAGCAATTCTTCGGACAGTGGCGAATGGGATTAATCAAGTTTGCACGTCTAAGCGTGCGCAAGGCCACGCCTTGCAGGCGGCTCTTGAAGCGGGAGGCGTCGAATTTATCGAGGAAAACGGCGGGGGCGCGGCGTACGACTGCGAAAGCCGCCACCCTAATAAGTAGATCATTGGCATAGTAGAGGCAGGTAATATCGTGCTGGCGCTGGCGAGAGAGCACGACATGAACTGTGACTTGCTGAGGCATCGTTGGACAATCCAATCGTACTTTTGCACGGAGCTGTTTTTCAGTTTTTGATTTGCTGCGCTTTTGGCAGAACGAACCCAAATGGCGATGACAGGACTAGCCCGTTGTACTTTTTTAAACGGGAATGGCTGCAGCTTGCTCTTCGCTTAGTTCAGACTTATCGCCGCTATTGCTGACCTGACCGTAATTTGGTGGAGGGGCTTGCTTATGGATATCCTCGAAGCGGTTTCATCCCGGTATTCTTGTCGGGCTTTTCTGCCAACGCCGGTTCCTGAAAAGGTTGTCCGTCAAATTGTTGAACGAGCCGCGCGTGCGCCTTCGGCCGGCAACATGCAGCCTTGGCGCGTGTACGCCATTGCCGGCAATCGCGTAGATGACCTCAAAGCGCTTCTCGCCCCGCGTATGGCAACTGAACTTCCGAAAGGCGAGGGCACGGACTATACGATCTACCCCGAGCCCTTGGCGGAGCCATATCGGTCGCGGCGCTTCACGGTCGGCGAACTGCTGTACCAGTCGATAAATGTGTCGCGCGAAGACAAGTCGTCGCGCTACGGACAGTATGCGCGCAACTATCGGTTTTTCGACGCGCCGGTTGCCTTGTTCTTTGCCCGCGAAATAGCTCATGGTCCGGCGCAATGGGCCGACATCGGCGGCTATCTTCAAACCGTAGCCTTGGTGGCGCGCGGATATGGCTTGCATACTTGTCCGCAGCAGGCGTGGGTGTCCTTCCATCGGACCGTGCGCACTTTTTTGCGTCTCCCAGACAATCTGATGATCTATTCGGGAATGGCTCTCGGATACGAAGACCCAGTGGCTCCAATCAATTCCTGGCGCTCTCCGCGTGATTCACTCGACGCCTTCGCCTCGTTCCAGGGCTTCGATACCTAGCGAAAAACAGGTATTTAGGGGCGTTCAGGCAGCGTTCACCGGCACGCCGCTAATACCCGCCTATGTCGGTTCCCCGCCTCCTTCCGGCCATTCTATTGCTCGGCAATATGGGCCTTTCCGCCATGGCGGCTGAGGCCTCCCGCCATGACTCGTGCCTTACAAGGGCCGAACAACGCGCCGCAGTCGATGACCACAAGGCGATTTCGCTTGGCCAAGCCATCAAATCCTTGCGTCAGTACCGCAAGCACTCTGAAGTGGTCCGGGCACGCCTTTGCCGGCAGAACGAGAAACTCGTGTATGTGCTGACTCTGCTTGGCCGCAGTGGCAAAGTAGTCGACGTTGCCATTGACGCCCTAAATGGCGAGTACCATGCCGGCCCGTGACTGGAGAATAGTGCCTTGCGCCTCCTCGTAATCGAGGACGATCCTGACCTAAATCGCCAACTCGCCACAGCGCTGACCGACGCTGGTTATGTCGTCGATCGCGCATTCGATGGCGAGGAGGGCCACTATCTTGGCGAATCTGAACCGTACGACGCCGTTATTCTGGATATCGGCTTGCCCAAGATGGATGGCATTTCCGTACTGGAAGCCTGGCGCAGAACAGGGCGCGCGATGCCCGTGCTCATGCTAACCGCTCGCGACCGCTGGAGCGATAAGGTGCAAGGCTTCGATGCCGGCGCCGATGACTACGTTGCCAAGCCGTTTCACCTGGAGGAGGTGCTTGCACGCGTGCGTGCCTTGCTGCGCCGCTCCGCTGGCCACGCCAAGAGTGAATTCAATTGCGGGCCAGTACGGCTCGACACGCGCACTGGTCGCGTTTCGGTCAACGGCAATCCGGTCAAGCTGACAAGTCACGAATATCGTTTGCTTGCATACTTAATGCATCACACTGGTCGGGTTGTGTCTCGTACGGAATTGGTCGAACATCTTTATGATCAGGATTTTGACCGCGACTCGAATACGGTCGAGGTCTTTGTCGGCCGAATTCGGAAAAAGCTCGGCGTCGAAATTATTCAGACCGTACGTGGCCTGGGATATTTGCTCACCCCACCTGATGCACGTTGATGGGATGCGCGCTAATTCACTTGCGCTACGTCTATTCCTGTCCGCCACCGCCTGGGCGGTGATCATCCTACTCATTACCGGAGTTGTGCTGTCGTCGCTGTACCGACAAGCCGTCGAGCGTGCTTTCGATCGCCGCCTCGGAGTCTACCTGCGCACGCTTGTGGCAGATCTCGCTTCACCGGAAGAAGCGGGCGAGAAGTTTCCCCAGTCTCTCGGAGAGCCACTATTCCAATTGCCTTTATCCGGCTGGTATTGGCAGGTGACTCGGCTCGACCCCGCCAAAACCGAGGTGAGAGCCTCGCGCTCCCTTTGGGACGGCGGCCTGCCGCATCTGCAAGACTATGGGATCGCAGCCGGGCCCAATGGCTCGCGAGAGGGGTATGTGCCGGGCCCAGAGGATCAGCGACTGCGCCTGGTTGAACGCAATATCGATCTCGGCGATGAGGGTCACTATCTTGTCGCAGTGGCGGGCGATGCCGCAGAAATTTCCGAGGAAACGCGCTCGTTCGACCAGGCGTTGATCATCACATTTTCAATTCTCGCCGCAGTGCTATTGCTCACGACCGTATTCCAGGTTCGTTTCGGTCTCGCGCCCCTTAAACGCATTACAGACGGGCTCGCGGCTATTCGGTCAGGAAACGCCGAGCGTCTGGCGGGAACTTTTCCGGAAGAAATCGCTCCGCTCGCGCGCGAAACCAATGCTTTGATCGAGGCCAACAAAGAAATTGTTGAACGCGCGCGGACGCACGTGGGAAATCTCGCTCACGCGCTGAAAACGCCCCTTTCGGTGATGGTGAACGAGGCGGTAGCACGTGGGGGCGAACCGTTTGCGCAAAAGGTGCTGGAGCAAGCCGATATCATGCGCGACCAAGTCGCGCGTCATCTGGAACGTGCGCGACTTGCCGCCCGCCTGTCGGTGGTCGGGTCGATCACAGAGGTGGCTCCGGTCGTGACTGCACTTGCCCGGACCATGGAAAAAATCCATCGCGACAAGAATCTCACTATAGATGTGCACGCGGATGACAAGGCTCAGTTCCAGGGGGAGCGCCCGGACCTCGAAGAGATGATGGGCAATCTCGTCGACAACGCCTGCAAGTGGGCATCATCTCGTGTTTCGATCGAGGTGGTACGGGAGCCGACTGAACGGGCAGGGGACCGACAAGCTGTACGCATCGTCGTCGATGATGACGGCCGTGGACTGTCACCATCGGAGCGCGAGCAAGTGGCAAAGCGTGGCCAACGACTCGACGAGACGAAGCCGGGCTCCGGTCTCGGGCTGTCGATCGTTGTCGAACTGGCCGCTCTCTATGGCGGCAGTCTCACGCTTGGTACCGCGCCGCTCGGCGGCTTGCGTGCGGAGTTGGTTCTCCCGACGGCGTAGTGTCCGGGCTGAATTTAAGTCAAGACGAAGTTTTGCCGTATTGCTTCCATCTCGATAGGCTATTCAGCCATTCGGTCGCTATTCGGGATCGATTCGATATGTCCGCGCCCAAGTTCGCTATCTTCGCGATCGTCGGTCTTGCCCTTGGCGCGTGTGTCGCGAGTCCGAACTCACCAGCGCCGGGTCCGATGGTCGCGCCGGGGCCGCGGGAGGGTGCGGGCACCGTAGTCGGAGCGGGTACCGGTGCGCTCCTGGGGGCGGCAGTTGCGGGCGGCGGGGCAGGAAACCGTCTCGCCGGCGCCGCCGTGGGTGGCGTGCTCGGTGGCCTGATCGGCAACCGAATTGGCGCGGCGCTCGATGACGAAGACAAGCAACGAGCCTATGCAGCGCAAATGGAAGCCCTAGAGCGTGGTCAGCCTGGGGCCCCGGTTTCCTGGCGGAATCCGGATTCCGGTCGCTATGGCACCATTGTCCCGGGTGCTGCCTACCAGCAGGCCGATCGCAAATGCCGTGCTTTCACCCACACCATTTACATTGACGGTCAACCTCAGACCGCCCGCGGCACCGCTTGCCGCAATCCGGACGGTACCTGGACGGCCGTCGGCTAACATCCCCACACACTTAACAGCGTCTTAACGGCCGCCGCCGTATCAGGCCGAAGGGCTTGGATCGGACAGACTGAGGATGGCGAGCGCCGAAACGACCGTCGAGCGACTGCGGAAATTTCTGCGTGAGCTTCGCCGGGAGCGCACGCTGCTGGTCGGCGAACTCGAGCGCAGCACGCTGCGCGGCGAAGACGTCGCTGGCGGTGATCTGGTCTTGCAGGAATTGCGGCGCATCATGCGCGGCCATCGCGAGACATCCGGCCAAATTCGGCGCTGGATCCAAATGAAGTTGCTGAAGTCGGGGCCCTGGTCGAGTTCGTAAGAATCTGCCGATATTTCGCCGGTGAGCTGGCGATCAACGAAATGACCCAACGTGCGCTGACGGAACTTTGGCAGTATCTCGACAACGGCACACAGGCGCTGCTCGAGGCTTTGCGCCACGCTGGAGAGACTGATTGCGCCTTTCGACAGTCGCAGGTCGATGCGGCAGTGCGTTTGTGCTCCAAAGTATTCGGGCGCGAATATGCCGCTCTGTTGGGGAAGGCTGCAGAGGTCGCCGCAGCCCCAGAGCCCAAGGCCGTCCGCGCCTGAAACAAGGCGCTTTTCGCCATATCGTTGATCTTGCGCATTGCGGCCATGATCGGGCGTGATGTATGCCCTGATCGGCCCGGATGGGCTGGTCAAGCTAAGTGAGGGTCGATGCTTCTGTGGTCTGTCTTCGCGGTCATGACGGCAGTCGCGATTCTGTCAGTCCTGTGGCCGTTGAGTCGTTCCGCGAACCGCCAGCCCGGAAGCGATATTGCGGTTTACCGCGATCAATTGGAAGAAGTTGACCGGGATCGCAAAGCTGGTTTGATCGGTGAGGCAGAAGCGCAGGCGGCGCGGGTTGAGGTTTCGCGACGTCTGATCGCAGCGGCTGACCGGACCGAATCTGGTCCTCCGTCCGTTGGTTCATCCTTATGGCGCCGCCGGGCCGCTCCGGTAGGGGCTGTAGTCGCGCTGCCTCTTATCGCCGCCACGCTATATCTCGCCAACGGATCGCCACAACTGCCGGGCCAACCATTGGAGGCGAGGTTGCGGGCCGCGCATCAGGACACATCGATCGCCGTCCTGATATCACAGGCCGAAGCACATCTTGAGCGAAACCCCAACGATGTGCGCGGTTACGAAATTCTTGCGCCCGTCTATCTGAGGCTTGGCCGCTTCTCTGATGCCGTCGCTGCGCGTCGCAAGTTGATCGCGTTGAGTGGAGAGAGTGCCGAGCGGCAATCTGACGTTGGCGAGGCTCTCGTCGCAGCAGCCAACGGTATCGTAACGACGGATGCCAAATTGGCTTTCGAACGTGCGCTTGTTCTCGAACCGGGAGACCTCAAGGCGAAATTTTACATTGGGATTGCCGCGGAACAGGACGGCGACCGTGGCAGAGCGGCTGCAATTTGGAATGAGATGATTGACAAGGCTCCGGCCGGAGCGCAGTGGTTGCCGATGGTTCGCGATGCTTTGGCGCGTGTGGGGGCTGGGCCGCCCAAGACCACTGCGACTCGGCCGAGCACCGAGGATGTAGCGGCTGCCAGTACGATGAGCGAAAAAGACCGCGACGAGATGATCCGCGGCATGGTGGTGCGGCTCGCCGATCGGCTGAAAGAGAATGGGAGCGATGTCGAAGGATGGCAGCGGCTTCTGCGCGCTTATGTAGTGCTGGGCGAGCGCGACAAGGCACATAAGACCGCCGCCGAGGCAAAGCGGGCGCTCGCCAGCGATCCGGACAAGCTCCACCGCATCGAAGAAATGCTAAAGAGTTTGGGGCTTGAAGGCTGAGACGGAATGACTCGAAAGCAAAGACGTCTGGCGTTGATTGGTTCGAGCCTCGGCGTTCTCGCGATTGCAGCCGCGCTGGTACTTGGCGCGCTGCGTGATTCAATCGTGTTTTTCAATTCGCCAACCGACGTTGCTGAAAAGGGCATCCGGCCGGGGACGCGCATGCGAATCGGCGGCCTCGTGAAACCGGGCAGTCTTCAGCGAGGCGACAACCTGCAGGTGAGTTTCGCAGTGACGGACGGTAAAACGGATATTGTTGTCCGCTACCAGGGAATTGTCCCGGATTTGTTTCGAGAAGGGCAGGGGGTCGTTGCGGAAGGCAGACTGGAGTCCGCACAGGTATTCGCTGCTGATACTGTTCTGGCCAAACACGATGAGCGCTACATGCCGCGTGAAGTTGTCGATGCGCTGAAGAAAAGTGGGCGCTGGCAGGAAGGTGAAATGAAAAGTTCGGGGAGTGGGTCGAGATGATTCCAGAGCTTGGTCACTACGCTTTGGTGTTGGCGTTGGCTCTTGGGCTGGTTCAGGCCGTTGCGCCGGTTATTGGCGCCCGAACAAACGACGTTGCGCTGATGGGGCTCGCGAACTCGACGGCGCCAATGCAATTCGCTTTTGTCGGCTTGGCGTTTCTGGCGTTGATTGTTTGCTACGTGACCTCGGATTTCTCAGTCGCGACGGTCTACGAAAATGCGCATTCGATGATGCCGCTGATCTACAAGATCACGAGCGTATGGGGAAATCACGAAGGCTCTATGCTCTTATGGGTACTGATACTGTCCTTTTTCGGAGCTTTGGTCGGCGTATTCGGCAGGAACCTGCCTTCAACACTGAAGGCGTATGTGCTGGCGGTGCAATCGTGGATCGCCTGCGCTTTCTATCTGTTCATTCTTTTCACTTCCAATCCCTTTTTACGTTTGGAGCAGGCCCCGTTCGAGGGGCGTGATCTGAATCCAATCTTGCAGGACATCGGCCTCGCTATCCATCCACCGCTGCTCTACCTCGGCTATGTTGGTTTTTCGATTGCCTTTTCGTTTGCGATTGCGGCGCTGATTGAGGGGCGTATCGACGCTGCCTGGGCAAGATGGGTCCGGCCGTGGACGCTCGCCGCATGGATGTTCCTTACCGTCGGCATCGCGATGGGCTCGTACTGGGCTTATTACGAGCTTGGATGGGGCGGTTTCTGGTTTTGGGACCCCGTGGAAAATGCTTCGCTGATGCCGTGGCTGGCCGGCACTGCGCTTCTGCATTCAGCCGTTGTTATGGAGAAACGCAACGCACTGAAAATCTGGACACTGTTGCTCGCCATACTGGCTTTCTCGCTTTCGCTTGTCGGCACATTCCTCGTGCGATCGGGTGTGCTTACATCCGTGCATACTTTCGCCAACGATCCGGCGCGCGGTGTGTTCATTCTCGCTATTCTTGTCGTATTTATCGGTGGGGGCCTCGCACTGTTCGCGTGGCGTGCCCCCCTTCTCAAGCAGGGCGGTCTGTTCGCGCCGATTTCACGTGAGGGCGCACTCGTTCTCAACAACCTGTTTCTTACGACCGCTTGTCTTACTGTTTTTGTCGGCACGCTTTACCCTCTGGCACTTGAAGCGCTGACCGGCGAGAAGATTTCTGTTGGCGCGCCGTTCTTCAATCTCACCTTCGCGCCTCTCTTTATACCTCTCATGTTTGCTATGCCTTTCGGCCCCCTGATGGCCTGGAAGCGGGGCGACATCCTTGGAGTCGCCCAAAGGCTGACTGTGGCCTTTGGTGCAGGCATCGTTGCTATTGGGGCGACATTTGTGGTCGCGGGCCAAGGCTCTACGCTGGCTCCATTCGGCATCGGTCTGGCATTTTTTGTGATGATGGGTGCTGTGACCGACATCGTCGAACGCGTCGGCCTGTTTCGAGAGCCCTTATCGACGATTCGACGACGTGCGTCAGGACTGCCGCGCTCGGCGTGGGGCACCGCGCTAGCCCATTTTGGCGTCGGGGTAACATTGCTTGGCATTGTCAGCGTGACGACGTGGGCGAGCGAGCGCATTGTCGCATTAAAGCCGTCGCAAACAGTCTCGCTTGCTGGTTATGACCTCACCTTCGACGGACTGGCTCAGCGGGTTGGCCCCAATTACCAAGAAGCTGTTGCAAGATTCACCGTACGTGAAGCAGGCATACCGGTTAGTGTGATGGAACCGTCGAAACGCGATTTCGCGTCACGTGCGACAACCACGACAGAAGCCGCACTGATGACGCGAGGTGTAAGCCAACTCTACTTGTCGCTCGGCGATATGAATGCAGACGGTTCAATTTCGGCGAGGCTCTACTACAAGCCGATGGTCCTGCTGATATGGCTTGGCGCCGTTGCGATGGCGTTAGGCGGGGGACTGTCATTGTCCGATCGGCGACTCCGCGTCGGTGCTCCAAAGCCGGCTGCAAAACCGGCAATGCTTCCGGCGGAGTAGGACCGTGTGGCGCTGGGCATTCATTATCCTGATTTTCTTGCTTTGGATCGCGGGACCAGCGCGGGCGGTACAGCCTGACGAGGTATTGAACGACGCTGCGCTGGAAGCTCGGGCGCGCAACCTGTCGCGAGAGTTGCGGTGCATGGTCTGCCAAAATCAATCGATCGATGATTCGGAAGCTCCGCTGGCGCGTGACCTGCGGTTGCTCGTTCGCGAGCGCCTGACCAAAGGTGATAGCGATCAGCAGGTACTCGATTTCCTGGTGGCTCGTTACGGAGAGTTCGTTCTCCTAAAACCACCGTTTGAGAGGCACACCCTGCTTCTGTGGGGTTTACCGCCGCTGGTACTATTGGGTGGATTGCTTTGGCTTTGGATGAGGGCGCGGCGGCACGGTTCCGCGCATCAGGCGGGCGATGCACTCAGCCAAGAAGAGGAACAGCGACTTTCGACTTTGGTCGATCCTGCCGCTCGCGACCATTGATTGCGCAGCGGAATCCCAGAAAGCATCGTTCTTCTAACCTTACAAAAGTTTAATCCTGCCGACAGGACCTCGTAAGGCTCGTCGCCCCATCTTTATTTGGAACGGCGTGAAAATGCGCCCACGAATTCAGATGGAGACTTTCTGATGAAGCCGAGCGTTTCCGCTCCCGATGCTCCCAACAAGTCGCGCGCGTTGCGTGCCCGGCGGCT
This sequence comes from Pseudolabrys sp., assembly GCA_035538755.1. Classification (GTDB taxonomy): domain Bacteria; phylum Pseudomonadota; class Alphaproteobacteria; order Rhizobiales; family Xanthobacteraceae; genus Pseudolabrys. Next base: position 32,525 of record DATLJR010000117.1, read on the forward strand.
TATCCTCCTAGCTACGACTATCGCAAGTCTTGGCGTGGCGGTTGCCGTCATTTCTCCCAGTTTCAAGCATCTGCAAGGCGGATACCCCACGGCGCTCGCCCAGAACCTTTCGGAGCAGGCACGCAAAATGCAGGCTCCCGTCGGCTTTGCCGACATCGTCGAGAAGGTCAAACCTGCGGTCATTTCTGTCCGGGTCAAAGTCGACGGCGGAACGCAGACCAGTGGCCTTGGTTCGAACGATGTCCCGCCGGGACTGCGTGAGTTTTTCCGTCGCTTTGGGATGCCCGATGTTCCGGACGGACAAGAGGGTATGCCCCGAGGACGTGGCCGGAACGTCATTACCGGCCAGGGTTCGGGCTTCATCATTTCAGCGGATGGCTATGCGGTAACCAATAATCACGTAGTCGAGAAGGCCGAAAGCGTTCAAGTCACGACTGACGATGGGAAAATCCATAAGGCCAAGGTGATCGGAACCGACCCGCGCACCGATCTCGCGCTGATCAAGGTAGAGGACGGGCCGTTCCCGTACGTGAAACTTTCTGACAAGTCTCCACGCATCGGGGACTGGGTTCTCGCAGTTGGAAATCCATTCGGTCTGGGCGGAACGGTGACAGCCGGCATCGTGTCGGCACGTGGTCGCGACATCGGTGCCAGCGCCTATGATGATTTCATTCAGATCGACGCACCGGTCAATAAAGGCAACTCTGGTGGTCCGGCATTTGACACGGACGGGAATGTTATCGGCGTCAACACGGCGATCTTCTCGCCGTCCGGCGGATCGGTTGGCATTGCGTTCGCAATTCCGTCGGACACGGTCAGTAGCGTCGTCTCCCAGCTGAAAGAGCATGGGTCGGTGACGCGTGGTTGGATCGGCGTTCAGATCCAACCAGTGACGCAGGACATTGCTGACAGTCTCGGTCTGAAAAAGGCGGAAGGCGCGCTTGTCGCCGAGCCACAGACAAACAGCCCGGCCCAGAAGGCCGGCATAGAGGCTGGCGACGTCATCACGGCGGTCGACGGCAAGGAAATCAAGGACGCGCGCGATCTCGCGAAAAGGATCGGAGCGATGGCGCCAAAGGCGTCAGTAAAGTTGACCGTCCTGCACAAGGGTTCGGAGAAGACCGTCAACCTTACGCTTGGCGAATTGCCAAACACCAAAGAGGCGCGAGCCGGCGACGGCGATAGTGACACTGATGTCGGCAAGCTCGGTCTGACCCTTGCTCCGGCTGCACGCGTAGCCGGATCGGGCGCCGAAGGGGTCGTCGTTACCGGAGTCGATACGGCGAGTATCGCCGCTGATCACGGTTTCTCGACCGGCGACGTGATTCTCGAGGTTGCCGGCAAATCTGTATCAACGCCAGCCGACGTGCGCGATGTGGTTGCGAGTGCGCGCACCGAAGGAAAGCGCAGCGTTCTGCTTCGCGTTAAAAAAGGTGACAACACACGGTTCGTCGCCCTGCCGCTTGTCCGCAGCTGAGATCGATTTGGGGACAACCTACCGGCATCCGTCGCCCCCGCTGGTGGGACTGCCCTCAACGGGACGGGCGTCACGCCCGTCCCGGCAAATTCCGGAAGGTGGCGGGTCTTTAACCGCTGCGTTCCGCGCGAGCTCCAACCCCGGCATCCGTCGCCCCCGCTGGGGTGGGGTCGCGGTGGGGGTGGCGGTCTCTCTGCCACCCCACGCGTATCGAGATAAGGGGGCGGACCTCGTCGCCGATTTGATCGGAATTGGTGTTACCGATGCCCTCTTATCCGGATATTAATGGGCAGCGCCCTTTCGGCAGGATAGCCGAAGCGCAACCGGATCGGGTGGCCATGCGCCTTTTGGTTATCGAGGACGACCGAGACGCTGCCGAGTACCTCGTCAAAGCGTTCCGTGAGGTTGGCCACGTCGCCGATGCGGCGACGGATGGCGACGATGGCTTGGCTATGGCCCTCGGTGGTCAATACGATGTGCTTATTGTCGACCGGATGCTACCCAAACGCGACGGACTGGCCGTGATTGGGGCCCTGCGCGCAAAAGGTATGGAAACCCCAGCGTTGATCCTCTCAGCGCTTGGCCAGGTCGACGACCGGGTTAAGGGACTTCGTGCAGGAGGGGACGACTATCTACCCAAGCCTTATTCGTTCTCGGAATTGCTCGCGCGGGTCGAAGTACTGGCGCGACGCCGGGTTGGCCGCAGCGAAGAGACCGTCCTGCGTGTTGGAGATCTCAAGCTCGACCGCCTGTCGCACCAAGTACATCGTGGGCAGGAAGAAATTTCGCTACAACCGCGTGAATTTCGTCTCCTCGAATACCTGATGCAGCATGCGGGGCAAGTAGTCACTCGCACTATGCTATTGGAAAACGTGTGGGATTATCATTTTGATCCACAAACCAATGTGATTGATGTCCACATCTCGCGCTTGCGCTCGAAAATCGATAAAGGTTTCTCCCTGCCGCTTCTGCATACGGTTCGCGGCGCGGGATACATGATACGTGACGGCGCTCGGTAAACTCTTTCGTACGACCACGTTTAAGCTGACGCTGGTCTATCTGACCGTTTTTGCGCTGTTTGCAGCTTTTCTGCTCGGCTATTTTGCTCTCAATACCCGCCGTCTGATCACCGAGCAGATCACCGATACCGTAAACGCCGAAATTACCGGTTTGTCGGAACAATACCGACTTGGCGGCATCAGGCGGCTGGTGGCCGTTGTCGATGCGCGGGCTCGTCGCCCAGGCTCGAGTCTCTATCTCGTCACTACCTTTGCCGGGGAATCGCTTGCCGGCAACGTGACGTCTTTGCCGGCAGGCACCCTCGACAATGCGGGTTGGACGGAGACGGCCTACCGTCGTCTCGATGAATCCGATTCTGCAGAGCATCAGGAGCATCGCGCGTTGGCGCGTGTCTTCCAACTTCCAGGCGGATTCCGCCTTCTGGTTGGCCGAGACCTGGACGAGCGTGAACGCCTCTACAATATCGTGATATCTGCGGGGCGCTGGTCGATTGCGATCGTAATCATACTTGGCCTGGTTGGCGGATTGTTCGTGACCCGGCGAGTTCTTCGCCGAGTCGACGCCATGACCGAAACCACGCGAACCATTATGCAAGGTGATCTAGGTGGTCGCCTGCCGGTGGCTGGCACTGGCGACGAACTTGATCGTCTCGCAGAAAACCTCAATCTGATGCTGGAGCGGATAGAGGCGCTGATGCACGGGCTTAAAGAGGTTTCTGACAACATCGCCCACGATCTCAAGACCCCGCTCACCCGTCTCCGTAACCGGACTGAGCAAGCGCTGCGCTCTGCCAAGAAAGAATCCGAATATCGAGCTGCGCTGGAAAATACGATCGAAGAATCAGACGGCCTGATCCGAACATTTAATGCACTGCTGATGATCGCGCGCGCGGAATCCGGGCAGGCTCGCGAGAATATGAGCGAATTCGATGCTGCAGAGATCGCTCACGATATCGGTGAACTATACGAGCCTTTGGCGGAAGAAAAGGGGATCGCCCTGAAGGTGGAAGCCGAAACGCCTGCGCCAGTGAAGGGCAATCGTGAGCTTATCAGTCAGGCACTCGCCAACCTCGTGGACAACTCGATCAAGTACACAGAACCCCCTAAGGAGAAGGCCAACGGCGTGCCTGCGGAGATTGTCGTGCGGGCTCTAAACGAGGGTGACCGGATTTTGCTTACTGTAACAGATAGCGGACCTGGTATCCCGGAAGCGGACCGCTCTCGCGTAATCGAGCGTTTTGTGCGGCTGGAACAGAGCCGCTCGCAACCTGGCTCCGGCCTTGGTTTGAGCCTCGCATCCGCTGTAGCCCGACTCCACGGGGGCGAATTGACCCTTACCGACAATAACCCAGGTCTCAAAAGCATCATTGCCTTGCCGAGGGGAGGGCCGGTACAGATTGGTGGATGAAACGTCCCACCAAAAGCCGACCTCCTCGAAAATCGGCGGCCCGTAAACCTGCATCGCAGGCTCGCGTAAATGCTGTGAAACTCGCAGACCGTATCGCGAGCGCGCCACGTTTGTCCGATAAAAAGAGCGCGCGCGAGAGAGTCGCGAGTTGGTTCTCGGAGCTCTCCCTAAAGGATGCGAAACCAATCGAAATCCTTCTGCGCGACAAGCCTGTCATTCGGACGCTATTAGAAGGCCTCGCCGAAAGCTCTCCTTATCTGTGGGATCTCGCGAGTCGTGAGCCAGAGCGGCTGCTGCGATTACTGCAAGCAGATCCAGACGAACATTTTCGTGCTCTTTTAGACCAGGGTATTCGCGCCATCGCGACATGTAGCGACGAACTCGAGGCAATGCGGTTGTTGCGTCGTATGAAAAGCGAGGCCGCGTTGCTGATTGCGCTTGCCGATATCGGCGGCGTTTGGCCGATTATGCGCGCGGCACGTGCGCTTACGGACCTTGCTGATACGGCCGTAGATGCTGCTGTGCAATTCTGCCTGGCCGAGGCTGCCCGGGTCGGGAAGCTGGTGATAAAGGACACCGCAAATTCCCACGTCGGAAGCGGCTACATAGTGCTGGCAATGGGAAAGATGGGCGCGTTCGAGCTCAATTACTCAAGCGACATAGATCTCATTGTTTTATATGACCTCGCCGCATCTGGACTCTCAGCCGACGCTGAACCGTCAACCCTCTTTGTCCGGATTACCCAGCGTTTGGTAAAGCTCCTTCAGGAAAGAACAGCTGACGGCTACGTGTTCCGCACCGATTTACGCTTACGGCCGGATCCTGCGTCCACGGCAATTGCTATTTCTACCGAAGCTGCGATTTCGTACTACGAGAGTGTTGGGCAGAACTGGGAACGAGCGGCAATGATAAAGGCCCGCGCTTGCGCCGGCGACATTATCGCCGGCGGAGCGATGCTCAACTCTATCTCACCATTTGTTTGGCGAAAGTATTTGGATTTCGCTGCTGTTGCTGACATCCACGCAATGAAGCGGCAGATCAACGCCTATCGAGGGCACACCGAGGTTGCCGTAGAAGGCCACAATATAAAGCTTGGGCGTGGTGGAATCAGAGAGATTGAATTTTTCGCCCAGACTCAGCAGCTGATCGCCGGCGGCCGCAATCCCGCGTTGCGCGATCGGGACACTCTCACGACTCTGGACAAACTTTGTGAAGACAAATGGATTGATCAGTCGGCTCGAGACGCAATGAAGGAAGCATATTGTTTTCTTCGTTTTGTCGAACACCGCTTGCAAATGGTGAACGACGAACAAACGCAAACGTTGCCGGCAGAGCGTGACGGGGTTGAGCGTTTTGCCCGTTTTCTGGGTTTTTCCGATCGCGATGCTTTCGCAAAAGTTCTGCTCGGGCATCTCGATAAAGTTCAAAGCTACTACGCCCGCCTGTTTGAGAAACAACCGGACGCTGATCGTGCCACCTTGGCATTCCCGCGGGAAGCCGACGACCACAAAACGCTCGATCGCCTTGCCGAACTTGGATTCCGGGCGCCGCTCGAGGCGTCAAACATCATTCGCCACTGGCTAGATGAGAACCATCGTAGGCTTAAAGGTGAAGCAGCGCACAGCCACATCGAGGTTTTGCTGCCGGCACTACTGGACCATCTGGCTCGGACCGATAATCCGAACGCCACGCTGGTACTTTTCGATCATTTTCTGACGAATTTGCACGGGCCGGCGCGCCTCCTGTCGATGCTCCGACAAAATCCCGATCTTATAGCATTGATCGTTTTGGTCCTCGGTATCGCACCCCGTTTGGGCGATACGCTTGCCCGTCACCCGCAGGTTATGGATGCGTTGGTCGACCCGAGCTTTTTTGGGACCCTTCCAGACGAGTTCCATCTGGGGCAGCGATTCGAAACTGCGCTGGCCCAATCACGCCACGATGAAGACTTGCTCGAACGCATACGAATGCTCGGCCTTGAGTACATGTTCCTCATCGGTGTGCGGATTCTATCGGGAACCGTCACCGCGCGGCAGGCAGGTGAGGCATATGCTCGTCTGGCTGATGCTGTAATACGTGCTGTGCATCGCGCGATTGGTGACAATTTTGCCGCTGCCCATGGCCACATGCGTTCAGAGGAAACCGCGGTTGTGGCTCTCGGAAAGCTGGGCGGCTATGAGATGACCGCGACATCGGATCTTGATCTCATTCTGATCTACGATTTCGACGACAAGCATCCGGAATCCGGCGGTGCGCGGCCACTCTATGGGGCGCAATATTTTGCTCGTCTCACCCAACGTCTTATCAATGCCTTGACCGCGCAAACGAATTACGGAGCCCTTTACCAAGTGGACATGCGATTGCGTCCATCAGGCCGCGCGGGGCCGCTTGCGACGCAGGTCGATGGATTTGCCGCGTATCAGGAAACGGAGGCTTGGACCTGGGAGCACATGGCGCTCACTAGGGCGCGCATCGTCTCTGCTTCACCTGTATTCAAGACTCGGATCGAGAGCGTCATTCGCGGAATATTATGCCAGCCACGCGATGCAGCCTTGATTGCAGGTGATGTCGTGGAAATGCGCTCGGCCATCGCGAAGGAAAAAGGCGACAAGGAGCGGTGGGATTTAAAGTACGTCGCCGGCGGGCTGGTCGACATCGAGTTCATTGCTCAATACCTGCAGCTTATTCATGCCCATCGAGTGCCTGACATCCTCGACACGTCTACGGCGCGCGTACTCGACAAAGCATGGTCATTGCGAGTGCTGACGGCGAAGGACGCGGAAGTCCTTCGACCGGCTGTGGAGCTTTACCAGGATCTCACACAGATTCTCCGGCTGTGCCTGCCAGGAACGTTTGACCCAAAAGCCGCTGGATCAGGCCTTTTGCCACTTCTGGCAAGAGCAGGTGATGTACCGGATTTCGCCGCACTCGAGGCCACGGTGATTGATACACAAGCTAAGGTGCGGGAGAGCTTCGTTCGGATTCTGGGTAAAGAACCGTGAGACCGCTACGCTGCCTCTTCCTTCGGTAAAAGGCATTGAGGCTCGAACGGCAGGCGTACGACGACCAGCGTTCCTTTACCGAGTGTTGACCGGATGCGCATGGATCCGCCATGCAACTCGATCAAGGATTTCGATATAGCGAGCCCTAGGCCCGATCCCTGGTGGCTTTTGGTCAGCTGACTTTCCACCTGCTCGAATGGACGGCCAAGTCGCGCAAGGGCATCTTTGGCGATACCGATGCCGCTGTCCAAGATGGCGAGCGTTATGCAACGGTCGCTCGCCCGACCGCGAACGGTAACATGCCCCCCGTAGGGAGTAAATTTTACAGCGTTCGAAAGCAGATTCAGCGCAATTTGTTTAAGCGCGCGCCGATCCGCACGTAATCGGAGTTCGGGCGATATCTGCGCCGTCAGCTGTAGTTGCTTGTCCTGAGCGCGTGCTGCGACAACACGCATCGCTTCTGCTAGCAAAGAATCAAGATTGAGGTCCTCGAAATCAAGTCGTATGCGCCCAGCTTCTATTTTGGACATGTCGAGAATGTCGTTGATGACTTCAAGCAAATACTGACCGCTACCACGAATGTCGCTGCAATATTCGTGATATTTTTCGGCGCCAAGAGGCCCAAACATCCCGGATTCCATAATTTCAGAAAATCCGATGATCGCATTTAAAGGTGTTCGCAGCTCATGACTCATATTGGCCAGGAATTTCGATTTCGCCTGGTTCGCCTCTTCCGCGCGAGTTTTTTCCTGAGCATATTTTTCGGCAAGTTCTGCCAAACGCTGTTGCGAGGCGCGTAGGTCGGCAACGGTCGCCATTAGGCGTTTTTCGCTGTCGACCAGTTTTTCTTCGTGGGTCTTGAGGGCTGTGATGTCCGTGCCGACCGACACATAACCCCCGTCTTTCGTGCGTCTTTCACTGATATGTAGCCAACGACCATCTTCAAGCTGCGCCTCGAACGTGCGCGCGCCAGGGATGCTCGGTCCGCCGGCGATAACTTTGTTGCGCACGACGGGCTTGCTGCCTGCGGCGACCACGGACTCGAACGATGCACCAACCGTGATCGCTTCGTCGGGCAGACCATGCAGTTCCTGAAAGTTGGAATTGCAGAGTACGAGACGATTTCCGGCATCCCACAAGACGAAAGCTTCGGGGATAGTCTCGATCGCGTCGCGCAATCGCATATCGGCCGCGACAGTTTTTTCGACCAGATTTTTTTGCTCCGTAATGTCGACGGCAATGCCGATCAGGTGCAGGCCGGGTTCGCCAGGTTGACGGACCAATTCGCATCGTGCGCGCAGCCACACCCAGTGGCCGGCCGCATGACGCATTCGGAAAGCGTGATCGATCGTAGTTGTCGTTGCGTCGGCGAGCTCAGCCGCAAGCTGGTAAAGGCGAACGTCGTCTGGGTGCACCAGCGCATTGACGTCGCCGAATGACAGTAAATCGTCTTTTGTGTCGAGGCCCAGAATCTCGAACATTGATTGTGACCAGAAAATGCGGCCTCGAGCCAGATCCCAGTCCCATAAGCCACAGCGACCGCGATTGAGCGCCGTATCAATTCGGGTGCGGACGGTTTCGTAGATCAGGTCGGCTTCCCGAGCTCTTGTTGCTTGCCAGTGAAAAGCAAATCCAAGAATGAGGACAACAAAGCCAGTGGTGGCGGAGAGAGTTACGGTAAGGGCAGTCAGCGATCGCCAGCCGGCAAGCGCGGCGTCGCGAGATTGCACAATGGCGAGCTCGCCATATGGCGCGTTAAGCGTGCGGACGGTCGCAAGCACGCGAGTCTCATTCGGCAGAAGGATTTCCAGAACACCTGCGCCGGCGCCGAATGTCGTGAGTGGTTGAGCCGGGCCTAGTAAGTCGACCAATCGCCGACCGACGGAGGCGCCACCGGTGGGATTTTCTGCCGTGACGATCCCGTCGGCATCGGTCAAGAAGAATCGCCGTCCTGCGGCAGCAGCCCAAGGTGGTAAGACACGTGTTAGAGTGATTGGAGGTTGATCAACAACGGCTGCGGCACTGTTGAGAGGACGTTGCAGTCGCTCGACGGCAAAGTCGGCCGCCGCTTCAAGAGCTAGCATTTCGTTGGTGAGGGTTTGGCGGCGGTGGTCGAGCACCTGCACGAGGGCACCGACGCAGATTGTCGCGAGGAACGCGATAATCAGGACCGGGACGGCACGCCGCAATAGCGGCTCGGCGGTCAGGAGCCTCCGATACGCCGGGTTGGCGATCGATTGCGCGAGGCCCTTAATAGAATCGGCATGTGCAGACGCACTCGCCACATCGGCGCGCGCCATAGAAGGCCTCCGTTCGGAATTTCCCCTGTCACCTTCGAGACGGAAGGATGTGCCGCATCGCTTCCCGAATCACTTGTCGATTGGAATCGATGGGCGCTGATTTGTCGAGAGTCCGATGAGTCAATTGTTTAAAAATTGTTACCCACGACAGATTTTGAAGGGCCAATTTCTAAGGTCTAGCTCTCAAGATACCGCCAGGGCACGTTCGACGATGTCGGCCAGGTCGCGGGAAATGCCTGGGTTGGATTTCATGCGGGCGAGGGCCGCTTCCGCCTTTGCGCGACGTCCAGGTTCGAGCGTTCGCCAAGTTCGGAAGGCGGTCGCAAGTCTTGCAGACACTTGCGGGTTTTTCGGATCGAGAGCAAGCACGGTATCGGCAATGAAATTGTAACCGGCGCCGTCAGCACGATTGAATTGGGTAGCATTACCCTGCGCAAATGCGCCGATCAGCGCGCGAATCCGGTTCGGATTCGCGAGCGAAAATGCAGGGTGCGTGGTCAAATTGCGTACCTTTTCGAGCGTCTCTGGCTGCGGAATGGTCGCCTGCAGGGAAAACCACTTGTCGACGACAAGCGCATCGGATGCATAGCGCGCATAGAAATTCTCCAAGGCCCGCTGACGTTCTGGCCCATCGTGCAAGCACAAAGTTGCGAGCGCCGCCATGCGGTCCGTCATATTGTCTGCCGTTTCGTACTGCTGCGATGCCCGAGCAATGTCACCAGGTTGGCCTGTTGCGGCGAGTAGATCGGCCGCGACGTTCCGCAAGGCGCGGCGTCCAGCGCTTGTGGCATCGGGCGAATAACCACCGCCCACGTGTATTCGATCATAGACTGTGGTGAGCGGCACACGGAGGCGCTCACCTGCGGTGCTGCGAAATGCTGACCGCGCTCGGAAAATCGAGTCGGGATCTATGTCTCGGCCGATTTCACGCGCGATGTCGCCTTCACCTGGCGGGATCAGCGCAAGAGCGACGAAAGCAGGTTCAAGCGCAGGATCCGCGACAATGCTTGCTAAAGCATCGATCAGTTGATCGTCGATACGCATTGTTCGACCCGCGCGCAGGGCCGCTACGTTGTCGACGAGCAGTCGCATCGAAATCGTTTGTACGGCCTGCCAGCGGTTGAACGGGTCACCATCGTGTTTTGCAAGAAAAGCCAGCTCGTTGGCCGAAAGATCGTTGACGATCTTGATTGGCGCCGAGAAACCCCGGTTGATTGACAGGACAGGGCGTTCATCAACATCGATGAATTCGAATGTTGCGGCAGCGTCAGTTAAAATCACCACGGTGTCGCTGATCGACCCGCCGGCGGATCCCTTAAGGGGCAGGTCGCGGCCGTCCTTGCCGACCAGGCCAAGCGATAGAGGAACGACCATTGGTTGCTTGGTTGGCTGGCCTGGTGTCGGCGGCACAATTTGTTTGCAGTTCAGCGTGTAGGTTCGACCGGTCGCATCGTAGTGACCGCATGTTGTGACCTCGGGTGTGCCAGCCTGACTGTACCAGCGCATAAATTGTGTCAGGTCGCGGCGGCTCGCATCGGCAAAGCATTGGATAAATTGTTCGACGGTGGCAGCCTGACCGTCGTGACGTGCGAAATAAAGATCCATGCCGGCGCGGAAATCTTCGCGGCCGATCATGGTTTGCACCATCCGTACCAGTTCTGCTCCTTTTTCATATATCGTCGTCGTGTAGAAATTATTGATTTCCTTATATGTATCGGGTCGCACTGAATGCGCCAAAGGCCCAGCGTCTTCGACAAATTGCGTTGCACGGAGACCGCGCACATCAGCAATTCGCTTTACAGGCCTTGAACGCATGTCGGAAGAGAACTCTTGGTCCCGGAAAACCGTGAGACCTTCCTTCAGACAAAGTTGAAACCAATCGCGACAAGTGATCCGGTTGCCGGTCCAATTGTGGAAGTACTCGTGTGCAATGACCGCTTCGATGTGCGCAAAATCAGCGTCGGTCGCGGTGTCAGAACTGGCCAATACATATTTGTCATTGAAAATATTTAGTCCCTTGTTTTCCATGGCCCCCATGTTGAAATCGGACACGGCGACGATCATGAAAATGTCGAGATCGTATTCGCGGCCAAAAGCTTGCTCGTCCCACCGCATCGCTCGTTTGAGCGAATCCATGGCATAGGCTGTTAGTTCCTGCTTGCCATGTTCCACAAAGATCTGGAGCACCACGTTGCGGCCGGACATGGTGGTGAATTGATCTTCGACACAAGCAAGATCGCCCCCGACCAGTGCAAACAGGTAGGATGGTTTGGGATGTGGATCATGCCAGACCACAAAGTGCCGCCCATTCGCGAGTTCACCACGCTGTTCAAGATTGCCGTTCGAGAGTAACACGGGGGCTTCCCGTTTGTCGGCTTCGATACGAGTCGTATAGACGGCCATAACGTCTGGTCTGTCAGGAAAGTAGGTGATACGGCGAAAGCCTTCGGCCTCGCACTGGGTGCAATAGCTACTGTTTGAACGATACAGGCCTGACAGCTGAGTATTGGCCGTTGGGTTTATGACCGTTTCAATTTCGAGCGCGAAGGGACCATTTGGAGGTTGTGGAATTGTGAGACGATCGGAGGTGACGATATAGCTGTCGGCGGGCAACTCCGTCCCGTCGAGCTTGAGCGAAAGCAGCGAAAGTTCATCGCCCTCCAGAATGAGTGGAGCTGAAGCGGCTTTTGGGCTCGGTCTGAGGACCAATGTCGCACGGACCCGTGTCGCAGTGGGATGAAGTGAAAAATCCAAAGAAACCGAGTCTACAAGCCAGTCAGGCGGACGGTAATCCTTGAGACGGATGGGCTGGGCGATATCGGTGCGCATAGGATTTGATCTAGAATGTCCTGTGCTCAATTGGAAGAAATAATAGCGATGCAGACGATGCGGGCCATGATGCTCGATCGACCACGAATGCCGCTGGTTTTGCGCGAAAGGCCGCTGCCCGCACCTGGGGCCGGGCAGATCGTAGTGGAAGTGAAGGCATGTGGCGTATGTCGCACGGACCTGCACGTGGTGGATGGAGACTTGTCCCACCCG
>DATLJR010000118.1:0-27456 GCA_035538755.1 Pseudolabrys sp.
AGGTTATGCCGAGGCCAACCCCAGTTTCGATATCGAGGGGCACGACACCGCGCAGAAGCTGGCGATTCTTGCGAGCCTCGCGTTCGGCACGAGGGTCGATCAAAGCGCGATCTATGTGGAGGGCATTTCCTCGATAACGCCGGCCGATCTTTCGGCGGCCGATGAACTTGGCTACCGCGTGAAACTATTGGGTGTTGCCGTCAAAACGCCGAAAGGCATTGAACAGCGCGTGCACCCGACGATGGTACGCAAGGATTCCGCGATCGCTCAGGTCATGGGCGTGACCAATGCGGTCACGGTCGATGCCGTTGACATTAATCCACTGACCCTGGTCGGGCCCGGGGCAGGCGGGGCCGCGACGGCTTCGGCGGTGCTGTCCGACATCGGCGACATCGCGCGGGGCGTCCGAACGGCGCCGTTTGGACGGCCCACGGCCCGACTCACGGACGTCCGAAAGGCGCCAATGCAGCGCCATGAAGGTGGCTATTACATACGCCTGGTCGCGCGGGACAAGCCGGGCACGGCGGCGACTATCGCCAAACGCCTTGCCGAACAGGAAATTTCACTCGAATCCATTGTGCAGCGCCACGACCCTGCCCACCTTGGTCGGGACACCAAGGCAGGCTCCGTCCCCGTTATTCTTATCACTTATGCAACGACCGAGGACGCGGTGCGAAAGGCCCTTGCGGCGGTGGGGCGCGATAGGGTGATCTCAGGGCGACCACAGGTCATTCGCATCGAAAAAAACTGAGGAGCCCGGACAACGAGGCCTGCGCCTCTGAGGGGAGCGTCAAATGCCGAGCATTACCGTCCAGCCGGAGTTTCTGCTGGAGCGTATTCTCAGTCTCGAGATCGTACGCGTCACCGAACGGGCCGCGGTATCCTCGGCGCGCTTGCGCGGTCACGGCAAGGACAAGGCCTCCGACCAGGCCGCGGTCGATGCCATGCGCCGCGAACTCAACAAATTGCCGATCGACGGCACAGTCGTGATCGGCGAGGGCGAAATAGATGAAGCGCCGATGCTCTTCATCGGCGAAAAGGTTGGGACAAAGCACGGGCCGAAAGTCGACATCGCGGTCGATCCGCTTGAGGGCACGACGCTGTGCGCAAAGAACATGCCCGGGGCGATCGCGACGATCGCGATGGCGGAAGCCGGAACGCTCCTGCATGCACCCGACTGCTACATGCAGAAGATCGCCATCGGCCCTGGCTTTCCCAAGGGAACTATCGATCTCGATGCGCCGGCCGATGAAAACATCGCGCGTCTGGCGAAGGCCAAAGGCGTCAAGCCTTCTGAGATTACCGCCATTCTCCTCGATCGGCCTCGTCATGCGGATATTATTGCGGCGGTGCGCAAGACTGGCGCCGCGGTCAGCCTGATCAGCGACGGCGACGTGGCCGGCGTGATCCATTGTGCCGAACCGAAAACCGGCATTGATATTTATCTCGGCATCGGCGGGGCGCCGGAAGGCGTGCTCGCGGCCGCGGCTTTGCGCTGCATCGGCGGCCAGATGCAGACGAGGCTGATCATTGATACCGAGCAATTGCGCGAACGTACTCTCAAGATGGGTATCAAAAATCCCAGACGTAAATACGAAATCGAGGACATGGTGAGAGGCGATTGTCTTTTCGCGGCCACCGGCGTTACCAGTGGCGCCATGTTGAGTGGTGTTAAGTTCGGCAAGGATGTAATCGAGACTGAAACAGTCGTGATGCGTTCCGTCACCGGTACGGTGCGACGGGTCATGGCCGAGCACCGGCAATTCGACAAGTTTCATCTCGACTGAACCTGCCGGCGGCCTCGCCGAGACCAGCTGTGAAGCTCATTCAGTAGTGCGTCCCCGTGCAAACGCGTAATTTGGCCGCCGTAGTCTGGCAGTCGAAGACGATGGTAATTCCGCGATGGCCGTTCCCGCCGTTTCATTGAAGAATCTCGACCGCCACTTTCTTGGCGTCGAACGGTCTTTGACCGGCCGGGCGTGGCGAGAGCGCCTCGATGAACGCGGAGCGGCGCGCGCGCTGGCGATCGCGCAGCGATATGGCATTGACGAATTGCTTGCGCGCGTCCTCGCGGGCCGCAATGTTGATGTCGACCAGGTCGATAGTTTCCTCGATCCAACCATCAAGCGCCTGATGCCGGATCCATATACGCTGACTGACATGGAGGCGGCGGCGACGCGAATCGCGGACGGCATCACACGGAGCGAGTCCATTGCCATTTTCGGCGACTACGATGTCGACGGCGCCACGGCATCTGCGCTCCTGTCCCGATACCTGCGCCATTGCGGGTTGGACCCGATCGTCCACATTCCCGATCGCATTTTTGAAGGCTACGGCCCGAACGCGGAAGCAATCCGATCGTTCGCCGAGCGCGGCGTAAAGCTGCTGGTCACCGTGGATTGCGGAGTCACCAGCGTCGAGCCGTTTGCCGAAGCCAAAAAACGCGGTCTCGAAACGGTGGTGATTGATCATCACCAAGGTGATGAGAAACTGCCGGAAGCCGTAGCGGTTGTTGACCCCAACCGCCCCGACGACCTTTCGGGCCTCGGCCACCTTGCCGCGGTCGGATTGGTATTCCTGACTTTGGTCGCTGTGGCGCGAGAGTTACGTCGGCGCAATTTCTGGTCGGACCTGCGACCCGAGCCCGACCTCTTGTCGCTCTTGCATCTTGTGGCGCTCGGTACTGTTGCCGATGTCGTGCCGCTGCACGGCCTCAACCGTGCCTTTGTTGCCAAAGGCCTGATTGCACTGCGGCGACGCGAGCATCCCGGACCGACAGCTTTGATGGATGTTGCGCGCCTGAGTGGCCCGCCCGAGCCTTGGCATCTTGGTTTTCTTTTGGGGCCCCGCATCAACGCCGGTGGCCGCATTGGACGAGCTGATCTCGGCGTTCGCCTGCTCCTCGAAGAGGACCCTGGCAAGGCCGCGCGGATTGCAAGCGAACTCGATCGTCTCAATCGCGAACGGCAACAGATTGAACAGGCGACAGTGGCTCAGGCCGAGGCCGAAGCGCTCGCTGCCCTCGGACTGGAGGAGAAAGGTGCGGTGATTGTCACCGCAGCGGAAGGCTGGCACCCCGGAGTGGTCGGTCTGGTGGCCGCGCGCTTGAAGGAACGGTTCGGCCGTCCCGCGTTTGCGATCGCGCTGGAGCCAGGTGGTAGCGGCACGGGTTCGGGTCGCTCGATTGCCGGCGTCGATCTCGGCCGTGCCGTTCGACGCGCGGTGCAGGAAGGTCTGTTGCTCAAGGGTGGGGGCCACGCCATGGCCGCCGGCGTGACATTGAAAAAGGATCTACTCGGGAATTTCCGTGCATTCATGGAAGAAACCCTGGGGGGCTCGGTAGAAGTGGCGCGGCGCGACAGCGCTCTGTTATTCGATGGTGCCGTTTCCGCCGGTGCTTTCAATTTTTCGCTAGCCGATCTGTTGTCGCGGGCGGGGCCATTCGGTGCCGGCAATCCGGAGCCATTGCTGGCGCTTCCCGCACACACGCTGGCCCATGCCGATCCCGTTGGCGACGGCCACATTCGCGCGCGCTTTCGTTCCGGTGACGGAAAATTTGTCAACGCCATCGCCTTTCGCGCGATGGGTCAGCCACTCGGCAGGACCCTCCTGGAAAATCGCGGCCATGCGCTACATGCCGCGGGTCATATCGCAGTCGACCGCTGGCAAGGCGAGGAGCGCGTTCAGTTGCGATTGGTGGACGTGGCCGCGGTTTGAGCCGCCGTGAACGACAGAGCTCCCAAAGATGATAACCTTATCGATCAGGGCGATTCGT
The DNA here is from genome assembly GCA_035538755.1 of Pseudolabrys sp. Lineage (GTDB taxonomy): Bacteria > Pseudomonadota > Alphaproteobacteria > Rhizobiales > Xanthobacteraceae > Pseudolabrys. Next base: position 3,776 of record DATLJR010000118.1, read on the forward strand.
GCGCCTGGGTTCGTGTGGCGTGTTTGCGCGTCATCGAAATGAACCTATTCACGGGGGCAATGCATGCCACTGGATTTTCATCCGGCATCAGTTAAGCAGGGAGAAACCGGCGTATATACCGACCGGCAGGAGCAAGTTGTTACCGTGATCGTGGCCACGGCGGCTATTTTGGTTGTTGCGGCGATCGCTGTCCTGATGGGCATGGCTTAACGCCAAAGGAACGGTTCCACGCATTTGCTATATTTAAAGCGGCGGGCGCCGGCAGGCGACGCGCTTGAGTGCTTTTGGCGGCTCTGCCAGCATGGCGGCAGTTGGGAGACAAACCATGCCGCAGAACATCACGACCGGATACAAGGCGCTGTGCGAGGACGCCGAGCGCGAAATCGAAACGCTGTCGGTGGATGAAGCAATCAAACTTGCGGGCCGTGACGATACGGTGCTTGTCGACATACGAGATATCCGCGAGTTGGAACGCGACGGCAAGGTGCCCGGCGCTTTTCATTGTCCGCGTGGAATGCTGGAGTTCTGGATTGATCCACAAAGCCCGTACCACAAGCCGGCTTTCGGCCAGGACAAGAAGTTCGTTTTTTTCTGTGCCGGCGGTCTGCGCTCGGCCCTCGCGACCCAGACCGCGCAACGCATGGGATTGAAACCGGTTGCGCATATTCGCGGCGGTTTTGGCGCGTGGAAAAAGGCGGGTGGGCCCATCGAATGACCCAAAGGCCCAAGGCCTAGGGCGTATTTCCGAACCTGTTCGCAAGCATCAGAACTATTGGCTTGTCGCCCGCACATGCCTGCGGCAGTTTCGCGACCATGAATTGAGTGGAGTGGGCATGGCTCTGAAACTGATCATCGGCAACAAGAACTATTCATCGTGGTCCATGCGGCCGTGGATAGCCATGAAGGTTGCAAAAATTCCATTCGAAGAGACGGTGGTTTCGCTCAATGCGCCCAACTTCAAGGATGTTCTTGGCCCGGTGTCGGGGACCGGCAAGGTGCCGACACTGATCGATGGCGATGTGCGTGTGTGGGAGTCGCTGGCGATCCTGGAGTATCTCGCGGAGAAATTCCCGAATGCCCGGCTTTGGCCGGCGGACAGCGCGGCGAGGGCGCTTGCTCGTGCCGTCTCGAACGAGATGCACGCGGGCTTTCTCCCACTGCGTCGACACATGCCGATGAACTTGTCGCGGCCGGTGATCAAGCGTGAGCCGACGCCCGAGGCGGCGGCCAATGTGAAGCGCATCGAAACAATGTGGTCCGATTGTCGGGCGCGTTACGGTCGAAAGGCCGACGGGCCGTTTTTGTTCGGAATGTTTGGGGCGGCCGATGCCATGTATGCGCCGGTCGTTGCGCGGCTGCATACTTACGGTGTCGATGTGAGTGCCTCGACCAAATCCTATATCGACGCCGTCATGGCCCTGCCGGCCTGGCAAGAATGGCACGCCGCGGCACTCAAAGAAACCTGGGTGCTTGCCGAGGACGAGGTCGACTGGCCGACAGTTCATCGCGTCTAGATCTTGAGCCGAGCCACCAGTTCTTCGATGAATTGTCGCTGGCCTGGCAGGATTTTCCTGCGGGCGGTCTTCAGGCTGAAATAGGCGATGCGATCGATCTCGGGAAAGCTTCGCTGCTTTCCCGAGCGCGGTGGCCATTCCATTTCGAATTCGTTGCTTGAAAAGGTCGAAAGATCGAAATCCGCTTCGATTGCAAACGCATGGACGACCTTTCCGCTCTTCTGCTTGAGCGGCGTGAGCTCGTCGAACCGCCCCTTCGCGCGAAGACCGGTTTCCTCGTTGAATTCACGTTTCGCGCAGGCAAGCAGATCATCGGATTCGACAATGCCCTTGGGAATTGACCAGGCCCCATCGTCCTTGTTCTGCCAGTACGGGCCACCTGGGTGCGCAAGAAGAATTTCGAACCGCGGCTTGCGGCGATAGGCGAGGATTCCCGCACTGATTTCAGATCGACGGGACACCCTTTCTCACCACGGCCGTTCCAGCGAATTGGTCACGTGCTCGCGATCCGGCGACGTGAAGCACACTCCGACACAGAGATAGGGCAGTTCGGGGTGCGGATTATGCCCGCGGTGGAACTTGGCAATTGGCTCAGAGTAGCATTCGCCGGCTTTCGCCTTCACCAGTGTGCCTTCCTGAAAGTGGGCCTCGAAAAGACCCTGCAAGGCGACGAAAAACGCCGCGCCGTTATGACAATGCCAGTTCGTATAGCCTCCTGGCACAATTTCCGCGTTGTAGATCTGCACCTTCACCTGCGGATCACGGGGAAGCGAACTATAAAGCGCATCGAATAACAGGTTGCGATGGAAACCATGCCCGGGCGGCACCAAGCCATCCAGCTTGAGCTTGAGATCCTTGTAGTTGTCGAGCCGCGCTTCCATTGTCCTGCTCCGCGTTCGGAAAGAGGCAAGACTAATATCGTGTGGCGGCGAGTTGAAGCACAAAGCCCGGCCAGAAAGCCGGGCTTTGCAGGGTTCGTATGTGAGCCCATGCCGAAATTCGGGGCGGGCTCAACTTGTTGAAGAACTATTGCCGCGAACCTGTCGTGCTCTTGTTCGGGTTCGGCAAGCAGTTGAGATTTTGCGGCTTCGCGTCCTTTTCGCATGCTGCCATGCTTGCATACTTGCAATTAAGTCCACCGCTCGCGGACATGTTGATGCAGAACGGAGAGTTACCGATCGTCTGCGACTTTTGCATGGTGGTTCCGGGTGAGGGCGAACCCATGGTGCCCTGTGCCTGCGCGAACGACACGCCTGCGACGAGTGTGGCAATGGCGGTAAAGGTGGCCAACGTCTTCATCGTTTGACTCCTGGTTGGGCTGATGCCGGCTTGCGGCATTCCAGACAACGAGGGCAGCGTGATCGGTGTTCCCGGAACCGGCAGCAATTGTGAAAAATGTTTCAAGAATGTCGGCGGCCGGGAGTTCCCGGCCGCCGGTACAGGATTGCCACGATTGAGAGATTACGCCTCGATGACAGCGACAATCTCATGGGTGCGTGGATTGATGATCACGATCTGCTCACCAACCAGGATGTAGTCGTAGCCACGCCACTCCGGATAGATCACGATGACCTGCTGTGGCAGCGGATACAAGTGCACGGTCGCGGGGATGCGCGTCCCGACGCTTACCGACACGTTCAGATTGACCCGCTCAGCCTTCTGTTCCCTGATGACCGAACTGATCTTGGTGCGTTGTTCGGTCGTCAACCTGGCTGAACCAGCCGCACCCTGTCCTGTTGTGGCGCGATTCTGCTCCGAGCTCGATTTGGTGGACGAAGAAGCTCCCGGACTGTTGTCAATGTTCGACTTGTTTGCGCCGCTGTTCGCAGGGCTGGACTCCGGCGTGGCTCCGCCAGGCCCGCGCTGGCCCATGTCGGACTTCGGCTCCGACTTCGGCGCCTGACCGGTCGTTTCTTTTGCCCTGCCAGACTTGTTTTCGGGTGTTGCCTGGCCGTTGGTCTGCGGAGCCTTGTGGTCGCCGTTTTTCATGCTCGGTGCGACCTTTTCCGCCGGCGCGCTTTGCTGCGCTGCAGGCGCGCGTTCAGGGGTATCCTTGCCCATGCCTTGCGCCGATGCGGCGCCGACGCCAAACACCAATGCGGCGGCTACGGTCGACAGCAACTTAGCTTTCTTCACTGACGCCTCCTCTGGATGCCCCTCGAATTCTCACTTGAGACCTCGTGACAAAACGTCCAGTGCCAAGGCTCGGTTCCGTTAGTTACGAAATCGCAATGAAGGGGCCGCCATTGCGTTCTGAGTTCCACCAAGGCACCTTCAATCCGACCGGGGAGGTGCCTTTTGGCGATTCTTTCGTCATCCATCGATAAGAATGGCGTCGAATTTCGTACCAATAGCGAGCGCATGCATGCATTGGTGGCCGAGTTGCAGGCGCGCCGCGGTGAAGCGGCTCTCGGCGGCTCGGAGAAGGCTCGGGAACGGCACATCGGCCGTGGCAAGTTGTTGCCCCGCGATCGGGTCATGAATTTGATCGATCCCGGATCGCCGTTCCTCGAGCTGTCGCCTCTCGCTGCCAATGGCATGTATGAAGATGCCATTCACGGTGCGGGTCTGATTACCGGGGTCGGCCGGATCGAAGGTCGCGAGTGTGTGGTGATTTGCAATGATTCCACCGTCAAGGGCGGGACCTACTATCCAATGACCGTGAAGAAGCATTTGCGCGCGCAGGAGGTCGCGCGCGAGAACCGTTTGCCCTGTATTTATTTGGTCGATAGCGGCGGCGCCAATTTGCCTCACCAGATCGAAGTGTTTCCCGATCGAGAACATTTCGGCCGCATTTTCTACAATCAAGCAACGCTATCGTCGCTTGGCATTCCCCAGATCGCGGTGGTGATGGGCTCGTGCACGGCGGGCGGCGCATATGTGCCGGCCATGTCTGATGAAACGATCATCGTCAAAAACCAGGGAACGATCTTTCTCGGTGGACCTCCTTTGGTGAAGGCGGCGACGGGAGAGGTGGTGAGCGCGGAAGAGCTGGGAGGCGCAGACGTGCACGCTCGCAAGTCAGGCGTTGCGGACCACTACGCGCAAGACGATCACCATGCCCTGAGCATTGCGCGCCGCATCGTCGCCAACCTCAACACGAGAAAGAACGTGGACATTGCGTTGCTGAAGTCGCGTGACCCCGCTCTCGATGCGACGGAGTTGAACGGAATTGTTCCGGTTGATCTGAAGAAACAATACGACGTGCGCGAAGTCATTGCGCGTATCGTCGATGCGTCAGAATTCGACGAGTTCAAAGCGCTGTATGGCACAACGTTGGTTGCGGGCTTTGCGCATTTGCATGGCATGCCAATCGGCATTCTTGGAAACAACGGGATTCTGTTTTCCGAAAGCGCGCTTAAAGCCGCGCACTTTATCGAACTCTGTTGCCAGCGACGAATTCCTTTGCTGTTTTTGCAGAATATCGTCGGCTTCATGGTCGGTCGTGACTATGAAGCCGGCGGGATTGCCAAAGACGGAGCAAAGATGGTGACCGCAGTGGCATGCGCGCAGGTACCCAAGCTCACCGTCATCATTGGCGGATCTTACGGGGCGGGCAATTACGGAATGTGCGGGCGCGCGTATGGGCCACGGTTTCTTTTCACCTGGCCCAATGCGCGCATCTCGGTGATGGGGGGCGAACAGGCGGCCAGCGTGCTCGCAACTGTCAGGCGAGACAATATCGAAGCTACCGGCGGAAAATGGTCGGAAACCGAAGAGGAAGAGTTCAAACAGCCGTTGCGCGACCAAATCGAAACAGAAGGCAATCCTTACTTTGCTACGGCGCGTCTTTGGGACGATGGCATCATTGCGCCGTCAGAAACGCGTCGCGTGTTGGCGCTCGCGCTTTCCGCGACACTGAACGCGCCAGTCGTCGATACAAAATTCGGAGTATTCCGGATGTAGCGGTGTTGGCTCAACGTTGCCATCACGCTGTCATATTAGAAAAATTCCAAAGTTGTTTCCAACGTCTTGCGTCTGATGCGACGCAGTGTCAGAAATTTTCGGGCATTCAGTGAGGAGGTTATCAATGGTCCGCCGTATAATCGGCATTGCGTTTGCATCGTCGCTCTTCCCGCTGGCGGCCGGAGCGCAGGCGCCGGCTCCGCCGGCGGCAAAAGAGACTCCGACTGAGGCGAAAGAAACGCCGAGAAACTACGTGCCCGGACTTGAGCAGTTCATGGACGTGATCCTCATCGAGCACAACAAGCTTTGGTTCGCCGCGCGCGAGCGCAACTGGCCACTCGCCGCTTATGAATTGGGAGAGATCAAGGAGATTATGGGCGACGTTCAGGAGCTCGTTCCGACTTTCAAGAGTTTACCGCTCGCCGAAATGCTCGACGCCGTTATCACGAAAGAGATTGTCGCTCTGGAAAAGGCCATCGAGGCGAAAGACTTAAGGGTATTCACAGCTGGCTACGACAAACTCACTGCCGCCTGCAATGCGTGCCATCAGGGCACCGATAATGGATTTATCGTCATCAAGCGTCCGACCCAGCCGGCCTTCACCAATCAGGACTATCGGCCGCGCAATTGAGGCGGCGTCATAGCCTGCAACATTGGCGCATGTTAAACGCTGGCGTCATGACCAACCCGGCCGATCTCAAACAGCTCGCACCCACCGGCAAACTTCGCGGCGGCGTCGTTGCGGCTCCGGCTGCATCCGCTTTCTTCGCGATCAGGGAGGGTAAGGGCGAAGTCAGGGGGGTCACTGTCGATCTCATCCGCAGCTTTGCCGCGGCTTTGAAATTGCCCCTTTCATTGCAGGTCTACGACAATTCCGGGCAGGTCACCGACGCGGTGGCGAGCGGCGACTGCGATGTCGCGTTCATGCCGCAAGATGCGGAGCGCGCAAAGCGGGTCGATTTTGGCTCGACCTATTATTTCATCGAAAGCACATATCTGGTGCCGGCAGGTTCGACCATCAACACCATCGATGAGGTCAATCGGCCGGGACGCCGAATTGTCGCTATCTCCAATACGACGACGGCCCGAAGCGCACGGCGGACCGCGCCACACGCCAACGTTGAGGAAGTGCCCAGCGTCGACAAGATGACGGAAATGGCGAGGCTGGGGCAGGGCGATGCTTTCGCCCTGTCGCATGATTCATTCGCAGGGCTGCTTCCAAAACTTCCGGGCGCCCGCGTCCTGCCGGGGCATTTTCAACAGACCGGCATCGCAGTCGCGGTCCCAAAAGGGCGGCCCGCTGCTCTGAAGATTGCGAGCGAACTGCTCGAGGTTGCGAAAACGTCAGGCTTGGTGCGCCGCGCGCTCGACGCTGCCGGGTTTCCGGAAGCTGCAGTCGCACCGTAGCGCGTTGCAACTTTCAAAAAGCCAAAACGACATTGCCAATGCTTCCGCGTTCGACGGCTTCGTGCGCCGCCGCGGTTTGCTCCAATGAAAATGTTGGACGCGCCAGGCGGTTGATGAGCGTCTTGTTTTTCAGTGCTTCATTGATGCCTGAGACGGCGCGCTCGCGCTCTTTCGCATCCAATTCGTAGACGAGGAAAAATTGCAATCGGACCGAGTTGACCAGGCAGAATGCTGCCGGCAGCTCGGCTTCAGGTCCGGTGCCATAGACGACGACCGTGCCCTTTGGCCGAAGGACAGATGGGATGAGCTTGGCATTGGCCGAGAGGTCAAGCTCAATGACGGCATCAACGCCGCGTTTGCCGGTGACGTCCATGACGCGTTCGCCAACATTTTCCTTTTTGTAGTCGACGAGGTGGTCGGCGCCTGCCTCTCTGGCTACATCGGCCTTCTCTGATGAGGATACCGTTGTGATCACCTCTGCCTTTTTCGCTTTCGCAAATTGAATAACGTACTGGCTGACGGCGCCGGCGCCGCCCGATACCAGCAACGTTGTATCCGCGGATGCATTGGCAAGGATCACGGCGTGTATAGCTGTCATCGCGGGAATTCCGAGACAGGCACCGGCCTCGAAGGCGACACCGGCCGGCAGAGATACCGCGTGCGAGGAAGGCAAGGCGATGAACTCAGCGGCGGTGCCAAATGCACGTTTCCACTGACCGTTCCAAACCCATACGCGTTCGCCGACGCGGGACTTGGGCACGCCCGTGCCAACTTCATCGATCACCCCGGCGCCATCGCTATGCGGGACGACGCGCGGGAACGCTATTTTTCTCGTCGTGCCTAATCTGGATTTGACGTCAGACGGATTGACGCCTGAGGTGGCAAGCCTGACGCGGACTTCGCCTGGTCCAGCGTGAGGCGTTTCGATTTCGCCGACCTGTAAGACCTCGCGCGCAGTACCGTTACGCTCGTAATACGCCGCCCGCATGGACCGACCCCCTCGACGGGGAACGTATAGCACGCCGGCCCGTGCAATATGGGGCGACGAACCCTACATACCTGTCAGGCGTTAGTCCGGAACAATGGGTGGGAGGCAAAGTAGGTTCGCGATGCACTACCGCGTCTACAGTGGCCCCAAAGGTTCACCCGATTTGTCGCCGTTTGAGAAATCCCGGATGCTGTTCAAGGAGTTCACGGTTCTTGATGACGCCCTGTCATGGGCGCGCCATCTGGAAGGAACGGGTCGCATCTCCCTGTTGATCGAGGGCGATGACGGCACGCGCATGAACCGGCGCGCCATCCTCGATACGTTGCGGGTAGGGATGCGTGAGCAACTGGGCGAGTAGTCGGCTCGGCAATGGCTCAAGTCTTGGAAGCGAGCCGACTCCATTCGGCCCGGGCTCGCGCCGTGAGATGGTTCCATTTGTTGCCGACAACATCCCAGTTCACCATTGGACGTTGCGCGACGGTCGCGCTGTCGGAATTCGTCACCGCATGGCTTGTGTCATAGAGATAGGCGCCCCCAACCGTGATTATGGCGCCAAGGATGATGCCGATAAGGACACGCATGATGAAAACTCCTGGTTCCCGATCTCAAACGCGGCTGACAATGCCGAGTTCCCGGCCGTCCGGCGGTGCTGGACAAGCAATTGTGACAGCCAAGGCGCACAATTTGGGGCGCGCGCCGTTAACCATCTACCGCTCCATGTTGCGTTATAACTCATTGAAAACATTAATGTTCCACGCCAAAAAACTTTGCCCGCAAACAAAATTAGCTGCTATATTGAAAATATGAGCAAACATTCAGCCAAAACCGCCGGACGGTCGGCCAAAACGACGAGCCGGCCCGCAAAAAAGAACCCGAAGAGCGTTCGGGTAACGGCAAAAAAGACATCGGCTCGTCTGCCGGTTGGCAAGGTGACGCGCCCAACGCGGATGATTGCGCCGCCTATTGTCCCGGTAAAAGCCACAAAAATGATCCGCACGCCTAGCCCGCCGGTCCAGCCGGTGGCGATGCACGAACTGCCGATGCGCTTGCATAAATACCAGGTCGGCGAGACCGTCTATTACACCTCCCCGACCTTCGGACGTGCGGCCGCCACCGGAAGCTATATTGTGGTCAAGCTCCTGCCGTCCGAAGGTGACGACTATCAGTACCGGATCAAAAGTTCGGGCGAGGCGTTCGAGCGCGTGGCCAAAGAGAGCCAGCTCGATCGCGCCTGACCCCCGGTTCGAGGCTTCCTGTCGCTATTTTGCCGTGGCTGCTCCGTATGCTGCGCGGAACACTGCGGTTTGCTGCGCGAGAGGAGGCCGGGCATGCCAATTTACATCACGCAGGGGCGGTACACCCGTGAAGCCATAAAGGGAATGATTGTAAAGCCGGAGGACCGGGCCGATGCCGTTGCGCGCATCCTGTCGAAAATCGGTGGGCGACTGTTGGGTTACTACCTCACATTTGGCGAATACGATTTCCTGACCATTGCTGAAGCGCCCAACGACGTTCAGATGGCGGCCGCGCTTTTGGCCGCGGGGAGCGGCGGAGGTGTGACCGGTTTGAAAACGACCGTTGCAATGACGTCGGTCGAGGCGAAAGGAGCGTTTGCCGCGGCGAGCGATCTGGCGCCAGGGTTTAAATCCGCTGGCGGGACCTAACGAGAAAAAACGACGACGTAACCAACGAACACTTTGAGGGGAGACCCATGCGCGTCTTTTTGCGTCTGGCTGCGGTGCTGTTTGCGATCTTGCAAGTTTGGCCGGCTGCGGCACAGAACTATCCGAGCCGTCCCGTTAAATTCATTGTTCCTTTTGGAGCAGGTGGGCCTGCCGATGTATTTGCCCGCGTGCTTGCCCAGCACCTTTCAGAGGAAACCCAGCAGTCATTCATCGTTGAGGACCGCCCCGGCGCAGGTTCGATCATCGGTACTGATGCGGTCGCGAAATCGGCGCCCGACGGCTACACACTGTTGGTGATGTCAAACACGCACACGACCAACGAGTCTTTGCTTCCCAATAAGCCGTTCCAGTTGATGCGTGATTTTGTTCCGGTGGCGACAATCAACTACTCGGACCTGCTCATGGTCGTTCATCCGTCCGTTCCGGCAAAAACCGTGAAGGAGTTCATAGAACTGGCGAAGAAGGATCCGGGCAAGCTCAACTACGCCTCGTCCGGTCCGGGCACGCCCTATCACATGGCAGGTGAACTCTTCAAAGCCATGAGCCAGACAGACATCGTGCACGTGCCGCACAAGGCTTCCGGTGACGCGCGCAATAGCGTGGTTTCCGGAACTGTGCAGATGATGTTCGATGCCGTGACGACCATGACGGAACTCGCCAAGGCCGGGCAGGTGCGTGCACTGGGAACAACAGGCCTCACGCGCTCGCAGCTGACCCCGGACCTCCCGACGATTGCCGAAACGGTGCCCGGCTACGAAGCGACGATCTGGCTTGGCGTGATGGCGCCCAAGGGCACGCCTAAAGAGATCGTCAATTTCTTGAACGCCAATATCAATAAGACCATTAACCGGCCTGATGTGAAGGAAACCTGGCTCAAGCAGGGGGCGATACCGCTCGTCAAAACGCCCGAGGAATTCGAAGCCTTCCTGGTAAAGGACATCGAAAAATGGGCGAATGTGGTAAAAGTCTCGGGAGCGAAAATTCAATAGTCGGAACCCATGTCGATCGTCGATAGCGCGTCTGCAAACGGGCTGCTTTCAACGCCGCTGGTGCTTCCGGCTCCCTTGGCCGGTGCGTTGGCGGCCTTGGTGTTGGTTATGGTGGTGATGTTGCTGCGCCGCTCGGACAGCGCCACCGTTCCGCGCCTGCTTATTCTGGTCTCCGTCATCGCGGTGTGCATTCTGGTGTCAACCGCGATCCTCGACCGACTGGAGATGAGCGAACGGACGGCCGAACAGCGAGCGCTTCTGCAGCGCGAGGCACAGCTCAGCGTCAGCGCAATAACATCTGGTTCGCTCGCTTGTCTTGATGGCGTCGCCGGTGAGCAGGTCGAGAATGCCTGCGAGCAATCCGTGTTTGCTGACGCCCAGAGCACGGCGAAGGCTGTAGCCTACGTCAGTGCACGGCTGTCGTTGCTTGCTGACGTCGCTGCGACCGCGCGCGGCGATCGTGATTTCCTGACCGCGTTCGCCACCGGACGCCGCGCTATCGAGCTTGATCGCTATGGGATTGCCGCTCACGTCCTTTCTGTTCGCGACGGGTGCACCGCCGAGCGTTGTGCGGCCTTGGCGATGTTTGAAGATAGCGCAGCGCTCAAGGCAAATCTGAAGGTCCGCGCTTTCGAAACCTATGTCACCCGGTATGCATCCGCGTGGGAGAAACCCGGGGCCGCAGCCGACAAAGAACCACAGACCTCTTCCGCGACGCCTGCGCCGGTTGCCAACGCGGCGGAGCCCCCTTCAGTGGCCCATCCGCTCGACCCAAAATACGATTTCCCCTCGTCTGCCTCTATTCCGGCGGTCAGCATCATGAATGCTGAGCCGCCGCCGCCGAAAGAGCAGAAGGAACAGACCGGCACAGCCACCGCCCACCCGACGGGTGAAAAGCCGGCTGCAAGCGCTCCCGTGCCGCCAAAACGTCCACAGGCACAGGCGGCGACACCGCCACAGCCGCCGGCGCCACGCTAATATCGGCCCGAATGGCGCTGGGCCCGAATGTTCAAATCCGTCCTGATTGCCAACCGCGGTGAGATCGCCTGCCGCGTTGCCCGAACCGCCAAGCGGTTGGGATTACGCACCATCGCAGTCTATTCGGAGGCTGACGCGCATGCATTGCACGTGCGGTTGTGCGACGAGGCGCACGCCATAGGCTCTTCGCCCGTGGCACAAAGCTATCTTTCGAGCGAGAAGCTGCTCGCGGTGGCAAAATCGGCGCGTGCCGAGTGCGTCCACCCGGGTTACGGCTTTCTGGCTGAGAACGCGGATTTTGCGCAGGCCTGTGCGCAGGCTGGCATGGTTTTCGTTGGTCCACCTCCCGAAGCCATTCGAGCGATGGGCCTGAAGGATCACGCCAAAGCGCTGATGGAGAAGGCCGGCGTACCCGTGGTCCCCGGCTATCATGGCGATCTGCAGGACCCGAAATTTCTCAGGCAGAAGGCCTATGAGCTCGGCTATCCGGTTCTGCTGAAGCCAGTGGCAGGCGGCGGCGGCAAAGGCATGCGGCGTGTCGATCGCCATGCCGACTTCGAGACGGCTCTGGAAGGTGCCCAACGAGAAGCGAAAGCCGCATTCGGCGACAGTCGCGTCTTGATCGAAAAATACGTCTCAAGTCCGCGACACATTGAGCTGCAGATCTTTGCGGATCGACAGGGCAACGCCATTCATCTCAATGAACGCGACTGTTCGCTGCAGCGGCGGCATCAGAAAGTGATGGAGGAGGCTCCGGCCCCCGGCATGAGTGCGGAACTGCGCGCAGCCATGGGCGCGGCGGCGGTCGCGGCCGCCAAGGCGGTCGGCTATGTGGGCGCGGGTACGGTTGAATTCATCGTCGATGGGGCGAAGGGTCTCAGAACGGATGGATTCTGGTTCATGGAGATGAACACTCGGCTTCAGGTCGAGCATCCCGTCACTGAGGCAACGACCGGGCTTGATTTGGTTGAATGGCAGATTCGTGTCGCTGCCGGCGAAAAAATGCCGTTGGCGCAGCAACAGGTGAGGCTCGAGGGCCACGCAGTCGAGGCGCGGCTCTACGCGGAAGATCCGGAACGGGAGTTCTTGCCCTCAACTGGACGACTGATTGCCCTGCGGTTTCCGAAAAATGACAGCTTGCGCGTCGATAGCGGTGTCGAAACAGGCAGCGAAGTGTCGCCGTTCTACGACCCCATGATCGCCAAGCTGATTGTCCACGCCAAAACGCGGGACGAGGCGCTCGACCGGCTGGCCACGGCCTTGGAGCAAACCGTTCTGGTCGGCCCACGCAGCAATGCAGGCTTTTTGGCGGCCCTTTGTCGGGCTCCGGGATTTCGCAAAGGCCAATTCGATACTAGCTTCATTGAGCGAAATCTGGTGGATCTTGGTGCCGTTCCGCGGGGATCCGACGGCGCCGCTGCCGCGCTTGGAGTGGAAACTCTGCTTGGTAACGAGCGCCATCGCTTGGCAGCGCTGTCACAAAGCGAGCCGGACCAACCGGCTTCACCATGGGATCAGAGCGATGCCTTTCAACTGTCGGGCAGACGGCGGCTGGCTTTGCCGGTTTTGGTCGATGATCAGGCGGCCGTGGCCGAAGTAACCTACGATTCGCAAGGTCAAAAGGTTTCGGTTGAGGGCAGCCCGCCGGCGAAAGATGCCACGGTCGTAGCCGATGCCGACGTCGTTTATGTCCTGCGGAATGGACGCCAGACCAAGGTTGCTCTGCGTGACCTGGCACTGAACGAGGCTGGGGATCACGACACGAGCGGGATTGTGCGGGCACCCATGCATGGCAAGGTGCTCCATATTCTGGTCGAATCTGGCGCTCCGGTCATCCGCGGACAGCGCCTCGCCATAATTGAGGCCATGAAGATGGAGCACACCCTTGTGGCGCCGACCGACGGTACCGTCGCCGATGTTTCGGTTGCCGCAGACACCCAGGTGGCCGAGGGGGCAACCCTCATGCGCGTCGTGCCGACCCAAGACTCCCGCGAATAGACCGGAATTCCCCGATGTCGCTCCATCTCATCAAACTTTGCGTTGGCTGTGATTCGGTCTCGGATCTTGAGGACTGGATTAAACAGAAATTGAAAGAGAAGAAGCGGCGCGGCCAGAAGGCCGAACACATCCATACAACGCGGATGGTGCCGAAGCGTGCGACCGAACTGACGGACGGCGGCTCACTGTACTGGGTGATCCGCGGGCAGATAACTTGCCGAGAGCGCATCCTCGACATCCGCCCATTTGTCGACAAGGACGGCATCGGCCGCTGCCGCGTCGTGCTCGACGGTAAGGTCATACTAGTTGAGCCGCGTCCACGCTCAGCCTTCCAAGGGTGGCGATATTTGGAAACGAAGGAAGCGCCGCGCGATCTGTCTCGCGCCGCACCAGGCGCTGCGCGGATGCCGGAGACGATGCGACGGGAATTACGCGAGCTGGGATTGCTCTAGACCGCGATATTGTCGATCAGCCGGGTTTTGCCGAGCCGGGCGGCGGCGAGCAGTCGAATGGGGCCATCCTTGGGCGAAGTGATCGGAGCAAGCGTCATGGCGTGGCGGGCTTCGAGATAATCAAGGGCAAATCCGGCGAGATCGAATTCGATCCGACCGACATTCAAGACGCGATCCACCTTTTCGCCGCTTTTGATACGGGCGGCACAGCCTTTCAGGACGCGATAAATCATTGGCGCTACAGCGCGCTCAGTCGCCGAGAGATACACATTGCGCGACGAGAGCGCCAAGCCATCCGGCTCGCGCACGGTCGGCACCCCGATCACTTTCACCGGAAGATCGAGGTCCCTGGCCATTTGGGTGACGACGCGCAGCTGCTGATAGTCTTTTTGGCCAAAAAGCGCGAAATTGGGCGAAACCTGCGTAAACAGTTTGGCCACGACGGTCGCAACGCCACCGAAAAAGTGCGGACGAAATTGATCCTCAAGGCCGGCCTTGGCGGCACCCTCCGGCGCCAGACGTGTGGCGAAGCCATCCGGGTACATGACTTCGACCGGGGGCGCCCACACGAAGTCGACTTTGGCATCCCGCAAGATCTTGAGATCGGTCGCAAAGCCGCGCGGATAGCTGGCAAAGTCCTCATTCGGCGCGAATTGAGTCGGATTGACGAAGATCGAGACCACGACGCGCTTCGATCGCCGCTGCGCTTCCCGTACCAAAGCCATGTGACCGCGGTGCAAGGCACCCATCGTAGGCACCAACGCAACACGGTCGCTCGGTCTCCCTTGCAGTTCCAAGGCGCGACGAAGGGAGGAGACCGTTCGTATGATTTTCAGACGGTTTGCCATAATTGTGGCCCTGCCGAGAATTGTTGCAAAACCGAATGACGACCTGCAAGGCAGGAGGCAGGTAAATCTGGTGAAGCAATTTCGTCGTGCGTCGAGTTTAACTTGACTAACGCAACCTAATATTTTGAGAATTGGTGGCCAGAGGGGCGGCATGCTGATTCAATCGATCGAGGAAATAGCTCACTCAGCGCACGTCGTTGTGCTCGGTAACGAGAAGGGTGGATCCGGAAAGTCCACCACCGCGCTGCATATTGCAGTCGCGCTTCTCAAAGCCGGGCAGCGCGTCGCCACGATCGACCTTGATTCGCGTCAGCAAAGTTTTACGCATTACATCGACAATCGCCGGGCGTGGGCCGAACGAGCGCGAATCTCGCTTGAATTGCCGACGCATTACTGCGTCACGCGCGCCGAAGGGAACTCACTGGAACTGAACGAGTCCCAGGACTTCGGCAGTTTTTCGGCAGCAATCAGCGCCATTGAGCACAGTCATGACGTTGTCGTGATCGATACGCCCGGCGCCGACACGTATCTGATGCGATTGGCTCACTCGATGGCCGACACGCTTGTGACGCCGCTCAACGACAGCTTCCTTGATTTCGATGTGTTGGCCACTCTCGACCCGACCGATTTCAGTGTCACCGGTGAAAGCCACTACGCCGAGATGGTTCGCGAGGCACGGCGCCAGCGCCGGCTGGTCGACGGACGGCTCACGGATTGGGTTGTCGTTCGCAATCGTCTCTCGACCCTGACATCGCGCAATAAAAAGCTGGTGGGCGACGGCATCAACGAATTGGCCAAGCGCATGGGATTCCGCAGCGTGGAAGGCTTTGCCGAACGTGTGGTCTATCGCGAATTTTTCCCGCGCGGGCTTACGGCCCTCGACGACCTCGACGAAGAAACGCTCGGGACGCGTCCAAACCTCTCGCATGTGACGGCCCGTGAGGAAGTGGTTGCTTTGCTCAACGCGCTGCAGCTTCCGCTGTCGGAAAATGGCAAACGCCGCGCCGCCGCGCGGGCGGAATGGTACTCGGTCATGGAACAGCCATTGCAGGTCCACGACATTATCGCCTAAAGCCCGATAAGCTTGAATCCACGCGACAATGTCGCCATGTGACGAGGCGGCAGAGGGCCGCGCGAGTTCCATTTTTTCAGTGTAGAATTTTCGGTATGAGAAAGGACTCCCGACAAAGTCCGGCGCCGGTTTCCTCCAGACCGGAAATCGAGACTTTTATCGACAAGGTGCGCGCGCTTGGGCCGGCGACCGCAACGGGGCATCGCGGTCGGTTGATTTTCGCGCTCGACGCGACGATGAGCCGCCAACCAACCTGGGATTCAGCCTGTGCACTGCAGGCGGACATGTTCCGCGAGGCGGCGGGCATAGGCGGGCTCGACATTCAACTCGTCTATTTTCGCGGCCTGAGCGAATGCCGCGCGTCTGGCTGGGTTGCGCAAAGCGACAAACTGGCCGACCTGATGTCGCGCATCGATTGCCGTGGCGGCCAGACCCAGATTGGCAAGGTTTTGAGTCATGCACGTCACGAACATGCCCGTCGGAAGGTGCAGGCGCTGGTTTTCGTCGGCGATGCCATGGAAGAGCCGATCGATGCATTGTGCCAGGCGGCCGGCGAACTGGGTTTGCTCGGCGTCCCGGTTTTCATGTTTCAGGAAGGTACGGATGCTGTGGCCGAGAATGCTTATCGCGAGATCGCCCGCCTTTCGCGTGGGGCCTACTGCAGATTTGATGCCGGCTCGGCCCATCAGCTCGGCGAACTGCTGCGTGCCGTTGCAGCTTATGCCGCGGGCGGCATCAAGGCGCTTGCGGATCTGTCGAAAAAGCGCTCAGCCGGCGCGCAAAAATTACTGGCGCAGTTGAAATAGCCATGCCGACGCTCATTTTTGGCGTGGTCGTCCTCGTCCTCGTGTTATGGGCGCTCAACATCATTTCCAAGGTCGATCCCAAGATCGCCGCGCGTGTGATGAAACTCGGCGGCGGATTGCTGGCGCTCGGCTTTGCCGTTTTTCTCGGACTGCGTGGTGAAATCGGCATCGCCATCCCGCTCGGTGCCTTCGGGCTGGGGCTGCTCGGCTGGCTGCCTTTTGGGCCGGCAGGCTTCACGGCGCGGACGCAGAAGACCGGAGGGCAGACGTCGCGCGTACAGTCCGCCTTTTTTGAAATGGAGCTCGACCACGACAGCGGCGCAATGCGGGGACACGTCCTAACCGGGCGTTATCAGGGCGCCGATCTCGGCACTCTCGACGTGGAAACTCTCGTCTCGATGCTTGGCGAAGTAGACGAGGAGAGTCGGGCGCTACTTATGGCTTATCTTGACCGCCGGGAGCCCGGATGGAGTGAGAACGCGCAGGCGGATGCGGCAGAGCGGCCGCGTGCGTCGGGTACCGGCAAAATGTCGGAACAGGAGGCCTATCAGATCCTTGGCCTGCAGCCCGGCGCGACCGCCAACGACATCAGCCGCGCGCATCGCACGCTGATGAAGAAACTGCATCCCGACCAAGGGGGGTCGACGTATCTCGCGGCCCGTATCAACGAAGCCAAGGAAATTCTTCTCCGCCGCCATCGCTGAGGTACTCCACAAACACAACCATCAGCGGCTCCTGCGTATTGACGCATCCTATTGTTGTTTTGTTTGTCAGTTTTTCAGCAACATGCACGGAATGTCGCTGCGCTTAAGATGCTTGCAGGCGGCTTCCGCCTGATTTTTCTCGAGCCCAGCAAAACGGGCCCGGTAGAGCACCTTGTCTCCCTTTTCCGTACGTTCAGTGAAGGGGTCAGCCTTGCCAAGAAGCGCCTTGGCTTTGCTTCGCGCGTTCTCCAGGCGTTGTCTGGCTTCCGTTTCGTCAGGCAAAGCGCCGACCTGAATGAGCCAGCCACTCCGTTGCCTGGTAACAGGCTCGGCAGGCGCAGCGGGCGCCGGTGTGTCATTGCCAAGAGCCGCAACTTTCGCGACGGGCGGTGGCGCGGCAGCAGCGAGTGCTTGCATTGCGGGCGCTGTCTCGTTGCGGACCGTCGACGCCGAAGGTTTTGGCGAAGTTGGCCAGGTGGCCGCGGCCGGAGGTGGAGCGGGCTCAACAGAAGGGGCTGGAGGGGCGGCGGCCACGGGTGCCGCAGGTGCAGGTGCCAATGGTGGCTCACTTCTCACCGTGGAAATGGTCGTAACACTGGCCGCATTGGAGACGACGGGGGCGGGTACAAGTTGACGGTTGTCGGACGGAAGTGGCGTGAGCGAGGCGGTATAAATCGTCGCGGGATGGACGGTGACGGTTTTGACCGAGGTCGGTTTTATCGGGTCCGTCGACCCCGGCGCTGGCCCGTCCGGAACCGACGGCGCGACCGAAGCTACGCGGACCCGCCCGGATCCCGTACGGTCTTCTTCCCTGTTGTCCTTGTTGTCCTTGCGAAGCTGTGCAGTCTCCACGCCCTCAACAACGGGCGGGGCGGTCCGCTTGATCGAGGCTATATTGATGTTGTTTTCGATCAGGCTGCGCACGCGCGCGTCGCGGGCGTCGGCGGAGCGGCCGCCAAACACGACCGCAACGAGGTGGCGATTGGCGCGCCGGATTGACGTGACGATGTTGAACCCGGAATCGCGGATGTAACCAGTCTTGATGCCATCGACGCCATCGACGGCGCCGAGCAGGTGATTGTGGTTTCGGATCGATTTGCCGCGGTAGTCGAAGGTCCGCGTGGCAAAGTAGCGATAGTAATTTGGATATCGGTCCTGGATTGCGCGGCCCAGCAACGCTTGATCACGGGCGGTTGTGATCTGCTCCTCGTCGGGCAGGCCGGACGCGTTTCGGTAGGTCGTTTGCGACATGCCAATAGCACGCGCCTTTGTGGTCATCATTTTGGCGAAAGTCGGTTCGTCACCGCCAAGTGCCTCCGCCACAATGACCGCGACGTCATTGGCTGACTTCGTGACAATGGCCCTGATGGCCGTTTCAACGCGGATCGTTTCGCCCGGCTTCAATCCCAGCTTGGACGGGGCCTGCACCGCGGCGTGAGCGGACACCGGCAACTCGGTTTGTAGCTTGATCTTGCCCTGTTCCAATCGCTCAAACAGTAGATATAGGGTCATGATCTTTGTGAGCGAAGCGGGATGGCGCGGAGCGTCGGCGTTGGTCGCTTGCATGACCTCGCCGGAATTGATGTCCACGACGATCGAAGAATAGGAAGGCTGGTAGCTTTCGGCGGGCTGCGCTTTCTGGCGGCGACGGGCGTCTGCGTTGTCGCAGAAAGCGGCCATCGCAACAACTGCGCTCAGGCTCAGGGCACCCCAACGCAGGCTGCGATTGCCAAAACTCCCCCCACGCAGCATGTGCGCTTCTCCCCACCTCTTGTTACGCAAACGTCCCTGGCCGTCCGTAGGCTGCCATCGTGGCCATTTTGTAGCGTGGCAGCGTTCGTATGATTTACGACGTTAGGAGAACGCGGTTTACAAATTGTTAAGTCAATCCCCTGAATTTGCACCAGTTTTCGCACTGCAATATTTTCCTTGACTTTATTGTGCAGTGCAGTATAACTCCTTTCCAGTCCCGGCGCGAACCGGGTCCAATGTTTTTAGCAGAGGCACCGCGGTGGCGGGCCGGGAAAGGATGACATGGTCAAGAATTTTGAAGACCTCCAGCAGGTCAGCAAAGACAACGTCGATGTCACGCTGAAAGCCATGGGAGCAATTTCGAAGGGCACCCAGGCGATTGCGGTCGAAGTTGCGGATTATTCGAAGAAGGCATTCGAGGACGGCACGGCCGCTCTCGAGAAGATGTTCGGCGTCAAGTCGCTCGACAAGGCGATCGAGGTACAGACCGAATACGCCAAGACCGCCTATGAGGGGTTTGTGGCGAAGGCCTCCAAGATCGGCGAACTCTATGCCGACCTCGCCAAGGAGACCTACAAGCCGTTCGAAACGCTTCTGGCGAAGGCGAAGTGAGTCGCGTCGCGTAAGCGTTGTCCGCGTATCGTTGCTTAAGCGTATCAGAATGCAAAGCCCGGCTCATGTGAGCCGGGTTTTTGTTTGCCAGCGCTGCGCGGCGACTATTGAGCGAAGCGCAACTTGGTCAGGTTGATGCCGATCGTGTTGAAGGTGGTGGTCATCTGGGTCAACAGATAGGAACTTGAGATAGAACTTGTCCGTGCTGCTCGCGCAGTTCTGCAGCAAGGTCGACGTCGGGTCGCCACCGGTGTTCACCTAGATCGTGTACAGGTCGACGTTGGCCGCCTTGATGTTGGCGCAGGTGATCGCCCGGCGACCATTCGATATCGGTTTGCTGCTCCACCGGTTCTGCGTGTTCAAGCCATCGGTCAGCAGAACGACCTATCTGCAGAGTTCCTCCATATGGGGGTACCCCCTTGAAAAAGCGTGAGAGGGACGGGGCGAATTTGGGGGAAAGTCGCGTCAATTTGCCCGCAAACCGGTTGCGTTCGTTTAAGCAATAGTTATCTGCGTTTTCTCGTGAGAAATCGGAAAAGAATCGGCCCCTGTCCAGGAACGGGGCAGCGTTAAGCGAATTGCTGACTTGGAAAGGCTGTGCCCGGGTCAGTATTATGATGCTTGGCCACGTGCTTTGCGGGGCCATAGTGCAACCTTCAGGAACCTAATTTGCCGCGGTTCAACCATGACGAGCCTAGCCCGGAAGACCCGTCAGAACCTGACCGCCTCGAGGCGGGCCGTCGTGCTGCGGATGGCTGACGACGATCGCAAGCGCAAGAATGATCAGGGCGGACCTTCGACCGGCGTTATCACCAAGACCAAGCCGCAGACCAAGCGGCCAAACGTATACCGTGTGCTCATCCTCAACGATGACTACACGCCGATGGAATTCGTTGTGCATGTCCTGGAGCGGTTCTTCGGGAAGGACCACGAAGCCGCCACAAGAATTATGTTGCATGTGCATCATCACGGAATAGGCGAATGTGGGATCTACACTTACGAGGTGGCGGAAACGAAGGTCACGCAGGTGATGGACTTTGCGCGAAAACATCAGCATCCTTTGCAATGCGTGATGGAAAAAAAGTGAGTCGGGGGAATGAACGCCAGATGAACTGGAAAGTTTGAATGCCAACATTCTCCCGAAGTCTCGAACAATCGCTTCACCGCGCACTCGCAATTGCCAACGAACGGCATCACGAGTACGCAACGCTTGAACATCTGCTGCTGGCGCTGATCGACGACCAGGACGCCTCAGCGGTGATGCGGGCTTGCAATGTCGATCTCGACAAGCTCCGGCGCAGCCTGACCGCCTATCTCGAGTCCGAGCTGGAAAACCTGATCACCGACGGCGCTGAGGATTCCAAGCCGACCGCCGGCTTCCAGCGCGTGATCCAGCGCGCAGTCATTCACGTGCAGTCCTCGGGACGCGAAGAAGTCACCGGTGCAAATGTGTTGGTGGCGATCTTCGCCGAGCGCGAAAGTCATGCCGCTTATTTCCTGCAAGAGCAGGACATGACGCGTTACGACGCAGTGAACTACATCAGTCACGGCATCGCCAAGCGACCCGGCCTGTCGGAATCTCGACCCGTGCGCGGCGTCGAAGAAGAAGCTGACGCCAAGGGTGGCGATGAGCCGAAGAAAAAAGGCGATGCGCTCGAGGCCTATTGCGTCAATCTGAACAAGAAGGCGAAGGACGGCAAAATCGATCCGCTGATCGGGCGCGATTCAGAAATCAGTCGCACGATTCAGGTGCTTTGCCGCAGGCAGAAGAACAATCCGCTGTTCGTCGGCGATGCCGGCGTCGGGAAAACCGCGATTGCCGAAGGCCTCGCGCGCCGGATCGTGCACGGAGAGGTTCCGGATGTGCTCAAGGGTGCGACAGTGTTCGCGCTGGACATGGGCACGCTGCTCGCCGGTACGCGCTATCGCGGCGACTTCGAGGAACGTCTCAAGCAGGTCATCAAGGAAATCGAGGCGTATCCCGGCGCGATCATGTTCATCGATGAAATTCACACTGTGATCGGCGCAGGTGCCACCTCGGGCGGCGCGATGGATGCGTCCAACCTGCTCAAGCCCGCGCTCGCGTCGGGCACGATCCGATGCATCGGCTCGACCACCTACAAGGAATATCGGCAGTACTTCGAGAAAGATCGTGCGCTCGTGCGCCGCTTCCAGAAGATCGATGTGAACGAACCCTCGGTCACGGATGCAATCGAGATTCTGAAAGGCCTCAAGCCGTACTTCGAGGAATATCACAAGCTCAAGTACACGAACGAAGCCATCAAGGCGGCGGTGGAATTGTCGTCACGCTACATCCATGACCGCAAGCTGCCGGACAAAGCGATCGATGTGATTGATGAATCCGGTGCGGCGCAGATGCTGCTGCCCGAAAGCCGACGCAAGAAGACGATCGGTCTCAAGGAAATCGAGACGACAATTTCGACAATGGCCCGCATACCGCCGAAGACGGTGTCGAAGGATGATGCCGAGGTGCTTCAGCATCTCGAGCAGACCCTGAAGACCGTCGTCTACGGTCAGGACAAAGCGATCGAGTCGCTGTCGGCATCAATCAAACTCGCGCGCGCTGGCCTGCGCGAGCCCGAGAAACCGATCGGATGCTATCTCTTCTCAGGTCCTACCGGCGTCGGAAAAACGGAAGTGGCAAAGCAGCTTGCTGCCTCGCTCGGCGTCGAGCTCATTCGCTTCGACATGTCGGAGTACATGGAGCGGCACACCGTTTCACGCTTGATCGGCGCGCCTCCCGGTTATGTCGGTTTCGACCAGGGCGGACTGCTCACGGATGGTGTCGACCAGCACCCGCACTGTGTGCTGTTGCTCGACGAAATCGAGAAGGCTCATCCTGACCTGTTCAACGTGCTGTTGCAGGTCATGGATCACGGTAAGCTCACCGACCATAACGGCAAGCAGGTCGATTTCCGTAACGTCATCTTGATCATGACGACGAATGCCGGCGCCTCGGATCTCGCCAGGCAGGCCTACGGCTTCACCCGCAGCAAGCGGGAAGGAGACGACCAGGAAGCCATCAACAAGATGTTCGCGCCGGAATTCCGCAATCGGCTCGACGCCACGATCACCTTCGCGCATCTCTCGCAGGAGATTATCGCCAAGGTGGTGGAGAAATTCGTCCTCCAGCTTGAGGCGCAGCTTGGCGACCGCAACGTCACCATCGAGCTTTCGGAAGAGGCGAGCCGCTGGTTGATTGCGAATGGTTACGACGAATTGATGGGCGCTCGGCCCATGGCTCGCGTGATCCAGGAGCACATCAAGAAACCCTTGGCGGACGAAGTCTTGTTCGGCCACCTCAAGGGCGGCGGCCATGTCCGCGTGATCGTCGACAAAGACGAGGAAGGGCGCGACAAGCTCGGTTTCCAGTTCCTCGACGGCCCCGTTACGCCGAAACCGGAGAAGCTTCCCGCCGTGCGGCCGAAGCCGAAGCGGCGCTCGTCGCCGCGGCCCAAGGCAAAACGCGGCTCGGTACCGAAAGTGCCGCTGGCCAAGGTCTAACTCCTAAATCGAACAACAGCGAGGCCGGGCTTTCCACCCGGCCTTCGCATTTTGCGAGTGTTGCATGCGGGGCCGGGCGGTTGCGCAGGTGCCAGGCCTGTGAGACAGCTTTGCGGCGTCCATGCCTGCGCCCGCATCATTTTCCTATCCGGGAGCCGCCTTTTTCGGCGGCGTTCGTTCGGCGCTCGGCTCCGTCTTTTTCCCCGTATTGGCCGGCACGTACACCGGCATCGGCGAGCTCGCGCATGATTTGGTATTTGCCGCCGTTTTTGTTGGCGAGACGGTGCTCCTGCTCGGCGGCTTTCTGTTCGGGCGCTAGCTCACGCAGTTTCGATGGCGGCCGCGAGTTTCTTTGCATGCTCGGCCAGCACGTCGGGCTTTTCCTTTTCGCTCGCGGGCGGCTTCATCGTGACGCCCGCCTTTCGAGGAATGACATGAACGTGCA
>DATLJR010000119.1:0-2785 GCA_035538755.1 Pseudolabrys sp.
GATGTGTCCAACGCTCACGCCGCGCGCGGCGAGCGCGCGGGCGACCAACAGGCAGCGATGGCAGTCGAGCGGATCGCGCTCCGAACACATTAGGCAAAGACGCCGCTGCCCGGCCTGCGCAAGCAACCGATCGAGACCAGCTCGGAAGGTCGGCCGCTGCGCCATAGCCTCGAAGTCGGCGATGCCGTCGCAATATAGCGACTGATCGCTCGGCCGGCCGCCGAGATCATCGCCGAAGGATAGATAGTCCATGGTTGCGCCGGCCAGGAGCGGCGCGAGATTCTTCGCCGAAAACCAGGGGCAAAACTGCGACGCCGGAATTGAGCGCACGTCGGCAACGGCGTCGACACCGGCACCGCGCAACAGCGCGATAAAGCGTTCCGCCGGAATATTGGAATGACCGATGGTGAAGAAATCGAAGGTCGTCATGGTTAGCTGCGCTGCACCCGGGAAAAACAGAAACCTAAAGACTTTTCGTGTTTGGTAACGGCTTTACAAGCACTTCGCGCTACATAGTGATATGTCCTGAAGGCTGTCGGGGCCTGTCATGCGTCCTTTGTCCCGCGTTCTGGCTGCGCTGGTATTTGCCCTCGCGCTAGCGAGAAGCGCCAGCGCCGCCATCGTTGTCGACATCGATCGTTCCGTTCAGCGCATGGCCGTGACCGTCGACGGCGTGCCGCGCTACAGCTGGCGCGTCTCCACCGCGCACCGCGGCTACATTTTTTGCGGCGATGGAACTTGTCACAAGCAGACTTGCCACAATTAGGCACTGCGATGGCCTCGACTTCGATGAGGAAATCCGGACCGCAGAGTCGGGACACTTCCACCAATGTTACGGCCGGCGCGGCCGCCGGCGTCACCGTGGCGAAAAATCGATCCCGCGCTTCTCGGTATGCTGACAAATCATCCATGCTGCGGACAAAGACGGTTAGCTTGATCAAGTTTGCGGCGGTGCAACCAACCGATCGCAGCGCAACGGTCAGATTTTCGAATACCGAATCTCCACCACCTGCGAATAGCCCGGCGGCGCGCCGAGTTCGGGCGGGTTAATCCGTTTGATTCCAACCGATGCTTGATCCGTCATGTGTGAAATCCTCCTCCCCGTTTTGCCTCCGTAAGCGTAAGATAATCCTGCGGAGGAACTGCCCATGGCCATCATCGTTTGTCCGGTCACGCCTGGTTTCGTCGCTGAAATCGGCGACGTCGATTTGTCGGTGACGCTCGAACCGGCCGACCTGTTGGCCGTCAAAGAGGCGTTCACGACATATGCGGTACTGATTTTCCCCGATCAGCATTTATCGCAGGATCAGCACCTCGACTTTGCCAGAAACTTCGGTCCGCTCGAGACCACCATCGCGCTGTTCCGCAAAGACGCGAAATTGCGCGTGCGCAAGGAGTTCGCCGACGTCTCCAATCTCGATCCCGACAACAAGGTCTGGGGCGAGAACTCGCGGCGACGCATGTTTGAGCTCGGCAACCGGCTGTGGCACACCGACAGTTCGTTCAAGCGCGTGCCGGCGCGGGCGTCGCTGCTTTATGCGCGCTCGATTCCGCCGATTGGCGGCCACACCGAATTCGCCGATGAACGCGCCGCCTATGATGCGCTGCCCGAAGAGACGAAGCGGAGGCTTCACGGCCTGGTCGCGGAGCATTCGATCTTCAATTCCCGCGCCCGACTGGGCTTCACCGAGTTCAGCGATGAAGAGCGGGAAGGTATGCCGCCGGTGCCGCAAGCGCTGGTGCGCGTCATCCCGGAATCCGGCCGCAAATCGCTTTATCTCGCGTCCCACGCCGGCCGCATCTTGGGCATGCCCGAGCCGGAGGGGCGGGCGCTGATCAACGGGCTCATCGCCCACGCTACCCAGCGGCAGTTCGTCTATACGCATCGCTGGCGTGTCCACGATCTGGTGATCTGGGACGATCGCTGCACCATGCATCGCGGATCCGAATTCGATGACCTGCGCTTCAAACGCGACATGCAGCGCGCCACGGCGTCCGACATCGCCAATTCCTGCGAGCAGGAAGGCCTCGCCGTCGCGGCGGCGTAGACTCACCTGATCGCGCCGAATTATGAGGCAAGATCGCGAACTCGGACTCCATAATCACGCCCCGCGCAATATTTCTCGACCAGTGATTATGGATTCCGGCTCTCGCGGAGCCTGTCATCGGGCCGCGCGACTTCGCGCGGGCCCGTTGGCTCGGCCGGAATGACGAATAAAAACGGCGGACACAGTCCGCAGATTGTCGCGGAACAGCGGAACGAGGGGTACACGCTGGATCGACGACGAGGACGGCCGGGGCGTTGACGAACAAAACGCTGAGACTGCGCGCCAATTGCATAAATGTAAGTCAGCTATTCGGGTCTGTCGGGCGACGTGCATCCGGTTCCATCATTGCCCTTCATGTTTTATCCGCCGCCCGAACATTTGCCGTGGTTATTACGCACCCTCCATGCCTCAGCAGATGGGAAGTGCGCGCAGTGCGGTGCGGATATCATTGCGCCGGAATGGTCTGAGCATTTGTCGGAGAATCGTGTCAGGAACTTCTGGTCCTGCGAGGCCTGCGGATATCAGTTTGAAGATACCGTTTACTTAGTCGCACGTGAGAGGGTCGACTCCAACTAGTGCTTCAGCGGCGAGGGGCAGACAAGGGTTCCAATTTTTGACTAAGATCAAAGTACCCAATTAGCCGAAATGTTGAGCTTGCCCACAATTGTTGAGCTTGCCCATAATTGAGGTCTGTCGTGCGTTCAGCGATCCTGATTTTTCTTGCCATTCTGGCTTTT
>DATLJR010000120.1:0-6703 GCA_035538755.1 Pseudolabrys sp.
GGTGCTGCGCGAGCAGATCGCCATCCTGCACCGCCGCGTGCTAGCCACCGTGCGAGACGATAAGGTGTGTCGGCGCCTGATGACGGTGCCTGGTGTCGGACCGGTAGTGGCGTTGACCTATCGCGCAACTGTCGATGTGCCAGCTCGCTTTCGGAAGTCAAAGTCTGTCGGAGCGGTATTTGGATTGACACCCGCTAGGGACCAATCTGGCGAGCGCGATCGTCCCGGCGCCATCTCGCGCTGCGGCGACGAGATGATGCGGACCGCTCTATGAAGCCGCCCAGGTCATGCTGTTAGGTTCGGCAAAATGGTCCTGGCTCAAGGCCTGGGCGATGAAGATCGCCAGGCACCGCGGGATGAAAAAGGCAATCGTTGCACTAGCGCGACGCTTGGCCGTCATTATGCATCCGAGCGACCTCGACACTGTTATGGTGGATAGCCTGATAGCGCTTGACCTCAGCCGGCCGATTAGAGAAGCGGACATCTCCCACGCCAGGAAAACGGAATCGAACCCAATTGCTTCTGTGGGTCGCTGCGCGATGCATGTCCGCTTTCGGAGGTGCACCGGACATAGCGCCCCAATTGTGTCGCGCGCCAACCCGCCCTTATAGTAGCGTCATGGATGCACCCAACCCTTCGGCAGTCCCCACCGCTGCGAGCCGAGCACCGGTCCACATCGGTGCCGTCGGCATGATGGTCCGCGATCTCGATCGCGTCACCGCCTACTATCGCGATATGCTTGGTTTGACCGAGCAGGAGCACACTCAGCAAGTTGCGATACTCGGCGTCGGCGGCGTCGCCTTGCTGGAGCTGATTCACAGACCTGATGCCCTGCCTGACGATCCGCGCGAAGCCGGCCTTTATCACACCGCGTTCCTAATGCCGACGCGCGCGGATCTGGCACGCTGGATTTTGCATGCGGCTAAGGCTCGTGTGGCCTTTACCGGTGCCTCTGATCATGACGTGAGTGAAGCAATCTACCTAGACGACCCGGAAGGCAACGGTGTCGAAGTATATTCCGACCGGCCGCGCGAGAAGTGGCGCCGCGACAGTAAATTGATTTTCCAGAAAACCGATCCGCTCGACATCGACGCGATCATCCGCGAGATCGATGCCGCGACCGCGGCGTACCCCAGTGCACCGGAAGGATTGCGCATTGGTCATATCCATCTTCGCGTCGGGGACGTCGCCAGGGCGGAAGCGCTTTATTGCGGCGTGCTCGGCCTCGATGTGACGCGGCGCCGCACCGGAGCGACTTTCTTATCGTCGGGCGGCTATCACCACCACCTGGCTGTCAATGTCTGGCACAGCAATGGCGCGGGCATTCGGAACGGCAAGCGGGCGGGCCTTGATTGGTTCGCAATGGAAATCAATGATCGGCCGACCATAGACGGCGTGAAAAAGCGTCTCGACGCGGCCGGCATAACAATCGACTAAATTCCAGGCGGCTTTGCCGCGACGGACCCTTGGGGCACCTCTATCCGTTTCACCATCGCGCCTTAATGCCGCGCGCCGTTTGCCCGATGCATGGCGGGTGCCGATCGACGACCATGCGCATTTCGCGCTGTCTGCTTTCGGTGGCAAAGTGGACATGAAGCGAACGTGACGTGTTGTCCACTTTGACGCAAAGCGGTGCAAGAATTTTTAGGAACCCTGGTGATCGTCGTCACAAGCGAAGGCTTGGATCGGGTTGACGATCGTAAAAGCCGTGGCGCCGGCGGCGATTACGAAAGCGATAGCAATAAGTACGAGGACTTTTTTCATGGCCGCATCCTCTCAAAAAGGGCAGTTTGAACCATATCACAGCCACCCAAGTATTTGCGACAGAATTGGGCGTGCAGGAATGCTAAAACGTCGATTACAACCGGGCAAACCCGGCGGTTTCTACGGAGTTGATGTCCAGCTTGGTTCTTCCGCCGAATTTAAGCGACGAATGGCTGATTTCCTGAACTCGTTTCAATGAACTAGTCATTGAGTAGGCGGCGTCTGTGAGCACGCAGTTTTCAAAGCCATGATCGCGTGCGCGCCGCAGTTTCGTAGAGATCACGCAACCGCATTCAATCGCGTCCTACCGTCTCGGTGGGTAATGAGTAGCGACGCTCGCCTTGCTTACTTTTACCACGCTTTCGGAATGGCGTTCCTGCGGCGTTGTGATCACCAAATTCTCGGGCCACGACGTTATCTTTCGGAGTTCGCCGACGGTCTTTGCGGACACTGCAATGCCCGGTTCCACCTCAATCCGCATACGACCTGGCAAGCCACCAAGCGCTATATGCAGCGCGCCAATGCTTTTGGGCTTGTATTGCATGAGCTTCTTCCCATTCGGGCTTCGCGACTAAAAATGCTGCCTGTGGCCCAGCGCGTTGCTGCTTGCTGCACCACGCTTCGCTGGCAATTTCACTTAGCCTTTTCGGCCTCGGAGGTGTTCGTCGGTGTCGCCGTTAGCGACTGGCCCTTGCCATACGCCGCTTTGATATATCGATCGCCCTCCTTCGTTATCTTCGTCGTCCAGCCGGTGTTCCAGGTGATCACCGCTGAATTACCTTCTTCCTTCCAGGTGCCGGTCATTCCTTCCCCTCGTGTGGCCTTTGCTGCGCCGTTACTCGATAGCGTGATTTCAAACGGATGTCCGGCCGTGTCCTTCACCTTCCACACGCCCTCGAAGGCGCTTGTGGCAAGGGCTGCGAAGCTAGTCACAACAACAAAGCAAGTCGCCGTAACGGCCGCCGTAGCTGCTTTCCTCATCTTCGTACCTCCTTGCAAGGTCAAAAGCCCGTGGCGAAAAACGGTGCAAAAAAAATCGCTCGGCTACTCGACGCGGATGGAAGTCGACCCTGGCAATTGTTCGACGCAGCGCGGGCCGAGGAGCATACTCGGCGTGTAGTACCCACCTGAGGGCGCATTTGTCAGTAGGTATTGCACCGCCATAATGGTGCCGTCGGCCGTCAGGCGGTAGCCGTTGGCAGTCTCCAGCTTCGCTGTGCGCCGCTCGCCTGCCCCATTGCGCACCTCGCCCCACAGACGGGATCTCCCGGTGCGTAGCTGTTCTTCCGAGGGTCCACTGGCGCGATTGGCGAGCCGGTGCAACAGCATCTGACTAGGTGCCGATGCGAGTAAGGGCCTTACCCAATTGAGCGCGCGGCTGGCGATCGCCGCAGCGCGCGGCACGACGGCATAGGTCTCGATGTTGGGAATGCCGGTTGAGAACCAAGCGGTAGCGAGATCGCCCCAGGGGATGGCGATCGCTGTAGTGGAGCCGCCCGCGAAGTCGATACGCAGCCAGCTCTGTGCCAGCGGCACTTCCTCAATCACGCCGTTCCGGCGCACCCGGCTTCCGTGCTGGCCGAGCCGCAGCGATCGCGCCATCGTACGCGCGGTGCCGGGGCTCATGGGTCCTCGCGCCTCGAACGCGAGTACGAGGTGGGTTGCGTCGGGCAGCGCCTCCTTGAGCACCGCGGCCATGCAATCAGTGGGAATGACATCAAACCCCACGCCCGGACAGATGACGATTCCGGCGGCCTGTGCCTCCGCGTGGCGGCGTTGCGCGGCAACGAAGACGTCGATCTCACCAGCAATATCTAGATAGTGTGCTCGGCTTGTAAGGCAGGCATCAATCATTGGAGCACTGGTCGCTGCGAACGGGCCGGCACAATTCGCCACGACCGCTGTGTCCGCGATCGCAGCGGCCGCGGCTGGCGCATCGTGAAGGTCGAAGACCCTCATGGTCAAACCGAGTTCGGCCGCCAACTTCTCGATCGGCCCGGCACGCCGACCGGCCAGCAGCGGGTTCAGACCACGTCGCGTCGCCTCCGCGGCCACAAGATGCCCCGTATAGCCGTTGGCGCCGTAAATCATCCACTCCGTGCGGCCGGACATAGTTGTCAATTCTACTTGCTCTCTACTGCTCTTTGCGCCTCATCGCGCGTGAGCACCTTAGCCGAAACAGCGGCGGCCAGGGTCGTCCTGGAAGGAGAGGTTAGAAGGGCCTAGGAGCGGGTCGCTGGCACGATCAACAAAGTTTACTGGCGGCGGTGGTTTGATCCAGGCGCACGCAAGAACCGAGACGCTGAGCGCATCTCAGCTGATGGCGTGGGGTGGGATTTCATTGGCGTCGGGGAAAGCCACATCGTCGCGGTCCATGAATGTCCTCCGGCAGAGCAGGCGGCCGCTCTGAGCGTTTCCCAGCCGCGCTTCCCTCTCTTGAAGGCGAGGCTACTACGTCCGAACCACTATCTCGAGCTACCATGGCTGCGGCGGATTGTGACCGCCTTAGTTGGTTGAGTGGGCCATTGATACACCGGGAGCTCGGGCAACGGGTGCCGAGAGGATCCAAACCAGGCGAAAGACGTGGCGGTCGCCAGCCGGGCACGCCCAACAAGAAGACGGCCCTCGTAAACGCAGCCTTCGATGCTGCGACTTCCAACCCGGATCTATCGCCACTCGATTTTCTGTTGGAAGTTATGAGAGATTCGTCGATACCGCCCGACTGGCGGATAAAGGCCGCTCTGGCGGCACTCCCCTACGTCCACAGCAAACCGGAACGTTCTCCAGCGACCGATCCAGCGGCGACCGCCAGACAGATTGAAAGCGTTGAAAGCGGGTCCGATAGTGACCCGCTGTCGGAAGCCATCGATGCTTTTCGTCGAGGAGATTATGAATGGCGCAGGATCGAAAGGCCGGGCTCAAAAGTTCAACTGTAGAGAGACGCCCGTGGTGCCTGTTTAAGACTCGTTCGTTGACTTGTAACGATTAGACGCGCGCAGCGTTACTTGTCACGTCGCCGCCAACCAATATGAGGCGTCGACTCGAAGCTGAGTTGCGGGGCTCGCCAACCGCGCGAAACGAGCCGCGATCCTCGGCGCAGGCGGGCCCGATGAGCGTCGGGCCAAGGCAGGCGTTTTATGAACGCGAAATTTTTTGAGGAACAACGACGAGAGATGGTCGCGGCAATCAGGGCGATAGCCGAACGCATCGCTGCCGAGCTTGGCAAGACTGCGTTGGACGAGCGAGTCCTCAGGGCAATGGCCAAGGTGCCGCGACACGAGTTCGTGCCGGTCGAGGTCCAGTCTTATGCTTACCTAAACCGGCCAATTCCGATTGGTTTCGATAAGACGATCTCGCAACCGTTGATGGTTGCGGTGATGACGGACCTGCTCGAGCTCAAGCCTGACGACACGGTTCTCGAAATCGGCACCGGCCTCGGTTATCAGTCCGCAGTGCTCGCCGAGCTGGCCGGCAGGGTGTACAGCGTCGAAATCATCGACGAGCTCGCGCAACGAGCAGTACAGCGGCTGAAACGACAGGGCTATACCAATGTCGGAGTTCGCGTGGGCAACGGCTATGCCGGCTGGCCGAAGCACGCACCGTTCGACAAAGTGATGGTGACGGCGGCGCCGGACCTGATTCCTCCTCCCCTGATCAACCAGCTAAGGCTGGCGGAAGGATGGTGATCCCGGTTGGCCTGCTACACGCCCAGCAGCTTGTCGTGGTCGACAAAGACTTGAACGGCAAGATCACAACGAAGGAAATTATGCCGGTACTGTTCTCGGTGCTCGAGGAATCCGACGAACCTGAATTCCGGGCATCCTGATCAAGACGATCGCCGACGAGAAGTGGTGCAATTGGCACTAGACTGTCCGCTTTTGGGTAAAGCAGACATCGCAGCGACATCAGGAGATGTCCGTTAATGACCCAAAGCGGACATTGGTTTGTTATGCAGAAACGTGCGAGTTCGGCGTCGATACGGCGGGGTCGTTTCCGCCTCAATCACCTACACCGGGATTTGGTGAGAAGTATTGGAATTTGTCCGGCTTCCCCTCCCACTCCTTAGAGTCGGGCGGGGGCGCCTTCTTGACCGTTATCTGTGGCCAGATTTTCGCGTATTTCGCATTCAGCGACAACCATTCCTCAAGCCCCGGGTCAGTATCCGGTTTTATGGCGTCCACAGGGCATTCCGGCACGCAAACACCGCAGTCAATGCATTCGTCCGGGTGGATCACGAGCATGTTCTCACCCTCATAGAAACAATCCACGGGGCACACCTCGACACAGTCCATGATTTTGCAGCGAATGCAGCTCTCATTGACGATGTAGGTCAATCATGAGTCCTTTCGGCTGATCGCCGTGGTGAACTCCCCGCGGCGCTCGCTTTTTGGCTGAAAATGGACGCAGAGGAGTGTAGCGTCGCCCGGCTCGATCGGGGCACCGAACAGCAGACATTCAGGGATCGCGTTCATTTCGCCACTGAGGTGGGCGCAATCCCGGCACACGCCAAAGTGCTGATGCGTCCCGCTCCCAGCTAAAGTAGTCAGCACGCGATGCAGGGCTTCGCGCATCGCGTTTTGCTGTTGCGGGTCGAGCGAGCCCACGGCGCGCACCAGAGCTTCGAACGGATCACGTGCAACCACATCATGGCCTTTGCGCGTCAAGCGGAGCGTAACGCTTCGTCCATCAGCCTTTGATCGCTGCCGGACCAAATACCCACCTGCCTCGAGCGCCTTGATGGCTTGTGATGCGGTGCCGCGGGTCGTCGCTTGAAATTCAGCAAATGCCGACGGGGTCCGAGAGAACGAGTTGGCGCGGGCAAAAAAGCGGAGCGCCATCCATTGGGCGGGGCTGAGTTCGCCCTCGTAGCCGTCGGCTTGCACAAGCCGGCCCAGCAGCAGCAGCAGTTCTGCCGTTTCGCGCGCTGACATGATCGCAA
>DATLJR010000121.1:0-1553 GCA_035538755.1 Pseudolabrys sp.
CTAGATCGGCGACCGGCAGCATCGTGTGGTGGATGCGGAAAGTGAGATCGGTAACAGGGCCTGCTTCACTCATGTGGCTCTCCTTTGGCCTAAAAGGTCATCGCCAGAGGGTTACGGCGGGAAGTATCATATGGATTTCACTAATCGAATGTCGATATTGTCTGACGGCTAGGTAGTTTCTGTCGCAAATACCAAGATAGCCCGCTAAATCCAGCATTTTGCGAGTTTTCCACAGGTTCGATTTTGGCCCGGCCTTTTTTGATTGGACGTATGTGCGTTCTATGCCACACATGCAAATGCACAAGAACGAATCATCTGCGGATGTAACGCGCTGGTTGGCGGATCGGTCGCCGGGCCGATGGCCAGCCATTCTCGGCTCGCTGAGCCTGCGTCGGAGCCCGTGCATACGGGAGAATTGCCCGGCTTGCCGATCTGGTGAACAGCACCCGAGTTACGTGTTGTACGGTCGTCGCAAGGGACGCCGCTTTTCGGTTTACATTCCAGAAGAACTGGTGCCGGAAGTTCGGCGCTGTTTGGACAACGGGCGCGCCCTTCAAGAACTGTTGTACGAGGCCGCAGCGCGGTACGTGAAGGCTTTGAAGCGCGAGCGGCAGATGACGGCGGAACAATCGAAAGGCTGAGCCATGTCGAGACTCGCCAATTCGCAATTCAGCTTCGCCGACTGGGAATTGTTGCGGCAAGGAGTAGTTCTGGAACCATCGCTCGCGGCGATCGCCGATTTCCTCGATGAGCACGAAGAGATAATCGAGGCCATTCGCGGCGATCTGCGGAGCGGCCTCAAGCGGCCCGATACTGGCCGCAAGGGGCTGACGGCACAACAGGTGTTGCGCTCGCTCATTCTGATGCGAGTGAAGAATTGGGACTATCGCGAGCTACGCGAACGGATTGCCGACGGACTGACGCTCCGGCAGTTCGCGGATTTTAATGCTCAACGGGTGCCCAAGCACGATGCCTTCCAGCGGGCGTTCACCCGGCTTACGCCGCAAACGCTAAAGCTGATCAACGAACTCTTGGTGCAGGCGGCCGTTGCCATGGGGCTGGAAGACGGCAGCAAGCTGCGCGTCGATACGACGGTCGTCGCGACCGATATTCACCATCCGACCGACAACACATTGTTATGGGATATGGTGCGGGTCCTGACCCGGCTGGTGGGTCGCCTGGCCGACACAATCGAGCGGCCAATCAAGGGTTTTCGCAATCGCACGCGCGCGGCGCGGCGCCGGATGCTGGCAATCCAGCGGATGACGACAACGCAACGACAGACGCTGCAGCGTGGCAAATATCGCGAGCTCATCGGCATTGCCGAGGAGGTCGTGGAGCGGGCCCGAAGGGGGCTGCGGCACACTCGCAAAGTCCGCGCCAAGGACGTGCCTTCGCAGCTGGCACTCGATGAACTGCGACGCCAGATCGAGCACTACTGTGGTCTCGGAGAACGCGTGATCGATCAATCCCGTCGTCGCGTGCTCCAGGAAGAGCAGGTTCCCAATGCCGAGAAGATCTATTCGATCTTCGAGCCGCATACCGATCTGATC
>DATLJR010000122.1:0-80127 GCA_035538755.1 Pseudolabrys sp.
GGGTAGGCCGCGAGGGCCTTGGCCGGCCGGGCGTTGATGCGCTTCCAGACCTTCCATTCCTCAGGTGTCATCTGGGCGCGAAGCTCGGGCGTCAGGACGTCAACAAACACGATGCCTTTGACTTCGTTAGGATGCTGGCCAGCGAAGACCCGTGCGATCGTGCCGCTGAAGGAGTGCGCGACGAGGACGTAAGGGCCCGGTACGTCGGCCGCCTTCAGCAGGGCGACGAGGTCGTCGACCCCGTTTTGAGGGCTGGTCGGCTGGCGCACCGGGTCGCTCTGGCTGAAACTTTGATCGAGGTGCGGCGCACCGGGTCGGTCGTAGGCGCACACCCGCGTTGTCTTCTGAATTTCGTCGTAGACCGTCGGAGCCTTCTGATTAGTAGCGTGCCACAGGTCAGATGCTGTGTCCGTACCGGAGATGAGCAGCACGGTGGGTGAGCCGCTGCCATGACACTCGATATACATCATTCTTCCCCCGCCGATATCGACCCGCTTGGCGAAGGACTCAGCGCTCACCGTTGTTGCCAGCGAGCAAGCGAACGCGATAAGAGCCAGCGATTTCAAGACGACGTGTTTCATGAGTATTCGCTCGATGTTCGGCAAACCCACAAATCGCACCCAATCATTTTCTATTGGGCGAGACGCAGAAAGTTTGATGCAAATCAACAGTTCGGTGGTAGTTCCGATGTCCGCTTTGGGTCAAAAGCGGACGTGTGCCGTGCACGCCCGCACGTCCGCTATGGGCCAATAGCGGACATTTTTCGTCTGATGGAGACTGCGTTTACTTGGCTATGCAATAAGGCTGTTCGGCGCCCGGATGGCACAAGCCTGGACGGCAGGCATTGGCGCATTGCTCTTTATTGTGGCCGCGTCTGGCGCATTCGTTCAAACAGACTTGGCGGTCAGTGGTCATCATGATGGCGGCGGCTGCATCGGTGTCGCCTTTGGCGGCGGCTGCCTGCGCCTCTGACAGAGTCATCGTTCCTTTCGCAGCAAAAGCAAAGTGCGTCGGCATTACTACTAACAGAACACACAGCACAAATCGCATGACAGTCTTCCTTCTTCACAGTCAATTGCCGCGTCGGTTGAGTGTCGAAGCGCGACACACCAGGTGCGCTTTTGGTTAATCGAGGATACTATCGCAATGATCCTCCACACGGAGGTGTTTTCTCAGCTTTTTCCGCTCGCTCCAACCGATGCTTTTTACGCGAATGTCCGCTAAGGTCCAATAGCGGACATTCGCAAGCGCTCCTACAATCTAACCATGAGTGGCAAGGCGACAGCGTTTGTGGTGGGTGTGCTCCTCGCGAGCCTGTTCTGGATTGTGCTGGCACAACAAAGCTATTGCACAGGCAGCTTTGCGGACTGGTTAAAAATGGGCGACGTGGAGGAGTGCCGATGAAGCGGATCGTAGGGGCTCAGACATGCGCCGGGAAAGTTCCCAACCGATGTCCGTTTTGGGTCAAAAGGAGAGACCTGTGCAGTTCGCTGGCTGTGTCAGAGACGTGAGCTTCTAATGCTCAATAATATCGAGTTGCGCGAACTTTCGCTGTCCGAAGCAGATGTCAATCGCGAGGCACGCAAGCCCTTCTGGGAGACGGTCCGATTGACCGGCCGCTGACCGTGGCGGCATGCCGCTTTGGGTCATAAGCAACATTTGCGACGCGCAGGCGGACATCCGCTAACGGTCAAAAGCGGACATCGTGGTTTCCGAATGAATTACCGTCGTATCAGGATAACGCCACCTACAAGCAGCGCTACCCCAACGAGACGCGACAAATCAATATGTCGCTCAGCGACTCCAAGCCATCCAAAATGATCGACGGCTAGCGCGGCGATCATCTGGCCGGTCACCAGAATCGCAATGTATGCGGCTCCGCCTAGCTTTGGGATGGTGATGATCGACAGGCCAATGAAGATCGCGCCGAATATTCCGCCGCTCCAAGCCCACAGCGGCACGCGCGAGATGGTCGCCGCCGAAGGCACGGGATCGCGGAAGACAATGGTGAGCGCGAGCATGCAAACAACGCCCAGGAAGTAGCTCATGAAACCCGACCAGGCAGCCGAGTTGAGTTCCGTGCGAAGGTTCGCATTCAGGACTTGCTGGATGAGAACGCTGCTCCCGGCCCCTACCGTGAGAAGGGCGGGCCAAATGAGATCTTGCATTGGGCATTTCCGGAGATTGAACGAACTCAACTATCTTACATGAAGAGCCGACCCCGTCGTCTCGGGGATATCGAGGTTATACCGCTATAAGTCAAAGCCGGCTGCGGCACCGGTCGAAGCGGCAGATTGGCCACCAAGCCGATTGGAGGCTTCCGGGATCGCCGTCATCGTCGAGATCAAAAGCAGGAACACTCTTGACCGGCGGGCGTTGCACTTCGTGGCGCGCGTCGGTTTAAGCTCCAAATCTCTTTGTCTAAATGAAAGAGGCCGGCGGCCACGCGCGCATGCGTGCGGGCAAGCCGACCTTGAGGCAAAGCTATCCACGCAGCGTTCCGCTGTCACGGATTATTTTCCTGTACACGTTCGTTGGCCGGACTGTCTCAATCCTTGCCCTCGAACTTGAACGAGACGCGCACCTTGGCGCGATAGGCTTCGACCTTTCCGTTGTTGAGCTGCATGTCGAGCTCGGCGATCTCCGCGACCCGCAAGTCTCGCAATGTCTTGCCTGCCCTTTCCACGGCGGCCTTGGCCGCCTTCTCCCAGGATTCGGTGCTGGTTCCGACCAACGTGATGATTTTGTAAACGGATTCAGGCATGTGCACCTCCTTTGAACGCCTCAGGGCGAAAAACCGCGAAGCCACAAACTGACAACATGATTCGCATAACGCCGGCACGCCGGCTCCGCAACCGGGTGCGGATGAGCCTTCCCTACGCGCCCCGCGCCCGCAGCACGGATTCGATCGAGATGCGCGACCACGGCGCCGTGCGCTCGCGGAAAGTTGTATAGGACGCATGCACCTTGCCGGTGATGGCGCTGCGGCCGGCGAGTTCACCGACCACATCGTTTGCCTGCTTGCGCGCGGCGGCGATCAGGTCTTCGGGAAAGGCCGTGAGTTTGACCTTGTGCTCGTTCACCAGAACGTCGAGCGCCTGCGCGTTCAGCCGCTCCATCTCGGCGAGCGCGTAGTTTGCCTCGGCGGCGCAGGCATGCGCGATGACGGCCTTGAGTTCGTCGGAGAGTGTGTTCCAGATTTTCAGCGAGACGATGCATTCGCCGGTGCCGTTCGGCTTGTTGAAGCCGGGATAATAGTAGAGCGTCGCGACGCGATAGAGGCCGAGGGCGATATCGGTACCGGGGCCGACGAATTCGGCTCCGTCGATCACGCCGGATTGCAGGCTGACCAGGATTTCCGCGGGCGGCGTGGTCTGCGGGGTTGCGCCGAGCCTGCGATAGACTTCGCCGCCGAGGCCGAGCGTGCGCAATTTCAGGCCGCGCAGGTCGGCGAGACTGCGGATCTCGCGGCGGAACCAGCCGCCCATGCAGACGCCGGTATTGCCGCCCATGAAGGGCTTCACGCCGAAGGGAGCGTAGAGTTCGTCCCACAGCGCCTGGCCGCCGCCGGCGTCGACCCAGGCGACGTGCTCGCCGG
The DNA here is from genome assembly GCA_035538755.1 of Pseudolabrys sp. GTDB lineage: Bacteria > Pseudomonadota > Alphaproteobacteria > Rhizobiales > Xanthobacteraceae > Pseudolabrys. The sequence continues at coordinate 3,599 of DATLJR010000122.1, forward strand.
GCGTCAGCCCCCCCGGCACGGTGGTGAAAAAGGCGGCGGCAGGCATCTTGCCCTGCCAATAGAAGGCGGCGGTATGGGCGATCTCGGCGACACCGTCCGCGACGGCGTCGAGCACTTCGAATGCGGGTACGACTTCGCCGGCCGCGTGCACCGTGATGTCGATCCTGCCACCGGACAGAACGCGAATGCGCTCGGCGATACGCTCGGCCGACATGCCTGGCCCCGGCAGATGTTTCGGCCACGAGGTGACCATGCGCCACTTTTGCGTTTGCGACCGCGCGACCGCCGGAGCCGCGAGAATTCCCGCGGCTGCGGCACCAGCGCCGATGAATGTCCGTCGCGTCGTCATGACTCTCTCCATGTCGCGTGAAAATGATGCAGCGGCCCGTGACCGTGACCGATGTGAAGGTTCCGCGCAGCGGCAATGGCGGCGGTGACGTACTCCTTGGCGTCCTCAGCGGCACTCTTGAGATTGAGCCCTCTGGCGAGCCCTGCCGCAATCGCCGACGACAACGTACAACCCGTACCGTGTAGACTTGTTGTCGCGATGCGCTTTTCGGACAGGCGCACGACATCGCCCTCCCCGACCAGAAGGTCGACGCTCTCATCGCCGGTACCGTGTCCGCCTTTGATGAGTACGTTGCGCCCGCCGAGCGCCAGAATTTCGCGCGCCTGAACTTCCATCTCCCGCTCGTTGCGGGCAACCGACGCACCGACGAGCACCGCAGCCTCCGGAAGATTGGGGGTGACCACTAGCGATCGCGGGACAAGATTTTTTCGCAGTGCTTCAACGGCTTTAGGCGCGATCAATCGATCGCCAGACGTCGCGACCATGACCGGATCCAGCACAATATTCCTTGCACGATGAGCGGCGAGCCCTTGCGCTACGGCCTCGATGCTGGCGATCTGCGACAACATGCCGATTTTCACCGCCGCAACATCGAGGTCGAAAAAGACGGCGTCGATTTGCGCGCGAATGAAATCGGGCGGCACATCGTGAATCCCGCGTACCCCTTGCGTATTCTGCGCGGTCAGTGCCGTGATAACGCAAGCGCCATATACGTCCAGCGCAGCGAAGGTCTTGAGGTCGGCCTGGATGCCCGCACCGCCGCTCGAATCCGATCCGGCAATCGTGAGCGCGATCGCAGTCATGGCCGTCCTCGCCGCGCGAGACCACTGTCGACCGAAGCGCGCAACTCTCGCGCCGCCGCCGCCGGATCGGGCGCGAGCGATAGCGCGGAGATCACCGCGACGCCGTCCGCGCCTGCTGCAATGACGTCAGCCGCATTGCCGGAGTTGATGCCGGCAATGGCGCAGATGGGATAATGCGGGGCGCGTGCGCGGATCACCTGCACGATCGTGCGCAGGCCATCGATGCCGATCGGTGCCACCGTATTGTCTTTCGAGGTGGTGCTATAGACGCCGCCGATCGCGGCATAGTCGAGCAAATCGAGCGGAAAGACTTTCGCCTGCTCTATGGTCTTGATGCTCAACCCGATGATGGCGCTGCGACCCAGCAGCAATCGCGCATCGCCGGGCGCCATATCGTCTTGCCCGATATGCACACCGTCCGCTTCGGCCGCCAGCGCGACGTCAACGCGATCGTTGACCAGAAGCGGAATATTGTTCGGCTCAAGAACGGCACGAAGCAAGCGCGCTTCCTCGACCATCGCTCGGGTCGAACCATGCTTGTCGCGCAATTGCACGAGAGTCGCGCTGCCCACAATGCGCCGCGCAAGGTCTACCAGCGTACGACCGCCGGACACCGCCGGATCGATAAGCGCATAAAGCCGCAAGTCGACGTCCATCAGCTCACCTTTGCGCGGTCGATGAGCGTCGGCCCATCAAGATTGTAGAGTGCATCGATGATCGACGCGGCGAAACTTCCTGGTCCGGCAGACTTTTCCGCCGCCAGTTCACCGGCGAGGTTGATGATCAGCAATGCGGCAACCGTCGCAATGAACGCATCCGGCTCCGTTGTGAGACACGCGACGACCAACGCCGAACCGGCACAACCCATGGCAGTGACCCGCGCCATCAATGGATGGCCGTTCGCGATCGAGGCGGTCCGCTCGCCGTCACTTACAAGATCGGATTCGCCGGAAAGCCCAATCACAGCCTGGCCGGTGCGCGCATAGGCCGCCACCGCATCGAGCGATGGCTTGCTGCCGGTGAGCGTCGAAAATTCAGCATGGTTGAGGCGAATGACAGTAGGACGGTGGGCAATCAATTCGCGCGCAAATGCCGTGCGTGTCGGGGCGCGATCGACAAACACGGGATCGAGCACCCAAGGCAGCGCGTTCGATCGCGCGGCATCAAGGGCGATCGTAATTGCCTCACGGCGCTCCTTATCGAAAGTGCCGAGATTGACCAGGAGCCCCTGCGCACCGGAAACGAAAGAGCCGACTTCTTCCCCCGACACAGTCATTGAGGGCTGGCACCCGGCCGCCAACAGCGCATTGGCGGTGAAATTCTGCGCCACCGTGTTCGTGATACAGTGGACGCGCGGCCGCCGTACGCGAAGGCGGGCCAGAATCTCGACCGCGCTTTGCGCGACGCTCTGGCGCGGCGCTGCTTGCGGGTGATGCATCTCTGGTCCCTCCGCCGGCATGACCCGGATCAGGTTCGTTGGGTTGGCTGACGCCTCTCAGCCCGGCAAACGCCGGACACCCCACGAGATTGCTGCTCAAATACGTAATCCGCACGCGGTCCCAACGCAAGAGCGCCCGCCCGGCCGCCTTGCCAGCTACCCTTGTTTTTGCTGGATTGCAGCCCAGCCTTGGAGACGTCTGATGACCCCGTTTTTCGTACAGATCAAATGCGAGCTTGGAAAATCCTACCAAGTGGCAAACCAGCTGGCCGAAGCGGAAATCGCCTCCGAGATCTATTCCACCGCAGGCGACTTCGACCTCCTGGTGAAATTCTACGTCGACAGAGGGACCGATATCGGCCACTTCGTCAATGAGAAGGTGCAGTGCATCCCCGGCATCAAGGACACACACACCATCATCACCTTCAAGGCCTTTCAGGTCTGAAACACTTTTATCGCGGCGCAATCCGAATCAAGTCATTGAGCTGAGGTTGGGTCAGCTCCGTCCCCGTGAATTTCAGAGCGACGGCATCCTTCACGATTGTGTCGAGGCCGACAATCTTGTCCGGCTCGATCGCCGCGCGCGGAAAAAACTCGTCGCGCGTGCGCTTTGCCTTGGCTTCGCTGATCTTGAGCCAGCCCGCATAGATCTTCAGCGCAGCGGGATCGGTGTACATGAAGTTCACGGTTTCGCGATAAGCTTTCATATAACGGTCCACCACATCCTGGTGAGTTTTCAGATATTCGGCATTGACGATATTCATACGCACTGTCTGCCCTTTAAAAGCATCGGCATCGTTGCCGGTCGCGATGATGCGGATCTGTTTTTGATCCAGCTGATCCAGCCCGAATGGCGGCGCGGCCCAGCCGACGTCGATCTGCCCTGACATGACCGCTGTCAGGTTTGCTGCCGGACCACCCATCGCAGTGGGCGTCGCCTTCAACTGATATTGCTTCATGAAGGCCGTGACGATGCCGTGCGTCGAGGAGCCATTCGTCGAGTAAGCAAGAGTCTTGCCGTCGGTGTCCTTCAGCGACTTGATCGGCGAATCCGCTTTCACGTACCAGTACAGGTCGTTTGCGCCCGTCGTCTCGGCGCCAATCACACGCACCGGCGCGCCTTTCGAATAGGCGCTCAGGACACCCATCACACCTGCAGCGATGCCGATGTCGACGCTGCCTGAAATCACCGCCTGCTGGGTCTCGCCGGCGCCGTTGGTATAGATGATCTCAAGCTCAAGCTCGTGCTTGCCAAAGATTCCAGCAAGCTGGCCAATCTCGGACACCGAAGTATCCCAGTTGCCGCGCTGGCCGATGGCGAGCTTCACCTTGTCGTGCGCCGACGCTGTTGCCGCGAACAATGTCATCGCAGCGACCGCGCATGCGAGGGAACGCTTCCTCATTCTATCCTCCCTGAGTTTCTTTGCCGCTATTTTGCAGCTTGTGCTTGTTTGGCGACGTGCTCGAGTGGCGCCTCGCTGCCGCCGCCAAGACTCCTCCAATTCGTTGTCTTCGGAACGACACCTTCATATGAACTGATAGTTGCGTGTATGACGTGCGGTTCGGTTTTGCCGATCGCCTGCCTTCTGCTGCGCATGGTGCGTGCGGCCTCAACCATCAAACGTCGGAATGCAACGACCGCCACATCGCTGGCGCCCACTCGCTCTTTCGTGCGATCGCTGATCGGGCCCATGGATTCCCACATTGCAATATCCTGGTTTGGAATTCCGCTGATGCCTGTGAAGTTGCCCCGCTTCATCGCCGCGCGGTCCTGACCGTAAAGATTGGCGCGCGTGCGGACGCCGTCAAAGTTACCGTCGACGTCGACATCCCACTGCAGCACGTTGAATTTACGCCAGGCATCGACATCGATCCCGGTCTTGTCGGAACCATTCCACGCGATGAAATAGAAGATTGTGTTGTGGTCATCTTCCGGCGTCAGCAATGTCGCGACATTGTGCACATTGTTCGGCGGGATAAGCGCGGTGAACGGAGCGATGTAGACCGTAGTACGGATATAGTCGTGCGTCGCTTCGTTCATGATCGGACGCCGGATCGCGGCGTATCGAAACCCATAACTGGTACGCTCGATTTGAAAGCGTGGCGCCTTGTCGGTCGACGGCCGAAGCCAGTTGGCTTCCGTCGCTTTGGCGCCATCGACCTGAGCCGGCACCATGTCGGATGAATGAAGGCTCGATGAGTGCGCGGAATCAATCTGCCCTTCGAGAATCTGCGCCCAATTGCAGCGGACCCGCACCTTCGTTGCGCTGACACGTGCGTCAGCAGTCGGCGCGAAAGCCGGCGCTTCGAATTCGCGCATTTCTTCCGGCGGCCCCATGTAGGCCCATACAAATCCGCCGGCTTCACGGGCCGGATAGGCCTTGTGCTTGACCCGCTCCGGGATGAGGCTATTGGCAGGCTCGGAAGCCATTTCCACGACGTTGCCTTCAACGTCGAATTTCCAGCCATGATAGAGGCAGCGGAGACCGCACTCCTCATTGCGCGCAAATACCAGCGACGCGCGCCGATGCGAGCAGTATTCGTCGAGCACACCGACACGGCCCCGGCTGTCACGAAAAACAACGAGATCCTCGCCTAAAAGCCGGACTTTGACCGGGGTGCCATCCGGCTCGGCGACCTCCTCGGAGAGGCAGGCCGCGATCCAATGGCGGCGCATGATCTGTCCCATCGGGGCATCGCCCTCGACGCGACACAGCAAGTCGTTTTCCTCGGCGGTCATCATGGCGGCGCTTCCTCCGGCGCGGTTGCAAAATCCTCTCGCGCGCTCTTTCTTAGATATCTAAGATCAGAGTAGAGAATGTCCCCGATCTTGTCGAGGGTTGGCGCTTGAGCACCGCAAGCGAAAGTAAACTGCGCATCGGCGTGGCCGGTCTCGGGCGCGCATTTGCCGTGATGCTGCCGACCGTTAAGGCCGACCCACGCGTCAGCCTGGTGGCGGCAGCAGACCCGCGCGCCGACGCACGACAACGCTTCGCCGAAGATTTTTCCGCCAACGCCTACGGGACCGTTGAAGAGCTCTGTGCCGATCCGACGGTCGAAGTAATTTACGTCGCAACGCCGCACCAATGGCACGCCCGGCATGCCCTGCTGGCCGCGCGCCACCGCAAGCATCTGCTCGTCGAGAAGCCGATAGCGCTGACGCTACAAGAATGCACCGCAATCATCGATGCCGCTCGCAGCGCAGGTGTGCATCTTGTCGTTGGCCACAGTCATTCTTTCGATGCGCCGGTTCGCCGCCTGCGCAATCTGATCGAAAGCGGCCGGTACGGCGACATGCGCATGATCAACGCGATCAATTACACCGACTATCTGTACCGCCCGCGTCGACCGGAGGAACTCGACACGACGTTGGGCGGCGGCGCGATATTCAACCAGGCGGCACACCAGATCGATATCGTGCGCTTGCTCGGCGGTGGTCGCGTCGAGAGTGTGCGTGCCGCAACCGGCGCCTGGGATAAGACGCGGCCGACTGAAGGGGCCTATGCGGCGTTGCTCATGTTTGCGAACGGAGCGTTCGCATCGCTCACCTATAACGGTTACGGCAACTTCGATTCGGATGAGTTCCAGGGCTGGATCGGGGAGATGGGGCAGAAGAAGATGCCTTACGCAGGCTCGCCGCGGCGCCGTTTTGACAATCAGCAAGATGAAATCGCGTTCAAGAACGCGCGCAACTACGGAGGTCCGGAGTTCCGCCTTTCCGCCGGGCAGGATCTCGCGCATCAGAATTTCGGCACATTGCTGGTGAGTTGTGAACGCGCCGATCTGAGAGCGCTCCCCAATGGGGTGATGATCTACCAGAACGGATCGGCCCAGCTCGACGCCCTGCCGGCGCCGACGATTCCGCGCGTCGAAGTAATCGATGAACTTTATGACGCGGTTGTTCGGAATCAGCCGCCGCTGCACAACGGCGCCTGGGGCATGGCGACGCTGGAAGTCCTGTTGGCAATCCTCCAATCGTCGCGAGAAAAATTGGAAGTGCGCCTCAGTCATCAGGTGAGCAGATGACGCGCCCGTCCCCCGATACCGAGACGATTCTGCGTCACTGGCGTGAAGCGGTGCCCGACGATCGATTGGCGCATCTCGTGAAAGATGCGACCCGGGCACTCGTGCGCGCACTGCAGATGCGATTGGCGGAGCACTCGGTTTCGTTCGGGCATTGGACGTTCCTGCGTATTCTCTGGGAGGGCGACGGCCTCACCCAGCGCGAGTTGAGCGAGCAAGCTGGCGTGATGGAGCCGACGACCTTCTCGGCCCTTAATGCAATGGAGCGCCTGGGTTACGTCACCCGTCGCAAGCGTGGTGGGGACCGCAAGAAAGTCTACGTGCTGCTGACCGCAAAGGGTCGTCGACTTCAGGAGAAGCTTGTGCCTCTTGCCGAAGAGGTCAATCGCATTGCCGTGCGGGGCGTGCGCTCAGGCGACATCGCCGCCACGCGCAGCGTCTTGCTCAGCATCATCGAAAATCTCGCGCGGAACGGGCGCGTCACCGAAATGCGAATGCCTTCGACCCGTGACCTGGCGCAATTGAAGGCCCGTCGCAATGGCCGGCACAGGCGTCCGCGTCAGTGAAATGCCGTTCACGTGGCCTGCGGTGGGCCTTCCGCAGCGCGGGCGCGCTGCAGGCCGAGCTGGCGTTCGCGCCAGATCACGAAAAGTCCCGCGCCGGTGACGATGGCCGCACCAAGATAGACCAGCCGATCCGGCAGTTCGCCGAACAGCCAGTAGCCTAGAAGCAGCGCCCACAGCATCGATGAATAGTCGAACGGCGCGACGACCGAGGCCGCCGCGTAGCGGTAGCTTTCGGTCAGAAAAATATGCGCAAGCCCGCCGAGAAACCCCAGTGAAACAAGCGCCATGAGTTCGCGCAAAGTCGGTGAATGCCAGGCAAATGGCAGGGTCAACGCCCCGGCAATCGCGCAGATCAGCGAAAAATAGAACACGATCGACGAGGTGGTTTCGCTTTGCGTCAGGCGTCGCGTCTGGATGACCGTCCCGGCATTGCAAACCGCCGAGGTGAGCGCGAGCAGAGAACCGATCGCGGCGGTCGATGCAACGCCGGCCGCGGCGTAGTGGCTCAGGTCAAAATGCGGGATGAGCATCACGATCACCCCGAAAAAACCAACGATCACAGCCGACCAGCGATAGATGCGCACGCGCTCTTTCAGAATAACGGCGGCAAGCGCAACCGTAATGAGCGGGGAAGCAAACGAGATTGCCATCGCATCGGCGAGCGGCAGACGGGTCAGCGCCGAGAAGTTGCTGAACATGCCGCAGACACTGAGCGACCCGCGTCCCAATTGCCCGAGCGGCCTGCTTGTGCGCACCGCCGAGGCCAGTTCCCCCCGAAATGCGTAGATGACCACGACCGGAACGATCGCAAACGCGCTGCGGAAAAACACCATTTGGCCAACCGGTGCGACGTCGCCCAATTGACGCACCAAGGCTGACATTGCCGCAAACAGCAACGCAGAAATCAACTTCAGACCGATTGCCTTGAGGGGATACATGGGCGAGCTGGCGATTCGCCCTACATTACGACGATCGCCGGAAATATCCCGGCGAATATCAAAATGTCCGCGTCTATTTTCCGGGAGCAGAGCCGCCGGCTGCCGGCAGAGATTTGATATAGGTCGCCATCGCTTCGCGATCGGCCTCAGTTAATTGCGACGTATTGCGCACGACCTCGACCATGGAGCCGCCGACAAAGTCCGCATCCGGGGTCATACCGGTCGTGAGTGTGTCGGCGATGTCCTTCACCGTCCAGTTCTTGAGCTTCTGCTGAGTAATATTGGGAACGCCTCCCTTCCCGTCGGGACTTGGCCCTCCGGTGAAACGCAGATTCCGTTTGACTGCTCCGAGCATGTTGCGCGGGGAGTGACACTCCACGCAGTGTCCCGGAGCGTTCACAAGATAGGAACCACGATTCCACTGCGCAGATTGCGAAAAATCCGGCATGAATGGCCGGCCGTCGAGAAATAGAAACTTCCAGAGTCCGAGGGTACGACGAATATTGAACGGAAATGGCAAAGCGTGGTCGCGCACCTTGCCGGTGACGGCCGGTAGGGTTTTCAGATAGGCGAAGAGGTCACGGATGTCGTCGAGCGTCATCCGCTGATACGACGTGTAGGGAAACGCCGGAAACAGATGTTCGCCCGCCGGCGATGTCCCCTTGACCATAGCCGTGACAAATTGCGCTTCGCTCCAGGCACCGATGCCATCGCTACGGTCCGATGAAATATTGGGAACGTAGAACGTGCCAAACGGCGAGCCCAATGCCAGCCCGCCGCCAAGTTTTGTCTTGTCTTCCTGTTTCGGAATCGCGTGACACGATGCGCAACCACCGGCATGAAACATCGTCTTGCCGTTGGCGAGATCGGGTATACGCGGGGCCAGCGCGCTCGCGGGAACCGTATCCGGAATCGTGAGAAGCCAGAATGCCGCTAGCGCAAGTGCGACAACGACCACTATTCCGACGTTGGCAAGCTTGCGCGGCATTTTTAATGCTCCGGCAGAGCTATTTTGGCGGTTTTTGCGCTAAACGAAAGGCGGAACGTCCTTTTGGACGGCCCGCCCTCGTCTAAAATCGGCAATCGGACTCAGCTTTTCTTGATGCGGTAAAGCTCGTGGCAACCGCCACAGTTCTTCGCAAGTTCAGGAAAAGCCGCCTTGAGAGTATCGAGATCTTTCACAGACGCATTTGCGGACTTGGCGTCGTTGCTGAGCTTGACAAACTTGGCCTTGAAGTCCGCCGTGTCTTCCCAGATTTTCGGCGCAGCCGTTGTCTCTCCACCTATCTTCGAATTTTCGGGGAAAAGCGCGGGCATCTTGGCAGCGGCGTCTTCAAAAGTTGCAAAGGCCTTTTGAGCGGTTGGTAGATCAAACGGAGCTTCGCCCTTGACCATTTTTGCCAGGCCGCCGGCGGCCTGGCCATTGGCCTTCATGATTGCCTTTCGCGCGGCGATCGGGTCCTGCTGACTCGAGACTGCGGTCGTGCCTAGGGCAAGAATTACGACCGCCGCGAAGGCGGAAACAATTTTCATCCAGTCCTCCCTTCAAGCTTTTTCAGTCTCCGGCAAACACCAGTTACAAGCCCTTATTCCGGCGCCCATCGAGGCCCGGCACGACGCCCGATCACGAATTTGTGATCGCAAAATCCTCAACCGAATCTAGGTTTTTGGACCGTTTTGATCGCTTCCCAGACCCGCCGGGGCGTGGCCGGCATGTCGATGTGCCGCACCCGATGACTGCGCCAAAGCGCGTCGACGATCGCATTCATGATCGCCGGGCACGAACCAATGGCGCCGGCTTCGCCCGCTCCTTTGATACCGAGCGGGTTTGTTTTGCACGGCACATTGCGTGTCTCGAACAAAAAGTCGGGAGCGTGCTCGGCACGAGGCATGGCATAGTCCATCAAGCTCGCACTCAAGAGCTGGCCGGTCGAAGAATCGTAGACCGTGTCCTCCATGAGTGCCTGGCCGATTCCCTGCACCGCTCCCCCGTGCACCTGCCCCTCGAGCATCAATGGATTGAGCGTAGCGCCGAAATCATCGACGACGACATAGCGCATGATGCGCGTCGCGCCCGTTTCCGGATCGACCTCGACCTCCGCGATATGCGTGCCGTTTGGGTAGGTCGGCGGCTCGATGCTGAATTCCTCCTCAGCGTGCAACTTTTCCGCCGACGCTTTGGGATGCGCGGCGAGATCCGCAAATGAAATGACGCGGTCGGTGCCCGCAATGCGCAAAGAACCATCCGCAATCTCGAGATCGCCCATCGCAGCTTCGAGAGCATCGGCGGCGATCTCCTTCATCTGCTCGGCGAGCTTTTTGGTCGCGCGGTCGACCGAAACGCCCCCGACAGGGATCGAACTCGAACCGCCTGTGCCGGCACCGCTTTTGATACGGTCAGTATCACCTTGAAACACGCGGACGCGCTCAGGCGGAAGATCGAGGCGCTCAGCGATAAGCTGAGCATAGGACGTGGCGTGCCCCTGGCCAGTCGACTGCGAACCAATCAGCAAAGTCACTCCGCCATCCCGGTCGAGAGTGAGGTTCGCGGTCTCCGGACCGTTGTTGCCGCAAGCTTCGACATAAGTTGCGATGCCGATCCCGCGCAATCTGCCGGCGCGTTTCGACTGCGACGCACGCTTGTTGAACCCATCCCATTCGATAAGCTCCTGCGCGCGCGAAAGCGTCCCCGCAAAATCGCCGGAGTCGTAGACTTTGCCGGTCGGAGTCTTGTACGGAAGCGCTTTCGGCTTGATCAGGTTCTTCCGGCGCAAGACATCGGGCGCGATGTCCAGATCGTGAGCCGCCGCGTCGACGGCGCGTTCAATCAAGTAAGAGGCTTCCGGGCGACCGGCCCCGCGATAGGCATCGACCGGGACTGTATTGGTGTACGCCGCGCGAAGCCGCACGTGCGCGACCGGAATGTCGTAAGGACCTGTAGCCATGCCGACGCCAAGCCAGGGGATGTAGGGCGCGTAACAGGAAAGGTAGGCACCCATATCCGCGATAATGTCGAGCTCGAGCGCCAGAAAGCGGCCCTTCTCATCGACCGCCAGACGTGCGGTCGAGATATTGTCGCGCCCATGGCTGTCGCCGAGAAAGTGCTCGGTCCGGTCGCAAATCCATTTGACCGGGTGGCGGACCTGCTCAGCAGCAACGGCCGCCAGTGCATATTCGCGATAGGGAAACAGCTTGGTGCCAAATCCACCGCCGACATCCGGCGTCACAACTCTCATCTTTTCAGCTGGCAGATTCATCACGGCGCCGGCGATGATATCGCGAATAGTGTGGCTGCCCTGACTGCCGAGCGTCAGCGAGTAGCGGTCACCGTCGTATTCAGCTACGACGCCGCGCGTATCGAGATAGTTGGTAACGAGCCGCTGATTGATGATTGTGAGCTCGACGACCTGTGCCGCTTTGGCAAAAGCCTCTTTCGTCGCCTGCGCGTCGCCAGCCTCGGTTTCGAAGGCGAGATTTCCAGGCCGATCGTCCCATACTTGCGCGGCGCCGGGCTTGAGCGCAGCAACGGCACCGATGACATGCGGCAATGCCTGCCAGTCAATTTGCAATGCCTCCGCGGCGTCCTTTGCCGCATTGATGCTGTCAGCCACCACGAAGGCGACCGCATCGCCGACATGCCGCACGATATCCTTCGCCAGGATTGGATAGTTCGGCACCTTGATATCGACGTCCGGTACAACGCCCGGTGTCGGCAAGGGGCCGAGCGCGGGGATGTCGGTAGCGGTCAAAACCAGACGGACGCCCGGCATTTCACGAACATGCTCAAGATCGATGATGCGAAATCGCGCGTGCGCATGCGGCGAGCGCACCATCACGGCATGAAACGGCCTTTCCGGACCAACATCGGCGATGTAACGTCCTGCCCCGCGCAAGAGCGGATCATCTTCCTTGCGCTTTAGTGGCTGGCCGAAACCGAACTTCATCGTCATTAGAGTTCGCCGAACTTATGGATTCTTCTTTGCCACTTCGCCGCGCTTGCGCTCGATTGCAAAGCGCTTCGCGAGCCAGCGCGTTACCACATAGAACACTGGCGTAAAGATCAGGCCGAACGCCGTAACACCAATCATGCCTGAGAATACCGCAGTGCCAAGCGTTTGCCGCAGTTCCGCGCCGGCACCGACGGCCCAGACCAGCGGCGTGACCCCGAGGATGAATGCAAAGGACGTCATCAGAATTGGCCGCAACCGCAGGTGGGCTGCCTCGACGGCGGCATCCAGCGTGGAGCGTCCGGCATCCTCAAGCTGCTTTGCAAACTCGACAATGAGAATGGCGTTCTTTGCCGCAAGGCCGATCAGCACGACGAAGCCAACCTGCGTCAGAATATTGTTGTCCTGTCCGCGCAACACGACGCCAACAATTGACGCAATCAGACACATGGGCACGATCAGGATGACCGCCAGCGGAAGCGTCAGGCTTTCGAACTGCGCAGCCAGGACCAGGAACACAAACACGACCGCCAGCACAAAGGCGAAGGTCGCTGTATTGCCTGCACGGATCTGCTGGAACGCCAGCGTCGTCCATTCGTAAGAGAAACCCTGCGGAAGGGTCTGCGCCGCCAACTGCTCCATGATCTTAATCGCCTGCCCCTGACTGAAGCCGGGCGCCGCGGCACCATCGAGTTCGGCGGCCGGATAAAGATTGTAGCGCGGCACTCTGTAGGGTCCGGTTACCGTTCGTATGGTTGTGAATGCGCCGAGCGGGACGGTTTCGCCATTGTTGTTGCGGACCCGAATCTTCAACGCATCAAGAGGATCGCTGCGATTGTCGGCAGCCGCCTGCGCCACCACGCGAAAGGTACGGCCGAACAGGTTGAAGTCGTTCACATAGGAAGAACCGAGATAGATCTGCAGTGCCGCGAAGACATCCGGGACATTGATGCCAAGCAGCTGGGCCTTCGTGCGATCGATGTCGAGATAGAGCTGCGGCGTCGTATTTTCGAAAAGCGTATAGACCTGCTGCAGCCCGGGTGTCTGAGTAGCCTTGCCCATCATCGCGTACGCCACACCCTGCAGCGCCTGAAAGCCGAGGCCGGCGCGATCCTCGATCATCATGCGGAATCCGCCCGCGTTGCCGATGCCGGAGACCGGCGGGGGAGCCGCGACGAAAATCAGGGCGTCATGGATAGACGCGAGTCGCTGGAACAATTGACCCTGAATCGCGGCCGCCGATTGGCGCGGGTCTTGGGCCCGCTTCTCGAAGGGATCGAGCGTCACGAAAACAGCGCCCGAGTTTGGCGCATTCGTGAACGTCGCTCCGGAGAAGCCGACGATGTTGACGGCATGCGCGACCCCAGGAACCGACAGCGCGATTTCGACAGCCTTGCGGTTGACCTCATCGGTGCGCGCGAGCGACGCCGCCGGCGGCAACTGCGTAACGATGATCAGATAGCCGCGGTCAAGCTGCGGAATGAATCCGACCGGTGTCTTGCGGAATTCGTTCAGGCCGAACGCGATGATGCCGGCATAGACCACCAGCATCATCACAGCGATCCGGACAAGCTTCGCCGAGAGCTTACCGTAGCCGCGCGTCAGCATGTCGAAATAACGGTTGAACAGGTCGAAGAAGCCGTGGATGGGCTTGCTCCACCAGTGTCCGTCCTGCATCTCACGATGCGGCTTAAGCAGCATGGCGCACAGCGCCGGGGACAGCGTCAGTGAAACGATCAACGAGATGACCGTTGCCCCCGCGATGGTGAGCGCGAATTGCCGGTAGAACTGTCCGGATATGCCGGTGATGAAGGCCGACGGAATGAAGACTGCGGACAAAACGAGCGCGATGGCGATCAGCGCCGCACCGACCTCGTCCATGCTCTTTACCGCCGCGTCGTGCGGGCTGAGCCCATTCTCGATATTGCGCTGGACGTTCTCGACGACGACGATCGCATCGTCGACCACGATACCGATCGCAAGCACAAGGCCGAAAAGCGACAGGTTGTTGAGCGTGAACCCGAACATCGCCATGAAAAAGAAGGTGCCGATCAGCGATACCGGAATGGCCACAATGGGAATGATCGCGGCCCGCCAGGTCTGTAAGAACAGGATGACGACCAGAACGACGAGTATGATGGCCTCGCCGATTGTCTCCTCGACGGCGTCGACCGACTGCTGAATGAATTCGGTCGGATTGTAGACGATGTCGTATTTCAGACCGGGCGGAAAACGTTTCGCCAATTCATCCATCGTCTTCTTGATGTTGGTCGCAGTCGAGAGCGCATTTGATCCTGGTCTCTGGAAGATGCCGATCGCAATGGCCGGATCACGATCGAGGTAGGAATTCGTCGAATAATCCTGCGCCGCGAGTTCAACCGTTGCGATGTCTTTCACTCTGACGACGGCGTTCGCCGTCTGCTTGATGACGATGTTGCCGAATTCCTCGGTGCTTGTGAGTCGGCCAAGCGTCTGTACGGAAATCTGGAACGCGCCAGGCTTGTCCACCGGCGGCTGGTTGAGCACGCCCGAAGCAACCTGCACGTTCTGACCCTGCAGGGCGAGGACGACGTCATTGGCGGTGAGACCGAGTGACTGCAATCGGTCCGGATCGAGCCAGGCGCGCATCGCGTAATCGCGGCTGCCGAATACGATAAGCGAGCCAACGCCATCGACGCGCGTGATCGTGTCTGTGATTTCGATGGTTGCGTAGTTGGAGATAAAGAGCGTGTCGCGCGATTTATCGGGTGAAACGAGATGCACGACCATCATCAGGTCGGGCGAACTCTTATTGACGGTCACGCCGATATTGCGCACGTCGACCGGCAACCGGGGCTGCGCGATGCTGACCCGATTCTGCACCTGGACCTGCGCGATATCGAGGTTGGTGCCGAGGTCGAAGCTGACGGAAATTGAGAACCTGCCGTCGCCCGTCGAGTTCGACGACATGTAGATCATGTTCTCGACGCCGTTGATCTGCTGTTCGATTGGCGTCACCACGGTGGCGGCAACGACATCGGCGCTGGCACCGGGGTACTGGCCCGCCACGGTGATGGTCGGCGGCGCGATTTCCGGGTATTGCGCGACGGGCAAGCGGAAAAAGGCCACGCCGCCCAGGATCACGAAGACGATCGAGACGACCGCGGCAAAGATCGGTCGGTCAATGAAGAAGTGCGAGATACGCATGGACCGTCACGCCGTTATTTGGCCGCCTGCGGCGCGCCCCCGAGACTGGGAGGCTTGGCTCCCTGCTCCTCCGGCTTCACCTTCGTGCCCGGACGCGCCTGCATGAGGCCGCTGATGACGATGCGGTCATCTGGGCCGATTCCATCTTTGATGGCCCGCAGACCGTCCTTGGTGACCTGGCCAAGCGTCACATATTTCAGCCGCGCAGTATCCTGGTCATCGATGACGACGACGAAACGGCGCGCCTGCTCCGTGCCGATCGCGACGTCCGGAACCAGCAGCGCCTCGTAAGGCGGCGTGCCGGGGATGCGAACGCGCGCAAACATTCCCGGCGTGAATATCTCTTTAGGATTGGCAACGACGGCGCGGCCACGGATAGTGCCGGTCGAGCGGTCGATGACGTTGTCGACGAAATCCATTCGACCTTCGTGATCGAAATCGGATTCATCGATCAGCTTGAGTGCGACCTGCACGCCGGTGTTGCGGCTTGCGACATCCTGTCCTGCGTTCGCGAGCCGCTCGTAACGAAGATAAGACGCTTCGTCGAATGTGAATTCAAAATAAATCGGATCAACCGACACGATCGTGGCGAGCATCGTGGTATTGCCCCCCGTCCCGCCGGTGACAAGATTGCCAGGCGACACGCGCCGGTCACCGATTCGTCCATTCATCGGTGCACGCAGCTCGGTGAATTCCATGTCGAGCTCTGCCTGGCGCACGGAGGCCTCGTTGGCGCTGACCCCGGCCTTGGCGTTTCGGAATGCCTGTGCGCGCTGTTCGAAAGTCTGGTCGGTAATGGTCTTGTCACGTACGAGCTGCTGGCCGCGCGTGTAGTCGGACTCCGTGAAAGCGAGGTTCGATTGCGCCTGCAGAAGATTCGCGCGCGCCTGATCGAGCGTGTTCTGGAACGGTCGCTTGTCGATGGTGAAGAGCAAATCGCCCTGTTTGACAACTTGCCCGTCCTTGAAATGCAACTTGTCGAGATAACCTGAAACACGCGCGCGGATCTCGACGGAATTTATGGCGACGAATCGGCCGACATATTCGTCGTAGTCGACGACAGTTCGTTTCTGGGGTTTGGCGACCGTGACCGCCGGAGGTGGCGGACCGCCAGCCTGTTGCTTCTGCTCGCCACAGCTTGCGACCAAAGTCGCAAGTGCAAGCAGGGCCGCAATCTTGCGCGCGCCAAACATCAAAGAAAGTGATGAAACCGGACCTTCAGAATTCATGGATTCCTGCACGGAAGGCGCAAACACGGCCTGTCCCCATAGCCTCGACAGTGAGCTATGTCCACCAGCGGCCTTAGGCAATACCGCAAGGAAACGTCAATTTAGCGGCGACGCTTGCTGCGAAATGCCGCGATCCAGTCGGATCCGAACAGCACCAGGACGGTCCCGCCATAAACGACGACGGCGACGGCCGCAAGGATCGCCAGAGCGGCAAGATCGCGCGGGCCACCCCACCCGGCGAGCCAGCGAACGACCGGCGCGTGGCAAATCAACAACGCCACGGTCAGCGCAAATCCGGCAATGGCCAGCCGGATGATTGACTGACGCAGGCGGGCGTCGTGTGCCAGATGCCCCGCACGAGCTGCAAACCAAATGACGAGGCCGAGATTGATCCAGGCACCAATCGAGGTCGCAAGCGCCAAACCGACTTGCGCCAGGGGACCCATGAGCAGAACTTTGAATGCAATGTTGACGGCTGCCGCTATCAATGCGGCCTTCACAGGCGTGGCCGTGTCGCCGCGCGCAAAAAAGGTCGCAACCGCGCTGCGAATCAGAACGAACGGCAGCAATCCAAAAGCATAAGCCGTCAGCGTGCGCCCCGCCGCTTCGGCATCGGCCGCCGTGAAGGCGCCTCGCATGAACAACGCACGCATGATCAGATCGGGAATAACGAAAAACGCAACGATGCAGGGGATCGACAGCAGCAAGGTGAACTCGATGACGCGATTCTGCGCCTGCCCAGCGCCATGCTGATCTCCGTGCGCAATGCGGCGTGACATCTCGGGGAGAATGACGGTGCCGGCGGCGATGCCAATGACGCCGATCGGCAACTGATTGAGACGGTCGGCGTAGTAGAGCGCGGACAGCGCGCCTGCGGGCAGGAAGCTTGCAATGATCGTGTCCGCAAATAGCGCAAGCTGTACGCCGGCGGAGCCGACGACCGCCGGGCCCAACGCGCGAAAGAATTTGCGCACATCAGCGTCAAGCTCGGGCCAGCGAAATCGCGTGAGCACGCCGGCAATCCCGGCATCGCCGGCAACCAGCAGAAATTCCAGGATTCCTGCGACGAGTACGCCCCACGCGGCCGCGTGGCCGGCGGTTGGGAAAAAGGCCGCCAGCGCCAGCGAGAGCATGAGCGACAGATTCAACAAGATCGGAGCAGCGGCAGCGGCTGCGAAGCGCTGCAGCGCATTAAGAATGCCGCCATAGAGCGTCACCAGAGTGATCAACAGCAAGTAAGGGAAAGTGATCCGGGTTAGCTCGACCGCAAGAGTAAAGCGGCCGGGATCGCGCGCGAATCCAGGCGCGAGGACATCGATCACAGCCGGAGTGAATATCAGCGCAATCGCAAGCAGCACGATCTGGCTTGCGAGAAGCAACGTGAAGATGCGATCCGCAAATTGCCCGGCACGTACGCCGCCGCCCTCTTCCCGAATGCGGGCGTAAGCGGGGACAAAGGCCGCATTGAAGGCGCCTTCCGCGAAGATTGCGCGAAAGTGGTTGGGCAAGCGCAGCGCGACAAAGAATGCGTCCGCCACTGGACCGGCACCCAAAACGGCCGCCAATATAATGTCGCGGGCGAAGCCGGTGACGCGGGAGAGCAGTGTAAAGCCACCGACGGTGAGAATTCGATCAATCATCGGGGTTCCCTGCTCCCGGAGCAAAAATAACGAGTTAACCGACTCGAGGTTTACGGGGGCAATCACGATAGCCAGATACGTGGAACTGCCTTAAGACAATTTCTTACCGGAACAAAGAGCTCAATCAGCCGCTACCTATGTCTTCACCGATCATCCCCATTTTGCTTGCTGGCGGTGCCGGGACCCGGCTTTGGCCGGTATCTCGCGATGCCTTGCCCAAGCAATTCCTGCCTTTGGTGGGCGACAGGTCCACCTACCAGCAGACCCTGCTGCGCGTGCGAAATCCAATGTTCGCTACGCCAATCGTAATTACAGGGCCGAATTTCCATTTCTTTGCCCGCAGGCAGGCCGAAGAAATCGGCGTCGAAGCGACGGTTGTCATCGAGCCGGCGCGACGCGACTCCGGTGCTGCCATCGCCGCAGCGACGGAGATTGCCGCCGCCCGCGACCCGCAGGCCGTCGTGTTGGCACTTGCGGCCGATCACATCATTCCTGACGTCGAGGCCTTTCACGCCACGTGTCGTGCAGGACGAGCGATCGCCGACACCGGTCGCATCGTCACCTTCGGAATAAAGCCGACTGAACCGAAAACCAGCTACGGCTACATTCTTCCCGGTGGTGCCCTCGGCAAAGATGGCGTCTATACGGTGAAGAAGTTCGTCGAGAAGCCGGACATCGCGACGGCCACCCGTTATGTGCGCGAAGGCTATCTCTGGAATTCCGGCAACTTTCTCTTCCGCGCCGACGTCCTGCTTTCGGAACTCAAGCGGCTGGAGCCCGAAATCGCCGCCGCCGTCAGCGAAGCGGTCTCCCGTGCGGGAAACGATCTTGGCTTTGTGCGGCTGCAGCCTGAGGCATTCACGCGCGCGCCGAAGAAGTCGATCGACTACGCCGTGATGGAAAAGACCGATCGCATGGCGGTCGTAGCCGGACAATTCCGCTGGTCCGACATCGGCAGCTGGGACGCCCTGTCCGACATTAGCGAGCGCGATTCCGCTGGAAACGTTCTGCAGGGCGAAGTCGTGACCATGGATTCGAGCGATTGCGTGGTGCATTCGCACGATCGGCTTACCGCGGTGGTGGGACTCAAGGACGTGGTCGTCGTCAATACCTCAGACGCGGTGATGGTGGTGCCGCGCGCAAGGGCACAGGACGTGCGTGAACTGGTCGACAAGCTCAAGGCCGAAAAAAGGCCCGAGGCGACAGACCATAGGCGGACACATCGTCCGTGGGGTTACTACGAATCCATCGATATGGGTGAGCGTTTCCAGGTCAAACGTATTGTTGTCATTTCCGGCGGAGTTCTGTCACTGCAAAAGCATCGACACCGTGCCGAACACTGGGTTGTCGTGCGCGGCACCGCCGAAGTGACCATCGGTGATCAGGTCCGCGCGGTACACGAAAACGAGTCGGTCTATATCCCGATCGGAGCCGTGCATCGCATGGCCAACAAGGGAAAAATCCCGCTGGAATTGATCGAGGTCCAGACCGGCAGTTATCTCGGTGAGGACGACATCGAGCGTCTCGAGGATATCTATAAACGCAGCTGACCGCCGGTTTTAGGGGATCATTTCCCCAGCACGCGACGGGTTACATTGATGATGCGGTCTTGCGTTAATGTGTCGAGATAAGCGTGCATTGGCAGGCTGATCACCTCGTCGGCCAGCCGGTCGCTCACCGCAACTCCGCCCTTGCCGACCGGATACTGTTTGTAAGCCTGCTGGCGGTGGAGCGGGATCGGGTAATAGATCGCCGTGGGAATGCGCTCCGCCTTCAACTCCGCCGCAAGCACATCACGCCGCCCGCCCCGGACGCGGATGGTGTATTGAGCCCAGACCGAGGTCATGCCCGGAGGCACGCCGGGAACGATTGCAACGTCGTTCAAGCCTTCGTTGTAGCGCCGGGCAATCGCGTTGCGGGCGTCAATTTCATCCGGAAAAATCTTCAGTTTCTCGATGAGAATGGCAGCCTGAATCGTGTCGAGGCGCGACGCCAGACCGATGCGCACATTGTCGTACTTGTCACTTCCCTGCCCGTGCACGCGCAGACTGCGCATTGCATCGGCCAGGCCGTCGTCGTCGGTCATCACTGCGCCGCCATCTCCGTAGCAACCGAGTGGCTTGGCCGGGAAAAAACTCGTCGCGGTGCAATGCCCGAATGTACCCAAGCGACGGTTGTCGCAAGTCGCACCAAAGCTCTGCGCCGCATCGTCGAGAATGAGCAGGTTGTCGGCTGCGGCAGCAGTCCGGATGGCTGCGTGATCAGCCGGCAAGCCAAACAAATCGACTGGGATGATCGCCTTTGGATTGAGACCGACCTGTCTTGCGGTCTCAACAGCGCCGGCTATGCCCTTCACATCGACATTGAAGGTCTTTGCATCGACGTCAACGAATACAGGAGTCGCACCGACCAGGGCCACCACTTCCGCCGGCGCGCAAAACGTGAACGATGGACACAGCACCGCATCGCCTGGACCAACACCCATGGCACGCAGCGCAAGCACGAGCGCATCTGTCCCGCTCGCACAGGTGACAATATGACGGGCGCCACAAAACGCGGCGAGATCGCTTTCGAACGTCCGAACCTCCGGTCCGAGGATAAACTGGCAATGGTTCAAGACGCGGATAACCGCGTCATCGATGGCGGAGCCCAAGCGCCTGCGCTGAGCAGCAACATCGATGAATGGAATCGGTGGCGGATTGGTGCGCAAGTTCATTGGACGCCCGTAGATCGCACTGCCGTCAGCCGACGACGGCGCGCGGGCCTTTTCGTTTGGCGGGCGCGACCACGGTCGGACGCGTGGCAAGGCAACGCGTCGCTATTTCAAGGCTCGCTACAGCTTCCTCGCCGGTCACAGCCGGCGCGGCCCCCGAGCGCACAGCACGCAAGAAGGCGAGCAATTCGGACCGCAACGGCTCGGCGTGGCCGACCGACAGGTGGCGCATGGAATAGCTGCCGTCGGGCTGAAAGCCGAAGCATTCCGTGACCTGACGTGTCAGAAGATCGCCGGTGACGTATTTGCCGCGTGTCGCAACCGTGACGTTGCGCGCCTTGAACGGCGTCAACCAGTTGGTGTTGATGTGCGCCAGAACGCCCGATGCAGTGCGAAACTGCAGAAGGGCGATATCTTCACGCTCGGCCACTGCGCTCGAGAGCTGCGGCTGCACATCGACAATATCGGAATCCGTGAACCAACGGATCAAATCGATATCGTGGACTGCCAGATCGATCACCACGCCAACGTTCGACATGCGCGGCGGAAAGGGCCCGACGCGGGTAATGCCGATGGACAGTATGTCTTCTCCTCGGATGGCTTCCTTGATCGCTTCGACGGCCGGATTGAAGCGCTCGACATGGCCAACCATCAAAGTCACGCCGGCGCGGCGCGCCGCGCCGATGATCTCCTGGCCCTCCTCGACCGATGACGCGATGGGCTTTTCCACCATGGCGTGGACGCCGTGCGCGATACAGGTGAGCGCAATGTCCCGATGCAGATGCGTCGGGGCCGCGATTGTGATCGCGTCGACATCGCGCTCGATCAGCTGGTCGACATTTGCGACCGCGGCACAGCCCAATGTGCGGGCAACGAATTCGGCCTGTTTCCGATCAGGATCGGCGACGCCAACCAATTCGGTTCCAGGCAAACCGACGAATACCCGGGCATGATTGCTGCCCATTACGCCAACGCCCACGACTCCAACGCGCAACGGACGCTCCGCGTTTGCTACCGCAGCCTGCATCATGTCTCGATTTTACCCCAAAGCCCCAATTCTTCAGCCGTTCTTCCCCTAGCACGGCATGTCATGGCTGGCGATCACTCGTCGGAAATTGTCACGAACACGTTTTACTTCAAAGCATTACAAAGGTGCAAATGGACAGGTCTAAAAGCGGCGTAAATAGTGACAAATTCGGCATTGTCCGAAGCGGAAAACACTCACACACGGTGATAGGCGCGATACCACTCAATAAAGCGTCTTATGCCTTCGGCGATCTGTGTCGCCGGGCGGAAACCAACTTCGCGTATAAGATCGTCGACGTCGGCGTAAGTCGCCGGCACGTCGCCGGGCTGCATCGGCAAAAGCTCCCTTTTTGCTTTCTTGCCGAGGGCTTCCTCCAAAAGGCGCACGACCTCAAGGAGCTCGACGGGCTTGTTGTTGCCGATGTTGTAGACGCGCCACGGTGCGCTGCTCGAGCCGGGATCCGGTGACGCAGTCGAAAAATCCGGATTGCCCGCCGCGCGCCGGTCGACGAGGCGCACGACGGATTCCACGACATCGTCTACGTAAGTGAAGTCCCGTCGCATGTTGCCGTTGTTGAACAGCTTGATCGGTTCACCGGCGAGGATCGCCTTGGTGAAGATCCACATCGCCATATCCGGTCGTCCCCATGGACCGTAGACGGTGAAAAATCGCAAGCCCGTTACGGGAAGTCCGAACAGATGCGCGTAGGCATGCGACATCAGTTCGTTCGCTTTTTTCGAGGCACCGTAGAGGCTCAGCGGATGGTCGACGTTCTCGTGAACCGAGAACGGCATTTGGGTGTTGGAGCCATAAACGGAGGACGACGATGCATAGAGTAAATGGCGGCAGCCGTTGTGTCGGCAACCTTCGAGAATGGTGGTGAAGCCGGTCAGATTGGCATCGACATAGGCGAAGGGATCGACGAGCGAATGTCGAACACCGGCTTGCGCAGCCAGGTGAACGACGTAAGGGAAACGATGCTCCTTGAACAAGCGTGCCATCCCGTCGCGGTCGGCAAGATCAAGTTTGACGAAACGCAGGCGATCGGATTTGGCGAGTTCGGCACGTCGCGCTTCCTTCAGCGCGGGATCATAGTAGGAGTTTATGTTGTCGAGGCCGACCACATCGCGGCCGTCGCGCAGCAACTGTTGCGCAACATGAAAGCCGATAAAGCCGGCGGCGCCGGTCACGAGAATGGGGCCATCAGCCATGGATCGGCTTCCCGCCGTTGTCTCTGATTGCCTAGGGCCGCCACAGGTCGATCCCCTCGGGCCTTTTCGCGCGATCGAGCTTTGCCTTCACATCCAGAACAATGCCTCGTCGATCCTTCAGCAATTTGCCGATCAAAGACCACCCGCCGGCAACATAGTCCCTGTGCGCGACGGCAAGGATAACCGCATCGGCTGGGCGTAACGAATCGATCGGCGTCAGTTTAACCCCGTATTCGTGGTCAGCCTCCGCGGCCGAGGCAATCGGGTCGGCGACCTGCACGGCGACACCGACACGTTCGAGTTCGCGCAGAATATCGATCACCTTGGAATTGCGGATGTCGGGAACGTTCTCCTTGAATGCCATTCCGAGGATCGTCACCGTGGGATTGGCACGCCCATCCTGGAACAAGGCGCGCATGCATTCCCGAGCGATGCGCTCTCCCATGCCGTCGTTGATCCGCCGTCCGGCAAGAATGATCTCCGGGTGATACCCGGCCTTCTCGGCACGGAAGGTGAGATAATAAGGGTCAACGCCGATACAATGACCGCCGACCAGTCCCGGCTGGAAGTTCAGGAAATTCCATTTGGTCGATGCCGCCGCAAGGACATCGCCGGTATCGATTCCGAGCTGATGGAAAATCGCGGACAATTCATTCATGAAGGCGATGTTGAGATCGCGTTGCGTGTTCTCGATGACTTTGGCGGCCTCTGCCACCTTGATCGAAGGCGCACGATGGATTCCGGCCTTCACCACTGAACCATAGACGGCCGTGACAATATCGAGCGTGCGCGGATCCTGGGCGGAAACGACTTTGGTGATCGACTCGAAACGGTGCGTTTCGTCGCCCGGATTGATCCGCTCGGGCGAATAACCGACGCCAAAGTCGCGGCCACCTGCAAGTCCCGATTTCTTTTCCAGAACGGGCAGACATTCTTCCTCGATGGCCCCCGGATAGACGGTCGATTCATAAACTACGATATCGCCGCGCTTGAGCACGTCACCCACGATCGCGGAAGCGAACAGAATGGCGCCCAGATCGGGTCGCCGCGCGCCGTCAATCGGTGTCGGCACTGTCACGATATAGAAATCGGCATCGGCAAGCCCCGACGGATCGTGATCGTAACGTAAATTCTTCTGCTTGAGGTGTGCCGGGTCGACTTCGCGGGTGCGGTCACGTCCCGAGCGTAGTTCGTCCACCCGTTTACGATCGATGTCAAAACCGACCACGGGTGCGCCCGATCTGGCAAACGCGACTGCGACAGGAAGCCCGACGTAGCCGAGGCCGATAACGGCTATCTTGCGTGGATGCGTCAATCGAAATCCCTGCGCCAGGTGCGCTTGTTTAGCCGGATGCCGGTGTAGGCGGCAATGGATTTTGCTCCCTACGGAAGTGAGCGATATCCGTTTGCCGCTGCATCGGCTATCGCACCGGAGCGACGAGGTGGCCATAGAGCGCCACAATGTCTGCCCCGATCCGTTCTGCTGAATATTCTTTTTCCACCAACCGCCGCCCAGCCTCACCGAACGTCGCGCGCAACCTCTTGTCCTTCGCCAGGAGGAAGATGGCGTCGGCCAATGCTTGCGCGTCGTCGGGCGGCACAAGTAACGCGGTGACGCCATCACGCGCAATTTCTCGGCATCCCGGCACATCAGTCGCTACGATCGGGCGCGCACAGGCCGCAGCCTCCAGCAAACTTTTCGGCAATCCCTCACGACGTGACGGTAGAACCGCGATGTGCGCGGATTCCCAGAATTTCAAAAGGTTACTGACGTGCCCCAGCACTCTTACACCTGGCCGCTTTTTCCAGCTTTCAATTTCTGCAGCCGGGATCGATGCGGGATTCGCGGGGTCCGCGTCGCCGCCGACAAGGAGACTGATCGCCTCACCTCTTCGCATCAGAATTTCGTGCGCCGCGATCAACGTACGTATCCCCTTGTCATCGAGCAGCCGCCCGATAAACCCCATCGTTATCGGCCCTTCGGGCTCCGGAAGCGGCCGCAGAACGTCGACGTCCACCCCCGACCCGGGTATTAGAAAAATCCTGGCGCAATCGACGCCCAAAGCAGACACTTTGGCGCGGTCGTCGGGGTTTTGAACCAACACCGCTGCCTTCTCGCCTTTCAGCAATGCACGCAAGAACATCGAGAGCGCGGGACGAAGAACCCGCGCTTTCAAACTTGTTGACGTGAATCCGTATCCAAGCCCGGCCAGCGCGTTAAGCCGCACCATCGGCAATCCAATGGCTGCCAGCGAACCGACGATCGCCGGCTGCAAGGCTACGTGATGCACAATATCGGGAGCATATTTTCGGTAGATCGCCCGAATGTCGCGAATGACGGAAAGCAGACGCATCGGATTCAAGCTCCCCCGCTCCCACGACAGAGCGTGCAACGTGAAGCCATATTGTGCGATTTTTGCGCCGTCGCGCGTCACGCGCGTGGCGACATGAACATCATAGCCTGCGTGCAAGGCCGCGAGCGCCATCGGCAGACGATGCGACAGGAAATACCAATCCTCGGTGACGAGGTACATAAGAGTGGGTCCGGTTCGCTTCGCGCCTTGCATGCGGATGCAATCTAGCCCAATCCGCTGCGTAGTATCGGAAATACCGTCAGAATCCGCCCTTACCCCAGCTCAACCGCCCGTCGCCTTGACGTTCACGAGATGAACAAGGTACGTTCACCGCGTGAACACCAATATTTCCCAGTGATTTTGCACGGGGGACCGCGGGGCAGTAATGGCGTCAGATCGCGACAAATCATCTGAACAGACGATCCTCCTTGGTCTCCTTGATGCAGTCGAGCGCGGCGACGTCACCCAGCGCGGCCTGTCACGTGAGCTTGGGATCGCAGTCGGCCTCGTCAATTCCTACGTCAGGCGTTGCATCAAGACCGGGCTCATCAAGGTCCAGCAAATCCCTCCTCGGCGTTACGGCTATTACCTGACACCGAAGGGGTTCGTCGAGAAATCGCGGCTTGTCGCCAGTTATTTCGTACATTCGTTCGATTTTTTCCGACGCGCACGAGCCTCATGCGAGGCGACTTTTTTGAGCGCGACGAAAGCTGGCCACAAACGCATCGGCCTCGTGGGATCGAGTGAACTCACTGAAATCGCCGTCATCGTTGCGACGGAGATCGACGTTCAGATTGTTGCGATCATCGACGGAAATCTGAAAAAGCCGAAAATTTTGGGAATATCGGCGGTGAAAGACATGGCAACTGCGGCCAAAGACGTGGACGCGGTGATAATTACAAGCATCGCCGAGCCACGCGTTGCCTACGAAGATGCAGTCGCAGTGTTCGGTACCCAGCGGGTCTATCTGCCCTCGGTGCTGGCGAACCTTGTCGCGCGCGCGGAACGCGCTTCAGGCCCCTCCAAAAAGAGAGCGCAAAAATGAACACACACGATCCGCATTGGTTTGCCGTACACACACATCCCCGCGAGGAGTTTAAGGCGCTCAGCCATCTTCGCCGTCAAGGCTATGACGTGTATCTGCCGCGCCATGCGAAGGTGATCCGTCACGCACGCAAGTCGGAAAAAGTCGCTAGGCCATTCTTCCCAAGATATCTGTTCGTGAAACTCGATCTTGCCGTCGACAGTTGGCGCGCGATTCGGTCGACGGTGGGTGTGAGCGATATTGTATGCTTCAGCGAGCGGCCCGCTCCCCTTCCCGCGGGCGTCATCGAAACTCTTCGACGCCAGGAAAATGCACAAGGCCTGATCGAATACGCCGGAAGTTCGCTGAAGCCCGGTGATTCAGTCGTCGTCCTGAGCGGACCTTTTGCTCATCAGCTCGGGCAATGCAGCAACGTTTCAGACAACGAGCGTGTGGCAATCCTGCTCGATCTGCTTGGCCGTAAGGTGCGGGTCGTGCTGGATGCCGAAGTGGTTGCCGCAGCCTGATTTTCGACGCTGCGGTTCGATCAGATCTTGTCCAATGGGTCGTGCGTTCACCCGTTCTGCGGTAGCAATGATGAACCAAATTCGCGCAGGTGCCGTTTGACTCAAATCTGGCCCCTTGACGCGATCACTGGAAAGCAGCCGACCTTGAGTTCCAGCCGGATCGAGCGAATCGCAGAGCAACGCCTCACGCTGATCGCAATTCTTGTTGCGGCCTTGGCACTGCGTGTGTTCGCCGCGGCGATCGTGCCCGATCAAAGCGAGATGCTTGGCGACGCAAACGCCTATCGCGAGGCGGGAAAATCGCTTTGGGCGACGGGTCAGCTGAACGCGCTCTATTTCATGCCGCTTTATCCGGCTCTCGTGGCGGTCGTCGGACCAGGATGGCCCCAACTACTGATCGATATCACGCTATCGACTGTGCTAGTCTGGCTGATTTACGAATTGACCGATGTCGTCTTCGCCAGCAAACGCGCAGCGGTTCTGGCGGCGGCCATTGCTGCGATCTATCCGTACTTCATCTTCTATTCGATCGTTGGCCTGACTGAGATGCTGTTCATGGTTCTGCTGCTGGCCGCGTATGTTTGCTGGTATCGAAATGCGTACATCGCCGCGTCGATTTTTTCCGTGCTCGGAATCCTGACGCGGCCCGTTCTCGATCCAATCGCCCCTCTTCTCCTGCTCTATTTCGCACTAGTCATCCGCGGCCTGTCGATCAAGGCCGCGGTGAAATATCTGGCGATCTATGCCGGCATCTATTGCGTTCTGATGGCGCCGTGGTGGCTGCATAACGAGAAGGCCTATCACACGTTTGTGCGCCTGAACCTCGGCAGCGGCGTCGCGCTGTTATCAGGCAACAGCCCGTCCAATCAGAGCGGAGGCATAGACAAAAATCTGCAGGCGACCATGGCACCGTTTAGCGAGATTGCCGATCCGGTGGATCGCGACAAGAGCATGCGACGCGCCGCCTTGAATTACATAAAGGAAGACCCGGGAAGATTTCTTATCCAGGCTGCCAAGCGGTTTCAGAGGTTTTGGTCACCCTGGCCGCAAACCGAAGAATACAGCCGACCCCTCTATAAGCTGATTTCGTTCTGCAGTTTCATCCCAGTGCTGCTGCTGGCGCTGGCCTTTGTCGTCCTTTACGGCCGCACGCACCTCAGGCGCATAGCACCGCTGCTGCTGTTCATCGTTTATCTGAACAGTCTGCATCTGGTCTTTCCTGCATCGCTTCGTTACCGGCTACCGGTCGAACCGTTTCTCATCATTCTGGCGTCGGCCGGCGCCATTCATCTCGTCGATCGCTGGTCGCCCAAAAAGCCTTCGCGTGAGCGGCTGGTCGCGGCCTGATCAGCACGCATGGAAGAAAAAGAAAGATGATGACAACACACGCCAACGAATTCCTGAACGAAGTCCAGAAAATCTGCGCGACCATCGACGTCCAGACCATCGAGAAGCTTGCAAGCGCACTCGCTGCCTTGCGCGCCGGTGGCGGCAGATTGTTTCTGCTCGGCGTCGGAGGCAGTGCAGGCAACTGCAGTCACGCCGTCAACGACTTCCGAAAATTGTGCGGCATCGAAGCCTATACGCCCGTCGACAATGTATCGGAGCTTACGGCGCGCACGAATGACGAGGGTTTCGACACGATCTTTACAGGCTGGCTTGAAGTCAGCCGCATCTCAAACAAGGACGCCCTGCTGATCTATTCAGTGGGCGGCGGCGATGCCGAGCGGAATATCAGCGTGAATCTGATGCGGGCCATCGACCTGGCAAAAGAGCGCGGAGCCAAAGTTTTCGGCATTGTCGGCCGAGATAATGGCTACACCGCAAAAAAAGGCCATATCGTCGTCGTCATTCCCCAGGTCAATCCTGCGCGGGTCACGCCTCTCTCCGAGGGCATGCAGGGGATCGTCTGGCATTGCCTCGTCTCGCATCCCGATCTGCAAGTCCGCAAGACAAAGTGGTGAGCTCACGTGGGGCAACGCGCAGTATTTATCGACAGGGATGGCGTGCTGGTGGTACCCGAATTCCGCGACGGCCGCTCGTACGCCCCACGCTCGCTCAGTGATTTCCGAATTTATCCAGGTGCCGCAGAGAGCGCACGTCGCCTCAAGGATGCAGGCTACAGTCTCGTGGTCGTGACAAATCAACCAGATGTAGGCAACGGCCTGGTGGAAAAGGCCACGGTTGAGGAAATGCACCGAAGGCTGTGCAACGCCATTCCGCTCGATGCCATCGAGGCTTGTTATCACACCAACGCCGAGAACTGCGACTGTCGAAAGCCCAAGCCTGGTATGCTTTTGCGGGCCGCCGAGCGAATGAACCTTGACTGCAGCCGCAGTATCATGATCGGTGATCGTTGGAGCGATGTGGAAGCCGCCAGAGCGGCAGGATGCAAGAGCATCTTCATCAACCTCAACTATCGCGACCGGCGTCCGACGGAACCGGATTTCGTGGTTTCGTCTTTCGTTGAAGCGACTGATGTGATTTTGGGAATGACCTGACTCGTTCCAGACCCGGAGAGAACTCATGAGCGCGCTGAAGGTAAAGGTCTTTGCAGACGGCGCTGATTTCGATCAGATGCTGCAGTTGTCCAAAAACCCAAACGTCAAAGGCTTCACGACCAACCCAACCCTCATGCGCAAAGCCGGTGTCTCGGACTATGTCGCATTCGCCCGCAAGGTTCTCGACGCCATACCCGACCGGCCGATTTCATTCGAAGTCTTCGCCGACGACCTGCCCGGAATGCTTGCGCAGGGGCGCCAGATCGCTTCGTGGGGACGGAACGCAAACGTCAAGATCCCGGTGACCAACACCGAGGGCACCTTCTGCGGCCCGGTGATCAAAGCGCTTGCCGATGATGGAGTCGTCGTCAACGTTACGGCGCTGATGACACCGGATCAGGTGAAAAAGGTTGCGACGTGCCTCAATCCCCGCGTCCCTTCGATCATCTCGGTGTTTGCCGGACGCGTGGCCGACACAGGGCGCGACCCCGTTCCGCTGATGAAGGAGTGTCTGGCGCATCTCGTATCCAACCCGAAAGCGGAATTGCTATGGGCAAGCCCGCGCGAGCTTCTCAATGTCTTCCAGGCCGAGGAGATCAGCTGCCACATCATCACGGCGACGAATGACATCATCGCCAAGCTCGCTTTGGTGGGCAAAGATCTGGACGAGTATTCTTTGGAGACGGTAAAGACGTTCCGCAAGGATGCGGTTGCTGCCGGCTTCTCCATCAAGGTGACCGACGTCGCAGCGTAACTATCGTTGTGTAGTCGCGAAGGAAACACATGAACAAGAATGTTCTTGTAACCGGCGGCGCCGGGTATTGCGGCAGCCTTCTGGTACCCCAGCTCCTCGCGGAGGGATACAACGTCACCGTTTACGACCTTCTCTATTTCGGTGACTCGTTTCTCCCCAAGGACAATCCGCGACTCAAAGTCCTCCCGGGAGACATCAGGGATCTCGCCAAATTGAACTCGGCCTTGCAGAACCAGGACGTTGTGCTCAGCCTTGCGTGCATTTCCAACGACGCAAGCTTCGAGCTCGACGAGAGCTTGAGCACGACGATCAATCTCGATGCCTTCGAACCGATGGTCGTTGCGGCAAAGAAAGCCGGCGTGAAGCGATTTGTCTACGCATCATCGAGCTCGGTCTACGGCGTGTCCGACAAGCCGAACGTTACCGAAGATCATCCGCTCGTGCCGCTGACCCTCTACAACAAGTACAAGGGCATGTGCGAACCACTGCTGCTGAAGCACACCGATGATTGTTTTGTCGGCGTCGTCTTCCGGCCCGCGACCGTCTGCGGTTACGCGCCGCGCCTGCGGCTTGATCTATCGGTCAACATCCTGACCAACCACGCCGTCACGAACAACAAGATCACGGTCTTCGGCGGGTCGCAGCTGCGCCCGAACCTGCACGTTCAGGACTATGCCGACCTGTGCAAGCTGCTGCTGGTCGCGCCGACGGAAAAGATCGCGAACCAGATCTTCAACTGCGGCTACCAGAACATGACCATCATGGAAATTGCGTATATGGTCAAGAAAGTCGTCGAACAGGAATTACCGCAGAAGGCTCCGATCGACATCGTCACGACGCCGACCGACGACAACCGGTCGTATCACATCAATTCCGACAAGATTAAAAAGACGCTCGGCTTTGCGCCGAAGCACACGATCGAGGAAGCCGTGCGCGATCTCTGCCGCGCTTTCCGTGACGGCAAGATACCCAATTCGTTCAGCGACGACCGCTTCTACAACGTGCGCACCCTCAAGAAACTCAAGGCCGCCTGATCGTGCCACGCGCGGTAGTGACGGGTGGTGCTGGCTTCATCGGCAGTCACATGGTCGATCTGCTGCTCGATCGTGGATTCGAGGTGCGCGTCGTCGACAATCTTGTCGGCGGACACAAGTCGAACCTCGATCATCACAAGGCCAACCGCAACCTCGCCTGCTACTGGGAAGACATCCGCCGCCTCCAACCGACGTCGCCGATTTTCGAGCAATGCGACTACGTCTTCCACTTTGCCGGCATCGGCGACATCGTCCCCTCGATTGAAGCGCCGTCTGAATACATGGATACGAATGTGCAGGGCACGGTGCGCGTGCTGGAATGTGCGCGCCACGCCAATGTCCGCAAGTTCGTCTATGCCGCGTCTTCTTCCTGCTATGGCCTCGCTTCGACCCCCACGCGCGAAGACCATCCCATCGATCCGCAGTACCCGTACGCGCTTTCGAAATACCAGGGCGAACAGGCGGCCTTTCACTGGCACAGGGTGTATCGGCTGCCCGTCAATTCAATCTGCATCTTCAACGCCTACGGCACTCGCGTGCGCACGACGGGTGTCTATGGCGCGGTCTTTGGCGTCTTTTTGAAGCAGAAATTGGCGGGAAAACCGTTCACGGTCGTCGGCGACGGAACCCAGAGCCGGGACTTCGTCTACGCCTCCGATGTTGCCACGGCGCTTCTTGCTGCCGCTCAATCCGACATATCCGGTGAGCGGTTCAACGTCGGCGCGGGAAACCCGCAGACCATCAATCATCTTGTTGAATTGTTGGGCGGCGACGTCGTTCATGTCCCCAAACGGCCGGGCGAACCGGACTGCACGTTCGCCGACATCAGCAAGATCCGCAAAGTTCTCGGCTGGGAGCCAAAGGTCGATTTCACCGAAGGCGTCTCGCGCATGCTGGCGGACATCGTCCATTGGCGCGACGCACCGCTCTGGGACCAGGCTTCCATCGCGCAGGTGACGCGCACCTGGTTTCAATATCTCGGCGACAAACCGAACGCCGGATAGAAAAACATGACGTTCGCTCTTTCAGACAAATACCAGCACAAGATCAAGTCGGCCACGGAGCTGCGTGAGATTCTTGGCAAAGCGCCGCGCGTGAACAAAGTGATCATGTGTCACGGCGTGTTCGACATCGTGCACCCAGGACACGTCAGGCATCTGCTGTACGCAAAGAGCAAGGCGAGCGTGCTGATCGCCAGCCTCACCGCCGATCGCCACATCGACAAAGGCATGTACCGTCCGCACGTGCCGCAGGATTTGCGTGCGTTGAACCTCGCCGCGTTCGACATGATCGACTACGTCACGATCGACGAGAACGCGACGCCACTTGAAAACCTGCGCATCATTCAGCCCGATTACTTCGCGAAGGGCTACGAGTACACCGCCAGCGGCGAATTGAACCCGCGCACGCGCGATGAGCTAGGCGTCGTCGAGGAATACGGCGGCGAACTTCTGTTCACCCCGGGCGACATCGTCTATTCGTCGAGCGCGCTCATCAATCTTGCCCCACCGGCACTGAAGCTGGAGAAGCTTCTTACGTTGATGAACGCGGAAAAGGTCACGTTCAAGATGGTCCGGGATACGTTGAACGCGTTTGGCGGCAAGCGCGTCCACGTCGTCGGCGATACGATCGTCGATTCCTATACTTACGGCACGATGATCGGCGGACAGACCAAAACGCCGACGATGAGCGTTCTGTTCGAGAAACGCACCGACTTTGTCGGCGGCGCGGGCATTGTGGCCGAGCACATGAAAGCTGCCGGCGCTGACGTCGTGTTTTCGACTGTTCTCGGTGACGACGCATACAAGGACTTCGTGCTGACCCACCTGCAGAAGGCCGGTGTCGAATGCCGCGCCATCATCGATTCGACACGACCGACCGTGAACAAGAATGCGATCGTCGCTGGCGGGTACCGGCTTTTGAAGCTCGACACGCTCGATAACCGGACCATCTCCGATCACGTTTTGCAGCAGTTGACGCATGCGACGAACAGCACCCCGGTCGATGCCGTCGTGTTCAGTGATTTCCGTCACGGCATCTTCAACCGACGCACAATCCCGAAATTCGTCGAGGCGATTCCGGATGGGTGCTATCGCGTTGCCGACAGCCAGGTTGCTAGTCGCTGGGGCAATATCACCGAGTTCAAAGGATTCGACCTGATAACGCCCAACGAGCGCGAGGCGCGGTTCGCGCTTGCGGACCAGGATTCGGGAATTCGCCCCCTCGCCTCTTCGCTCTACGACGAGGCGAACTGCAAGCTTCTCATTCTCAAGCTGGGCGATCGCGGCGTGCTGACCTGCCGCGGCGTCAAGCACGAACCGCATGACAGCTTCTTCGTTATCGACAGTTTCGTTGACCGGCTCGTGGACGCGGTCGGCGCGGGCGATGCCCTGCTCGCCTACTCCACGCTGGCGATGTTAACCAACAAGAATCCGGTCGTCGCGACGATCCTGGGCAGCATGGCAGCCGCCTGCGAATGCGAAGTCGACGGAAATGCTCCAGTCACTCCCGACGACGTGCGCAAGAAAATCGACGCCGCGGAAAAGCAGGCGGACGGCACCTGAGCCTTTATCATCCATGCGTGTAGTCGTTGCCGGAATGGGCGTTCAGGGCCGCAAACGCAAACGATTTGCGAGCGGCGATTATGTCGCCTCGGTCGATCCTGTCGGCGAAGAGGCCGACCACAAGAGCCTGCGCGACGTGCCGCTTGATCGCTACGACGCCGTCCTCGCCTGCATTCCGGACGAGCCGAAGCTCGAACTCGTTCGTTACTGCATCGAGAACGGCAAGCACGTGCTCGTCGAAAAGCCGCTATGGAGCCCCCGCGACGAGGACATCTCCGGGCTCGAGCGCGCCGCGCGTTCCCGCGGGGTCCTCGTCTATACGGCGTACAACCATCGCTTCGAACCGCATTTCGTGCGCATGCGCGACCTGATTTCCTCGGGTGAACTCGGTGCCATCTATAGCTGCCGCATGTTCTACGGAAATGGAACGGCGCGTCTGGTCCGCGATTCCGTGTGGCGCGATCAAGACGGCGGCGTCATCCCAGATCTCGGCTCGCACCTGCTCGACACCTGCCGGTTCTGGTTCGGCGATATTAGCGATGATGCGCGCTTGATCAGCGCAAGCCGGTTCGAAAACCGTGCGCCCGATCATGCCATCTTCATCGTGGACAACCGGCGGCCGCGTATCGAGCTCGAAATGACTCTGTGCATGTGGCGCAACCATTTCACCTGCGACATCCTCGCCGAACGCGGGACGGCGCACATCGAAAGCCTCTGCAAATGGGGACCGACAACGTTCCGCCACCGGCGCCGCGTGCTGCCGAGCGGCAGTCCGCCGGAAACCGCGGTCACGCTGACGCAGGAAGATCCGACCTGGGCGCTGGAATATGAACACTTCAAGAAACTCTGCGACGCCCGCACGCCGACGGACCTGAGCAACGATCTGACGATCCAGCGGACCCTGCGTCGCCTGGCGAAGGACGCCACGGCATGAACCGGCCCACCGTCGGTTTTGCCGGCATGACGCACCTTGGCCTCGTTTCGGCGACCGCCATCGCGTCTAAGGGCTTCCCGACGATCTGTTACGATCCCGACCGTACGCTGATCGCCGCGCTCGAGCGCGGGGCATTGCCCGTCGTCGAACCGGGCTTGCCGGAATTGCTGTCGGCCAGCGGATCGCACCAGCGTTTTTCGCATCAGCGCGAAGCACTGTCGGCCTGCGATATCGTCTACATCGCAACTGATGTGCCGACGGACGATCAGGGAAGCAGCGATCTCGCTGGCATTCGCCGACTGATAGACGACGTCGCGGCGGCGATGGGCCCCAACAGCATCATGGTCATCCTCAGTCAGGTGCCGCCCGGCTTTACCCGCGGCATTCGCGCGCTGCCGCTGTCGCGGCTCTACTACCAGGTCGAGACGCTCATATTCGGTCTTGCCGTTGAACGCTCGACCCAGCCGGAACGGTACATTGTCGGATGTCTCGCGCCGGAAAAACCCCTCGATCCCCGTTTCGCGGATTTGCTCGGTGCGTTCGGCTGCCCCATCCTGCCGATGCGCTATGAAAGTGCCGAACTGGCGAAGATCTCGATCAATATGTGTCTCGTTGCCTCGGTTACCGTAGCGAATACCCTTGCGGAACTATGCGAGCACATCGGCGCCGACTGGTCAGAGATTGTGCCAGCGCTCCAACTTGATCGGCGCATCGGACCATACAGCTATCTTAAGCCCGGACTAGGCATTTCCGGCGGAAATCTCGAACGCGACCTTACGACGGTCGAACGACTGGCGGCCGAACACAAAACCGACGCTTCTGTCGTACAGGCGTGGACGAAGAACAGCCGCCACCGGAAGGACTGGGCCGCGCGAACAATCCGCACCGCTTTGCTCGATTCCCGTCCGCACGCGACCATCGCTGTGTGGGGTCTCGCCTATAAAGAGAATACCCACTCGATCAAGAACTCACCGTCGATCGCGACCATCATGCAGCTGAAAGGGATCAAAGTTCGCGCCCACGACCCTTCGGTCTCCGACGAAGCCGTCAAACATTTGGGCATCGAGCGTGTAGACGACCCGCTGGCGGCCGCACGCGGCGCTGACGGCCTGCTTATTCTAACGCCCTGGGCCGAATATCGTGCCATAAGGCCGGAGGATATTGCCGGTGCCCTCTCGGGCCGCATCGTCATCGATCCTTATTCCATTCTTGATCCGGCCGGGATGCAGCGCTCCCGGTTGATCCACTACACGCTCGGCCGCCCGGTCGCGCACTAGGCATGTTGCAGCACCAAAATCCTTCACCTGCGCTGCCCAAACGTGTCGTCGTGATGGGCGCGGCAGGGTTTGTCGGGTCCGCGCTTGTGAAGACACTTTCTGCACGCGGCGGCTCGGTTCTGGCGTTGACACGGCGCGATATCGACCTGCTTGCCCCCGATGCTCAGGGCAAATTGGCGTTGATGTTGCGCCCGGACGACACCTTCGTCGCGGTCGCGGCGCGCGCGCCCTGCAAGAATGTGCAGATGCTCACGGAAAACATGAAAATCGTCGAGGGCATGGTTGGGGCGCTCACAAAATCGCCCGTCAGCCACCTCGTGAACATAAGCTCGGATGCGGTCTACGCCGATTCGGCTGGTCCCCTCACCGAAAACTCCGTCAGGGCGCCGACCAGCCTTCACGGCGTGATGCATCTCGCACGGGAATTGGCATTCCAAGACGTGCCTGCGCCATTCGCCACACTTCGACCCAGTCTACTCTACGGCGCCGCTGATCCGCACAACGGTTACGGACCCAACCGATTTCGCCGCCTCGCCAACGAGGGAAAAGACATCGTGCTGTTCGGTGAAGGCGAAGAACGGCGCGATCACGTGCTGATCGATGACGTCGCCGAGCTCATTACGCGCGTTATCGAACGGCGCAGCACCGGTTCTCTCAATATCGCCACGGGGAAAGTCCACTCGTTCCACGAGATTGCCGAGCTCGTGATCGCCAGTGCCCCGAAAAAAGCGTCCATCAAAGGATCACCACGCAACGGGCCGATGCCTCATAACGGTTACCGGCCTTTTGATAACGCTGCCACGCGCGGCGCCTTTCCCGACTTTAGCTATACGGCCTTGTCGGACGGCATAGCGAAAGCCCAGCAAGACGAAGGGTCGCGCAATGCCTGAGTTCGATCTTCTTCGTGCCCTTCCCAAGACAAAGCGTAATATCGCGACGCGCCGCGACGGCAAGGATCCCTCCGTTGTGGCGACCGCCAAACAATTCGGCGAGATGTATTTCGATGGTCCGCGTGAATACGGCTACGGCGGGTATCGCTATGATGGCCGCTGGGTGCCCGTGGCTCGCGATATCGTCAGCCGGTTTGACCTGAAGCCTGGCATGCGCGTCCTCGACGTCGGCTGCGCCAAGGGTTTCCTTGTCAAAGATCTGATGATCGCGTGTCCGGGGCTCGAGGCCTTTGGCCTGGATATCTCGCCCTATGCGCTGACACATTGCGAGCCGGCTACCGTCGGGCGGCTGCATCTGGGGACCATGGAGCACTTGCCGTTTCCGGACGCGAGCTTCGATGCGGTCCTCTGCATCAACACCGTTCATAATCTGGACCGGCAGGGCTGCATGCGCGCATTGCAGGAAATGGTCCGCGTTGTCCGCGATCCCGCAAAGTGTTTCGTGCAAGTCGATGCCTATCGATCCGAGGAAGAAAAGGCACTATTCGAGAGCTGGTGCCTCACGGCCGAAACCTATCTGCAGCCAGCCGAGTGGGTCGCCCTGTTTCAGCAAGCCGGCTATTCCGGCGATTACTACTGGACGATTCTCCAGAGCTAATACCCGTTGTCTGTAGGGGACCATCGTTTCGTGTCGTTGTCAGTCATCTTGGCCAACTACAATCACGCCAAGGATCTTCCGCGTTCCTTGCGGGCGATGCTGCGACAAGGCCGTGCCCTCAGCGAACTGATTGTCGTCGATGATGGCTCGACCGATTCGAGCATCGAGGTCATCGAGAGCCTCCAACGCGAGAATCCCGTCATTCGCCTCATCAAACACGACCAAAACCGTGGCGCGCCAGCTGCCTTCAACACTGGGCTCGCAGCCGCCGGGTCAGAGTTTGTCTATTTTGCCGCTGCTGACGATTTCGTGCTCGGCGACTTCTTCACGGTCGCGACGTCAGCGCTCACACAATTCCCTGAAGCAGCCTATTTCTGCGGACAGGTCGTTTGTGTCGACCGGGACGGCAACGTTACGGGTTTTCGCCCCTTGTTCCAGCCTAGCAAGTCCGACGCCTTCATTTCTCCCGCCGAGGCGCGCGACATGGCGCGCAAGATCGACAACTGGGCCGTGGGCCCAAGCGTCGTATACCGGCGCAAGTTTTTTCTCGACATTGGCGGACAGGATGAAGCGCTGGGTTCGTTCTCAGACGGATTAAACTGTCGATTGCTGGCGTTTCGCCATGGATTTTATTACTCAAGCTATCTGACGGCGGCGTGGGACGTACGGCGCGACAGTTTTTCAGCCCGCGCTGCGCTGTCACCCACTGAAGGACCACGTCTTGTCGCGGCCGCGGAAGACCGTCTCGCTTCGACTTGCCCTTCACCACTGAATGAGGAATATCCGCGACTCTACGCACGCAGACTGCGCTTCAACATGGCGCGATTTGCACTTTTGTCGCCAACCGCGGATTCATCGGCCATCGCGGATCTAGTTGCACTCGGTGACTTTGACCGCAGCTTGATTCGATTTTTCGGGACCAAAACAGGTCTGTCCCGGCTCGCAATACTGATGTGGTTGATCCTCCGGCTGCGCCCCTACGGATTAATGACGCTTACCGGCGCCGCTTTGAGATATCTCGTGAAAAAAGCGACGCAGCGCACGATTGCAACTCGCGCAATCGCTGCGGCGATCAAATAGAAGTCCGACATCAATGACCGTTTCTTCTCCCAGCGTGAATGGCGATCCCAAGATCGCGGACGCGAAATCTCGCGGACATCTTCGCCTCCTGGTCATAACGGCAAGCGAGGATCTGCTCGACGGTTTGCGGCGCTACGATCTGTGGGGACGGGTCGGATTTCTCGACATCAAGCGGCGCTACCGCCGCACGACGATCGGTCCGTTCTGGGCCACGATCAGCCTCGCAATTTTCACGGCCGTGATGAGCAGCATCGGAGTAGGCCTCTGGAAACAGGAACCGGCCGAATACATGCCGTTTCTGGCCTCCGGAATGATGGTCTGGCTGATGCTGTCGACCATGATCACGGAAGGCGGCAACATGTTCATCAGCAGCCAGCACCTGAACCGGATGCGAATGGATTATTCCATCCTGGCTTACGCGCTGGCGTGGCGGAATCTGGTGAGCTTTTTCCACAATCTGGCGGTCTACCTGGTTATCGTCGCAATCTTTTTGCCAAAGCTGATTACGCCGACCATTCTTCTCGTCATCCCTGGGCTTGTTTTAGTCGCCGTGAACGCGGTCTGGGTTGCACTGCTGCTTGGCATGATTTGCGTGAGATTCCGCGACGTCCAACAGCTCATTGCAACCGTCCTGCAGATTTCTCTCTTTGTGACCCCGGTCTTCTGGCCCCCGCACCTGTTGACCGGGTTGACCCGCCTCGTATTTGTCGATCTCAATCCACTCTTCGCTTTCATCAACGTCGTGCGCGAGCCGCTGCTCGGGAAAACTCCATCGCTGTGGAGCTATCTGGTGATCCTGGTGGTTACGCTGGTCGGCTGGATTGCAACGTTCAAGGTGTTTTCGCGCTATCGCAAAAGAATCGCGTTCTGGGTATGACCATGGCTACGATCCTGACTGAGAATGTAGGACTGGACTTTCCGATTTACGGCATGCAGCGCAGCCTGCGACGCGCCCTGTTCCAGAGTGCGACAGGTGGATTCATCAACAAGAAGGATCTGCAGCACCGCCACGTCACCGTCACGGCCCTGACGGGATTGTCTTTTCAGTTATCCGATGGCGACCGTCTTGCGCTCGTCGGTCACAACGGCGCAGGCAAATCATCTTTGCTGAAGGTGCTGGCGGGAATCTATTACCCCACATCGGGCCAAGTGTGGGTAGACGGCAAGATAACATCGCTGTTTGAGCTGACGTTGGGCATCGATAGCGAAGATACAGGCTACGAGACGATCGTCACGGCCGGCATGCTGCACGGCATGACGCAGTCGGAAATCGAGAGCAAGATACCCGAAATCGAACAGTTCAGCGAACTGGGTGAATATCTTTCTCTGCCCGTTCGGACCTATTCAATGGGCATGACGACGCGGCTCGGATTTTCGCTCGCCACGGTCTTTGAGCCGGAAATCCTCCTGCTTGACGAGGGCATCGGGGCCGGCGACGCACGCTTCACAGATCGGGCGTCGGCCCGCCTGCATGAACTCGCCAAAAAAAGCGCGATTCTGGTGCTCGCCAGCCACAGCGATGATCTCATCCGTTCGATCTGCAACAAGGCAGCCCTTATGAATTCGGGGCGCCTCGTCAAAATTGGCCCGGTCGATGAAATCCTCTCTGAATATCACATCGAAAAAGCGCGGAGCGAGCCGCGGGCAACCGCCGGATGAGGGATCTTGCGGCGGTGACCGCACTGTACCTTCGTCACGGAATGCAATAAAAACCCGCAAAGCGCGGGATAACGGCGAACGGTAGTGTAAATGTCCGGGTTTCAGAAAATTGCGTACAGCGTCAGCTTCGTTGTACTCGCACTTAACGAGCAAAAGGTCATCGAGCAGGTCGTTCGTGAGATCCATTCGACCGTAGACGGTCTCATCGACACGTATGAGATCATTCTCATCAACGACGGCAGCACGGATCGCACCGGCGAAATTATGGAAATGCTGTCACGCGAGCTGACCAACACTCGCGTGCTCCATAATAATCCAAATCGCGGCCTCGGCGGTTCCTACAAGAGGGGCGTCGAAGAATCGAAGCATGACTATGTGATGATGCTCTGTGGCGATGGCGGAATCCCCGCCTCAAGCCTGCCGTTGATCGTCTCCAAAATAGGAACGGCCGACATCGTTATCCCTTACGTGACCAACCTGCGTCAGATAAAGACGTTGCCGCGATATATTCTTTCACGGTCGTACACCGGGCTGCTCAACCTTCTCTCCGGGCAAAGACTGAACTACTACAACGGTTTACCCGTTCATCGCCGCAGTCTGCTCAAACCGTCTGTCATGACGAGTTCGGGATTCGGCATTCAGGGCGAAATATTGGTCAAGCTTCTCAACTCCGGACATTCCTTTGCCGAAGTGGGCGTCCTGGGTGGCGAGACGACGAACAAATCGTCGATATTTCGTCCAAGAAACGTCGTGAGCGTTTCAAGAACCGTCTGGAAGATCGCCAAACTGGTGGTGGTCTTGGGTTTGTACCAGGGCAAGAACGGGCGAGAGCATGGCCTTCGCGGCAGTTCTGCGTCTCTCAATAAATAACCCTGCCCTCTGCCGCTGACCCGCTGCCCAGACGTAACCCGCAATGAGAGCACTCATTATCGGAGGCGACGGCGCTATCGGGCGCGCGCTCAAGGACAAACTTGAGTCGCGACAGGACACCGTCTTTTTCACGACCCGACGTCCGGTGCCCGTACAGGGCAATGCTTTGCACCTCGATCTCGCATCGTCTGAAGCCGAGACCGCGCGCTTGCCGCAGGCCGACATTGTTTTTTTCTGCGCTGCCATTACGGGCTTTGCGGCGTGCCGGAATGACAGAGAGCTGGCCGAACGCGTCAATTTTTCTGCACCCAGCGTGCTGGCGCGTCGACTGGTGGACGCGGGCTCGAGAGTCGTGTTCCTGTCCAGCAACGCCGTCTTCGACTGGCGTGAACCGCATGTCCCGGCGAGCCGCGAGCCCCGCCCTGTGACGGAGTACGGACACTTCAAGGCGAAGGCAGAAAAGGAATTCTCCGCCCTGGGCTCTGCCGCGTCGATCTTGCGTCTTTCAAAGGTCCTACGATCCGACGACAGGCTCTTTAACGGCTGGATCGACGATCTCAATAAAAAAAAGACAATAAACGCATATGCCGACCACCGCTTTGCACCTATCTCACTTGCCGACACAATCGATTCGCTGGTGGCGATTTCACAAGGCCGTGATGGTGGAATGTTTCAGATGTCCGGCGCCCGCGACATCAGCTACTTCGACGCCGCGCGCCGCCTTGCTTCATTGACAAACGCCGATCCAAAACTCGTCTTTTCGATCAAGGCAACTGACCGTGGCGTTCCGGCGAACGAAATCATTCATAATTCGACGCTCGATTCGTCGCGTCTCACCGCTCTCACCGGCTGGACGCCGAAAGATCCTTTGTCCGTCATCGATGACGTTTTTCGCGAGCGGATCGGGCGGCCGGTTGCCACGGACCGCCTCTAGTCCAGAGATCCAGGCCAGACACTTCTCATGTGCGGGATAGCAGGCTTTCTCAGTCGTGGCCAATCGAACGCCGACGAACTCGGACAGCGCGTCCGCGCAATGACGGCGACGCTCTCGCAGCGCGGGCCCGATGCAGAGGGATTCTGGATTGACGAGCAGGTGGGCATCGCCGTCGGACACCGGCGATTGTCCATCATCGATCTTTCAGATGCCGGTGCGCAGCCGATGCACTCTTCGGATGAGCGCTGGGTGATGAGCTACAACGGCGAACTCTATAACACCGCGGAACTGCGTCGCGAAGTCGAAGCGGCCCGCGGGTCGGTGAACTGGCGCGGACACTCGGATACTGAAGTCATCCTGGAAGCGGTGGCGATCTGGGGGATACCCGCAACGATCAAAAAACTGAATGGCATTTTTGCCATCGTCTTCTGGGATCGCCGGGACCGTCGCCTCTGGCTGGTCCGCGATCGGTTGGGCATCAAACCCCTGCTTTGGTGCCTCCAACCCGACGGCACCTTTCTGTTTGCATCCGAACTCCGTGCACTGGTTCCCTTCCCGAATTTTTCCCTGCGTGTCGATCCCCAGGCGGCAGTCGCTTTCATGCGTCACGCCTGCGTTCCTGCGCCGCTGGCGATCTGCCAAGGTGTCCGGAAACTTCCACCCGCGCACATCTTGAGCGTTGAACAAGGCAAGGAACCGGAGCTTTTCTGCTATTGGGACCTTCTTCAGGTCGCCGGAGAAAACCAGCGCCGAATCGATAGTCGGCCAGTGTCCGAAATTGCTGACGAACTCGACGAGCTGCTGCGCGACGCCGTCATCCGTCAGATGGTTTCCGATGTACCACTCGGAGCATTCCTGTCGGGTGGGATCGACTCGTCTACGGTTGTCGCTCTCATGCAAGCACAATCAGGCAGGCGGGTTCACACGTTTTCTGTCGGTTCTCAGAACGAAGCCTATGACGAGGCCAACCAAGCCAAACTGGTCGCCCAACACCTCGGAACCGAACACACCGAACTCATTGTCGATCCTGAAATTGCGCGAGCGGTTGTTGAGCGTCTGCCCGACATCTATGACGAGCCATTCGCTGACTCATCGCAAATTCCGACATTCATTGTGTCGCAGCTTGCACGGCGCGATGTAACCGTCTCGCTCTCGGGAGATGGCGGCGACGAATGCTTCGGCGGCTATGTTCGTCACCACTGGTTCGACTTTCTCGCATCCTATTGCCGAACCGTGCCTGCGTTTTTATCGAAGACGGCGAGCTTCGCATTGCAATCGATCTCGCCAGCGGCTTGGGACACCATGCTGAGCGCCGTTCCGAGGCGGCTGCAGCCGACGCATGTCGGCGACAAGATCCACAAACTGGCAGCTCTGTTGCCAATGCAGGACCTCGATTCCATCTATCGCCGCGTTATCGCGCCGTGGCCTGAGCCGCAAACTCTGGTTCCTGGCGCCGTTGAGCCACTGCAGCCGTGGGCGGGCCGCAATGCGGCAACGGCGCTCCCG
Organism: Pseudolabrys sp.; assembly: GCA_035538755.1. Classification (GTDB taxonomy): domain Bacteria; phylum Pseudomonadota; class Alphaproteobacteria; order Rhizobiales; family Xanthobacteraceae; genus Pseudolabrys. The sequence goes on from DATLJR010000122.1 coordinate 47,235, forward strand.
GAGCCTACATCGCAGGTCCGTTTTTACGACATGATGCAGTATCTGCCGGACGACATCCTCACTAAAGTCGATCGTGCGAGCATGGCTGTGTCACTCGAGGTCCGCGTACCGTTGCTCGATCATCGTGTTGTCGAGTTTTCCTGGCGGCTGCCAAGATCGGTTCTCATACACGGGCGGCGCGGAAAACGAATACTGCGTGATGTCCTGCACCGCTATGTACCTCCGGCCTTGGTTGAGCGACCAAAAGCTGGGTTCGCGGTACCCATTGGCGATTGGATTCGCGGACCGCTCGCCGGCTTTGCCACGGACCTGCTCTCGCGACCTGCTCTCGCCGCGAGTGGGCTGTTAAATTCCAATTTCATTGAACAAAGATTTGCGGAGCACCAATCGGGTCGACGCGATTGGTCACACGGATTGTGGTCAGTCTTGATGTTCCAGGCGTGGTATCGACGCTGGAACAGCTGACTCTTTCCTGTTCCACTGCGGTGGCTTATTTCGACTGACTTTGTCGCGCAGATTTCTGTCGTCCCTGAAAACACAATCAGGATCCAGCGTCTTCCGACGCAGGTTATTTATTCCATTTCCCGCGGTGATCGGTTATTCATGTCGCCCTGCGCGGAGCGCTATTTCACAGGACGCGACGGAATTCTGGAATGCGCCTCCTTTCATCTAAAGTCTTGATCATTTCGGTCATCCAAATTGCATTGACGGTCATTTTGCTGATCGCTCTCGCGCGACTGCTCGATCCGGCAAAGCTGCGTCAGCTTTTGCAGGCCGCCAATCCTGTCTGGCTGACGGTCGGCTTCGCCATTCTGGTCGCTCAACAAATCATCTCCGCCGAACGGTGGCGCCTCGTTGTGATGGCGCTTTCAGCTCCACAATACAGAATGTGGTTCTACCTTTTCTGGCAGGGCCTCAGCATGTTGTGCAGCATGGTTCTGCCGTCGGTCATCGGCGCCGACCTGGTGCGGACATACGCGCTGAGTGGGCGCACTCCGATCGGCACTGTAGTACGCATCGTATTGATTGACCGGGCCTTGGGTCTGCTCGCCCTCTCCACGCTGGTGATTGTCTCCGTTCTTATTTTGCCGCGTTTTTTCCTCGCTCAGCCCTTGTTGCTCTTGTCGGTGGCGATCGCCATTTGCGGCCCTCTAACTTATCTTGCTTTGACGCGGTTGGTTCCGAGCCTAAAAGGCTCGCACCGGCTTGTGCTGGCTGGACGACAGCTCGGCCTCGACCTCAAGCGTACCGTCGAAGGCGCTGGTAGTTTGCGCGTTATTCTAATATCCCTGTCGCTGCATTTGCTGTCGATCGCCGCGTTTTGTGCGCTGGGGAACGCAATCGTTATGCCCGGCGTCGACCTTGTGCACTATCTGGCTATTGTCTCCAGCGCCCTTCTGGTAACGATCATACCGATCTCGATTGGCGGCTGGGGAATCAGGGAAAGCGCGCTGATCATTGGATTTGGGATGCAATCGGTGGAACCGGAGCGCGCGTTCACGCTGTCAGCAATATTCGGCCTGCTGGTCATGTTATCTTGCGTGGTCGTTGCCGTGTTCGGGATCCCAACGTTTTTTCAGAAACCGGTTGAAGACCTTGCCGATGCCAGGTGAGCAAGCGGTGTTTTTCGCAAACAAGTGAATTCATGTACAATCGCCGACATTCGCCGCCCTATTGGTGCGCCCTCGGCATAAAGTCGTGACACCGATGAACTTGACGCTCAGTGTGGTGTCGCTTCTTGCCGCCGCGGCGATCAGTGCAGTCCTTCTGCTCTGGCTGCGGCCGTGGCTTGCACGCTACGCGCTGGCAAAGCCAAATGCCCGTTCCTCTCACCGGGTGCCGACCCCACAAGGCGGCGGAATTGCAGTGGTCGCTGCTACGACAATTGTGGTCGCTGCTGCGGGAGTCTTTTTCGCAAAGCAGTTCGTCGGTGATGCCGGGGGGCTCGCAGTTGTCTTTGCGTCGGCAATTGGTCTCGCCCTTGTTGGCGTAACCGACGATCTGCGGCCCCTGGACGCCATTCCGCGGCTCTTGCTGCAAACCCTGGCCGTTGCCGCCGTTAGCGCCACGCTTCCGGTGGAAATGCGCTTTGTGCCGGCTGTCCCCTGGTGGTTCGACCGCGCGCTTCTGCTCATTGGCGGTGTGTGGCTGGTCAACGTCGTCAATTTCATGGACGGAATCGACTGGATGACTGTTGCGGAAATCGTGCCGGCCACGGCGGCTCTCGGTCTTTTCGGACTCATGGGCTTGCTTCCGCCGGAAGCAGGCCTCGTTGCCCTCGCACTTTGCGGGGCGATGATCGGCTTCGCGCCATTCAATCGGCCCGTTGCGCAAATATTCCTCGGTGACGTCGGCAGCCTCCCGATCGGTCTTTTGCTGGGCTGGCTGCTCGCACTTCTTGCCGGAGGCGGCCATTTCGCCGCGGCGGCTCTGTTGCCGCTTTACTATCTGGCTGATGCGACAATCACGCTCATGCGTCGTCTGGTGAACGGCGAAGTGGTGACGCAGGCGCACCGGAGTCATTTTTATCAACGCGCGCTCGACGTCGGCTTTAGTGTCAATCAAGTCGTTGCCCGGGTTTTTGCCCTGAACGTCGCGCTAGGATTATTGGCGTTACTGACAGTACGAAGCGGGTCGGCTCTGCTGGATGCCGCTGCCTTCGTCATCGGGCTTGTTCTTGTCGCACTGTTGCTTGGTGACTTGAGTCGTGCCCGTCGAAAATAGACGGGCTTGTCCGGTGGATTTCAGATTTGCTGGTGCGATTGCGATCGACGGAGCGCCAGCGCGGCGCCGATCAGCAGCCAGGTCAGCCGTGAGAGGTTAGCGGTCAATTTTTTTCCGGCCGACCAAGTTTCACTCAGTGGAGTTGAAACTTCACTCTGCAACACTCATTTCACGCGCCGGACTGAATTGCTTCAGGTTAATTTCTGCAATGCAGGTACGCTGATATTTAGATTTGTTCAACGATATCGTTGTCGCTAGATGCACACTTGTGTCGCCGTAGACAAGGACACGGCCATCAGCGCAACAAATGAAGTTGATATGGATTACTGGGATATTTTTGACGGCAAGATTCGACCACGAGTCAGCGAATCCTGAATCGGATTTAGCCCGCGCGAATCAAAAGTGTCACGACAGCATCAGCCGAGTTTGTCGCTTTTTTCGAGCCGGCGATTCTTCAGCACCATGCCGCCAGCAACCCCGACGCCGATGGCGTAGGCCCAACCCTGCGTGAAATCGAACAGATGTGAGTTGAACAGCGATCCGACGACGTTTTGCACGACGATGACGAGTCCGACCCATTCGGCCAGGCCATTGCCGCGGAACAGCAACATGTGGGCGATCCACATCGCCCATAAGACGACGGCGCCTAACAGCCCCAACTGTATCGCGACAGCGAAAGTCTGATTGTGCGGATTGTCAGCAGCGACACCAGCGGCCCCACTTCTTCCAGCTGCAGCCCTTTCAAACAGCGCCCGTATCGACCCGGTGCCGTGCCCGAACACCGGCGCCTCCCGGATAAATTCTGCCGATTTTTTCCAAAATTCTATGCGCTCGCCGGAAGACGTCCTCTCGTTGGTCGCTACGTATGTCTGTATCTCCGTCCCAATTTGTGTGGTTCGTTCACGCAGGTAAGGCGACGAAAACCACCCGCCAACTCCAATCAAGACCGCGCACACAAACACAAGAACGATGCTCTTTCCTCTCAGCTTTTTGATCGCGAATAAAACAAGTAAAACCGGAATGACAACCAGCGCGGTGCGGCCCAACGATACATAGAATATGCTGGCGAGCATTGCGCAAACGACGACGAGAAGGCCGAGCAACAACTGCCAGCGTCGGCGAACAGAGGCTTCGTGCATGAGAAACAACAAGCCAAAAATGCACGTCACGAACTCGCCGCTTTGAGTCGCAGCGTTCTTAACGAGCACATCGTTATGGAAGACAACCCCACCCACCTCATATCGCGTGAGCAAGTTCCACAGCGGGCTTATCGGCTTGATAGCAGTGGTGGCAATTAGCAGCGCAACGCAGGAAAGAAGATAGGCTAGGAATACCCGTTCACTGCGACCCGATCGGCCGAACTGCGCGAACAATAACGGGATCACCAAAAGCTTCAGGAACGAGTCAAAACCTTTCCATCGCTCGTAAGGTGTCCCATCTGACCACAGTATCCCGGCAAGGCCGAGTCCGACGAGAAACACCGGCAGACCGCCGGCTGACGTGAGCAGCTCTCTGCGAATATCGACCCAATTGGCGATTGGAACGAAGGTGATGATCCAAAGCACCACCAGAATCGCCGTCGCAGAAGTCGACCAAGGAAGTGATGCTGCAAGCGCGATGACAAGCCCTTCTGAAATGCGAGCAAGTCCTGCTTTATCGACGCCTTTTGCAATTGAAAGGGCGGCCATCGTTCAGCTCACTTCGCTCGCGACTGCGGAATCTGTAGCGACGACAGGCCTCGCCGCGCACGGATGCGAGTGCCCGAGGCAACCTCGGCCAATTTGCGCTCGTTTTCAGTCAATCGGGAGCGATCGGCCTCGGGATGCCAAAGATGGATCACACCGGTCGCAAAAAAACCGTCCTTGCGGCAGGCGCCGGCATGCAGCAGACGCACAATAATATCGGAATCCTCTTTGCCCCAGCCGCTATAGTCGTCGTCGAAACCGTCGACGCGCTCGAGATCAGACCGCCAGATGGCGAGGTTGCACGATCGCGCGTCCTGCCAGGTTCCAGCGCGGAGCCGGCGCAACGGGCCGAGTGGCAGATTCAGCAGTCCCGACAGACGATTGACGCCGCCGCGGACACGCTCTGACAGCCAGTGCGAAGGGCTCCAGGCTTCGGGCGCGAGATTTTCCCGCAGCACTTTGGCTGTCAGGTCCTGCGAAAGCAGAACGCGATTGCCGGTCACAAACCAGTGCGGCTCAGCCAAGCGACGGTGGGTCGCGACAAAATCGCGCCGTACCATGCAATCGCCGTCGAGAAAAATACAATACGTTCCGCGCGCGGTCAAAATGGCGCGGTTGCGAATTTCCGCCGCGCGGAAGCCCTCGTCACTATGCCATACGTGTTCAAGGCGACGCCCGAACGCGGCTTTCCACCGCTCGACGAGCGCTGCCGTGGCCGCGCCCGAGCCGTCATCGGCCACGATGACCTCGAATGCCGAATCGCTTTGCCGTTCAAGCGAACGCAAAACCGCGTCGAGCGCATCTTCGCGATTGTATGTCGTGACGATGATCGAAATCATTTCGGTCACATCTCATACCCCCAGACTCAACCGCTTGAACCATGTTTTGCGCGCTCGTGCCAGTTTTCTTGCTCCTTATACTCGAAGTGGCGTTGATCTAACTCGGCGATTGGCCTTCCCGGCAATTTGGAAAGCTGCTATCGATGGCCCGATCAGGCCACATCGCTGGCTTTCCGCCGGGGCGTCGAAAATGCTTCCGCGGGCCGAGCTTCTTCAACCGATCCCATGGCAAAGATTTCCACTTCAATCATCGCCTTCAACCAGGCGGACAAGATCGAGGATGCCATAAAGAGCGTATTGTGGACGGACGAAATCGTTTTGGCTGACTCGCACAGCATTGACGGAACGGCGGATATCGCTGAGCGTCTGGGCGCGCGGGTCGTGCAGATCCGACTTACGACATTCAGCGAGTTGCGCAACCGCGCCGCCGACGCCTGCTCTCATGAATGGATCCTGAGCCTCGATTCCGACGAGCGGTGTACGGCCGCGGTTCGAGACGAAATTCTGGCGCTGTTGGCGGATGGGCCGAAATACGACGCCTATTACATTCCGCGTCGGAATTTCTTTATGGGTCGCTGGATCAAGGGTTCGGGCTGGTATCCGAACTACCGGCAGCCGCAATTCTATCGCAAGGGTACAATGCGCTACACACGGATCATTCACGAGGCGGTCGTGATGCAAAGCGGCCAATCCATCGGAAAGCTTGAGAACGCACTGGTGCAATTTCCGTTTCAAAACTTCGAGGAAGTTCTTGCAAAGGCTAATCGTTACTCGACCGTCGGCGCTCGAATGCTGGCGCACAAGCAGGTTTCCATGTGGACCGCCCTGGGACACGCGATATGGGCCTTCATCAAGCACTACGTGTTCAAGCTCGGCTTTCGCGATGGCTGGGCCGGCTTCGTCATTGCGTTTGGAAACTTCGAAGGCACCTTCTACCGCTATGCGAAGCGTTACGAGGAAATCAAAGCCTGGCCGCGGCTCACCGTTGAACCGCTGCGGAAGCCCGAGCGCCAGTGACGAAATGATATCGACGAGCGGATCACGCCGCCACGCTAACCCAATTGCAGCAACGAAAAAGTTGGGAATATGTCCCGCCGCGCTTTGGTGACCAGAAGCAGTGGTTAGGATGGCCCCTATCTGGTCGAGTTTCTACTCGCGCGAAAACTACCAGGTACACGCACAGTCGCGGCGCGCAGACACGGCGTTATCTTCACAAGATCGCAGTTTGAATTGGCAGGCGATTGATATCTGCAATCTCGACGCCCTGCACGCGCTCATCGCAGAAGTCTCATTGGCACCCATGACGAACCCTTGGTCTCGCCAAAAAATGCGCGAACAGCTGCATCTCGTGATCGGCTGCGCCAAGCGACAAGTGCGAATCTTTCAACGGGAGGACCGGGCCTTTGACGCGCGGGTCCTTTCGACCATGGATGTAGTGGAATGGCCGGGCACAATATCGATGAGGATGATCTCGCCGCCAAGCGCCTCCACGATCTCGCGGCCGACCACTTCCTGACGTGTATAGTCACTGCCCTTGACCAGGACCGTCGGCCTCACGCGGTTGATCAACTTTTCCGGTGTATCTTCGTCGAATATGGCAACCAGATCGACGGCCTCGAGCGCAGCGAGAACTTCAGCGCGTGCCTGCACGGGTTGCACCGGCCGGCCTGCCCCCTTCAAACGGGTCACGGAATCATCCCCGTTGAGGCCCACAACGAGACGATCGCAGGCGGCACGCGCGCCAGCCAGAAGCTTGACGTGACCCGGGTGAAGCAGATCGAAGCAGCCGTTGGTGAAACCCACGCGCAGTCCTTGGCTGCGCCACTCGGCAAGATGCTCTTCAAGAACGGCCCAGTCGAAGACAATTTTTTCTTTCGGCGCCAGCGTTGCTGACGGGAGTATGCGAGACCGCAGCTCGGCAACAGATGACGTTGCGGTCCCGCGCTTGCCGACAACGACGGCGGCAGCCGCATTGGCGGCCCGCATCGCGGATTCGAAATCCGCACCGATTGCCAGCATCGCGGAAACGACCGCTACAACGGTATCGCCCGCACCGGAAACGTCGCGTACGCGAACCGGATGGGCCGGAACGTGCACGGAGGTTCCATTGCCTACGAGGGTCATACCGCCTTCACTACGCGTTACCAGCACCGCCTTTGCGGCCAATGCCTCACATAGTTTTGCAGCAGCATCGGTAATTTCATCGTCGGTCCGGGCGGTGCTACGCGTGGCGTCGGCAAGTTCCTGCCTGTTTGGCGTAATAACGGTCGCGCCTCGATAGATGCTGTAGTCGCGGCTCTTGGGATCCACCACGATAGGCTTGCCACGATCGTTGGCAGCGTCAATGACGGCCCGGATCACGCGGGGGGTGAGCGCGCCCTTGGCATAGTCAGACAGCACCACGGCGCCTGCCCGTGGAATTGCCTTGAGGACGTGCCCGATCAGCGCATCTTCACTGCGGGCATCGACCGCTAAAGCCGTTTCCCAATCGGCTCGCAGCAGATGCGTCGAATGATGCTCGGATACAAAACGCACCTTGCGCGTGGTTTGACGGCTTCCATCGACGACGAGATGAAACTCGATCAGCGGATGGTTACCGAGCGCCTTGGTCAACTCGTTGCCTGCTTCGTCGTCGCCCACGGCTGCCACGAATATGCAACGAGTGCCGAGGGCTACCAGATTGCGAGCGACGTTGCCGGCCCCCCCGATCATCAATTCCGCGCGTTTGACCGCGATGACCGGCGTCGGGGCCTCCGGCGAGATCCGCGAGACCTCGCCATAGACAAATTCATCCAACATCAGATCGCCGACACAGAGCACGATCTGATCGGAAAGCTCGGCAAGATGCTTGTCGAAGTCGTACATAGCGTTACCGATAACGGTCGTCGCGACTGAGATAACCTGTGACGTACTGATTCACCGCCGCCTCGAGCGGCATGAAGCCAACGTTATAGCCCGCGCGCTGCAGCCGTTCGATGCGCGCCTCGGTGAAATATTGATATTGGCCGCGGATTGTCTCCGGCATCTCGATGTATTCAATATTCACGGGAAGCCGAAGCGCTTTGAACATCGTGGCGATCATGTCACGGAAGCTTTCTGCCTTGCCGGTACCCACATTGAAGATGCCGTTTATCCCTGTTGCCTCGAGCAGCCAGCGCAGCACGGAAACGGCGTCGTCGACATAAATGAAATCCCGTCGCTGATCGCCGTCGGCAATGCCCTCGCGGTGCGACTTGAAAAGGCGCACGGGATTTCCTGCCCTCGCGGTATCGAACACTTTCGCCAAGACGCTTGCCATGTGGGTCTTGTGGTATTCGTTCGGACCGTACACGTTGAAGAACTTCAGCCCGACCCAATGCGGCGGCATCTTTTCTTTCTTCAAATACCGGTCGACCACAGCGAGATCGAACAGGTGCTTGCTCCAGCCGTAGAGATTCATTGGCTTCAGTTTGCGCAACGCATCGATCGACCAATCGTCGTCGAATCCCTGGCTGCCATCGCCATAGGTCGCCGCGGATGAGGCATAAATGAAAGGGGTCCGTGTTGCCGTGCACCAGTCGAGCAGACGCAAGGACAGACGGAAATTGTTTTCCATCACCAGGTCGCCGTCGGTCGCGGTCGTATCTGAGATTGCGCCCATGTGGATGACGGCATCGAGCTTTCGGCTTTCGAGCCAGGGCATCAGCTCGACCGGTGGAACCATGTCTGCGACCTGATGCTTGGCGAGATTGCGCCATTTGGCGTCATCGCGGCCCAAGACGTCGCTCACCGCGATATCGGTCGAGCCGGCCTCATTGAGGCTGGCCACTATGTTCGACCCGATAAATCCGGCCCCGCCGGTTACCAAAAACATCCCTACCCTCGCCACCACCCGAATGCGCGGTAAACCTTTGCCCCAGCCGGGCGTCCGGCGCAATCTTACGCTTACCGGCTCCGCAAGTGGCCGGGAACAGGGTAAAAAGTCTGCGGCTGGACAGGGGTCACTGCCGCGGAGTAACCGCTGCAAGCCGGTCGAAAAGGGGCATAGATTGGGCGGCGCGGGTCCATGAAAGAAGACGTTAAGCAAGTTGCCGCGCCGGTCGTCATCATTCCCTATGTCTGGATCGGTGATTTCGTCCGCTGCCATTCGGTGGTGAAGCTGCTGCGTGCGAAAAGCCCCGATCGACCGATCGATATCGTCAGCAGCACGCTTTGCGCGCCGCTCGCCGATTATATGCCCGGCGTCCGGCGGGCCATCGTGATTGATTTGCCGCGGGGACAACTGGGTCTTGCCCTCCAGCGAAAGCTTGCAAGGCTGCTGCAAGAACAAAAATATGGGCAGGCAATCGTTATGTCGCGGAAATGGAAGGCTGCGCTGCCCCCCTGGCTCGCAGGGATTCCTCTCCGCACCGGCTTTGCCGGCGAGTTCCGTTTCGGCCTGCTCAACGATGTGCGCCTCGGCGAAAGAAAACTCCCACGCATGATCGATCAGATGGGTGCTTTGGCCCTGCCGAAGGACGCACCGATCCCGGCCGAGTGGCCGCTGCCCGAATTGAAAATTCCGGGTCAGGAAGTCGCCACGTGGATTGCGCAGCGCGGGCTTGCCGAGGAGAAACGTCCCATCGTCACCCTGTCGCCCGGCGCCGTGGGTGCCGGCAAGGCATGGCCGGCCCGGCATTATGCGGAACTCGCGCGTGCGCTTACCGCCGACGGCGTCTCGGTCTGGGTGCTGGGGGGGCCAAATGAAACTTTGATCGCAAAGGAAATCGTGGCCAACGGTGGCAACCGTGTGCGGGATCTCACAGACGCCAATTTGCGCAATGCGACCCTTGCGCTTGCCACCGCTGATGCCGCGGTGTCAAACGATTCCGGGCTGATGCACGTTTCGGCGGCGATCGGCACGCCGACGATTGCGATCTTTGGCCCGACTAGTTCGTGGCACTGGAAGCCTCTCAACCCGCTCGCCGCGGTACTCGAACCATCGGGTGACGAAAACATTCGCGAGCGTGCGCGCGTCGAGGGCAACAATGCCGTGCGTCATCGGCGCACCGACGACGTCTCCGTGCAGACCGCGCTCACGACCGTGAGGCAGGTCCTCGCAAAAGCGAAAAATCCTTCAATTTAGTCACGAGTCATGCACTCATGCCTGACGCATTAACGAACGCGCTAGTCAAGCCTGACGTGAAACTCTTTTCATGCTATCAAGACCGCTATGGCCAAACCGAAACCCGCTGACCTGACGAGCGATCGCGCGCAAGCCGCAATTGCATCGGCGTTGCGCACCCTCGAGGCCGAAGGAAGCGGGGTTGACGCACTTGCCGCCGCATTGCGCGATGGTCTTGGCAGCAGCTTTGCGGCTGCGATCGATGTCATCCGCGCGGCGCAGGGTCGAGTCATTGTGACTGGAATGGGAAAGTCCGGCCACGTCGCACGCAAGATCGCTTCGACCTTCGCATCCACCGGAACACCGGCCTTTTTCGTGCATCCTGGCGAAGCAAGCCACGGCGATCTCGGAATGATCGCCAACAATGATATCATCCTCGCCCTCTCGTGGTCTGGCGAGACGCCTGAACTAAAAAACATCACCGACTACTCACGCCGCCATGGAATCAAGTTGATTGCGATGACCGCCATTCCGGACAGCGCCCTGTCCAAGCTCTCGGACATCGTGCTCACGCTGCCTCAGGCGCGCGAGGCCTGCCCCCATAATCTCGCCCCGACGACATCTTCACTGATGCAGCTTGCGCTGGGCGATGCGTTGGCGATTGCACTGCTCGAAAGTCACGGCTTCACTGCGCTGGACTTCGGTCTTCTGCACCCCGGCGGCAAGCTCGGGACCTTGCTGAAAACCGTGGCCGACATCATGCACACGGGCGAGACCATGCCGCTGTCGCCACTCGGCACCCGAATGTCTGACGCCATCCTTGAAATGACGACCAAGGGTTTCGGCTGCGTCGGAATAACCGATACCCGCGGCGCCCTCGTCGGAATCATCACCGACGGCGACCTGCGTCGGCACATGCGCGCAAATTTGCTCGATGCCCGCGTTGACGAAGTTATGACGCGTAGTCCGAAGACAGTGCGACGCGATCAGTTGCTCAGCGAGACGCTCGATATTCTCAATGTGATGAAAGTGACGGCCCTCTTTGCCGTTGAAGCCAGCAAACCGGTCGGCATTATCCACGTGCACGATCTGCTGCGAGCAGGCACGGCCTAAATACTGCTTTCAACGAATGATGCTTTCGACTGCTTCGACCACGGCGTCGACCGAGGGTGGTTTTCCATCGTCGCCCAGAATCGATAGCCGCCCTCTTCCCACCGGCCCGGTCAGGCCTGGTTTGCTGCCCGTGAATATCGCGACAAGCGGAACGCCCAGAGCAGCGGCCAGATGCAAGAGTCCGGTATCGACGCCAACCACAAACTGTGCGCCAGCGATCAGCTTCGCGACCTGATCCAGCGGCGCACGATCGGGGACGCGAGTTCCTGGCACGGCTGCAGCAATGTTTTCACTCCTTGTGCGCTCGAATTCCGTCCCCCACGGCAATACCAACTCGAACTTCTGGACAAACACCCTCGCGATCGCAATCCAATGCGCGTCCGGCCACTGCTTTTCGGACCGCGCCGTCGCATGCAACAGCAGGCCATAGCGCGACGTACCGTCTTTTCCGATCCGATTGCGATCGAGTCCAAAGTCGGGTGCCGCTTGGGGCGTATCGCCAAGCGCCAGGCCGCTCAGGATGCGATTGCGCTCGACCGCATGCAAATTGCGGTCAACGCGATGACGGACGTCATAAAACAGCGAAGCAAGCGGCTCTCGAACGCTCGAAGCATCGTAGCCATGGCGCCTGCCACGGGTGGCACGCGTGAGAATTGCAGTCCGCAACAGACCCTGCGTATCGACGATCTCGTCGTATCGTTGCGCACGGATATTGCGGAAACTTGCCTGAATTTCCGCTATCGTGGCCGGAGTGTACAGAGACCTTCTCCAGCGCCGCCATGCGACCGGAATGACCTTGTCTACCGCGGGATGCAGGCGGACGACGGGTGCAAACGCCTCCTCAACCAGCCAGCTGAAAGTCGCATCAGGGTGCGCCTTTCGGGCATCCGTCAAAGCCGGCATATGATGGACCACATCGCCGAGAGAAGACGTTTTGATGAAAAGAATGTTGGCCATGCCCGTTGTTGATCCATATACCGGGCATTGAGCGCGCCCGCCATAACCAAGCCGTTGCTTCAAAGGATCGCGCCTTGATTATTTGGGACGCCTTTCGCTTGCTCAGGAGAAGCGCTTGATATGACGATTTTGATCACAGGGGGCGCCGGCTACATCGGCAGCCACATGGTACATGAGTTCGTCGATGCAGGCGAGCCGGTCGTGGTCCTCGACAACCTTTCGAACGGCTTCCGATTTCTGATTCCGGCCTCCGTGCCCTTTGTATCGGGAAGCACAGGCGACAAGACACTCGTCAGTGACGTGATCGCACGCCAAAGCGTTACCGCGATTGTTCATTTCGCTGCGTCGATCGTTGTCCCCGAATCAGTCGCCGACCCTCTCAACTATTACGGCAACAACACCATGAACACTTGCGCGCTGCTCGATACGGCGATCAAGTCGGGGGTTCGGCAGTTCATATTCTCCTCCACTGCGGCCGTCTATGGCGCCGCGCAGGAAAACCCGATACGTGAAAATTCCTCGACGATTCCCGTGTCCCCCTACGGTACATCAAAGCTGATGTCGGAGATCATGCTGCGCGACGCAGCAAAGGCATATGGATTGCGCTTCGTCATTCTGCGCTATTTCAATGTCGCTGGGGCTGATCCCAGATTACGTACCGGCCAGGCGACTCCAGCCGCAACGCATTTGATAAAGGTCGCTTGCGAGACCGCGATCGGCAAACGCCCGAAATTGCAGGTGTTCGGCACGGACTATCCGACACCTGACGGCACCTGTGTTCGCGACTACATTCATGTCAGCGACCTTGTCCAGGCGCATTCTTCCGCGCTTGCGTATCTGCGCAGCGGGGGCGCCAGCGCGACGTTCAACTGCGGTTACGGGCGGGGCGCTTCAGTATTTGAGGTTGTCGACGCTGTGCGGCGGGCAAGCGGACGCGAATTTCCGGTAGAGGTCTCGCCGCGGCGCCCCGGGGACCCACCCGCGCTCGTGGCGAATGTGGATCGCATCCGCACGACACTCCCTTGGCGGCCGCAGTTCCAGAATCTCGATACCATCGTTGCGCACGCGCTCGCCTGGGAAAAACAGCTGGCTGCCCGGCGGAAGACGTCGTGATCCGCCAACCGAAAACCCCAAGGTTTTCGTCGTGTTTCGTCAACTCAATTTTATCTTGATAATTTCCTTGCCCACAGGCAAGGAATGCTCATTCCTGCCATCGAAGCACTTACGCTGACAGCCCACTGAGGGTGGATGAACGATCACAATTCAACAACGGCGGCCGATCCGCGTTATCGCCCGTCTGTCCTCATCCGGCGATTGCTCGCAGAGCAAGGTCTGGCACATTGGCGCCGGTATATTGTCGCGTTCGTGCTCATGGGCGTGGCGGCAGGCTGCACGGCTCTCAGCGCCTGGCTGATTGGCGACGTCGTCAACCAGGCCTATGTGAATCGCAACCTTCAAGGGATCATCACGCTCGGTTTCGTCACCGTCGCGCTGTTCGCCATCAAGGGACTTGCCACTTACGGCCACAGCGTAATGCTTTTGCGGATCGGCAATCGCATCATCGCTGACAACCAGCGTGCGGTGTTTGGCAAGCTGCTGAACGAGGGCCTCGGCTTTTACTCCGACAGGCATTCGACTGAATTTATTGCCCGGCTGTCGACCGGTACTGCCGCGGCGACGCAAGTGATCAACCTGCTGATTACCTCTGTTGGCCGAGACCTCTTGTCGCTGATCGGACTGGTCGCCGTCATGTTTTTGCAGGACCCGCTGATGTCTTTCTTCAGCTTCGTGGTCGTGCCGCCGGCATTCTTGGTTCTTCGTAAGCTGATCCGACGCATCTACTCGATTGCGCGTAGCCAGTTTCACGGCGGTACCCGCGTCATCGAAACGATGCAGGAAACGCTGCAAGGCATTCGCATCGTGAAGGCCTTCACGCTCGAAGACATCATGCGGGAGCGTTTCGACCGCAATGTTGCCGCTGTCGAACATGAAGCAAACAAGATGGCGCGCGTTGCCAATCGCGCCGGCCCCCTCATGGAGACCCTCGGTGGCTGCGCTATCGCCATCGCCGTAACCTATGGCGGCTACCGGGTGATCGAAACCGGCGCGACGCCGGGCCAGTTCTTCTCGTTCATCGCCGCGTTCTTGCTTGCCTATGAGCCAGCCAAAAGGCTCGCGCGTCTGAATATCGAACTCAACAGCGCTCTGGTTGGCGTGCGTATTCTCTTTGAACTTCTGGACAGCCCGCCCAGTGAGGCACCCGATCGCGACAAGCCCAGCCTCAATGTGAATAATGCTCGCCTGGCTTTCGATGATGTGCACTTCGCGTACCGCGACGACGATCTGGTACTGCGTGGAATGTCTTTTGTGGCGGAGCCAGGCAAATTCACTGCGCTGGTGGGTCCATCCGGCGGCGGAAAATCGACGGTATTCAATCTGCTCCTGCGTTTCTACGACGCAAAGCGCGGCAAGGTCCTCATCGACGATCAGGATGTGACTCTGTGTTCGCGTCAATCGCTGCGCCAGCACATCGCATATGTCGGACAGGATGTTTTCTTGTTCCGGGGCACCGTTCGGGAAAACATCGAATTCGGGAAGCCGGGTGCAAGCGAGGACGAGATCGTCGCCGCCGCCAAGGCCGCCTATGCGCATGATTTCATTATGTCGTTCCCGCGCGGCTACGAGACACCGGTCGGCGAGCACGGCTTGCAACTCTCCGGCGGCCAGCGCCAGCGGGTCGCTATTGCTCGCGCGCTCATCAAGAATGCACCGATCATATTGCTGGATGAAGCGACGGCGGCGCTCGACTCCGAGTCCGAACTGCAAGTGCGCGAGGCGATGGAGCACCTCTGTCAAGGCCGGACCACTCTCGTGATCGCACATCGTTTGCATACCGTGTCGCACGCCGATTGCATTCACGTGGTCGAAGATGGCCGCGTGGTGGAATCTGGCCGGCACGAAGAATTGTTGAGAACGGGCGGTCGTTACGCGTCTTTCTATCGCCTGCAGCTCAAGGAGCAGGAGGCCCCAGTCTCCATTACCGCTGTTGCGTCATGAGCGCCGCGCGGTTGACGGCGCCGCATTGCACCTGATACGCACAGCCATCTTTCCCCCGCCATCTTCCGCAACCGGGGCACCCTTCAACGACAAACAATATCCAATGGCTATTTCATCATGAGCGACAGTCGTTACGTCATCCCGCCCGCGCCGCAAGCTACAATCGCAGTTGCCGAGACCGACAAGGTGTTTCCGGTACGCCGTATCTGGTGCGTCGGACGCAACTACATCGAACACATCCGTGAAATGGGACAAGACGAGCGTGCGCCGCCTTTCTTCTTTGCCAAGCCTGCGGACGCCATCGTGCCGCACGGCGGCACCGTGCCCTATCCGTCGCTGACAAAAGACATGCACCACGAGGTCGAATTGGTGGTCGCGCTGAAAAGCGGCGGCCGCAATATACCGGTCGCCAAGGCCAATGACTGCATCTTTGGGTATGCGGTCGGCATTGACCTGACGCGCCGCGACCTGCAGATCGCGTCACGCGACGTCAAACGCCCGTGGGAAGTAGGCAAGGCATTCGATGCATCCGCGCCTTGTGGCCCGTTGATGCCCGCGAGCAAGATCGGACATCCGACCAAAGGCAAGATCGTTCTCAAAGTGAACGGCCAGATCCGCCAGGATGGCGACCTCAATCAGATGATCTGGAATGTTCCGGAGACCATTTCGAAGTTGTCGGAAATGGTCGCTCTCGAAGCCGGCGACGTCATCATGACGGGCACCCCATCGGGCGTGGCCGCAACGGTGGCCGGCGACAAGATCGAATGCGAAGTGGAGGGCGTCGGAAAGCTGCGCGTCACCATCGGGCCTTCGCTGAAATAGCGCTAAAGCCCGAGATAAGCCTGCCGCACACGATCATCGGCGAGCAATGCCTCGCCTGACCCGGCAATGGTGATACGACCGTTCTCCAGCACGTAAGCGTGACTGGCGAGCTTGAGCGACACCGCGACGTTCTGCTCCACGAGCACGCAGGTGAGACCGTCGCGGTTAAGGTCCCGCACGCATCGCAATACGTTTTGTACAACGGCCGGCGCGAGGCCGAGGGATGGTTCGTCGAAAAGTACCATGTCGGGCGCGCCCATCAGACATCGGCCGATCGCGAGCATCTGCTGTTCGCCACCAGACAGCGTGCCCGCGGCTTGCTGCCGGCGCTCCATGAGAACCGGAAACATCGCGTAGACTTTTTCGAGATTCTGCTCACGCAAATTGCGTGCGCGCGGAAGCATCGCGCCCACTGCGAGATTTTCGGCGACCGAGAGCGTGGGAAAAACCTGGCGGCCCTCCGCGACCTGGCCGATGCCAAGGTCGCAGACCCTGTAGCTCGGCCAACCGGTAATGTTCGTGCCGCGATAGAGAATGCGGCCGTGCGCCGGACTGAGCATTCCCGCGATCGTACGAATCAACGATGTTTTGCCCGCTCCATTGGCGCCGACGATGGCGACGATGGCGCCCTCCCCGATCTCGAGTGATACGCCGTCAAGTGCCTGCGCATCGCCGTAAAAGACATCGATATTTTCCACGGCGAGCATCAGACGGTTTCCGCACCGAGATAGCTTTCGATGACTGCGCGATCGCGCACCACCTGGTCCGGTGCTCCTTCGGCGATCGCGGCACCATGATGCATCACGAGAACGCGGGCAGCGAGCGCCATGACCGCCCGCATGACATGCTCTATCAGCAATATGGTCAGCCCGCGGCTGCGGTTGAGCTCTTTCAGGATCGAGACCATCCGGTCGGTCTCGGTGGGACGAAGTCCCGCCATAACCTCGTCGAGCAGAAGCAGTTTCGGATCGGTGGCGAGCGCGCGCGCCAGTTCCAGACGCTTGCGGTCCGGCAGCGTGAGTCCCGAGGCTCGCTGCGCGCGCTTGTCGTAGAGATCGAGCTGACGGAGAACTTCACCGGCATGTGCGCGAGCATCGGGTACAAGGTGACGATGCAGCAGCGCTGCAACAATCACGTTGTCCTCGACGCTGAGTGCCGGAAACGGCCGCACAATCTGAAAAGTGCGCCCTACGCCACGGCGACATATCCGGTCGGGCGACAGGTCGTTGATGCGTTCGCCTGAAAGAACAATGGTGCCACCGTCGGGGGAAAAGACACCCGCTATCATGTTGAACAGCGTGGTTTTACCAGCTCCATTGGGGCCGATGACGGCAAAAATGTCGCCCTGATCGACCTGAAAGCTCAACCGATCGACCGCGACAAGACCGCGGAAGCGTTTGCTGAGACCGTCGACTGACAGGAGCGCACTCACTCCGACCTCCCCGCCAGTCCCAGACGCCGGTAGAGCCAAGGCCACACGCCCTCGGGAAGGACCGTAATCACGAGCAACAGGCAGATGCCGTAGAAGACCTGCTTGGCGCCCGGCACATCGACGCCCAAGGCGGCCAAGGTCGTGGTGAGCGTTTCGGCAAGGCCAGTCAGCATGAACGCGCCGAGAATCGGGCCAAACAGCGTGCCGAGCCCACCGAAGATCGGCGCCAGGATCAACTCGATCGACCGATTTATGCTGAATACTTCTTCCGGAAACAGGTTGTTGTAATAGAAGGCGAAAAATACGCCGGCGAGCGATGTCATCGCCGCCGAGATGACGACGGCGATCAATTTGTAACGAAAAGTATTGATCCCGACCGCGCGCGCCGCTTCCTCGTCTTCGCGGATAGCCTTCCAGAAATAGCCGAGCCGACTGCGGACCATGATGTGGCACAGGACAACCGCAGCCACCGTCATTCCGAGCGAAAGGTAGTAAAACATGATGGGCTTGCCGCGCAGCGTCCACAAATCGCTCTGCGTGTAATTGGCAACCGGCAGGAAAAATCCAGCCGAGCCTCCGACGTAGCTCAAATGATCGAATCCAATGCGGGCGAATTCAGCGAACGCAATGGTGAGAATGGCGAAATAGACACCCCCGACGCGAAATCGAAAGGCAAGAAACCCAATCATTGCGCCCCACAATGCTGCCATCAGGATCGCGGCAAATGACCCCACCCACGGCGAGACCCCGAAAAAACTGAACAACACCGCCGTCGTATAAGCGCCGAGCCCGATGTAGATCGCGTGGCCGAGCGACAGCTGGCCCGCAAAACCCATCATGATGTTCCAGGCCTGGCCCGTGTACGCGAAATAAAAAATGAGGATCAGGACGGTGAGAAGGTAATCGTTCGCAAACCAAGGCGCGACGAACAGTGCGAGCAGCAGCAGCACGAGCGCTATTGCAGCGCGAAGCGAAACGTTCTCGGCCAGGCGAGCGATCATGCGCGTCGACCGAATATGCCTTGCGGCCGGAACAGCAGAACAAGGACCAGAATCGCGAAGACGAACATGCCCTTGGCGGACGGCGTATAGAACAACCCCGCCAAAGCGGCGATCACACCGATAAGGATGCCGCCGGCCAAAGCACCGGACATTGAACCGAGCCCGCCGACGATGACGATCACGAAGGCAAGCAACGTAAACGATGGCCCGAGCGGCGGCGTTACGTCCGTAACCAGCGCAAGCATTGCGCCGGCAGCACCGACACAGGCTGCGCCGAGGCCAAAAGTCAGCGCGTAGAGACGCGGCACATTAAGGCCAATGACCTGCGCGCCGGTATAGTTGTCAGCGCAGGCCCGGATCGCGGTGCCGAGTCGGGTGAAGCGGAAAAACGCAAACAGCGCAGCTGCGACAGCGATCGCAGCAAGCCCGGCGAAGGCCTTTGTTGCGTCGACGATCAGCGGGCCGATCTTGAAGCTGTCGAATGCGTAGGATGTCTGGACGCTGCGCGCGTCCGGGCCGAACACGATCAGCAAACCGTTGGCGAGAATAATCGCGACGGCAACGAGCAATATGAACTGGCTGTGTTCCGGCCGGCTGATGAACGGATTAATCAGCCACCGTTGCATGGCATAGCCGAATACAAACAGAACGCCGGCGATCGGCACCATCATCAGCAGAGGATCAAGGCCGAGGGTGGCGAACAGGACGACGGCGAAATACATCGCGACGGTCGTCATCTCACCATGGGCAAAATTGACCACGCGGACCACGCCGAAAATCACGGAGAGCCCGAGCGCCATCAAGCCGTAGACGAGGCCGGTCAGCACGCCGCTCACGGCAACGTTGAGATAGATGTCAGTCGACACAATGCCCCCGCGGCGCAACGCCCTGGCCGCGGAAGCCGCGGCCGGAGCAAAGTAAGGTTTGGTGCGTCAGCCGCGCTTGTCGTATGGCGTCATCGGCCACTCGACTTTGGCATTGGCCGCGACTTTCGGCGCCACCGTGACGAGTTTGCCGCCGCGATTCTGAATTGCCGAGTCCTTCAGCTTGTCGTTCTGGCCTTTTTCGTTGAATTGAATGCCGGGACCGGGGCTGACGTTATCGGTGATGTTGGTCTGGCGAATTGCGTCGGCCAATGCCTTGGGATCGGTCGAGCGAGCACGCTTGAACGCGTCAGCCGCAACGAGCAGCGCCTCGAACGTATAGACGTGGTTGGTATTGAGATTGACCCCCGGATGGGCTTTGGCGAGCGCCTCGTCCAGCTTCTTGCTCATCGGTTTGTTCGGGTCGTACCAGGGCACGAAACTCAGCGGGCCGTCCGAAAGTTTGCCAAGCGTCTTCAAATACTGATCCTCATACCAGCCCGGGCCCATACTCAGGATTGCCATCGGCGACCAACGCTGTTTGACGAGTTCGCGCGTGATCAGAATCGCATCGTTGAGCCGGCTGACCATCAGCAGCGCATCGGCGCCGGTTGCCTTGGCCTTGGCGACCTCGACGGACAGATCGCGCGACGTCGGGTCATAGGCGATCGTCTCAACAAGATTGTAGGGCATGTTGAATTTCGGCATCACTGCCCCGATACCGCCCTTCATGGCTGTGCCGAATGTGTCGTTTACGTGCATGAAGACCGCCGTTTTCGGCGCCGCGCCCGCGGCTTCGAAAATCTCCTTCTGGTTGGCGAAGGCGTCAGCCAGAATCATGCCGGCTGTCGGAAAGTTGCGGAAGACGAACTTGTAGCCCTGCTCGGTGATCTGCGGGGCGGCCGCGATGTTGATGACGTAAGGAATGCCTTTTTGCTCGGCAACCTGCGCGATCGCGGTGCTCTGGCCGGAATCGAAAGCGCCGACGAGAACCTGTGCCCCGTCGCTGATCATCTTCTCTGCGCGGGAGCGCGCCACCTCGACGCTCGTTTCGGTGTCGCCATTCATGATCTGGAGCGGCGGCATGCCAAGCTCTTTCAAAAGGCCCGCAGCGATGTCGACGCCTCGCTGGCAGTCCTGCCCAATTCCCGCCTGCGCGCCCGAGCGCGGCAGCAGCACGCCCACCTTCAACGTCGCGTCCTGCGCGCGCACAATATTGAATGGGGCGATACCGGCGACGACGCTGGCGCCCAGCCCGGCGGTCACCGTGCGGCGCGTTATACGATTGTCGCCTGAATGCAAATTGCGGTTCATTTCTCTTGTTCCTCCCTGTCGGCTTCGCCTGTCAGCTTGGGCTTGTTGGCCCCATGATGCCGGATATCCGGTCTGGTCAACAAGCTGGAACAGCGATTCAGTCTATGCCGCAAATAGCCGCTCGACCGCAGCCGCAATACGGAACAGGCGCTGGTCCTGCGCGTTGCGCGCGACCAGCATGAAACCCGCCGGTAGGCCGCTCCCCCGCGGAATTGGCACCGAAATAGCGCAAAGGTCAAAGAAGTTCACGATCACGGTATTGCGCAAAAGCATCGCATTCTTGCGCGCGAATTCGTCTGGCGCGGCAACCTCTTGCATGATCGGCGCGACCATTGGTGTGGTTGGCCAGGCCAAGACATCGACATCAGCAATTCGGATATCCATCATTCGGATGAGGCGTGCCCGTTCCCGCACCATATCAATGTAGTCGGCGGCACTGATATTGCGCGCACGCTCAAGGCGGACACGCACATTCGGATCGATTGCGTCCGCGCGTCGAGACAGAAGATCGCGATGAATGGCAAAAGCTTCGGCCGCCTGAACGCCGCCTTTACTGTTGACCTGCGCCATCTCATCCAGAAGCGACAACTTCTCTTCGGAGATGCGCGCGCCGGCCTTGTTCAGTCGCCCGACCGCGTCAGAGAACTTCAGGTCCACCGTCTCATCCAGATTCTGCAGCGGGTAGCCTTCCGCGACACCAATTCGCAGTCCGGCGAGCGGTACCGGGTCGAGCGGCACGTATGTTTCGTTGGCCATGACTGCATCGGCGCGTGCGCACGCCTCGACCGAACGCGCAATCGGCCCGATCGAGTCAATGCTGTACGATAGCGGAAATGCACCGGTCGTCGGGATGCGTTGCCGACTCGGCTTGTATCCGACGATCCCGCACAGTGCGCCGGGAATACGACACGAGCCGCCAGTGTCAGTGCCGATCGCGATCTCGCACATGCCGTCAGCTGCGGCGACGGCCGCGCCAGACGACGATCCACCCGGCACGCGCTTTCGATCGGCCGGATTGCCTGGCGTTCCGAAATGCGGATTTGCGCCGATACCCGTGTAGGCAAATTCGCTCATGTTGGTCTTGGCGACGATGACCGCTCCGCCCGCGCGAAGACGCCTGACCACCGGTGCATCGGCGGTCGCCGGCTTGCCTTCCTCGGCGAACGCCTTGGAGCCGACGCGCGTGACTTCACCGGCAACATCGAAAAGATCTTTGATGCTGACGATCGTTCCATCGAGCGGCCCCAGCGAAACTCCGGCCCTTGCGCGAACATCTGCCGCGTCGGCTGCGGCTTTCGCCTGGTCCCGATAGACCGTGAGGCAAGTCCGCGCGCCCTCGCCTTTCGGATCATCGATGCGACCGAGCGCGGCCTCGAGCCGCTCACGGGCAGACGTTGGCTTCATGAGCGTTTCCTCGATCGGATAGTCGTTCCGGTAAATGTCGTGCTATTTTTGTCGCGCGTCCAGCCCGACGAGATGGAGGACATCATGACCGCAGGCGACAAGGGCAAGCATTCACCGCCGGGTGCGGGAAACATCTACGCCAAGGCCAACGAAGTCATCGTGAAGATTACCGGCGACGACACCGCGCAGACGTTCGAGGTGGTGGAAGAGAATTGCAAACCGGGCTTTCAGTCGCGCGCGCACTACCACATCAAGGCATACGAAACGTTTTACGTTTTCGACGGCAGCGCGGATTTCCAGGTCGGCGATGAACTGTTTCACGCGCAGAAAGGATCTTGCGTTCACATTCCACCCGGCGTGCCGCATCAGGTGACGTCTAAAGACGGCGTGCGCATGCTCATGATCTACAGCCCGGCAGGTACCGAAGGAATGTTTGCCGCCATGCACGCCCTCTCGCAGGAGCAATTGATGAATGCGGAGCTGACAAAACAGCTCGCGCTCAAGCACGACACGGTAATGATCGAGCAGAGCAAAGACGGTCGCGGCAAAGGAACCATCCTGGGCTAACCCGACTGCAGACACACGCCTCGACCAGGATGAGAGCTGCTATAGCTGCGCTGCCTTTCGAAAGTCCAAAGCTTGCCGTTGTCGCTACGATCAATAGTGGTGACTTTGCTGATCAATTAGAGAAAGCAATTGAGAGGAGTAGAAGGGTTTCGCCAATGATCGAAGCGAAGCCGCTCAACGTTTCAAGCGAGAATGTTTCAAGCGACGACAGCCACACTAAGCCGATGGTGCAGGTCTCGAACGGTCACAAGCCCTCAGTTCCTGATCGAAGATATAGAAGATGGTGATGCCACTAACAGTGATCAGTTAGCGCAGTAACACACCGCCAATATATTTCATGGCCATGAATTGCGGTTAGGATGTTGAGCCCGACCTTGTCTACGAAGGACGGCTGGGATCGGGGGCGCTCAGCGCAACGCCCAATTCGGTGAGCGGCCCCCGATTTCTAACTGAAAAAGATGATGGCCCCGACGGTAATCCACCATCATGTTTAAAAGACACTACGCCTGGCATGTACGTATCGAACCAGAGGGTGGACACTTCCGCATCTACTACCAACACAACTTCCCGAGAGGCGTAGTAGAGGAGGAACGTGACCCTCGCCGCTTCAGCTCGTTAGAAGAAGCAGAACAGTTCGCTAAGGAAGTGAGCCGAGCCAATCGTATCTTCACAGCGCTGGATAGGGGCCGTCACTGAGGCCCACATCACTGGCCATCACTGCGACATCTTGGCAGCACAGCATTGCTAACTATTAATGTCGTTGAGATTAGGCGGAGGAGTAAAACCCGGGCCGCTCTCATCCCCAAGAGAGCACGGCCCCGATCTCTCCGTCGCCGTCCCCACGGTGCCCAGAGGTCGGGGCCACCTCTTCTTCAGTAAAGAGATCGGGGGCTACTCACAATTATGGGTGGCAAAGGGAGCGCCCCCGATCCCTCCCGTCCCCAACCGATGAATGCCCAGTTCGATGAGGCCGGAGCCAACATCCTAGGGTAATTCATAGCCTCTAGGTGGATGGCGCTTACGAATGTCCGTGAACTGTTGCAGTGAGGCTACGAGTTTCGTGACTTAGTGCGGTGTAGGGATAGGGCGACTTGCACATGCGGCCTTTTACTGCGTCTAAAAATCTTCCCTCAGGCTATCCATCATCGTCACCCTAACAACAACTCGCCTTAGCGCTTCTGCTAGCCTCGTTATGTTCACTGGGCCGGTAGCGCAATTATCACCGATAGCGTTCTTAGTAATCCGATAGCCTTGCGCCTTTAGCGCCGTAACAATCTCTTCTAGGCCTCTTCACTTGGCAGGTTCCTTTTACGGAAAGCGCCAAAGTCCATTTGGGCCGCTCACGACATCAAACCACCACCAACAGGTAAAAGCTCGAAGACCCTGTCTGCCCAATAGTGGCTACCTTGCCGTGAACTTCTCGAATAAGATTGGGTGTGCACGGATTTATGCCTGGACACGGGCGCAACCAAAGGACCAATGCCATGACGGAAATCGTGCCGAAGGAGCAAGAAGAGATACTTTTTTCGGAAGTTTTTGATGAGGTACTGGAGGTCGCTGCGGGCGCTGCGAAGGTTCACGCAAACTTCACCCTTGGATCCTGCACGGGCCTGTCTGAGTGCCCAGGTTGACTGGCTTAAGTGCATCTAAAGGCGTTTTTGGAGAGAAAAAGGCTGCCCTCATCGTGCCACCTTTGGGGGCAGCCTTCAGTCTGGCAAGGGCGCTGGGCCTCGGGATGCGAACCAGGGCCCCTGGCTGGCATGATTTGGGGGCGTTGGGACTGACCCCCTTAGGTAAGACAGTGCCAAGAAATAATGTCAGCAGTGTGGGCCAACTACGTTGGTGGGCGAATTAGCTCACCACCAAACTCTTTTTGAAACGCCTTCGCATCTTCGGGATCGGCGAAGCACCAACGAACATAATGACGGCCATCGTGATAGCGGCCGCTGCCTCGTTGGCTTTCAAGGCCCCGGAAGGAGTGCCAATCGTGCATAAGGTTGAGCCTTGTGCCGAAACCATTCAGCGGCACCATTAGCTCAACAATATGCGGATAGCGACCTTCGATCTCTGAAGTTTTTATCTGGCCCTTGTACGCCATTGAGATGGCTTACCACATTGGCGATTTGGGGTTGGAAATCAGGGGCCGCTCACCGAATTGGGCGTTGCGCTGAGCGCCCCCGATCCCAGCCGTCCTTCGTAGACAAGGTCGGGCCCAACATCCTAACCGCAATTCACAGTCCTCGTTAGCAACGTCCTAGCAGTATCCGGTTAGCAGGGACCTATTAGCAGCGACCTATTAGCAGCGACCTATTAGCAGCGACTGCTAGCTGTCTTTGTTGATGGAGCTGCACTAAGAGTTCGATGGAGCTGCACTAACAGGAACCTGCCAAGTGGCGAGGGAGCTGCAAGATTGGCGCTCCTCCCTCATTATCGTCGAAGCTGTGAGTATCGTCGAAGCTGTGAGTATGTTGCGGAAATACAACCACAAGGGGATTTGCCAGGAGTAGAAACACCTCGGGCTAATTGTTCAAATTTAGGGGGGCCCATGAAAAAATTCCTGATTGCAGTTTGCTCAATTGTTCTTGCCATTGGCGTCAGTGGATGCGTTGGCAAAGCACCGTTTTTGGGAAAAGGTAAGGCCCCGCCTCCAGTCGTTACACGGGGCTGATCGAAAATATCCGATAGACCGTTCGCCTTCGGCTCCCCAGTCTAACGGCGAACGGTTGAGAGTGGCGGCAAGCTGTTGCGGCTTGCCGCCTTTTTTGTGCGACCTGATCGCTTTCTGTTTACGTTCGGCTCTCATTCGAGCAGCGATGGCACTCATTGAAGCTCCTCGTGCACATCACAAGGAGACTTCCCTGGTCCACTCATGCCAGTCGCCTATCGCAACGCTCGGCAACATCAGTGGAGGACCCTTGGGCAAAATGGTCACCGACAATCGGTGGCCTTTAGCTGAGCTTGGTTGAAACGGAGTTGCTGCGCCTCTTCTTGGTCTTCGCTAATCGTCTCTTTCTCTTGCGGGATCATTTACATACCGAAGGCTTTTCCACGAACTTATCAACAGCGATTCTGAGGACTTGCCTTGGCGAGCGGCAGTTGTACGCTTCCCCACAGGTCACCCATCTTCGGCTCTGTCGGACACGGATGGCCGCCATGACCGGACTGGGCATGGGACGTGGATGCTGCTCGCAGTATTCGTGGCTCGTGACGACCGGCCCTGGCTCTCAGTAACTGGTACCTGCGGTGCGGGTTTCGGCCTGTTCGCGCCAGGAATGGATCCGAGAGCTTGTGACGGGTGGACGACGGTCTGCCCGTTATGGCTTTTGAGAGGCCCCTGCTCCCGATCCGACTTTTTCGGCCGGCTACAGGCTGGCACCATCAAATTTCTTCACCGCGAACTGTTCCGCGTCGACTCCGTCGAGACAGCGAACGTTGAGCATTACCATATCCCTGCCGCCCGGGCCCTTGCCGTAGGCGTACGACTGAATCCCGCAGGTCTTGCAGAACGGGTGATGAATCCTGCGGTTGTTGAACTGATACTCACTCATTTCGTCCTCGCCTGACAGAAGCTTGAAGTCCGACATCGCGACGGCAGCAAGCAACGAGCCCAGCTTGCGGCAGCGCGAACAGTTACAAGTAATGACTTCGCCAATATCAGCCTGCGCCTCGTACCGCACTTTCCCGCACTGGCAACCGCCGGTGTAAGTTTTCTTCATCGCTCACTCCGTTTGTTGATGGTTCACCACAGGTCTTCGAATTTGAGTCGCTGTGGGATCAGTTGCTGCTGTTTACAATAAGACAAAAGCAGGTCGAGACAGCGCCGATTGTTCTCTTTGCCGAAGGGAGCGGTGTCGATTGCACCCTCGGGCGCCGCGGCCTTTCGTGCCTCCTCGAGCAGACGATAAAGCTCGGCGACAGCCGGCGGATTGGATCGGGCAAACTCATCGGTGACCACGACCATATGATTGACCGGCACCAACGCATGCTTGTCGTACCAGCTTCGCGCCGCGCCGTCCGGATCAGGAATTACGCTTTGCAGCCTCGGATCCTTGGGCAAGGCCGCTCCGTAGATTGCCGCGTCGAGTTCTCCGGCAATCAGCATGGCCGTGATGTCCTGATCGGCGCGCGCCCGGACAATGCCAGGCGGGTCGCCGGCTTCCGCCACGTGTCCGTCCTCGAATGTCACCCACTGCACGCCGCTGAGATCCACTCCGTAATCGTTCTGCAGGATGCCTCGCAGCCATACGCCGGTGGTCTGGCTATACGAGCGGACACCGATGCGCTGACCAGGAAGATCATTTGGCGCAAGTTTGTGACGTTCGGCATTGAAAAGCATGGTTCCGTGCTGAAATCGCGCCAGCATCGCCGCGGGCAGCAAATTCAAACCTTTGTTGTGGTCCCTCGCCTGGAAATACGTGACCAATGCCATTTCACTGGCGTCATAGGCGTGCTGGCGAACCATCGGCTTGAAGGCTTGGTACAACGGCTTTACCTCGACAAACTCGAGCTTCAGCCACGGCGACGTGATCTCTCCGCGCTTGAGCGGCAACGTGTGCGGGTAGTCGCCAAGCACAATTCGCAGAGTCGTGGCATTTGCCATTGTGAAACGTCTCCATAAGGCAATTCTTTCGACGGCTTGACCGCCCGGCACTCTACCTAGTTTAACAGCGCGGTACGGAAAAGGAGCGGCGCATGGCGGACAACAAGACCGGACTGGTGATCACCGCCCATCCCGGAGATTTCGTTTGGCGCGCGGGCGGTGCCATCGCCCTGCATGCCAAACGTGGCTATCGGGTCAAAATTGTATGCATGTCATACGGCGAGCGCGGCGAGAGTCAGTTTGCCTGGAAGGAGCCCGGGGCCACTCTGGAAAAGGTCAAGGCGGGCCGCAAAGATGAGGCCGAGCGAGCTTCCAAATTGCTCGGCGCGGAGATTGAGTTTTTCGATTGCGGCGACTATCCGCTCAAACTCAACGACACGCATTTCGACCGCATGGTCGACATTTATCGCGAACTGAGTCCGTCGTTCGTCCTTACCCACGCACTCGAAGACCCGTACAATTTCGACCACCCGAATGCTGCCCATTTCGCGCAGGAAACCCGCGTCGTGGCGCAGGCGATGGGCCACAAGCCCGATGCAAAATACAAGTATTCCGCACCCCCGGTATTCCTGTTCGAGCCGCACCAGCCGGAGATGTGCAATTACAAGCCCAACCTCATTCTGAAAATCGACGAAGTCTGGGAACAGAAATACAAGGCCTTCCAGATCCTCGCTGCACAAAAGCACCTATGGGGCTATTACGAGCGCGTTGCGCTAAATCGAGGTATTCAGGGCAGCCGCAACACCGGTGTGCCGATGACTTATGGTGAGGCCTATCAGCGGCTGTTCCCGACCGTCGAGGAGATTCTGAAATGAAACCCGTCGTCGTTCGCAATATCAAACGCGCCGACAACAACGCCATAGGCACGCTTGCCGGGGTCGGTGTTTCTACTGCTCACGAAGCACTCGGCCGTTCCGGGCTTATGAAGCCTTACATGCGCCCGATCTGGGCTGGTGCCCAGATCGCGGGGCCGGCGGTCACGGTGCTCGCGCAACCGGGCGACAACTGGATGATCCATGTTGCGGTCGAGCAGTGCCAGAAAGGCGACGTGCTGGTTGTTGGCTGTACCGCCGACAATTCGGATGGCATGTTCGGCGAGCTGCTGGCGACCGCGCTGCGGGCACGCGGCGTCATCGGTCTCGTGATCGATGCCGGCTGTCGCGACGTGCGTCCAATATCGGACATGCGCTTTCCGGTGTGGTCGAAGGCGATCTCAGCCAAAGGCACAGTGAAAGCCACCCTCGGCGCGGTCAACGTCCCTGTCGTGTGCGCCGGAGTTAATGTCGAACCGGGTGATGTCGTGGTCGCGGACGACGACGGCGTTGTCGTTATCCCGAAAAAGCTTGCCATCGAGACAGCGCAAAAGGCGCAAAAGCGCAAGGACGACGAGGACGGAAAGCGGAAGCAACTTGAAGCCGGAACGCTCAGCCTCGACATGTACAAAATGCGCGAACCGCTTGCCAAAGCGGGCCTTGTCTACGTCGATAGGCCGGAAGACGCCTAGCCAAGGCGACGTCTGTAATCAGCCAATCACTTGGACCTGGCCGGATTGCGGTTAACTGGCGGTAATCGCGGCAGGATGAAACCTGGTGGCCGCGAGAGTGCCAAGTGGACGAAGGTGAACAAAGCGATCGCTTGGGCAATCAGAAATGACGGCTCGGATTGGGTTGGCGCCAGGGGCTTGAAGATCGAAATTTTCTGGAATGATTTACAATCAGCACCAACACATTGAGATAAAGCGAGGCGACAGCAGTCGTCACGTAGATCCATCGCCAAGCGCCTGAGAGATGCTTGCTGTAGAGGCCGTACAGCGCGAGTGCCAGCAGAACCAGTGAGACTATGCCGGTACCCAGCACCCCGAGAATCCCCGTATCGGGAAAAAAATCCCGTAACGCTGGGCAGGACAGTGGTCAGCAGGAAGAAGGTGGTCCATCCCGGCATCCGGTTTGAGCGAAGCATGCCGATCAGCACAAGGATGCCGCTCGCAATCGCCAGCAGACTGATGATGACATGGATGACAGTGAAGGTCTGAATCGACAGACCGAGAATCATAACTTGGCACGATGTCGCTGAGACGGCAGTTTATCACCGCCAGATGCGCAGTTTAAATTTGAACCCTTGGCAGCGTCCGCCTTATTGGGCCGATGAGGATGACAGCCACCCGGAGGACCGCGATGCGCAAAGGCTATTGCGCAAGATGCTGAAGGCAGGCATCAGCCGGTATCATCCTGACCCGATGGCGGCGTTGGTCGCTCTCAAACGAAAACGCTAGTCTCCCTCGTTAACCATGAACCGAGATGCTTCAATCCGACGCTGAGGGAACCGTCAATGATGGTTTACAAATAGTTAAACCGACCACGCGGGGTTGTGATGCCATCCAGTATAGTGTGCCCTCCACCAGACCAGGACGGTGAGGTTCGGTCGGAGCAGGAATTGCAATTCGATCGCTGGCGCATCGCTGTTGAAGTAGTCAAACGCTTGCGCGAGTTTGGGGTAAGTTGTGGCCTGGTTGGCGACGCAAAAGACCAACACTGACGTCTGCAAGCGGTGGTGCAACACCGCATCGCTTAAAATTGTTGTGACCTGCGGCACAGCTTTCTAACGCACAGCGACTAACCTGCGTTGAAACGCCAGGTTAGCTGTATGGACTTCATCGAACGATTTCTTGGGTTCGCGCCCGACCACGGTGATGGGACGTTAGAACAAGCACTCATCTTGATGGTGGTCATTGCGCTAATTATCGGATTAACGTTGCGCTTCTCCCTCAAGCGCGACGTGTAATCCGCTTGCTCGTTGGTTTTTGGATTGCAAAAAACCCCGGCACAAAGGCCGGGGTGCGACGGAGCAAGAATGGGATTTATCTGGAGAGTGTGGGGATAAACCAGCCGCACTCACCCCGTCGCAAGACTTTAAGACGCTCTACGGTGCCAATGTGGTGAGCCTGCACGGCACTGTGGTGCGTGCGACGGAGCAAGCCTATGCCAGCCAGAGGGTAGCTCTCACCCGTCGCGCATTAAGGATGCGAACCCACGCGCTAATGAGTCAACCGGTCCAAAGAAAATTTCCTGAACTGTGGCTGAACGGTCATCAGTTAGCGCAAAATACTGGCCAATGGCCAGCCATTATCATCCTGGCGTCGCTTGCTTGGTCGCTGGGGGGTAAAGCGGACACGGCGTTTTGCACTGCACATGTCCGCTTTTGACCCAAAGCGGACATCGGGGTCCCAGCGTCAGATCGGCCGGTCATACGGGGCGGCGCAGCTTGCTGCCTGCTCCTCAATCGTGCAGCGTCGCGTCACCGCAGAGGAGGAGACGCGTGGCCGACCCCGAGCAAATCAACGCCGATCAGCTTGCCTTCTGGAACGGGCCGGGCGGCCATACATGGGTGGCGCGACAAGAGCACACCGACATCACGTTGGCGCCGGTGACGGAGGCATTGCTCGCCTTCGCCAGGCCACAAACCGGCGAACGGGTGCTGGATATCGGCTGTGGTTGCGGCGCGACTACGTTGGGGTTCGCGCGTGCTGTAGGTACTTCTGGGCGTGTTGCGGCGCTAGACATTTCCGGGCCGATGCTGGCTGAGGGCCAGGCGCGCGCAAATGCTGCCGGCATTGCCAATATCGCTTGGCAGCAGGCCGATCCCGCCACGGCCGCGCTGGACCCATACGATTTGCTGACGTCGGCCTTCGGCGTGATGTTTTTCGGCGACCCCGTGGGAGCCTTTGCCAACATGCGTTGTGCCGCCAGCCCTGGCGCGCGAATGGCGTTTGTGTGCTGGCGAGCGCTAGCCGAAAACCCATGGATGGAAGTGCCGACGAACGCGGTCTCTCGCCATCTGCCGCCGCGGCCGAAAGCAGTCCCGAACGCCCCCGGAATGTTCGCCTTCGCCGATCCTGCGCGCGTGACCGAAGTTCTCACCGCGGCCGAGTGGGCGGCACCGCGGCTCGAGAAGCTCGACCTCGATCTGGACATCGCCGCAGGCCGCGGGCTGGCGGAGGCTGTGGATCAGTCGACCAAAATCGGTGCCGTCAATAGTTGGTTGCGCAACCAGCCGACGGACGTCGTCTCAGCCTCCATCGCGTCCGTCCGTGCGGCGCTGGCGTTGCATCTGGATGGCGCGAGAGTGCGCCTTCCCGGTGCGATGTGGCTGGTCAGCAGCGTGCCTGCATGAGTGCGCGCCATCCTAAGTGACTTTGTTGCGTGCGTCCGCTTTTGGCCCAAAGCAGACATTGGCTACTGCACCACACATGTCCGCCTTCGGGGGTAAAACCCATAGCAGACACCAGCCCTTTTGCCGTTCCGCATTGCACGGTAGTCGTCCAAGACGCCTATCGTCGCCGGGATGCTGCTGTTGATTTGATCTGCTGCAAATTACACGGACATCCAGTGAGTCGTAGTCACCCTGATGAGACACTGTCCTCCTTCGGCAAAGGCATCGGCGCGGCAATGCACTCCTCGCGGCATTCAGCTATCTTGTCATCGTCGGCGAACATGGTACTGGTCAAGTAATGTACATCGGCGAGCAGCTCATCAATCCGACCGACGCCCGGCTGCGCCTCTCGGCGCAGCTCGGTTGCAAGGGCATCGTCATCGACTCGCGCCCGAACCGTGACGTGGCCGACGTCGACGGCGCATGGAGCGTACCGAAGGTCACCGAGCAGCGGCGGCGCATAGAAGGCTTCGGCATGCGGCTCGACGGCATGGCGCTCGACGTCGGTTCCGTTCTACTCGACAGCCTCCGCCAGCCCGAGCGCGCGGCGCGCACGGTCGAGCGGCTGCGCCAGAACATCCGCGCCGCCGCCGAGGGCGGCGTGCCGATGCTGAAATACACTGTCGCTATGGTGGGTATCACGCGCACCGGCGTAACCGAAGGGCGTGGCGGGATGCAGTGTAGCGTGTTTCGCGCTGCCGACTACCATCCCGAGAACGACGCACGCTTCTCCTACTGGGGCGTTGTGCTGCCCGAGCACGGCAGCACCCATTCGCCAATCGCGGTGCGCGCCACACCAGAGGCCGGGGGCCAGGTCATGGCGAACGAAGCTGGTGGGATCAGCGAAACAGACGGATGGCGCGCAATCGAGTATCTGGTCTCCGCGCTTCTGCCCACGGCCGAGCGCAGCGGCGTGCGCCTCGCCTGCCATCCGCACGATCCCGCCTACCCGCCCGGCGGACTCAACGGCGTGCATCACGTGCTCGGCTCGCTCGACGGCATGCGCCGCTTCGTGACGCTCGCGCCCGAAAGTCCGTCTCATGGCTTCAACTTCTGCCAGGGAACGATCGCCGAGATGTCGACCCGACCCACCGAGACGGTGCTGGAGGCAATCCGCACCTTCGGGCCCCAGCGACGCATCTTCATGGTCCACTTCCGCAACATAGTGGGCGGATACCTGGACTTTCGCGAAGCCATGCCGGACGAAGGATCCGTCGAAATGC
>DATLJR010000123.1:0-28107 GCA_035538755.1 Pseudolabrys sp.
CGATGGGCGGCAACGTCCGCGTCGGCCTGGAAGACTCGCTGTGGCTCGGCTCCGGCAAGCTTGCCGAATCGAATGCGCAGCAGGTCAAGCAGGTGCGCAAGATCCTCGAGGGCCTCGGGCTGGAGGTCGCGGCCCCCGACGAGGCGCGCGCGATCCTCTCGCTCAAGGGCGGCGACAAGGTGAATTTCTGATTTATGGTCCTTGATCGATACACTGACTGGAGACCTCCTTCTGCACGGGAAATTGGCCATGCATCTGACCGAGGAGGAGCGGCAAATCTTGGACGGCGCTTTCGGTGAGCCGCAAAGGATCGCTCTAAACGTTTTGATTAAGCTGGGCGACGCCTACGGCGCGGAGCGTATGGTTGAGATCGCCAGCGCCCATATCGTGGGATCGTCGTATCAGATCGCCGGGGAAGCCGGAATTGAGATTTACGGCAAACTGGTCGAGCAAGGGGCTAAAGTAAAGGTCCGCACGACATGCGACCCCGGCTCGATTGATTTTTCCCGTTGGCAGATATTCAAGACGCCGCCGGATTACGCGGAGCGGCAGATCAAGATTGCGGAGCTGCTCGGCCAGATGGGTGTGATTCCAACCTGGACGTGCACGCCTTACACGGCGTTCAATGTACCGCGCTATGGGGAAGATCTCGGCTGGTCGGAATCGAGTGCGGTCATTTTTGCCAATTCCGTTATCGGCGCGCGAACTAATCGACTGGCGGCATATGTCGACGTCTGTGCCGCCCTCGTCGGCCGAGTGCCGCGATTTGGTCTGCACTTGCCCGAGTGCCGCCGGGGGCAAGTGCTATTCGAGCTGGCCTCCGAGCTCTCTGATAATTTTGAAGATCATTTTTTCCCAGTCCTCGGCTACTTCGTTGGCCAGAAGGCAGGCGACCGAATTCCAGTCATTAACGGCCTTCAAAAAGCGACACTTGATCAGCTGAAAGCCTTTGGCGCAGCGGCCGCCGCCAGCGGATCAGTCGCGCTCTACCACATGGTCGGCATCACGCCCGAAGCACGTACATTGGACGAGGCCTTTGGTGGTCGGCAACTCGGCGACCGTACTGTCGTCGGCCGTTCCGAGATCGACAACACGCTTGAGCAGATGAATACGGGCGGTCCCGGAGCGGTGGACATCGTTGGACTCGGGTGTCCACACGCTTCAATCGATCAGATGCGGCGATATGCAGCGCTCCTCAAAGGAAAATATGTCCACCCGAGCACTGAACTCTGGATTTGCGCTAATACGGTGGTCGAGGACATGGCCCGGCAAATGGGTTACATCGAGACGATCGAGCTGGCGGGAGCGAAACTGATGGTGGGCACCTGCCACAACGACTGTCCACTGGGCGCTTGGAATTTCCGCCGGCTGGCAACTGATTCCGGAAAGTTTGCCTATTACACGCCTACGACGGTCGGTACGAAATGCATCTTTACCAGCACCGAGGCATGCATCGAGGCCGCAATCACGGGACGGATCGGATCAGCATGAACTCGCCGCATGCAATACTTCAAGGCAAAGCCTGCGCTCCTGGACATTTTGAGGGCGAGGCCGTGGTTTCAAATCAGCCATTTGGATTCTGGCAAGGTCTGGATCCGTTGACCGGCATAGTCATCGATCAGCGGCACGAGCTATACGGAACCTCGCTTAAGCGTAAGGCTTTCTTCTTCCCCTATGGACGAGGGTCGACAGGCACCCCGGGCATTTTCCTAGAGGCGGTCCGAAATGCTTGTGCTCCGGCAGCGATCGTGAACACAAAAAGCGAACCGATGATTGTTATGTGCTCGCTGCTAGCGGAAGCTTTTTTTAAAGTATTGATCCCGATCGTAGACGGCCTAGAAGGCGATCCCAAAAGCCTCCTCAGGACCGGCGATTGGGTCCGGATCGATGGCACGACAGGGATTATTGATGTGATCTCACGCAGCTGAGTCGCAGCGACCGGTCTTTCTCAACTCGATTATTAGGATATCGCTAAAGAGCGCTTGTCGTGCGGCATCGCCATTTCGCTGTTGGAGCGCGGAGACCAGGTGCTCATAGCATTCATGGGCAGCGAGTGTGTGTAGCCTAGCGATGCTTCCTGAGCTATATTTTGATGAGACCCGCCCGTCAGAGAGCAGATAACTGCTCCGCTTAGGAGGAACAAAATGCATAGATTTTTGGCTGCGCTGGCAGTTGCCGGCGCTGTCGTGCTTACAACCAACGCTGGCAGCTTCTCAGCTCGCGCCGCCGACCAAATTAATATCGCCATCATCGTGCCGCTATCCGGACCAAACGCCAGCGTCGGTGAGCAGGCGGTCAATGCGGCAAAGCTTGCGGTCGCCGACGTAAACGACACGGGCGGAATCAAGTCGATGGGAGGCGCGAAGCTCAATCTTATCATCGCGGACGCGACGAACGATCCACAGGGTGCCATCAATACATCCGAGCGCGTGCTCTCGCAGAACACGGTTGCGGGAGCCTATGGCCTCGCCCTTTCGCCGCTTACAACCGCGGCACTGCCGGCATTCGTCAAACACCATGTCGCAGTCATTACATCGGCGATAAGCGATACGCTGGTGACGCCAAATAACGGTGGCTATCTATTTCAGATTGCTCCGAAGGGATCGGCCTTCGGCAACCAACAGGTCGAATTCCTGAAGTTCCTCAATGCGACCTACAAGATGGGAATCAGTAAGGCCGCAATTCTCTATGTGAACAATCCGTATGGTATTGCAACAAAAAATGGTGTCGAACAGCTCGCCAAAAACGCCGGGCTGGAGATCGGTCTTGATTCGGCTTACCCGGGGGATATCACAGATGCGAGCCCGCTCGTCTCCAAGATCGAGCAATCGGGCGCGCAGGTGCTTTTCCCGGTTTCTTACATCACCGATTCCAGCCTGATCCTTACGGCTCTCCGTAGTGCCAATAGCCACGTCCTTGTGATCGGCGGCGGTGCCGGCTTCATTTGGCCGCCGATCGGCAAATCGCTCGGCGATAAAGTCAACGGTCTGACCAGCGTTGCTTCATGGAATCTTGATTCGAAGAACGTTGTCGCTGATCCTAAGCTGGTCGACGTTACCAAGCGTTACGCCAGCGCCTATGGCACGTTCATGCCTGAACAAGCTGGGGAAGCCTATGCCGGCATATCGGTGCTCGCCGCTGCCATTGAGGCGGCGAAATCAGACGACCCGGCCAAGGTGCGCGATGCTCTTGCGGCCATCGATGTGAAAAGCGGTGGTGGCTCGCTCATGCAGCCGGGTGAGGTCGCCTTTGATGCGAACGGAGCGAATCGTTACGTCCAACCCGTCATGATACAGTGGCAAAGCGGCATTCCGCACACCGTGTTCCCTGAAAGCGTCGCCACGTCGAAAGTCGCTAAGCCCTAATCCTTTTTGACAACGTCTGGTCTGGGTGCGCCGTATGAATGCTATCAACGTGCTTGCCCAGGCCGTTGTCAACGGGTTGCTGATCGGAGGTGTCTACGCGCTCGTTGCCGTCGGCTTGAATTTGATGTTCGGCGTTATGAAGCTCGTCAATTTCGCCCATGGCGAATTTCTGATGATGGGCATGTACGTCGCGGTCGCCCTTGCTGGTTTGGCGCTGCCGGCAACTTTCCTCGGGATCTACTGGGTCGCGGTGCCGGCCATGCTGATTATGGCGGTGGTCGGCGCCGTTTTTTATCTTCTACTGCTCGATCGCGCTGCAAAGTTTGGCGAGTCGCCGCAGATCCTTCTTACAATCGGTCTTTCGATCGGCGGGCAAGGGCTCGCCCAGGTATTGCGTGGTTCCGATTTCAAATTAGTGCCTAACCCGATCAATGGTGCCGCGCTGCACCTCGGCAGCATTTACTTTCAAGTCGGACCTGCCATTTCGTTCACCGTCGCGATTGCGGTAACGATCGTGATGGCGTGGATTTTGCGCTCGACCCGATTCGGCAAGAGTGCACGCGCCGTCGCCGAAAGCGTTGAAACCGCCGAGATGCTCGGTATCGATGCGCGCCGTGTCTACATGATTACTACCGCGATCGCGATCGGCCTTGTTGGTTTGGCGGGCGCGCTTGTAATCCCTTACCATTTCACGTTTCCGAATGTCGGTCAGAATTTCGTCGTGGTCGCATTCCTCGCCATCGTCATCGCCGGCCTCGGCAGCGTTATCGGCGCCGTTTTCGGTGGTCTACTCCTTGGCGTCATGCAGTCGCTGACCGCAGCCTATCTTGATATCGATCTTTCGACCGCAGCGATTTATGTGCTGTTTTTGGCTGTGTTGCTGCTGCGCCCGCAGGGTCTCTTTTCGAGGGGGCAGCGAACGCTATGAAACGCACGCTTGTTATTCTGGTTGTTTGGGCGCTCTTTGCGTCGGCCGGGATTCTCTTGCGAAACAATTATCTTGTGAGTGTAGCGACTTCGGCCGCTTTCCTCGCCGTTTGGGGGCAGAGTTGGAACGTGCTCGGAGGCCTGTCAGGAAACATCTCGCTTGGCCATTCGATGTTTGTTGCCATCCCGGCCTACGTCACAATCCTGTTGTTTCAGCGTGCCGACGTCTCGCCGCTGCTTGGTGCATTACTTGGCATCGCGGCCGCGGTCGCCCTTGCGGCCGTGATTGGAGCGGCGACTTTGCGGCTTACTGGGCCGTATTTCTCTCTTGCGACCCTTGCCGCCGGCGCAGTCGTTCTTTCACTCATCCTTCATTACGACGAACTGACGAGCGGACCGAGTGGGATTCCTATTTCCTTCGCGCACGACGCGCCAGAGAAGCTCGAATTTACGAACGTCCGTGCCTATTACCTGATCGCCATTACGCTCCTGGCAGCGGTGACAATATTTCTGGACATGATCAAGCGCAGTCGGCTTGGCTATTACATTGCTGCAATCAAGAGCAGCGAAGCGGCTGCTGCTGCGGCCGGCGTGCGCGTGGCCTGGGTCAAAGTGCTCGCCTTTTGCCTAAGCGCAGCGCTGACCGCGCTTGGCGGCGTATTCTACGTTTTCTTTATAGGATTCGCTGATCCAAACTTTCTTGCCGGCCTCGCGCTCTCGGTCAAGATCGCGTTGATCGCCGTCGTTGGCGGAACGGGCTTTTTGATTGGCCCGATCATCGGCGCTGTCTTCTATGAATCAATCGACGCGGTGGCTAACGCTTATTTCGGCGCGGCTGGCGGCTGGGACGTAATGATACTCGGCCTTTCGGTCGTTGCGATTGTGATGACCGACCCGCGCGGCCTATGCTTTATGGCGGAACGCCTGTGGCAGGCCATTCCTTTCCGACCAAAAGTAAGTATTTCGGCGAGGGGCGTATGACGGCGCTTCTTGCACTCGGTGGTGTGGCGAAATCGTTCGGTGCGGTGCAATCGCTCGTTGACGTCACTTTCGCCATTGAGGACCATGGCATCGTCGGCTTAATTGGGCCAAATGGTGCCGGCAAAAGCACGCTTATTAATGTCCTGACTGGAGTTTACGCGCCAAACTCCGGTACCGTGTACTTTGCGGGCCGCGACATAGCGGCGCTTTCAACTGCGGATCGGGCGCGGATTGGGCTCGTTCGCACATTTCAGCGGCCGCATCCGATTCTTGATCTCACCTGCATCGAAGGCGTCATGGTCGGCGGCCTCTGCCGCGGTCTTTCGCAGGCCGAGGCGCGAAGTGAGGCCCATGAGAAACTGGAACTTCTGGGTCTCGCGAACGTGGCTGACTATTCGCCACGCAAATTGCCGACCGGACACCTCAAGCTGCTCGATTTCCTTCGGGTGCTCATGCTGCGCCCGCGCTTGGTGCTTCTCGACGAATTGATGGCCGGGCTTTCACACAACGAACTTGAAGTCGTGCAAGGCGTTATTGAGCAACTGGCTCAAACAGGAATCACGTTCCTGGTCGTGGAACACCTCATGGGGGTGATCCGACGGCTTAGCCGCCATCTTGTGGTGATGGATGCCGGGCAAATCGTAACCGAAGGCGAACCGACGACCGTCATTCACGATCCGCGCGTGGTTGCCGCCTACCTTGGTGACGATGTTGAGAGCGGTTCCGGAGACGGAGCCTCTCATGCTTGAGGTCTCAGGGATCAGAACCGGCTACGAAGGTGTGGAAGTTGTCCACGACGTCGATCTCGCGGTCAACGAAGGTGAGACTGTTTGCGTGCTTGGCGCAAACGGCGCCGGAAAATCGACCATGCTGCGCGCCATCATGCGGCAGCTGCCACTTTGGGGCGGCAGTGTGCGTTTTCTCGGAGAGGTTCTTACCGATGCGAAGGCCTTCGTACCCGCGCATCACGGTATGGGCTATGTACCTGAGGGGCGGGGAATGCTTGCCTCGTTGACGGTGCGTGAGAATCTCGAGATGGGCGCTTATCCGCTGCGAGCTCAGGCATCGTTCGCCGCTAATCTCGAACGCGTGCTTGCG
Organism: Pseudolabrys sp.; assembly: GCA_035538755.1. Lineage (GTDB taxonomy): Bacteria > Pseudomonadota > Alphaproteobacteria > Rhizobiales > Xanthobacteraceae > Pseudolabrys. The sequence continues at coordinate 6,372 of DATLJR010000123.1, forward strand.
CTATTTCCTGCCTTGATGCCGCGTCTTGAACACGCCGCCGGCGATCTGTCAGGCGGTCAGGCGCAGATGCTCGCGATCGGGCGTGCTCTCATGGGGTCTCCGAAGCTGCTTGTGCTGGATGAGCCATCATTGGGGCTTGCTCCGCAGATCGTCGCTCAGGTCTATGTTGTTCTCGGCCAGCTAAAGGCAGAAGGTCAGGCCATTCTTCTGGTCGAGCAAACCGTGGGTAAAGCGCTGGCATTGTCCGATCGCGCCTATGTCCTGGACCGCGGACGAGTGGTGCTGTGCGGCCGCTGCGCGGAGGTGAAAAACGACAAACTTTTGCGCGACGCTTATCTAGGACTCTGAGCGGGCACCTATCGGACAGCCAATCCGCCTCGATTAAGCGCGCACCTTCCTACCAGCAGCGTTGAGTGAAGCTGAAATTTCGGATCCCAATGACCGTTTCTTCAGGGTGCAAGCAGTGACTTTTCATTAGGAGAAGGCATAGCAAATATGGACATCGGAATGAAAGGCAAGCGCGTTGTCGTGACCGCAGGCGCGCAAGGGATCGGCTGTGCAATCACCGAGGCATTCGTCGCCGCAGGCGCGCAGGTTCACATCTGTGACGTCAATACAGAATTTCTGGCCAATGCCGGCAGACATTTTCCCAGCGTAAGTCAAAGCCATACCGACGTATCTAACCCGGGTGACGTCGATGCCATGTTCGACGCCCTGAAAGCTCGATGGGGTGCGCTGGATGTTCTAGTGAACAACGCTGGTATTGCCGGGCCGACCGCTAAGGTGGAAGAGACCGATATTGGCGAATGGCAGAGAACCATCGCGGTCAATCTGACCGGTACCTTCCTGTGTGCCAGACGAGCGGTGCCATTGCTCAAGGCGGCCGGCGGCGGCTCGATTGTCAATATATCCTCAATGGCAGGCAAGCTCGGATTCCCGTTACGTACCGCCTATTCGGCATCCAAATTTGGGGTGGTCGGGCTGACCCAGACCTGGGCGATGGAGCTCGGACCCGCCGGCATCCGCGTCAACGCCATTTTACCTGGAATCGTTGCAGGAGAGCGGCAGGAGCGTGTGATCGCTGCAAAAGCCGCGTCCTACGGCATCGATCACGAAGCAATGCGTGAGCGGCTGCTGTCAAAAGTCTCGCTGCGGAAGATGGTGACCGCCGAAGACATCGCAAACCAGATTCTGTTCATCTGCTCGCCAGCTGGTGCAAGCCTTAGCGGTCAGAGTTTGGCGGTCTGCGGCAATGTCGAGCATCTCGGCTAACGATCACCGGGTTGGGTCACGGCATGAACGAAAAAATATGCATCGTGGGTGCAGGTCTCATCGGGCGATCGTGGGCAATCGTCTTCGCCCGCGCTGGTTTTGCCGTAGGAATCCACGACATGGCGCCCGATGCGCTCGCATCGTGCCAGAAACTACTGCGTGAAAACCTCGACGATCTGGCGCTGCATGGTTTACTCAGCGAGGCTGTGGAAACGGTGCTGTCGCGCATCACGTGGGCCACTACTTTGGCCGATGCATTGGAAGGCGCGGTGCTGGTTCAAGAAAATGTGCGGGAGTCACTGGATGCGAAAAAAGCGATGTTCGCCGAACTGGATAACCTTGCAGCCCCCAAAACGATCCTTGCGAGCTCCACCTCGTGGATTCCGGCCTCGTCGTTTTCGGTGGAACTTGCTGGCCGTATGCGCATCCTGGTCGCGCATCCAGTCAACCCGCCATATCTCGTGCCTTTGGTCGAATTGGTGCCGGCGCCGTGGACTACAAGTGACGTCATCGAACGCGCCTGCGACCTTTATACGAGGGCCGGTCAAACTCCGGTGCTGCTGAAAAAGGAAATCACCGGATTTCTGCTCAACCGAATTCAAGGCGCGGTCCTGAATGAGGCGTTGAACCTATATGACGGTGGCTATGCCTCGATGGAGGACATCGACAAGGTTGTGAAGGACGGTCTGGGACTGCGCTGGTCATTCATGGGCCCGTTCGAAACCATTGACCTGAATGCGCCAGGCGGCGTCATTGATTATGCGGATCGCTACGGAAAGACTTATCGTGAAATCGCCAAAGCGCAAGCTGGAAACGACTGGAACCGAGCTTTGATTGCTCGCATCCATGCCGAGCGCCGCGCTAAACTGCCAACCGCTCAAATAGGCGAACGTTCACGCTGGCGCGACAAGCGTTTGATGGCGCTCGTCGCACACAAGCGTGACCAAGCATCATGAAGCGGCGCAGACGTGAGCGCGAAGAAAACCATGCGTCATCATGGTGCGCTGGAACATGAGGTATGTCGGATGAAAACGATGGGGTTGCCTGCTGAAGGCGCTTTCCTTGGAAGAGTCCGCAGCCCGAGAGGGGCGCATCCAATGATTGTGACCGTGCGTAACGGCAACGTGGTCGACATCACGGTTAAACACGCTCCGACCGTCAGCGATATTTGCGAAATGTCCGACCCGGCCGATTATGTTTGTTCGGCCCCTGGAAAATTGGTCGGGACACTCGAAGACATTGCCTCGAATAGCTTTGAGGCGACGCGTGATCCGTCAAAGCCATTCTTTCTTTCGCCGGTCGATCTCCAGGCCGTTAAGGCAAGCGGCGTGACCTTCGTGTCTAGCCTGCTCGAGCGCGTTATTGAGGAGCAAGCCCGTGGCGCGGCGGAAAAGGCGGATGCGATCCGCAGAGACATTACCAACTCGATTGGGAAGGACCTTTCGAAACTTAAGCCAGGTTCGCGAGAGGCAATGGATATCAAGACCAAATTGATTTCTCTAGGTGCCTGGTCTCAATATCTTGAGGTCGGCATTGGTCCGGACGCGGAAATTTTCACAAAATGCCAGCCGCTGTCGTCGGTGGGTTTTGGCGCGGATATTGGCCTGCATCCGATATCCACCTGGAATAATCCAGAACCTGAGATTGCGATTGTCGTATCGAGCGCCGGCCGGATCGTGGGCGCAACGTTGGGCAACGACGTCAATCTTCGCGACGTGGAAGGACGCTCAGCGTTGCTCCTGGGCAAGGCGAAGGATAATAACGCTTCGGCTTCGCTTGGACCGTTCATTCGACTGTTCGACAATTCCTTTTCGCTTGAGGACGTCAAATTGGCGCATGTCCGGCTGACCGTCGAAGGCGACGACGAATTTATGCTCGAAGGCGCGAGCTCTATGGCGGCAATCAGCCGATCTCCAGAAGATCTTGTTGCCGCTGCGATGGGAGCGCACCATCAGTATCCCGACGGGATGGTGCTTTATCTTGGGACGATGTTCGTCCCGTCGAAGGATCGTGGTGAACCAGGAAAAGGGTTCACGCATCGAACCGGCGACATCGTTACGGTCTCGACGGAGAAACTCGGCGCGCTCGTCAATCGCGTGCGCTCTTCATCTGACTGTGAACGCTGGACGTACGGTGTGCGCCAGCTTATGCGAGACCTTGCCGGCGAGAAACTGATTTGATTGCCTTTGTGTTAGTTATCATGAGTTTTGGTCGTGCAGAGCCTCGGCAAGCCGATTGGTGCGCCGACCAGGTTCTGGTAGATCGGCGTTTCCACCTAGCTTTCGCCGAGATTCCCCAACGCGAATCATTCTGCTTCAAAAGCAATCAATGTTGCCGATTGGCGTTCGACACCAGCCGATCCATAATTCGGTTTGCTGGTAGTCGACACGAAACCGGGGGCCACGGCCCGATTGGGGGATCGCCGAATGACCTTTAGTCAGATCCAGACGACGGGAGAAACCTTCTACGTCGAGACCAATCGCACCGGCTATGACCTTCTGAACGATCCTTTGCTGAATAAGGGCACGGGATTTACCGATTCAGAACGCGACTTGTTCGACTTGCACGGGCTCCTGCCGCCGACGGTTGCCAGCCTCGATGAACAGGTCGCCAGACGATTACAAGCCTTCCGGCAATTGCCGAGCGATTTTAACCGCTATGTCTTTCTTCGTGGGCTCCAGGACACCAATGAGGTGCTTTTCTATGCCCTCCTGGTGCGTCAGCTCGAAGAGATGCTGCCAATTGTATACACCCCGACCGTCGGGCTCGGCTGCCAGTATTTCAGCCAAACCTTCCGCAAACCGCGGGGTCTCTTTCTAAGTTTTCCACAGAAGGAGCGCATCCCTCGAATTCTCAACCAATTTCACCTTGATATTGAAGCGATCGTGGTCACTGACGGTGAGCGCATCCTCGGTCTTGGTGATCAAGGCGCTGGCGGCATGGGAATTCCGATCGGCAAGCTATCACTGTACACGGCCTGCGGCGGTCTCAATCCAGCAACCACACTTCCGGTCACGCTCGATGTCGGAACTGACAATCCGGAGCGTCTCTCCGATCCGCTGTACATAGGCTGGCGTCACGAGCGCATACGCGGTCAAGCATATGACGATTTCATTGAGATCTTTATTCAAGCTGTTACGAAGCGCTGGCCACATGTACTGCTGCAGTGGGAGGACTTCGCGCGTGATAACGCCACGCGGCTTCTCAACCGCTACCATGATCGGCTCTGTACCTTCAATGATGACATTCAGGGCACGGCCGTTGTCGCTGCGGGTACATTGCTGGCGGCAATAAACGTTACGGGTGCGCCCATGCGCGAGCATCGTATCGCGGTGCTCGGCGCCGGTGGGGCAGGCAGCGGCATCTGTGCACTATTGCTACGCGCATTAGTCGAGGATGGGCTGCCCGAGTCGGAGGCCCGTCGACGCTTTTTTCTCGTGGATCGCGACGGTCTCCTGGTCGACGGCATGCCAGGACTCATGCCTTTCCAGGAACTCTTCGTGCAACCGCGTAGCGCTATTGAAGGGTGGGCATTGGAACGTGATGGCGTCATCCGGCTAGGTGATGTTGTCCGTAATGTTCACCCGACGGTTCTCATCGGCGTATCAGGGCAACCTGGTACTTTCCCTGAAAACGTAGTCCGCGACATGGCAGCACATGTCGCGCGGCCTGTCATATTTCCGCTTTCGAATCCGACATCGCGCGCAGAGGCGACGCCGACAGACCTGATGGTTTGGACAGAGGAAAGGGCAGTCATAGGCACTGGTAGTCCATTTCCACCGGTGCTCAAGAATGGCGCTTATGTGCGAGTCGACCAGACCAACAATGCCTATGTGTTCCCAGGCATTGGTCTTGCCGCCATCGCGGCGCGTTTAAAGCGCATTTCAGATGGAATGCTAATGGCTGCAGCGCGCGCACTAGCTGACCTCTCGCCGGCGCGGCTCAATCCGCACGCTAATTTGCTCCCGCCGGTATCGGAACTGCGAGACGTCTCTCTGCGGGTTGCCCAAGCAGTAGCCCTCCAGGCGCGCAAAGAGGGACTGGCCGAGCCTATCGATGCTGGCGACATGTACCGCAAGATCCGCGACAAAATGTGGACACCGGTCTATCGCCCATATCGGAAAAAACCGAAATAAAGGGGGCGCTTGGTCCGTGTGTTCGTTTGCTTGTGTGTACTAGAACGGTCAAACTATTTGGTTGACTAAAGGCATCGCCTACGCAGCTTCGCTTCGGGCCGCTTCGCTCTGATCGCGGAACGCATACACGTCCATTCGCAACACGCTGTAGGTGGCGCTGATGTGGAGCCGTTCCGTACGCGCGTTCTCACCCGCCGCGCCTAATGCGACGTACAGGGGCAAGATATGCTCCTCGGTCGGATGGTTCTTCGTGGCAAACGGCGCCTGGCGTCGGTAGTTGAGCAGATCGTCGGTTTGGCGATTTGTTAATGCTGCGTGGAACCAGTCTGCAAAGCTGTTGACCCAAGCGGGGGCCGGATCGTTGGGGCCGTGGCCCCGAAACTCCGACAAATCATGGGTAAAGCTGCCGCTGCCGATGATCAGCACGCCCTCTTGCAGCAGTGGCGCTAAAGCGTGTCCGACGCGAAGATGATGGAGTGGACCGAGATGCGGCTGAACCGACAGCTGCAGAACGGGGATATCGGCTTCTGGATACATCAGCAGCAACGGCACCCAGGCGCCATGATCCAGGCCGCGCCTCCGATCGATGGTGTGGTCGAGACCAGCTGCGTGCAACAGCTGCGAGACGCGTGTGGCGACCGATGGAGAGCCGGGTGCGGGATAACGCATGTCATAAAGCGGGCGTGGGAAGCCGTAGAAGTCGTGGATAGTATCGTTGCGATCCACGGCATTGACCATCGGCGATGCCGTCTCCCAATGCGCCGAGACCACAAGTATGACCTTAGGACGCTCAAGCGTATGGCCGATCTGGCGGAGAAACGTGCGTGCCGGCGTATCGGTGAGCGGCAGGGTCGGCGCGCCGTGGGACAAAAATAAGCTTGGCATAGTCATCACGATTGCTCCGTATCTGCGTCGATGCGCCGGCCTTGCTTTCGCGTTTAGTGAAGTGCATCGCGATGTCGAAGAGCAGAACCTCGGCCTCCTGCTTTCCTTCGATTTGAAGTGTGTCGGGCGCGTCAATCGCCACACCATCTCCAGCCTTTAAAAGTTTGCTGTTGAAGACGACGCTGCCACGCGCAACCTGAACCCAGGCTCCGCGACCCGCCGACAATGTATGCGTCAGCTTCTGACCTGGCGACAGAATCGTGGCGTAAAGATCCACGTCACGATGGATCGTAACGGAGCCGTCGCGCCCGTTACGCGATGCGATCAAGCGAAGTTTTCCGCGCTTCTCGGCAGCGTTGAACGACTTCTGCTCGTAACTCGGCGTCAGTCCTTTGCTTTCCGGAATGATCCAAATCTGGAGGAAGTGCACGGGCTCAGTTTTGGAATGATTGAACTCGCTATGACGGATTCCTGAACCTGCGGATATGCGCTGCACGTCGCCAGGGCGAATGACCGAGCCGGTTCCGAGACTATCTTTGTGCTCAAGAGCGCCTTCGAGCACGTAGGAAATGATCTCCATATCGCTGTGGCCGTGTGTATCGAATCCCGCACCAGGCTGAACCCGATCCTCGTTGATCACACGCAGCGGTCCGAAGCCCATGTGCGCGGGATCATGGTAGTGAGCGAAAGAGAAACTGTGGAAACTGTCGAGCCAGCCATGGTCCGCATGGCCGCGAGACTGTGCTGAGCGAATGGACATTGACATAGGCTGCTCCATCAATGGGCGAGCGCCGTAGCGCTCGCCCGATAACGACTTAGATCTCGCGCGCGATCAGCGCATCTACTGAATAGCGGCCGCCGCCACGAATTACATACGAAAGCGCGACGATGCCCCACAGCAGCGGATACTCATATCCGCCGTCGGTCCAAAAGAAGCCTGCAGGCAGATGAACCTGCACGACGGCAACGGCCATCAGGCCAAATACTAGCGCAGCGATCGGGCGGGTGGCGGCGCCGGCAGCGAACAACAGGCCTCCGAAAAATTCAATTATGCCGGCCATCACCGCCAGAGACGCAGGCAGACCGAGCTTGGCGACAAAGAACTGGCCGGTCGCTTCGATGCCGTAGCCGCCAAACCAACCGAATAGTTTCTGAGCACCATGCGGAACGAGCAGCAAACCGGCCGTCACACGAACAAGCGGCTCTGCGAGGGGTGAGAGGGCATTCGTTATCGACGCAAAAACGGGAACAACCGGCTCGGCGAGGGAAATGCTTGTGACAGACATCTGAAACCTCCTAGCTTTTGATCGGCAGGGCGACCTCGCGCCCAACTCCTAAAGTTCGATGTAGATTGCGCGCTGTGCTGAAACAATCTATCATTTTCGCACAACACTGTTGCTATTGGAGCAACAATCATGGACCGCCTTGCCGCAATCAAAGCCTTCGTCAAAGTCGCGGAAACGCAGTCCTTCTCGGCGGCGGCGCGGGGTCTGCGCGCGTCGAAGTCTGTTGTCAGCCGCCAAATCGCCAGCCTGGAAGCCGAACTCGGGGCGCGATTGTTTCATCGCACCACGCGCTCGATGACCCTAACCGAGGCAGGGCGCAGTTACTTCGATCGTGCCTCCCGCATCCTGGCCGATCTCGAAGAAGCTAATCTCTCGGTCAGCCAGCTACAGTCAGCGCCACGAGGCCGGTTGCGCGTCAATGCACCGATGAGCTTTGGCTTCCTGCACCTTGCACCCGCGCTCGCCGATTTTCTGTTTCGCTATCCAGAGGTTGAAGTTGATATCACCCTGACTGATCGTTTCATCGATCTCGTCGACGAAGGCTTCGACGTCGCTGTCCGCATTGGCAGTCTTGAGGATTCGAGTCTGGTGGCACGCAAGCTGGCTTCGATCCGTCGCGCGATATGCGCAAGTCCGGCTTACTTAAAAGCACGCGGCGCTCCCGCTTCACCCGACGACCTGAAGACGCATGATTGTCTGTGCAACAGCAACGTGCCGCTCGCGCGCGAATGGCGCTTCATCACATCGGATGGGCGGCCATGGCCAGTCGAAGTCCGCGGACGGCTGAGCGCCAACAACGGCGACACTCTAAAGGTTGCGGCATTAAAAGGGCTTGGCTTCGTCAATCTACCAACCTTCATCGTCGGCAGCGATCTGCAAGCCGGCAAACTGGTTACCGTTCTGGATAAATTTATTGCTCAGGACATGACCCTAAACGCGGTCTACCCGCACTCCCGCCACCTATCGCCGAAGGTGCGCGCATTCGTGGATTTTCTGGCCGAACGCTTCGGTCCGCGGCCATATTGGGACCTCATTGAATGACCCCAAGCGCGAAAATTAAACTGAACCGATGTTATCGCGTAGCACCCCCCGGGTGCCAGACCCAGCTGGACGCGCAGAATTGTATCAAGGTCGGTCGACGACAACGACCCAGTTGGCGGCATGGCCGACGGGATAGCGACCGCCGAGCGTCAGGGCGCTGTTTGTTTGTCGATCTTGTAGACTGACAGCTTGTTCGACTTTTCGCCGGCGGCGATCAGATACGATCCGGTCTTGTCGAGCCTGATGCCGCGCGGCTGCTTCTCGGTCGCGTAGGAAGCAAGATAGGTGAGTTTGCCCGTCCGCGGCGCGATCGACAGGAGCGAAATGGTGCTGTTGGTGCGCTCAGTCGTGTACATGAAGCGTCCGTCCGGCGTAATGTGGATGTCTGCTGCCCAGATGCGCGGCATCGTATCGCTGCCGGCGACCGTAGTTGACGCTGTGGTCACGGCCGTCGATACCGCCTCGCGCGCGAGCCCCGGCTGCAGATCGGTCTGCGGCGGTGCGGAGCCGACATACTCGACCTCCGACAAGACTCCCGTATTCTGGTCGATCGCGAATTGCGCCACGGCACCGGAGAGTTCGTTGAGAACGTAGAGGTATCTGTTGTCGTTGGAGATCGCCAGATGACGCGGGCCGTTGCCGGGGCGGGCTTTGATAAGCGGCGGCTCGTTCGGCGTCAGCTTGCCCGATTTTTCGTCGAATTTGAACTGTAGGATCTGCGCGCTGCCGAGATTGGTCGCATAGACATATTTGTTCGTACGGTCGGCGATGATCGAATGCGGGTTCTCTCCGGTCGGGATGACCTGCAAGGCGGGCTGCGTAATTACGCCCGTTGCGTCGATCGGATTGACCGCGACTTTGTGGCCTCCATAGGAGGCAGTGAACAGGAACCGACCATTCTTGTCGACGGAGACATAAGGCATGCTGTCGACGAGCGGCGCGGTCGCCTCTTCCTTCAAGGCGCCTGTCAAGCCGTCGATTGCATAGGTGATGACGCGCAGCGGCTGCGAGCGCACGGCCGCGTAGAGATGCTTCTGGTCCGGGCTGACCGCCATGGGCATGACGAGCTTGCCGGCCTTGGTCTTACCGAGCGGCGCCAGCACGCCAGCCTTGTCCATGGAGTAGCCGTCGATTTCGCCGTCCTCGGCGTTCGAGACATAGACAAAAATCTTCGCGGCAGCGATGCCTGCCCCAAGCGCAACCATGGAGACGCCGAACGTGAGCAACATCCAACAGCAGATGCTTGACGATCTAACGCGGTGGAATTTGAATTAAATCGTCTAGTTGGCCTTTGGTTAGCTCTGTTGGCGTGAATTTAAAAGTGACTGCGTCTTTCGTGATAATATCCAGTCCAATGATTTTGTCGGGTTCCAGTGCTGCGCGTGGGAAGAAACCATCGCGCGTGCGCTTGGCTTTGTCCTCACTTATCTTAAGCCAATCGGCATAGACCTTCAGCGCATTCGGGTCGCTGTACATGTAATCAATAGTTTCGCGGTAGCCTTTCATATAGCGCTCAACCACATCCTTGTGGGCCTGGAGATATCTAGCGTTGACGATGTTAATCCGCACCGTCTGCCCTTTGAACGCATCTGCATCGTTGCCAGTGGCGATCATGCGGATTTCCTTGCTATCCAATTGATCAAGGCCAAAGGGCGGTGCGGCCCAACCCACGTCGATTTGTCCCGACATGACGGCCGTTAGATTTGCAGAGGGGCCGCCTGTGGCAGTCGGTATAGCCTTGAGTTCGTACTGCTTCATGAAGGCCGTGACGATGCCATGGGTAGATGAACCATTTGTCGAATAGGCAAGGATCTTACCCTCGGTGTCCTTCAGGGACTTGATCGGAGAATTCGCCTTCACGTACCAATAGAGGTCGCCGGCGCCTGTCGTCTCCGCACTAATGACGCGGAGAGGCGCTCCCTTTGAATAGGCACTGAGCACGCCCATCACGCCGGCAGCAATACCGATGTCTACACTGCCTGAAATCACGGCCTGCTGGGTTTCGCCTGCACCGTTCGTGTAGACGATCTCAAGCTCGAGCCCGTGTTTCTTGAAAATGCCTGCGAGCTGACCGATTTCCGATACGGAAGTATCCCAATTCCCGCGTTGGCCTACTGCCAATCTGACTTTCTCTTGGGCGCTAACAGCCGAAATGCTGAACGATGTCAGTATTGCAACTGCGCAAGCGATCGCCGCTCTTCTCATTTGTTCTTCCCCTAGTGGTGCCGTTTTAGCTTCGCTGGCTTCGCGATTTCTTCAGAGATGATGAGTCTCTATTCCACGAATTTCGACTCGAATTCATCAAGTTGTGAAATCGTGGCATGCAAGTTTCTCTGGATTTCTGCTAACCCTCCGAGCAATCCTTTTACTTCAGTCGGGGATAAACCCTGGACAGCCGTGTCAACGACCTCTTTCGCCAGAGGAATCAGCTCACCCTTAAGTTTGCGGCCTTTTGCAGTTAGAAATACGTGCGACTTACGTCGATCCTTCTTGTTGCGCTCCCTGCGAACGAGCCCGCACCGCTCCATAGCTAAAATGGCATTAAGAGTTGTCGGCTCCATCGTGCCGACACGCCGTGAGAGCTCACGCTGCGTGAGCCCGTCCTCGTTCCAAAGGGCACGCAAAAAGTACCACATTCCCAGCGTGACGCCGCGCGGTTCGATTTTGAGCTGCAGGTAGCGCTGCAAGGCACGGTGCGTGGAACGAATTTGATAGCCGACACTTTTCGAAAAAGGCAAATCTGAGTCGCGATCGGTGATTATAGCCGATCGGCCACTCTCGGATTTCAACAATTCCTTGCGCTTCAAAGTTGCGCCTCTCTCCTCGCCACAGGCGGCCGTTGTTGCAAACATACGGAAACAGACGTTCGCGATATCCACTGCTCTGCTAAGGCCTTGCGATCGAGCTTTCCACGAGCCGTCTTCGGCAAACCAGTGGTGACTATGATCTGTTTTGGTGCCTTGAAGGGGGGCAACATTGAGCCGCAGTAGCGCAAGAGATCGTCTGTGTTGATCGTACCGCCGGGCTTGCCAACGACAAACGTAATGACTTCTTCGCCGTAAGTCTGATCAGGAACTCCCACTGTCGCCGCTTCAACGATTTCAGGACGCTGCAGCAGAATCGCATCGATCTCTAGCGGCGATATGTTTATACCACCACGAATGATCAGATCCTTTTCACGGCCGGTTATATGCAGGAAGCTGTCGGCATCGAGGAAGCCGATATCCCCTGTCCGGAAACGTCCCTGGCTATGTATCTTTATCGTCCCATCGTCAGCGATATAGCGATATTCGTTATTTGAAAAGCCGCCGACCTCGATCTGGCCAATCTCCCCGGCGGGCAGCGACTCGCCACGCTCATTAACAATCGCGAGCTTATGGTAAGGCAATGGCTTCCCGACGGTGCCAATCCGACGGTAAACGCCTGGGTTGGTTGCGATCCAACCGATTTCGCTGCAGCCATAGCTCTGTGCAATGGGAATTCCAAAGTGCTCTTCGAAACGGCGGCAATCTTCGATCAGCAGCGGGGCAGAACTTGAGATGACGAACCGCAAGGTCGTCGGCCGTATGAGACTCGCCAAGTCCGAGCCATCGCCATTAAGCAACATATTGATTGTTGTTGGATTGCCTGCCGAAATTGTCACTCCGTAATCAGCCACGTATTGGAAGAAGCGGCTGCGGGTAAACTTGTGTCCAAGAATTAAGGTCGCACCGCGAGCGAGCGGAGCCAAAGCGCTTAAAACCTGCGCCGAACACCAATTGAACGAGCGGAAATCGTAAATCCGGTCATCGCCTGACATACCCAGTCCGTCCGCGGTCGGCTCTACATTGGCCAGAAGCTCGCGAAAGGAGAGCACCACGCCTTTCGGCCGAGCGCTGGTTCCAGAAGTAAACAAAATGCAGGCATCATTGCGCCGGTCGGCATCTGCTAAATCTGCCTTTGTCGCTGTGCAAGTTCGAACAGCGCCGAAGAAGCCGAGATCACTACCATCATCGAAGACCCCGAGCGGCAGATGAGGTGTCGTTAGCTTTTCTAAGACACCATCGAGCTCTAATTTTGCATCGAACAATGCCAGCTTTGAATTCAGGGCGGGCACTATGTCAGTAAGGTAAGTGCGGTTTGTCTCAACATGCACGGTGCAGATCGTTGCGCCGTAGGCCATGACCCCGACGTAACAGAGTAAATGTTCAATCGAATTTTCAGCGAGCAGCGCAATGCGATCGTTGGCTCGAATACCCCGCTCGCGTAGGAGGCCACCAATTCGCCCGGTCAGCTCCTGCAATTGCCCATAGCTAAGCGTTCGGCCATCTTCAGCTGAGATGATATAGGCCTTCTCTGGATCGCGATCCGCGTTGCGATCGATCCAGTGTCGAAGCAGGTTTGGACCAAACTCGACTTCTTCAGGCATAGGAACTCAATCAGAAACGATCGCACAGCGCATAACACCCACGCTCCGTGGGCGGATCAAAATAGTACTCAGCGTCCAGTGCGAGCCAGGGAGTGGACCCAACCGACCATGCGAGATTTTGCGTTCTCGATGTCCTTTTTGGTGAAGAAGTCCTCCGGATTGACCCGATCGACTGGATAGACTGGCCGTAAGAAGTCCTTCTCGTATCCAAATGGCACCGTCGCATCGATCCCCATGCCGCCTTCAAATTGAGTATTCGATGCCGTCCATTGTTTCTCGCCGGCCGTCATCCGCTCTGCCGGCATAAAGGTTTGCCCGCGGCCCCCAGGAATCGGGTTCAGAATGTCTGTCCGTGGATTCACCCGAGTAGTAAGGCACCACATGATATCGTCCATCGAATAAGGATCGACATCCTCGCTGACAGCGATCGCCAGTCGCATACCTTGCGAGCACGACAACGCTGCGCCGAGAAAATTGCGCTGCCAGCCCTCGTCAATCTGATGGCGTTTTTTGACCTGGATAATGCAGCCGCCCCAATCGGTCATCGAATAGGGAATAACAACGTCTTGCACGATGCCGGGCTGCAGTCGCTCACAAAGCTCGAAAATTGCCGCTTCGCGGACGGTCGTATCGATGTTGTGGTCATCGAGCATGTGAACACCGAGTGCAAAGATTATTGGTTTCGTCTCGGGCTTGCGCATCGTCACGGCGGTGACGTGAAATGTGGGCGCCTTGTAGGCTTTGCCCATGTAGCCAGCCCATTCTGGGTGGAAATGGAAGCGGCCTTGGACGCCTGCATCTTCCGCTTCTTTCGTCTCGAAACGGCGGTCACGTGGATGAATGTGGCCTTCCAGTACCAGTTCCGCGTCAGCGAGCGTGTAAGCGTCCACCGTGCGGCACTTTACCATGCGGATGGGTCTGCCTTGTGCGGCGCCGGCGATGCCAATTTCGTCGCAGCCCATCGGAAGGATAGCATAATCAAATCCGGCGCCTGCCAGAAGCGTACAGGCGGGCGGCACACCGAAGCACATTGAGATCGGGATCGGCTTGTCATCCTTGTAATATTTATTGGCGACTTGCCACATATGCGAGCCTGGCGAGATCTGGAATGTGCCGACGTTGCCCCAGCGGAAGTTCATGCGATTGTAGCCGAGGTCTGTACCGCCATCGAACTGATCAAAGCTGATGCAGCGGATGCCAGAGCCGACTGTAAGCTCGGATTCGTAGGTCGTGTGCCGAATAGGCACCATGTATTTGTTGACGTCATCCGGGTTGAGTATGATGTGCTCCTGTACTGGAGCCTCCTCCTGCGAAATAATCTCTGGCTTGAACGGCTTGCGGAATGCTTCGGCAATCTTACGAGTACGATCGACATCGTTCTTCCAGCCAAACATCTTGTTGATCACGTTCATGTCGCCGAACAGGTTCGTGATTACCCTGTGATTGGGCTTGCCCTTGACGTTGTTGAAAATGACCGGGCAGCCCCCGTCCATGTGCTTCTGCAGGCCGGTAATTTCGAGATCGGGGTCGACTGCCTTGTCTGTTTCGATCAGATCGCCTTGTGACTTCAGCCACTCCAACGTCGTCCGCAGATCGATAACATCGGCGGTCGCAGGTTTCGCTTTAAGGTTCATTTTCTGCATGTGAACGACTCCGGTTTCTCAACGAGCGCAAACGAGCGTGTACCCCCCGACCTCAGAAGATTGCGAGCCCAAAAAGCGCCTTTCAAAAAATTACTTATCCGTCTAAGTATTTTACGATACCCCAGATTATGTCCCATGGAAAGCACAAATAAGCATCCGCATGCACATAGGAAAACCGAGTCCACCTAACGGGGAATTTCAAATGCGAAGGCCCATTGCCGGCGGGACCGGTGCCACCGGAGATTTTGAAGCATTGAATGAAATGCGAGGCAATCGAGCTCCTGGTCTTAGGAACGGCGATTTCACCGACGAACAGATGGTCACATTCGCACTAGCGAAAGCCAAGTCTATATGCTGGAATAGAAATGGTGTTCAAAAGGAGCCTGCCATGAAAAAAATCTTCCTCGTCGTTGTTATTTCTATGTTCGCCGCTGGGTCTGCGTTGGCCCAATCGTGCGAAAGCAAGGCCGTGTCGAAGGACGGTAAGCCCTTGTCGGGTGCGGCAAAAACGAGCTTCGTCAAAAAATGCAAGCAGGATGCTTGCGAACCAAAGGCCATTGGCAAAGATGGCAAGCCATTATCAGGCGCGGCCAAAAATAGCTTTATGGCGAAGTGCGAGAAAGAAACCTAAACCGCAGGATGAGGGTAAGTTTAGTCGCGGCAATTTGTGCCGCACTCGTGGCGTTTTCGGCAAGCACCGCATTCGCAGATCAGAAAACCGGTGGCTGACCGACAAAACTCATAACGGTACGAATGCTCGTCGAGTTTGCCGGCCCAATTAAGCGGACTCAACTCTGATATCGCGAGGTCTGGTCCGGAAGCCGCCGGCGCAGCCGGCGGCTTCCGGAAATGGTGTTCAATTGGGGCAGCAGCTACTCGTTTCGTCGGCGGTTCACTGTTGCTGCAGATCGTCGCTAGGTCCCATCATTCCAAAGCCACCGGAGTCGCGATGCATCCAGCCGCGCTGCCCCAGCATTCCATGCCAGGCGCCGAATTGCTGCTCCTCAAGTCGCGCGAGCACGATGAATCGGTGTTTTTGTGCGTCGTCGAGGCTCTTATAGAGCGGGCCGATTGCGTCGGCGAGCTTCTTAAGGCCGGTGCCGCGCTGAGTCAGTGTGTCAGCGAGCAATTCAAGCCGTTCAACCGGATCCGTTGGACGATCAGCGCTGGCACGTGCGGCAAGTCGCTCGGAGCGCTGTTTGATCAACTCGCGCATCGCACTTTCGACAGCCGGCCAATTCTTTTCCTGCTCGGCGGTTAGCTTTAAGCCGGCATGCAAGGCTGCGATGCGAGCCTCGCCGAACGCAGTGATGTCCTCTGCGCTTGGGCGCCACCTCGGCGCGAAGTCGTGTTCGTCTGGACTCTGCTGCGCGTAGGCGAGCGCAGCGCAGGCAATTGCAAGCGCGGTCGAGCCCGCAAGAATAGTCTTCCACATAACGTTCCTCCGATGTCATTCCAGATGATGCCAATAGTGGAGCGCGGGGTTGCCTTTTCAAGTTAAAGTTTGAACACAGCCCAAATATTAATTTTCGAGCCAATGACAGGCAGGGGTTTACGCTTATGTGACTTCTGATTTGCTCAGTGTGGTTAGAATGCAAAAGCCTGATGCCATCTTAGCGCTTCATCCCGGCTGCCGCGCAAGAAAATCTATGGTTGCCAGGCTTCTAGCCCTCTGAACGGATTGTTTGACAGAACGAACCTTAAAAGTCCAATGATTTCAATCTAGGCTTCGGCCGATGGCTGCGCGCCGATGTGCTATTTGTTAGTGAGTAGCGCAGTCGGATGACAACTACTCCGAAACAGCGGGTATCCGCACGCGTTATATTCTAAACAGGTTGATAACGTGAAATTTCCTCGCAGAAAATTTCTTGGTCTTGCAGCGGGTGTCGCCGCGCTGCCAGCCGTCGCGCAGATTGCAAGAGCACAAAGCTACCCGACGCGACCGGTGCACATCATTGTCGGCTTTCCCCCTGGCCAAACAGCTGACATCAGCGCACGCCTGATAGGTCAATGGCTGTCGGGGCGACTTAACCAGCCATTCGTCATTGACAACAGACCGGGCGCCAGCAGTTCTGTCGCCACCGAACTCGTCGCGCATGCGCCCCCTGACGGCTACACGCTTCTCTACGTCGTTTCGAGTAATTTTATCCATGCGACCCTGTACCCGAAGCTCGCTTACAATTTCATTCGCGACATTGATCCAGTCGCAAGTACCGCCCGCACGCCCCTTGTCATGGAGGTAAATCCATCCGTTCCGGTCACGACAGTTCCCGAGTTCATTGCCTATGCCAAAGCCAATCCGGGCAAACTCAACATGGCCTCAGCGGGCAACGGAAATTCGACACACATGGCCGGCGAACTGTTCAAGATGATGACCGGCGTCGATATGATTCATGTACCATATCGCGGCTCGGCACCCGCGCTCACCGATCTACTCGGCGGTCAGGTACAAGTGATGTTCGACGTTATGACCTCTTCCATCGAATATATCAGAGCTGACAAGCTGCGGGCACTGGGGGTGACGACCGCGACGCGTTCGCAAGCGCTGCCGAATGTCCCCACCGTGGGCGATTTCGTACCAGGCTATGAGGCGAGCGCAGTAGGTGGCATTGGCGTTCCCAAGCACACACCTCCTGTGATCGTCGACAAACTCAACCTGGAGATCAATGCGGCCCTTGTCGATCCTAAGATGAAGTTGCGGTTTGCCGAATTGGGAGGCACGCCGGTGACCGGTTCGTCGGCCGACTTCGGCAAGCTCATAGCTGAGGAAACCGAGAAGTGGGCCAAGGTAATAAAGTACGCAAACATAAAGGCCGAGTAATACGGCTCCGCAGTCTTGAGTTCCATAAGTTGTGGCATCGAGAGCTGTTCCGAATTTACGGGTGTCGGCCCTATCACGCTACGCAGAACGGCGTACACGATCTGGAGTTTGAGAACATGATCAACCAAAGGGTGCGGTGGTTATCGACGATGCTTTATTGTAACGCAGTGGTTCCGTCCGTCGAATTCTTGAAGATGATCGGCAGGGATCGACCTCGTGCATGTGCCATTCAAGGGAGACGCGCCAGCGGTCACCGCGGTTTTGTCCGCGAATATTTGCAGTTTTTCGGAACGGATACTGCAAGTGGGCGCGTGATGAATTTTCAGCATGTATCGCCTCGGAAACGAGCCAATGGCTCGCAGTCGCGCATGCACCAAAAATCACACCAAACTCACTGAAGCACTGCGGTGGCTGGAGTCCCCCTCATTGGCATTACCATGGGAGACCCGGCAGGGGTCGGGCCGGAGATCATCTGTCGCGCTCTTGCTGAACTGCCGCCGGTGCAGCGGGCGCGAATCATTGTGTACGGTGACATAAAATTTTTGCGGCGCGCGAATACGCTAACTAAAAGTGGCCTCTCATTTAGTGATTCTGGATCCTTCTCAAATGGCAGAGGAGTGTCGCTCGTGCACATTCCTGTTGAGCAGGCGGAGCTTGTACGAGATGGGATGATGAATGCTGCCGCAGGGACCTGCAGTTATGCCTATATAAAATGCGCAGTGGCCGCCGCACTCGCTGGAAAAATATCCATAATTGTCACTGCACCAATCAACAAAGAAGCCCTGCATGCTGCGGGTCATCCGTTCGAGGGGCATACGGAGTTGCTTGCCCATCTCACTGGCGCAAAATCCTCTTTTATGTTGCTAGCTTCTGACAAACTTTCCACCATCCACGTCTCGACACATGTGTCGCTCGCCGGCGCCGTGCAAAGAGTGACCACCGAACGTGAACTGGCTGCAATTCGTATTGGCAACACGCATTTGAAACGACTGGGTATTGCGCAGCCGCGCATCGCAGTGGCCGGATTGAACCCCCATAGTGGCGAAAACGGATTATTCGGAAGGGAAGAAATTGATTATATAAAACCAGCTATTCGAGCGGCACAAAGCGAAGGAATTAATGTTCAGGGGCCTATTTCGGGCGATACGGTCTTTTATCGCGCCATGCGGGGCGAATTTGACCTTGTTGTCGCGCAGTACCACGATCAGGGTCACATCCCGACCAAGCTGATCGCGTTTGATACCACAATCAACGTTAGCTTAGGGCTTCCGATATTACGAGTTTCGGTGGACCACGGAACGGCGTTCGATATCGCATGGAAAGGCGTTGCGCGTCACGATAACATGCTGGCGACCATTGCTTATGCAAGCAGACTTTGCATGTCTTGAATCTTGAAGCCGAGAAGCGCGGACTGGAGATGCCGCCTCATAGTCTCGACGTCGCCATCGTAGCCGATGATCTTACGGGCGCCCTGGACACCGGCGCACCATTTGCCTCTTTAGGGTTTAGTACGAGCGTTTTTTTCGATCAGGAGCAAGGGCATTTAAGTATTCCTTCTGAGACGCAGGTTTTGTCTATAAACAGTGACAGTCGCCATCTCTCTCCCGGGGCTGCGGAAGAACAGGTACGTATTGCCATTGCTGCTGCGCTTGGCCAGCGTCCGCGAATTTTATTCAAGAAAATTGACTCGACGTTAAGGGGCAACGTAGCGGTCGAGATCCTGGCCTCGATGCATGCAAGCTGCCGTCGCCACGCACTGATTGCGCCGGCCGTTCCGAGTCAAGGCCGCACTACTGAGGGTGGTGAAGTATTCATTCATGGCGTTCCGCTCCGGCAAACGCAGATTGCGGCAGATAGTTCATCATCACCTAGTGCGACCCTACAGGATGTGCTCGCTCGCGCCTCGGATACTTTGACAATTCACTTATGGCCGCGCCATACCGCATTCCCGCTGAGCAATGATGCGGGCATTCACGCTTATGTGGCTGATTGCAAAACGGATTCAGATCTCGATTTCTTAAGTGACTTTGTAACGGATCGCTGCGAAGAGATGCTGCTCGTTGGCGCATCTGGTTTTGGTGCAGCGCTGGCACGCGGTCTCGTGCCTGTCAGGTCGGCAAAAATAGCACAACTAGGGGGCCTGGCGGGCAAAACGGGGCCAATCCTTTTTGTCATAGGCTCACGAACTGCTCTGAGCGCCCAACAAGCTACCAAGTTACACGAGGCAGGCGCACAGGAAATTGTTTTGCCCTTGTCAGCCACTGAGCAAGAACTCCGGCAGTTGTTGGAAAGGCTTCGTTGTGACGAAACCGCGACGGCAATTGTGGTACGCCCAATCCCCTCGGGGGCCGAAAAACATCCTTCCGAAGTCGCGCGGCTATTGGCTTGGGCAGCGGCAACCTTGATCCAACGACTGCAAGTTGGGGCAGTCGCCATTGTTGGAGGCGACACCGCGCTTGCAACGTTTCGAAGTCTCGGCGTTCGAACAGTGACGCTGATGGGCGAGCTAGAGTCGGGTGTAGCCGTAGGAACGATGCTCGTCGGTGGCCGTCCGACAATCTTTGTCACTAGGTCCGGCGGATTCGGGAATGTGGATTCACTAGTTAGGATTTGGAAGCGTCTGCAAAATGGATGAGTGCGCATTTCCTAGCAATTGAAGGCGAACGAATGGTTTGCGAGCCGCGATTTATCTCGTCGGCGGAGCCAAGTTCGATCTGTCCCCCGCCACGAGCTCGGTCTAAGAGAGCTCGTCCATCCGCTTTATATTGAGAACGCTAGATCGCCCCCATGCTGGAAAGGCTCTATATGGGAACACACCCGCCGACACTCGGGCGTTTTGGTAAGACCGACAAGAAGACCCTGCTGTGGACATCACCGTTTACGATTCTTCGCGTCTGTGCAGCGTGTCCGCTTTTGCAGCTGTATAGGGCGGAGTAGCACAAGTTGACGCCGCGGAGTGCCTGCGTGAGGGAGTAACGCATCAGTTCGGCGCGGGTCATGCGAGCTCTGACACATCGCGCTTGGTTGCCCACTCGACGAAGTCGCGCGCGCTCTCGATGAGCTGTCGTCCCTCGTCGCGCGCCGCCGCCCCTTCCGGTGAAGCGCTGCTCGTTCTGCAACAAACCAAGATCCGCTAGGCGCGTGCTCGTCGGTGACGGCGTCACCTTCATCTGCCAACGCTGCGCGACGAAGGCGGTGAAGCTCATCGCAAAGCAAACAGCGCGAGCTCGAGCGCAGGCGGGTACTCATAAACTCGAGCGGTTGCCGGATGTCCGCTTCCGGGGTGAAGCAGACCCCGGTCGATAGTAAGACTCACTGATCTCGGTCGAAAAATACCGGAAGCGGACATGCGCTGGTCGCTTAACAGAAATTTTATGTGCTCGCGCTGATTTAAGGCGATACGATGTGGTGTCCCTAAGCCTCGGAGGACGCAATGAGACGGCGCGAGTTCATAATTGTATTCGGTGGCGCGGCGGCCGCGTGGCCGCTCGTCGCACGTGCGCAGCAGACTCCGTTGCCGGTTATCGGGTTTCTCAACAGCGTCTCCCCTCAGCCATTTGCGAACTATGTCGCCGGCTTTCGCGCGGGTTTGAAAGAGACTGGCTACACCGACGGCCAGAACCTCACTATCGAGTTTCGCTGGGCCGAGGGCCATTACGACCGGCTGCCGGGAATGGCGGCCGATCTGGTGCGCCGCCAAGTTGCGGTGCTCGTCTCGACCGGGGGCGCACCGAGCGTCATGGCCGCTAAGGCGGCCACTTCAACCATTCCGATTGTCTTTACTATTGGGGTTGACCCGGTCCAGCTCGGCCTCGTCGCCAGCCTCAGCCGTCCCGGGGGCAACATTACGGGCGTGAATTTTTTGACCGCTGCGCTGGAGGGCAAGCGGCTTGGCCTGCTGCGTGCGCTGCTTCCGGGAGTCCAGTTGATCGCTGTACTCCTCAATCCAAACCGTCCGGATCGCGCCGACCAGACAAGGCAAGTTCAAGAAGCAGCGGCCACCACTAGCCAGCAAACACATATATTGCTTGCGCGCAACGAGAGTGACATCGATGCCGCGTTTGCAACAGCAGTGCAGTTGCACGCCGGAGCGATGCTGATCGCCACCGATCAGTTCTTCAACAGTCAACGCGACAAAATCATTGCTCTGGCGGCGCGGCACGCTATCCCGGCCATCTACGAGCAGCGCGAATACGCGCAAGCGGGTGGTCTGATGAGCTACGGCACCAATTACCGCGACGGGT
>DATLJR010000124.1:0-4487 GCA_035538755.1 Pseudolabrys sp.
CGTGGCAGTCGTTTCGTATTCCGGACAGTAAACTTCAATTCGCTTTAATCGGCGGGGGACAGCAGCCATTTGTGGCCTCCAGAAAGTCCGACGAGACCCGCGAGGGGGATATCGGCGGCTTGCACTAGGAGAGTGATTGGCACGCAGGTGTAACCATGGCTCGTGTTCGAAACTTGCACCGAATTGACCTGTACTGTCCGGAATATATGACCAATGTCACGATTCTAATCGACCAAAATCACCACTCCGGCCAACCTCATCTCGTGGCGCACTACGAGATGGGCGGTCTCAAGGGTCAAATGCAATTTGCAGCGGCTATTCCCGCACACTGGGGCGATGAGGATTTAATCGAACTAATTTTCTTGCCTTTGGAAAAACGAGAAAATCATAATTGTCCAACCTGGGAAGTTCCAACCCGTGACTATGGGTCTGCAACGCTTTTCAAGTTTTGGAAGCGCGAGAAGGCGTGAAGTGAGCCTATGTGCGCGGGGCGTCCCAATGACCGCCTCGTCTTCAACGACTTTGAAAATAATTCCCGGCCTGCCGTTTCACGTAGTCGCGGGCATCGTGCACGCTCGCCAAAGCGTTCGTCGGTGCTGGCTGAGGTCGTGTCGCTTTCAGATTCGCTAGATGAGTCTGCAGATTACTGCCCGGTGCGGGGGGAAGATTGGCGGCAAACCGGACCAGCGCCTTTTGCATGGAGTTAAGCGGCTTGGTCTGCGCGACCGCTGCCGTCTCTGGAGAGGGCCCATAAGGCAAGGCTCTAAGCCGGAGCGGGCCTAAATTGCTGGGCCGCGGCAGGGTGAGCACGCTATCGAGGTCCGGCGCCTGGGCGTCGCGGGCAGTGAGCGCCTCGCTTATGCCGAAGCGTTTGCGCACGGTGGCAATGATAGCGGTGTGGTCGAACGGCACGGCGCTTGATTTGCCGAAGATTGTGCCTGGCTCCACATAGGGCGACACGATGACCGCCGGCACGCGCACACCATAACGGTCGAAGGCAAAGGTTTGTCCGGGCCGGGGCGGTTCGGGCGGCACCGCGGCCGACGGCGCCACGTGATCGTAGCAGCCGCCATGTTCGTCATAGGTGATAACCAGCAGGGTTTTGCGCCAAACTTTGCTGGCCCGCAAACAGTTGTAGACGTCGGCGATCAGTTGCTCGCCGAGCGTGACCACCGAAGGCGGATGTTGATCGTTTTCCGGGTGGCCGAAATCCGCAAAGTATTGCGGTTCGATGAAAGAGTAGGCCGGCAACCGTCCAGTCTGGCAGTCGGCCTGGAACTGCCGATAGGACTGGAAGTGGCTGCCCAAGAGGAACAGCTGCAACAACGTGTGCGCTTGGGCAAAGTCATGAAAATAGATCTTCCAATTATCGATGCCGGCTTGTTCCAGGCGGTTGAAGATGGTCGGCACATCGGGAAAGTGCGGCGGATCATTGTTCTCATGACCGTCGGCGGTCGCGGCATGGACGAACCAGCGGTTGGGCCAGGTCTGGCATGGCGCCGAAGCGACCAATGGTCGCAGACTGCGAATTTTTGGGCGAGCTGCGACAGCACTGGGACCTGAGCGGGTGCAAAATAGTGCATCACGCTTTTCGGATCGTAGGTTTGTTGCGGGTTTAATTGCTGTTGGGCCAGATAATTTTGGACAAAGCCGAGCATAGTGGCTGTCTGGCTCGGCGTCGGCGCAGGATTGCCGAACAATTGCATGTTGATGTCGGTCCACAGCTCGCCGGGATCCGGATTAGGAATGCGCATGGTAGTTTCGTCGGTGCCCGGGCTGTTCCAGACGACAACCGGCGTGCCACTCGCATCGGGATTCTGTTCGGTAGCAAGCCTTCGAAGCCATCGGACTTTGGATAGAGCATGCCGAGCAGGCTATCGAACGAACGGTTCTCCAGCATCAAGACGACGATGTGGTTGATGCTCTGCAATTGACTCATGCCGTCACCGTCTCTGACGCAGGTAGCCACAGAGTGTCGAGATCACCACCGCCTAGTTTCTCCAAAAGTCTTTGAAACGCGTTGGCGACAGTTCCGTATATCGCACCGTGTGCTGAATATTTTTGTGGCCGAGATAGGCCTGCAGCGCCCTCGTATCACGCCCCCGGTTGGCCAGTGCATACCCGCACGCATGGCGCAGCATGTGCGGGTGCACACGGAATTTAATCCCGGCCTCGACGCCTAATCGAGCAATCATCTTCGCGAAGCCTGCCTTCGTGAACGGCGTTCCACGCTCTGAGGTAAATACGAACGGCGAGTCTGCTGATCGCTTCAATTCGCGTAGCGACCGCATCTCATCGCCTTGCAATGGATGCACACTCGGCAGTCCGTTTTTGGCCCGGCGCACGTGCAGGCACGCATTGCGGCCCAGATCGACCTGATCCCAGCGCAGATCGACAATCTCCGCCGTGCGTAGGCCATGCCTGAATGCCAACAAGATCATGGTCGCATCGCGTTGCCCATACCGATTGGCCTTGGCCGCTTTGATGAGCCGTCCGACTTCGGGCTCGGTGTCAGGTATTCGCGCGTCCGTAGTTCAGCATTCGGGACGCGCCTTGGCGGCACTGTCCCATTAACAGCGCGGGACGACGCTAGCCTCAGATTGCTTTTAGTCATGCGAAATCCCCCATTGCGTTAGCCTCAGGTCCCGACATCGCTCCTTCTTGGGACAGCAGCGAGCGCTGATTGGTGAGTCATTTTGACTCACCCTACTGCGGACGGATTGGTCAGGGGGGACTCGGCGGGGGCGCGATCGATGGCGCTGTCCGTAAAAAAAGAGCCCCGGTGCCGGGAGGTTCCGGGGGCTCCAGCAATCTCGAATTCACGGCTGGGTGACACACCGAGACCGCCATACCTTCTCATGCAAGGGTCGGGCCAAGTGGGAAGGTGTTCGGCTCAGGCCGAAATCTGGAAATCTGCAAGCGAGCCACATCGAACCAATGCTGTAATTGAACGCGCTCTGATTAAATTGCAGGCAACACCTGACGCCTATTTCGCCCTGAATTTTGCCCTTGAAGCGTGAAGCCGTGACCCCACCCCGGGGCCCAAAAACTCACTCGCGCGTGGTTTGCGGTCCACCCTCGCAAATTTGCAATGAGCTTTTGAAGGTATGATCAGGACCTGCGGACTAATGTCCGCCTTACCCAGCGCGGACATTGATTAGTGCCAGTGGGATGTGCCCTCGACGATGAATGACCTCGACTTCGTTGCTTTGGTGCGCAGCGCGGTGTTATTTTTCATACTATCATTAAAGGCTTTTGCCTTCGTCATGTTATCGAAAGCAATGAGAGCGAAAAACTTCGGCGCACTTCCATCAAGAGCGGTTACATTTTCTGTACGCGCGAAATAGCGACCATCCTCAAATTGGACTTCCACAACGGTAGCGTCGGCCGTTTGGCGGAGAGCCTCAAAGCCATTGGCATCGGTTACCTCATCAACCTCAACCACAAGATAAACTGGCGGAGTGGTGGTGCGAGCGTGTAGACGAACCGCGCCAAATCCTAATCCAATGGCAACTGCCAACGGTAGTGCGTACTGAATTTTCACGGTTTCCTCCCATTTTACCGCCGATGTGCCCGTTCAGGTTAACTGATGCGCCGGTGACGCATGTGATCTACATCACAGGACGGACACTGGGCAGACCGGTGCGTTTGCACCGCTTCGCAAATTACGTGTCTGCCGCAGCGGACTATAACCCCTTTGCTCCGTCAGAGGGTACCAAGCCGCGAGGCGCGGGTGTATAACAGCTTTGGACTGGGTGTTTCCGGTTTTCGACATTGGCCCGCGGCTTTGCTGTGTAACGCGCGTGCTGAGAGGAAGTGTTTTATGGGGCGTATGAATTGGTCGCGTATAGCCACCCGCGACCGTATGCGGCGACACGGCGTCGAAGATATTAAAGGCAAGATGCCGTCGGTTTCCGAGCCTCCAAAACAACCGCCCCGTAAATTGAGCAAGGGCGAACTTCGCCAGCAAACAGCAGCCGCATTCTTGGCTTGGCGCGCGGGCCAAACTTCCAAAAACAAGTAGGTACCGCCACTCCCAACATGATGAAGTATCAGCAGCGACGGAAAGCCCGGCACGGTTTGTCGTCGTTCTCCTGCTGTGCCATGGCGGTCTTGTTACCGTTGAATTCAGCGAAGGCCATTACCAACTCGTCGGCACCGTTAAGCCAGTAAACACGTACGCTGTCGTCGGTGTAGGTGTATTTCGTGATCTTGAACACATTGGCCGGTCTGTCGTCGTGAAATTTCACCGTCAACGTATCCGGCGTGAAGACGTAGTCAGTGACGTCACCACACCATTGCCCGGCGATGTCTTCATATGCGGTCGCATCGGCAGTGTCTGCCGTCAGCAACCAACCCGCACATAACGCTATAAGAGCTACAGTCTGCTTGTTGATCTAAGGACCTCGGACTTAGTGCAGTTTTGAAGGTATGCCTCGTCCACTGCGGACTAAATCCCGCTTTAGCGGACATTCTTATTCGTCTAT
>DATLJR010000125.1:0-3165 GCA_035538755.1 Pseudolabrys sp.
TCAGGTCAAGGCCTACGCCGTGATGGCCAGGGCG
Source organism: Pseudolabrys sp. (assembly GCA_035538755.1). Taxonomy (GTDB): domain Bacteria; phylum Pseudomonadota; class Alphaproteobacteria; order Rhizobiales; family Xanthobacteraceae; genus Pseudolabrys. Next base: position 35 of record DATLJR010000125.1, read on the forward strand.
CGATGGGCGGAGGCGCCCGATACGCCGACAAGCGACGAAAGCGGCGTAACAGGTCTCTACGCGTCCTTTTGGCATGGCCTGTGGGCGCCAAAAGCAACGCCGGCAAACGTCATTGCCAAACTTGATCGCGCTGTGATCGAAAGCTTGGCCGACCCGACCGTGCATCAACGGTTCATTGAGCTCGGCCAGGAGCCCTGGCCGCGCGCCGAACAGACGCCGGATGGGCTCGCTGCGCAACAGAAAGCTGAGATTGAAAAATGGTGGCCGATCATCAAAGCAGCCGGGATCAGGGCGGAATAATAGAACCGGCGAACGGACGAACGGGCAATACGGCTGAACCTGGCGTGGCCTCTTGATTGTAGCAGCAATCGAAAGCAGGCCGGATTATTGCGGCCACCCGCAATTGTACCAAACGTGAGTGCAATAATACCACGTAATCGCCTGGCCCTCGACAGTGCCTGCTGCGCGCTCCAGCGTGTCGTCCGGAACATCGGCATTGAGAATTGTCTCGTCACTTTCTACGCAATCGACAACGTCAGCGTTCATGGAACGATTCCCCATAAGCCTTTGGTGCCACCTGCAATAATACTGCGAAATACTAGACCTGACGAGTCGAAATGGCAGGAGGACGCAGCCGATACCAAATATCGGCCGGCCCTAACTTCGCAGGTGGCTACGATTGGCGGATGCGGATGCCAAAACAGTTCTCCACGAAGTTTTTTACGATCGGGCATGCCACCAGACCGGTGACCGCATTCATAGAGTTACTGAACGAGGCGGAAGTCCGACTCGTGGTGGACGTGCGAACCGCGCCGCGTTCGCGAACCAATCCGCAATTTGACCGGGACACGCTTGCCGACTCTCTTGCCACATTCGGTATCGAATACCGGCACATCGCTAGCCTCGGAGGCCTGCGGCCCAGACAGAAAGAGATTGCGGCCAGCACGAATGCATTCTGGCAAAACCAGAGCTTTCACAATTATGCGGATTACGCCATGAGTCGCGAATTTCAGTCGGCCCTGGATGAATTGCGCGGCTTGGGCCATGCCACGTCATGCGCCATCATGTGCGCCGAGATGCTATGGTGGCGCTGCCACCGGCGGATCATCTCCGACTATCTGCTCGCGGCAGGCGAGACGGTATTCCACATTCTCGGCCCCGGCCACCTCGAAGAGGCGCAGATCACGCCCGCTGCCAAGCGAACGCCTGACGGCGTCCTGATTTATCCAGCCGAGCATTGAATGTCGCAGCCAAGCAACAAAGTTTGTTGTGTTGTTGTAGCAGGCAGTTCGATAAGCTGCGGCGGCAACTGTGCGAGATCCTGCGCGCTCGGGAGGCTTTCATGGCCGACGTGAAGTGGAGCATCAAAGCAAGGGAGTTCGTTAACTGCAATTGTTCTTACGGTTGTCCGTGCCAATTCAATGGGCTGCCAAGCTATGGCAATTGTGAAGCGGTCTCCGCGATGCAGATCGACGAAGGGATTCACGGCAACACGCGCCTCGACGGTCTGCGGTTCGTCGGGATCTTTCGCTGGCCGGGAGCGATCCACGAAGGCAAAGGCGAGGCTGCGGTGGTGATTGACGAGCGCGCGAACGAGGCGCAGCGCAACGCTTTGCTGCGGATCTTGACCGGACAGGACACCGAGCCCGGCGCCACCATTTTTCAGGTCTTCTCTACAACTTTCGAGAAATTACACGAGCCGATCTTCGCCGCCATCGACTTTGAGGTCGATATTGATCACCGCAAGGGCCGGGCGGCTGTGCGCGGGGTTACGGAAGGCCACGGCGAGCCGATCAAAAACCCGGTCACCGGAGCTGAACACCGCGTCCGCATCGACATCCCCAACGGATTCGAATATTCGCTTGCTGAAATCGGGCGCGGCTGGACGACTGTGTCACGTCCTATGCAATTCACACTGGCCGATTCCTACGCGCAGTTCGCTCATGTCAATTTGTGCCAGAGTGGAATCGTGCGCTAAACGGGAATGAATCCTGCACTTGAAGCGGTCCTGCGGCGCGACCGCGCTGTCGTGTTCGCGGCGCTTGCGGTCATCACCGCGCTTGCCTGGGCCGATATCATTTGGCTCGCCGATGATATGGCGATGGACGGCATGGACATGACCGGATTTCGCATGATTCCGGCCGGCCAGGGACTCATGATGCCCACAAGCGCGCCGTGGCAACCGCTCGAGTTCGTCTATGTATTTGCGATGTGGGCGGTGATGATGGTCGGGATGATGACGCCGTCGGCGGCGCCGATGATCCTCATCTATGCGCGCGTTGGCAGACAGGCTTCTCTAAGCGGACAACCGTTTGCGGCGAGTGGATGGTTCGCATCCGGCTACCTGATTGCGTGGTTGGGATTTTCGCTTGCAGCCACTTCTGGACAATGGCTGTTGGAGCGCGCCGGATTGCTCACGCCAATGATGGGGAGTGCCACCGCGATGCTTGGTGGAATAGTCCTCATTGTCGCGGGAATCTATCAATGCACTCCCGTCAAGGACGCGTGCCTCTCCTACTGCCAAGCGCCGCTGACCTTTATTATGCGGCATGGCGGGTTTCGTTCCGATGCGCGCGGCGCACTTACGCTCGGTCTTCGCCACGGCCTCTACTGCATTGGCTGCTGCTGGGCTCTGATGTTGCTGCTGTTTGTCGGCGGCGTAATGAATGTGCTGTGGATCGCCGTGTTGGCGGTGCTGGTTTTGTTGGAGAAGGTGCTGCCATTCGGTAGATTGATCTCGCGTATTGCCGGCTGCGTTTTCATCGCGGGCGGTGCCTGGTTGTTGCTTCGTGTGTAGTTGATTGCGCGGCGTCGGACCGCTGTCCGCACCATATCAAAAACAAAAGCGGAGCACTAAACCTGACGCCTCGCCAGCGACAGATTTCTATTTTCTTGTGAGATAGCGAAGTTGCTCCGCGATCACGAACAGAAGCGGAATGACGAAGACACCGAAAATGGCCGCGGCGATCATCCCGCCGAAGACCGGTGTACCCACCGCGTGACGCGTGGCGGCGCCCGCGCCGGTCGCAATCACGAGCGGGAACAGTCCAAAGATGAAGGCGAAACTTGTCATCATTACCGGGCGAAAACGCAGCGCCGCGGCCTCGATAGCGGCCGCATGAATGTCTTTT
>DATLJR010000126.1:0-21350 GCA_035538755.1 Pseudolabrys sp.
AATCCAGGCGGTGGGAGCTCCGGAGATAGAACGCCAATTCGGTAAAGTTTAGCGCGTTGCTGTGGATACGCCGCAAACGGCCATAAGGCGGCAGCACCACAGAGAAGCGTAATGAAATCTCGTCGTTGCATGCGTGTCCCCCGTGAGGACCACACCATCTGCAATGAGTAGATTATAAGAGGTCACCTTGGATTTTTGTGTGAACAACTTCACACAGACTGAACTCACATGCTGATCAGCCCGATGTCCGTTTTGGGTCAAAAGCAGACATGTACAGCGCACTCGTTCATGTCCGCTAAGGGCAATTAGTGGATATAGACCTGGCTTATTCAATCACCTCGTCGGCGCGGGAGAGCAGTTTTCAGTGGCGGCATCGTCATTGGATAGTTCGCAACTAAATCGAGCCAGTGAAATGAACCCGTCGGGTGGCATCGCACCGATAGCGTTGGAATTTGACGTGATCCTGCCAATGTACGGACTAATGTCCGCTTTCATGCCGCCCGCCAGCAACTGGCCAGACCGCCTGATAAAGATTCTTATGCCTCTGTAATGGACGGTCGCGATCGCGGGCCATTTGCATCAGCCTGTAGACGCAATTGTCATGCGGTGGGAGGCCGCATTGAGCATTTCGGTCGCAATCGCCGCAGCTGAACCGGAGGTATGTCCGCTGCGCCATGCGCTTTCGCAAGGCCGCCAAAATCTTTTTGATTTGCTTGGTGCTTTGCATACGCACCTCGCTCGTTTTCGCTGTGCTAATTCAAAATAATTCTAAAGCCTCCGCTTTTGAAAACATTGATACAGCTCAAACTTTGCGCCTATGACTGAATTTCAAAGCCTCAATCCAAATGACACTAACGAGCTGATCGAATAGAGCCCTGATGCCTTAACGACACTCATGTGAACCACTACGATGCCCTGTCCAAAAAGCCGCGGGGGCGGCAATGAAGCGGCGCGAGTTCAAAGACGGCGCACTAGCGACCGATCGAAAACTTAACCTGTCCTCACGCTGCGAACAGATCGGGTCTTTTAGCAATTCGCTTGCGGCAGCCGGCAAACATTGACCATAAAAGTAGACATTTAGCGGCGAAGAGGTCGTAAGAATACGATACGATCGGTAAAGTTGTTTGGATGGAGCCCTGCAATTCGTTGATCACAATCAAATAAAGGAAAGGTGGATGAGCGGGAGCGAAAATCGGCGTCTTCGCGAAATCTTGAACAAGCGAGAAGCTGTCCTGTTACCGGGCGCAGCAAACGCTCTCGCCGCACGCATTATCGAAGATCTAGGTTTTAAGGTCGTATATGTCACAGGCGCGGGCATCACCAACACATTCTTGGGGTCTCCAGATATCGGTTTGATTTCAATGACGGAACTAGTCAATCACGTTAGCGCAATGCGTGACGCCGTCGCCCTCCCCCTGATCGTCGATGCAGATACCGGTTTCGGCAATGCATTCAATGTAGCACGCACCATTAAAGTTCTTGAACGCAGCGGGGCCAACGCGATTCAGCTTGAGGACCAGGAATTTCCCAAGCGGTGCGGACACTTTTCCGGAAAGAGCGTTATCGATTGCGCAGAAATGGTCCAAAAACTCCACGCCGCTGTTGATGCCCGCGACGATGCAGATCTCATCATCATCGCGCGCACCGATGCTCTCGCCTCTCATGGCTTTGAAGACGCGATAGAGCGTGCAGCCGCCTATATAGAGGCAGGCGCGGACATGACATTTATTGAGGCACCGAAAACCAAGGAAGAGATTGCTGAAATTCCCAGGCGCCTACGCGCGCCCCAACTTATCAATATTGTTTCCGGCGGCTTGACGCCAACCATTGGTCTCCGTGAGCTGGAAACTTTCGGTTTCTCCATGATCCTTTATGCCAACGCCGCGCTGCAAGCGTCGATCGCAGGCATGCAAAATGTTCTTAAACATCTCAAAGCACATGGAACGCTCGAGGGCGTCTCTGCGCAACTCGCTAGCTTTGACGAACGGCAGCGGCTAGTCCGTAAGCCACGATTTGACGAGCTCGAACAAAAGTATTCATAACCAGATTAAGCTAAAGCAGAAAGCGTTTATGTCCGGTTCAAGCAACAATCCACACACTCGCGCGATTGCGCGGTTTATTTCTCAGATCAAATATGAAGCTATCCCGATTGAAGTCATTGGACGCATCAAACTGTTGATACTTGATTCTCTGGGTTGCGCTCTATACGGCAGCACACTGGAATGGAGTCGGATACTGCGCACGACGCTTGCAAAGCTTGATGACACCAGAGCCTGCCGGGTGTGGGGAACGCGAGAACTTCTCTCTGCACCGCATGCTACGCTTATCAATGGCACGCTTATCCAAAGCTTCGAACTGGACGACGTTCATCGCCATGGCGTGTTGCACGTTGGCGCCGTCACGCTCCCACCACTAATCGCGATCGCGGAACTGCGTTCCGACCTTAATGGTCGCGAATTCCTGCAAGCTGCCGTAGCCGGCTACGAGATTGGACCGCGCGTCGGCAAATGCATGGGCGCGCAACACATCGGGCAAGGTTGGCACTCGGGCGCAACCGTCGGGGTATTTTCCGCTGTATCCGGTGCAGCAAACGCACTCGATCTATCGGAGGAACAGGCGATTCACGCCCTTGGCATCGCTGGCACCCAGGCGGCGGGGCTCATGGCCGCGCAATACGGCGCGATGGTTAAGCGAATGCATGCTGGGCGGGCCGCACAAAGCGGCCTCTATGGAGCTTTGCTCGCCGAAGCCGGGTTTACCGGAATTGTCGACATTTTTGAGTCACCCTACGGGGGCTTCTGTTCGACGTTCTCGCGCTCGAACGACCGCTTCAACCTCGACGAGTTGTCGTCGGAGCTCGGCCGGACCTGGGAAACGATGCGCGTTTCGCTAAAGTTTTATGCTTGCGTCGGCAGCAATCACACGACGCTTGATGCCATTAAAGACATGCAAAAAAAGACGCCCTTTAGCGCAGACAATATCGCATCGATCGTTGTGCATGGATCACAGGTCACTGTCGAGCATGTTGGCTGGCCCTATGAACCGCAGGGCCTCGTCTCAGCCCAACTAAACCTACCGTTCTGCGTAGCGACGCTGTTGCTCGAAGGTGACGTATTCATCGAACAGTTCACCGAAAAGGCCGCTACCGACAAGCGACGAATCGAATTATCGAAAAAAGTCAGCGTGGTGCATGATCCGTCAATCACGGCCCGCGGTTCAAACCTACGGCACATGGTGCGAGTAGAGGTGCACTTGAAAAACGGCACGACGCTTGAGCAAACCGTGGAGGCCCCGCGCGGAAGCGAACAAAGCTTTTCGTCAGAGGCGGACATCGTACAAAAGTTTAAGAAACTCGTGGTGCCTATTATCGGTGAAACGAAAGCGGACAATATTGCCGGCCTCGTGCTTGGTGCCGAAAAGCTCGACCGGGCTGAGCAAATTGCACAAGTTTTGGCTGACGTTTGAGGGCTATTTTTCTTTGCTGACCTTAATTTTGGCGGCGAGGTCACTGAGACGTTGTCGTTCGGTCTTGGTGAAATTCACAAAGTCCGCAACCGAACCACCAGCAGGCTCTATGCCAGTAGGGATTAACTTACCTCGCACCTCTTCGGTCTTAAGCGCCTCCTGAAGCTCGGCATTCATCCGTTGAATGATCGGCTCGGGTGTGCCACGCGGAGCATAAAGGCCTGCCCAGTGACCGATTTGCACTGTTGGGAAGCCTTGCTCCGCCGTGGTGGCGATGGACGGATAGGCGGTGATGCGCTTTTCGTAGGTCGTCGCGATCGCCTTCAACAATCCGGCCTGGATTTTGGGCAGCACGACGATGCTTGCCTCTGACGTCGCCGAAACATTATTTGCGAGAACGGCATTCACGCTGTCTCCACCACTCTTATAGGGGACGATGGTAAAGGAAACGCCGGTCGCGTCCTTGATCATCTCGGCGACAAATTCTGGAGTGCTGCCATTTCCGGCCGTGGACCAATTGACCCCTTTTTCGCCCTGCGCTTTAGCCCAGGTGATAAACTCGGCCATGTTATTCGCAGGAACGCTCGGATGAACAATGATCGCCGACGGCGCGACGGCGATCATCCCGACCGGCACGAGATCAGAGTCCGCATAAGGGAGATCTTTCAGCATCAAGCTATTGGTGATCGTGCTCGCTGCACCCACCAGAAAAGTATAGCCATCCGGCGCGGCATGAGCGACGAACGCCGTGGCTATCACCGCACCAGCACCCGGGCGATTTTCGATAACTATTGTCTGTCCCAGCCGTTTGCTGACGCCCTCGGCTGCAAATCGCGCGATCAAGTCATTCGCGCCACCGGGCCCAAATCCCACCACCCACCGGATGGGACGATCAGGCCAATCGGCCCGTGCAGATGACGAACCGACAAGCCAAACAAGCAAGCAGGCGCAACCCAAGAGCCGGCGTATCACCCGTTCACCTCCGTCGATGCAGCCATTCCGGGTCCAAGCTTACCTCGAACGCATCGTAAGTCCTCACCTTCCTTACGTGATGTCCGCCTTATCCCGAGTGTATGCAGATATTATTGCGGCGGTATGGTAGCTCATAAGACGATGATTTTGACCCGCTAGATGAGCCCTGTATTCAATAAGTCGCTCAACACGATTTGCGTGTGGTTCGATTCAGGCCACGCAAGCAGTTACGCAAGCGTTGGTTCTTCAAACGCTGACCATACCGGGGCAACCCAACGCCTGATATTGTCAACAGGCTGCGTGGAGGAGTGTTGAGCCATGAATGATGACCCCGATCACACGAGACGCTGGCTAATCAGTGCGAGCGGTGCGGTTTTGTCGGGCGCACTTGCGACCAGATCATCGTATGCCCAGGTCGCAAGCCCCTCGGCGATAAAGAGTCAGGATCTTGATCAACCCCCCGGGGAAACCATCTCACCTGCCACGACCGCACTGTGCGATTACGTCGCGAAGGCCCTCGGTCGCGAAATGCCGCCAGAGGTTGTGGCGAAGACCAAGCTGCATACTCTCGATACCATTGCCGCGATGGTCTCGGGGTCACAGCTCAATCCCGGTAAGTTAGCGGCTCGATACGTGGACGGTCTCGGGGGCAAGCCGCAGGCCACCGTAATCGGTACTCAGATTCTCACTTCCGCCGTCAATGCGGCGCTCGCCAACGGCATGGCTGCCCACGGCGATGAGACTGATGATTCTCATCTGCGCGGTCGCTTCCATCCGGGCTGCGGCATCGTGTCGGCTGCCCTCGCCGCGGCAGAGTTAGCGGATTGCAGCGGCGCCGATTTGTTGCGCGCGGTCGCACTAGGCTACGATATTGGCGCGCGATTCATTTTTGCGCTCGGCTTCGGAAAACTCTACACCGAACGCCACAGCACACATAGTCTGGCAACGAACTTTGGCGCTACGGCAGCGGCTTCCGCAATATTGCGGCTGAAGCCGTATGGTGTCCGTCATGCGTTCTCATTTGCCGCTCAACAAGCCTCCGGTGTGCCGTACTGGGAGCGCGACCGCGAGCACATAGAGAAGGCGTTTGATTTTGGCGGCATGGGCGCTCGCAACGGAGTCACGGCGGCGACGATGATCGCGGCTGGATTTACTGGGGTCGACGATTTTCTCAGTGGCACCAAAAACCTGTTCACTGCTGTGGGCGGTGAAAAGCCGATGCCGGGTGAGCTTGTGGCCGAACTCGGGAAGCGTTACGAGATAATGAACACATCGATAAAGAAGTGGACCGTCGGGTCGCCGCTGCAATCGGTGCTCGACAATATGGTGGTACTCCTCGAAGACCCCGCCGTACGCGCTGGCAAGATCAAGCGCATCGTGGTCGACATGCCAGCCGACCGATTACACATCGTGGACAACCGCACCATTCCCGACATCTGTCTGCAGCATCTTGTTGCCATGATGATCGTTGACGGTGGCTTGACCTTTGGCAGCATTCACGACGTCGCTCGCCTGACCGACCCTAAAGTGTTAGCGGTGCGCAGACTTGTCGAGGCGGTACCGAACCAGGAACTCGTTTCCGCGATGCCGGCGCGCCAATCAATCGTGATGATCGAGACAACGGACGGTCGCACGATTAATCACCGTACCTACGAAGTACGCGGCACCCCAGGTAACCCGATGAATGCGGACGAGGTCGCCGCGAAGGCCCTTGACCTGATGACGCCGATTCTGGGCATCGGCCGCGCGAATGAGCTAGTCGAGGTAGTTTACAAGCTCGATAGCTTTGGCCCGGTCACCGGGCTGCGGCGGCTGTTGCAGGCCTAGTCCCGAGCAAAGCGGTGTTCATACTAGCAATGCTTTGAATGTCCGCTTTGGTCAAAAGCGGACGCCTAGGCCATTAGGGTTGTTGCAGCAATAAGCGACCAAGGCTGCTGGAGGTCTCAATGAAGCTGTACGTCACCTATACGTCACCCTACGCTCGGCTAGCACGCATTGTTGTTATAGAGAAAGCGCTCGAGGGCCGCGTCGAGATTGTCGAGGCAAAGACTCGTACCCGCGACAGCCCTTACTACCAGATCAATCCCTCTGGCCGCGTACCCTACCTCGTCGATGATGCTGGCAATGGTATCGAAGACAGCCAGCTCATCTGTGCCTATCTCGACAGTCTCGACGGCGAGCCGCGGTTTCACAAGCTGCTAAGCAAATCCGATTGGGCATACCTCCGGCTCGAGTTTATGGCGCGCAGCATGTGTGACGGCATTTCCGTATGGACGCGCGAAATGGCTCGCCCGGCGAACGAACGTTCCCCCACCATCCTATCGCATGAGATAGCCCGCAGCCGACGCATGGCCGACGTTTTTGAGAGCCATATAGTCGATCCGTTGATGCAAGGCGCGCCGCATATGGCACATCTGATCCTTGCAGTCGCTCTCGAGAGAGCAAGCTATTGCGGCATGGATGATCTCACTACTGGTCGCCCTCAGCTCGCCAAGTGGATGCGCTCGATGTCTGACCTTCCTTCAATGCGGAGGACGGCACCAGCGTAAGTCCATTTCTGGCCCCTAGAGTACATTTCTGTGGTCCCTTTTGATGTCCGCTTTGGGCCAAAATCGGACATGTGCAGCGCACAAGCATGTCTGCATTGGGCCAATAGCGGACTCGAGCAGCGCAACAGTAGCGTCAACTATTCGAGCACTTCGTCCGCAGCCACGAGTAACGATGGCGGAATTGTAAGGCCGAGCGCCTTGGCGGTCTTGAGGTTGATGGTCAGCTCGACCTTGGTCGACTGCTGAACCGGCAAGTCGGCAGGCCTTTCGCCGTTGAGAATGCGACCCGTATAGACCCCCGCCAGTTGGAATGCTTCCGTGAGACTAGCGCCGTAGCTGATTAGTCCTCCAGCAGCGGTGAACACACGGTATTGGTAGATCGCCGGAAGCGAGTGCTGGAGCGCCAGTGCGGCGAGTTGTCCACTCCTGCTATTAAAAAATTGGTCGGAACCAATGACCAGTCCGCCCACTTGCAGTCCATGCAAAGCCGTAAAAGCCGCTTCGATCTCCTCGTCATTGCTGGCGCGAAGAACATGGAGTCGTATCCCGAGTGTACGAGCTGCCCTCTGTGCGTCTCTCGAAAGAGGCTCCGAAATGACAGGATTAGTCGGATTGATAAGGAGTCCGACGACAGCGGCGGTGGGAACTACCTGGTGCAGCATCTCCAACCGTTTTTGCCCTACTTCCGCATTCAACGTGGCGACACCCGTTATGTTGCCACCGGGCCGGTTCAGAGTCGGAACCAATCCTGCCGCGACCGGATCGGCTCCAATCGCGAAGATGATGGGGATCGTCGTTGTCAGCGCCTTCGCGGCGAGCGCCGCTGCAGTACTGCCGGGAGTGGCAATCACAGTCACATTTTGACGTATCAAATCGGTTGCCAAATCTGGCAATCGGTCCGTGTGGCCATCCGCCCAACGATACTTAATGGCGACGTTCCGACCCTCGACTTGGCCGCTCGCCGCTAAGCCTCTGCGAAATGCTTCAACGATAGGCGCGGACCCTTCAGGCGAACCTACGTCAAGATACCCAATTACCGGCATCGCGCCGGTTGTGCATGGGCGGTAAACGGCCAAACGACCGCTGAGCCAGCAACTAATTTGATGAAGTCGCGCCGTCTCATCGCCCGCCCCGAGGCTCCGGATACGGCATCGTACCGATTTACGTTCGCGCCAACGCGTAAAATCGTTGTTAAGTGCAGCTAGCGCATGCCCGCTTGGATCAGAAGCAGACATGCAGCAAATACATGCCCGCCAAGGGCCAAAAGCGGCTTACGCGCCGCAGCAAAGTGTCCGCCTATTCGATAATCAATTCTTGACTGCGTGTTCTAGAATCGCCGTTCAAATCTCGAATTCGACGCCAATTTCCATGATTTGCGCACTCGGAATCTTGAAGTATGCGCCAGGCCGCTGCGCGTTATGGTGCATGAACGCGAACATCTCCTCGCGCCAGCGCACCATCCCTCTGCGTCGGCCGGACGCGATAATGGTCTCGTGGCCGGTGTAATACGTTATCCGCCCTAGATCGAATTCTGCGATCTGCCCGCGCGCTATCGCGATTTCAAGTCCTTTGGGAACGTCGGGCTCCTCCATAAAGCCGAAGCGCAGTTCGACACGAGTAATACCGGCAGCGATCGGAGCAACGACGACACGATCTTCATCCGCTACCCGCGGCGTTTCCATCGTCGTCAAAGCGACAAGCAGTACATTCTCGTGCAGGACGCGGTTGCATTTGGTGTTATGCGAAAGCGCGAGGGGCACTCCTTTGGCCATGCGGCCAAGCACGACCGCTGTGCCCGGGATTCGAAACGGGGGATCCCTTCTAAGATGTTCGACGAACTCCTTTGACGGCTCACGAAACTCAAGCCGAGCGGCGTCCATTATCTCTTCGCCTTTGCGCCAGGTGAGCATCAAAAATGCGATGATCGAAGCAATGAGGAGGGGAAACCAGCCGCCTTCAAATAGCTTTGTTGACGTGGACGCAACGAACAGCAAGTCGATTGCGAGCAGGGTGCCGTTCACAAAGTACACAAGAATGGGATTGTGTTTCCAATGCAGCGCGACGAAAGTGGCCATCAAGGTCGTGATCGCCATCAACAACGAGACGGCAATACCGTAGGCGCCGGCTAGGGCGTCCGAGGACCCGAATCCGATAACCGCGGCGAGCGTTGCGACGGCGAGTCCCCAATTTACGAACGGAACGTAGATCTGACCAATCTCTTCTCCCGCGGTGTGGACGACATTTATACGCGGAAGAAAGCCAAGTCGAATGGCTTGCTGTGTTAGGGAAAAAGCACCTGAGATGACTGCCTGGGATGCAATTACAGTAGCGGCAGTCGCCAAACCGAGCACTGGGTAGTGCGCCCAAGATGGGGCAAGTTGATAAAACGGATTGTCGACTGCGTTCGGATCAGCGAGCAGCAGGGCACCTTGGCCAAAGTAATTGAGAGTTAGTGCAGGGAGCGCTACGCCAAACCAGGCCACGCGAATTGGAAATGGGCCGAAATGGCCCATGTCCGCATAAAATGCTTCTCCCCCTGTTACGGCCAAGAAAGCACCACCAATTACGACGAATGCCAACGGCCCAGCATGCAAAAGATAGTTGATGGCCGGCCACGGGCTTAAAGCGGCGAGCACGCCAGGTGCATTGACAATCCCTGCAATTCCGAGGACGCCGACCACCACGAACCAGACCAACATGACCGGTCCGAATATACCGCCGATCCAAGCCGTGCCGTTACGCTGGATCAAGAATAGACATGCCAGAATCACGCAGGTGACCGGGACAACGGCATGATCCATGTGTGGGGCGTAGACTTTGATACCTTCGATTGCGCTCAGTACTGATATGGCCGGCGTGATGCAGCCATCGCCATAGAGCAAGGTCGCGCCAATAAGCCCGATCACAACCATGATCGCGCGCAATCTGCTCTGCTTGGCCCGCCGTGGGCTAACCAAGGCGAGCAGCGCCAAAATCCCGCCCTCGCCATGATTATCGGCACGCATGATCAGGATCGCGTACTTGATCGAGATGACAATGATCAACGACCAAAAAATAAGCGAAACAACTCCCAGCACTGCGTCTGGTGATATCTGGCCATTGGTGCTTGTGGCCTTTACTGCCACGCTGAGCGCATAGAGGGGGCTTGTGCCAATGTCGCCAAAGACAACGCCCATGCAGGCAAGCGCTGCAGGTGCCCAAGCGTGCGCACCGTGGGAGTGGGTCACGGTGCTAGTGTTTGCAATTGCACGCATGAAAAGCGGTCCGTAGCGGGACAGCCCATCGTATTAGCTCAACCTAGCATATGAAGGTTAGATGGTCGCGGGGCGTTACTTGCCAATAAACGCTGGGTAAATCGGACATTGGGAATGTCTGTTTTTGACATCTACATCACCTAGGGGCGGAATGCTCGCCTCAACGCAACTGCGGCGAGGTCCAGCGCGGTATCGGCGGCACGGATGATTCGTCCCATAGTTAGAAACCCGTGCATCTGATCGCTCATGTGAAGCCACGTGACTGGGACGTCGTTCTTCTCCAAAAGGCCCGCATATTCGCTTGCCTCGTCCCGCAACGGGTCGAAGCCGGCTGTCAGAATGAAGGTGGGCGAAAGGCCGCGAAAGCTCTTGGCCCGTAACGGTGATGCCCGCCAGTCGTCCTGGTCGTCCTCGTTGCGTAGGTAATGGGTGTGAAAGTATCGCACCGCGTCCCTGTTCAGAGGAAACCGCGTATAATCAGTCTGATATGACGGATGACGCATGCTCATCTCAAGGCTTGGATAAAGCAGGAGCTGAAAACAAATCGGCGGCAACGCGCCGTCGCGAGCCATATGCGATAGGACGGCGGCCAAGTTTCCGCCCGCACTGTCTCCGCCCACCGCTAGACGCTCACTGTCGATTGAGAGAGCGGACGCCCGTTTTTCGATCCATGCGACCGCGCATGCGCAATCCTCGATCGCCGCCGGAAACTTGTGCTCAGGAGCGAGCCGATACTCAACCGATACGACAGCGCAGTGAGACGCGTTCGCAAGCTTGCGACATATGGTGTCGTGCGTGTCGCGGTCACCGATGCAAAACCCACCGCCATGCATGAATATGATCGCGGGCAGCGGTCCGTCCGCGCAGTGTTTTCCACGATAGAAGCGCAGTGGGATATCGTGGCCCGGGCCGCGCGCGATGAGATCGCAGACATGCGCAACGGCCGGCGGCTCGGGCCCCAGCAGTTTGCATGACGCGCGGTAAACTTCCCGCGCCTCGCTCGGCGTCAAGGCGATGACAGGAGGACGTCCGCTTGTTCTGAAAAGCTCGAGGACGCGTTCAGCGTCTGGATCGAGACGCATCATAGCGCTCCCTAGCGTTTCACGCGCGCGTATATGCCGGTCACCCCGAGGCGGTCGGCCCAACCCTTCGGGGCACGGGGTGATCGGTTCACAGCGACTACAGACTCGAGACGAGGTGGCCGCCGTCCACCGCCAGGACGGCACCCGTCATGTAAGAACCCGCATCCGAGCACATGAGCAGCAAAGGACCTTCCAACTCGCACGGTTGCCCAAGCCGCCGCTGGGGGATTCGCTTGATCAGGACTTGGCCGGCTTCGCTCGCGAAGAACTCCCGATTGAGGTCTGTCTCGATGTAACCGGGGCACAGGGCATTTACGCGGATACGATGGCGAGCGAGTTCGAGCGCCATCGCTTTGGTCAATTGCACAATGGCAGCCTTTGAGGCGACGTAGGCAGCGACCTGGCCTGCCACTCGCAGCCCGAGAATCGATGCGATGTTGACGACCGATCCGCCATTTGGCTGCCCCTTCATTACGCGCGCAGCCGACTGGGCGACCAGGAACGCCCCTTTGAGATTCGTGTCAACCAACTGATCCCATTCCCTTTCCTCGATCTCTAGCACCGGCTTCGTCAGCGTGACGCCAGCGTTGTTGACGAGGATATCGAGGCTACCCAACTGCGTCGTTGCATAGTCGATCGAGGCCGCGATCGACGATGGGCTGGTCACGTCCATCGCAACGACCACCGCTTTGCCGCCTGCACTTGTGATTTCACTTCGAACCTGCTCCAGACTGTTGCGTCGACGTGCCGCGACCGCCACTGCGGCGCCCGCGCGCGCTAGCGATTCGGCAAAATGGCGACCCAGGCCACTGGAGGCGCCAGTCACCAGTGCATTACGGCCCTCCAGCGATATGGCATATGTCATGGTTTCCCGCCTTTCTCAGTGATTGTTCAGCGGGTGGCCAACCAATCGACGATGCCGTCACGCACTTTCTTGGACCTCGCGACCAGTGTCCCGATATGCCCCCCAGTCACGGGCAGCTCAGTGTAATCAGTGCTGCTGATGCGGTCGCGCATCGCCTTGCTGGCAAGCGGATGAATGATCGTGTCGGTCTCGCTGTAGATGTTCAGGACTGGCATGGTGACGGCCCGAAGATCGACGGTGCGTCCATCGACCACGAGTTCGCCCTTTACCAACTTGTTGTCCTGATACAGCTCTTTCAGCCATTGCTGTGCGGACGCCCCGGTATGGTCAGGTCGATCAGACAGCCATTTCTCCATGCGCAGGAAATTCATCAGCGTATCCGAATCCTGACCCGCCTGCACCAGCGTCATGTTGTACTTGGCAAGCGTGCGGAACGGAGTCATGAGCGAGAACATCGTTCCGCCGACCTCGCCCGGAATATTGCCCATGGCTTGAACCAGGAGATCGATATCTTCGCCCGCCAGTTTTCGTGTCCAGACATTCATGAACCCTGAATCGACGCGCTCGTCTTCTTGGTCCGCGTGAAAATCAACGGGCGTTACCACGGTAATCAGATTGCGGATCTTTTCTGGATGCAAGGCCGTGTAGCACAACGACAGAAGCCCACCTTGGCAAATGCCGACTAAGTTGATGGCCGCAATATCGTGTTGCTCGCCAATCGTCTCGACGAAACGATCCATGTAGATGTTGATGAGATCGCCAAAGTCGTCGAACTGGTCGGCTGGCGTCGGATGTCCCCAGTCCAGTACATAGACATCGCATCCAGCGTCAACCAGATTGCGGACAAAGGAACGATCGTCCTGCAGATCGAGCACGGCCCAATGGCCGACCATCGCGTATACCAGCAACACGGGGGTTGGAATACGGTGTGGCTGGCGCGAGGCAATCCTATAGAGCGCGCGTCCGTTCAATCGGCAGACTTCCTTCCGAGGCGTCTGTGCAATCGAAACGTCCTGATCACGAACTGAAGCAAGACGTGAGGTCGCGGCCGCCGCGCGCTTGCAGAAGTCGGCAAGCTCAGTCAGGCCGGACGTCATGTCGATTTTCATCATCTTGTGGGCTCCGGGCGGCGGTCGATAATTTAGAATTTGTATTACCGCGTAAAGCGCGTACCTCACGCCGCAGTTGATGAATTTCTTTTCGCATATCGTGTACGCGTTGATAGAGATCCGTCATCTCGCTGCGCGTTGGCATATCGAAGACATGTGCGCTGCGCTCACCGATCGCTCTCAACTGCAGCCGATAATGAGCCGCCGCGCGCAAAAGACGCTGTTGGATATCGCCAAATTCCCCAGAACGCGTGAATTCCATCAATGTCCCATCGACGGCGCTATTCCACAGATCCAGTGCCGCTCCGGGACTTTTCACGGGCTCGCCGCTCTTCTCGCGTACGGCAAGTTCGGCCTGAAAGCGTCGCGAGATTGCCAGCCAAAGGGGAATTGAGACGGCCAAATACTGCTGATGGAGCTTAGCGAGCTCGAGCATCGAGGCCGCGGGTTTCAGCGCCGAAAGATCGACGTTCGGCACATCTGCAAACCTGGGCAGACTGAAGACCTCCTGCAACTCATCGATGAATGGGGCAAACTCTCCGGCACGCCAAAACTCCGAACTCCACGCGCGCGTCAGCAACTCGCTGGCCTTTTCGCCGCGTTCCTTGAATCCAGCCTGGATGGCCTCCGACCACGAGACCCACATATCGGTCATCGCACGCCATGGATCTGCAAGCTGCCGTAAATAATCGGGAATTTCAGACTGGTGCTTGCTGCTGTTCATGTCTCTAATGAGCCGCGGCCGTTATTGCCTCTGCTAGAGGACTTCCGCTAAGCGCCTGCGCTGCTCAACCTCATCCCAAACAGTGAGCGGCTGGTAATCAGGAACAAATCCAAGCCCTTTTTGCGCATCAGAGGAGACAGCTTGTTGTGAAACAACAACGTCCACAAGCGCCGGTGCATTTTCGAGCGCACGCCGCAATGCCGACGCTAATGCGCCAGGTTCTTCAACGCGCTCCCCGTGCGCGCCAAGAGCCTTCGCCATTCCAGCATAGTCCGAGTGTCGAAGCGTCGTTCCGACGACGCGACCGCCGTAGTTCTGTTGCTGATCGTAACGTTCTATATTCCACGCCGCATTATTTGAGACGACGAACACGGCCTTGGCGCCGTGACGGACAGCTGTATCGATTTCCATAGCATTGATGCCGAATGCTCCGTCTCCGGTCACGGAGATCACCTGCCGTCCCGGGAATGCAAGAGCAGCGGCGACAGCGTACGGCACACCGACACCTAGACATCCAAAGGCGCCAGCATCCATGTATGTACGCGCAGCTAGACCGATCCGCGCGAAACTCAAAATATCGCCTCCATCTGCAATCGCGATGTAGTTCGGGTCCGCTACACTAGCGATAGCGTCAAAGATACAGTTAGGGTGCATTTTCCCGTCGGATTCGAGGGCTGGTCGACCGCTCTTGCGAAGCTGCGAACGCTCACGTTGTCGGCGCCGCAAGCCTTCTGCCCAGTCTTTGTCTACCTGCGGCGCTCGGTTGCCCGCTGCGTTTACCAATGCATCGAGTGCCAACTCTGGGGTTGCCAGAATCTCGGGCGAACCACGTCGGTTGTCGAACAATTCACCCGCAGTATCAGAGATGCGAACAAACCGGGCATTCGGAAAGACTGCCGGTGAACCATATCCAAGTTGATAGTCAAGACGCCGCCCAATGAGGAGCACGACGTCAGCATCCTTCATGATGTTGGCCCTGATCGCGCCGGCCGATGACGGATGTTCGGGCGGAACCAAACCACGGCTCTCCTGGGTATCAAGATAGAAGGCGCCGCTCGCATCAAGGAAACGTAAGAGCGCCGCAGCGGCGCCGCGAGCACCGCGACCTGTGATCACCGCCGGGCGACGGGCCGACCACAAGACATCAACCGCTTCGGAAATGGCTGCGGGATCGGGAAGAACAACCCGCTTTGGCTTTGGCCGCATCCAATCGTCGAGCACAAGATTCGGCGCGACGTCGGTACGCAACACGTCTGTGGGAATCTCAAGATAGCATGGCCCAGGCTCGCCTGCGTCGCCCTCCGCGCGGGCAACTGCCTCATCCAGCTCGCGCACGACCTGATCGGCGACGCGCAACGTTCTGGCGGTCCGGGTCACCGGTTTGAGCAGATCAACATGCGGGATATCCTGAAGCGGTCCCATATTGGCTTGGGGACGCGAGGTACAGCCGCCGATGAGCAAAACGGGCACGCGCGCGAGCCATGCGTTCGCCATCGCTGTAATCGTGTTGGTAACGCCGGGCCCTGCGGTAACCATTGCGACACCGATCTGCCCTGTGAGCTCGCTGTGAGCGTGCGCCATGTGCACAGCCGCCCCTTCGTCGCGAACGTCGATAATCCGGATGCCATTGCGGGCGACGTGGTCCCAAATTGGTTGGATGTGACCGCCTTGCAAACCGAAAATCCGATTAATCCCGCGTGTCTTGAGAAAGCGCGCGATCCATGCCGCACAACTGTTTTCGCTGGCACCGAAGTCCTTGGTTAACGCAGTCACAACTACTCTCCCTGTTAAGAAAATTTTCAATTAGCCGGCTGCGTCTGAGCGATTCTAGACTTCAATATGCGGTGCTGCACCTTTCCGGTGGCAGTGCGCGGCATTTCTTCGTCGGGAATGATTGCAATCGAACGCGGCCGCTTGTAGCCGGCGAGCCTCTCACGACACCACACCATAAGTTCTGTTTCGATGGTGCTAAAACCGTCGCGCAGCACAACGACTCCGTGGACGCGCTCACCCCACTTGGCGTCAGGCAACCCAACAACAGCGACTTCCTTGACCGCCGGATGAGCGCCCAAGACTTCTTCCACCTCGGAAGGATAAACATTCTCACCGCCACTGATGATCATGTTACTTTTGCGGTCGACGAGATAGTAGAAGCCGTCCTCATCGCGTCGAGCCATATCACCGACCGTACAATGAGTGCCACGGAACGCATCGCGAGTCTTTTCGGGTAGTCGCCAGTATCCATCGAACGTGTAAGGCGTTTGCGAATAAAGTTCGCCGACTTCGCCGTCCGACACTTCCTGTCCGCGATCGTCGAACAATTTTATCGGTGCGCTGCCAACGCACTCGCGGCCGACGGAACCAAGTTTGGTGAATTGCTCGTCTGGGTGGAGCATTGTGACCCACCCGGCTTCGGTCGAGCCGTACAACTCGAAGAGTCCTGAATTCTGGAAGAACGCCATGATCTCGCGCTTTGTATCCTGGCGCGCCGGAGCGGATGAAATCATGAGCTTGGTGACTCGGCGGGTCTCGCAGCCATCGCGCGCCGCAGCGGGAAGACCGAGCATCATGACGTAGTGCGTCGGCACCAACGATGTGAAGCTCTCGCCGCCTTCCGAGATTGTTCGTAGAAAATGCTCCGGGTCGAAGCTCTTGCGGTTGTAAACGGAAACGCCGCCTCCACAGTATGTTAGGGTCGATGCGAAATAGAGCGAATTTGCGTGGCACATCGGCATTGCCAACAATGCGGCATCGTTCCGATTGAATCCCAGCTCGACGGCTGTCGACAAAGACAGCAATGCACTAGCGCCGTGGCTGCGTATGGCGCCCTTGGGAGCGCCGGTTGTGCCAGACGTGTACATGAACGTCCAGTAATCGTTAGGATGGACGTTCTCTTCCGGCTCTGTATCCCGGGCATCCGCGATGATGGTCTCATAGGCAAGATATCCGGCTGATGTCCTGCCCCCGCCGAAATGAATGAATTTATCTATCGAAATATCTCTCCGTATCTCCTCGATCGGCGCTAACAGATCGTCTTGAACTATGAGGGCGCGGGCCTCACAGTTTTCAATGATGTAGCGCATCTCGCGGCCGACAAGCCGAAAATTTATCGGGACGGCGACCAAGCCCGCTTTGGCCACAGCGGCGTATATTTCCATCCACTCAACGCAATTGTAGGCCAGGACGCCCAGGCGATCGCCTTTCCGGAGTCCGATTCCTAATAGCGCGTTCGCAAGTCGACACGCACGCGCGTTCCACTCGCAAAACGTCATTGATCGAGAAAGGTCACGCGCGCCGATGCGATCGGGATAGACGCGGGCATGCCCACTGAGGACGTCGCCCATGCTCAACAACGGACCCATGTACTTCTCCTCAACATTAAGCGCCGTGGGCCCGCCCATCCGGTGCTATGCCCTGAGGCTTTATTTTCCGCTACTTGTTAATTTCACGTGCGGGAATCGTGAGCAGTAGCAACGCGGATACGACGAGCAGTCCGGCAAACAGATAGAGACTTGCCGAGGTGCTGTGCGTGAGGTCGGTAAGCCAACCGACCACGAAAGTACTGGCGAATCCTCCGATATTGCCGACGGAATTGATCAACGCGATGCCGGCTGCGGCGGCCGCTCCAGCGAGCAAATTTGCCGGGAAAGTCCAGAACGACGACTGACACGTTGATGCACCCGCTGCCGCCAAGGTCAGGCCGGCCATCGCAATGAGGGTGTTGTGAGTCGAGAGGGCAGTGACGACGAGGCCAGCCGCAGTCAACAGCGTTGGGATCACCGTGTGCCATCGTCGTTCGCGAACGCGATCAGCATGGCTATTCGTCAGGACCATTGCAACTATTGCGACGATGTACGGTACGGCCGTCAGGAGGCCGATGTAAAGCGGATCGGCGACGCCGGTCTGCTTAATGATAGTCGGGACCCAGAAACTGATGATGTAGATGCCACTTGCAATTGCGAAATAGATCACTCCGAGCAGCCACACTCGCCCAGTTTTGAATGCGTATGACAGATGCGAAAATTCTTCCTTGCCTTGCTGGTCGTTGGCGATATTGCTCGCAACAATTTTCTTTTCGTCCTCGTTTAACCACTTGGCCGCAGCGACGCTGTCATCAAGATAAAAGAGAATCACGATACCCAGCACCAGCGAGGGAACCGTCTCCACGATAAATAGCCACTGCCATCCGCTAAGTCCATGAGCGCCGCTCAGCGCAGAAAGAATCCAGCCGGAGACGGGCCCACCAATGATGCTGGACACGGGAATTGCAGCGAGAAAGATAGCGGTGATCCGCCCACGCCGGCTCGCCGGATACCAATAGGTGAGATAAAGCAAGATGCCGGGAATGAAGCCCGCTTCGGCGACCCCGAGCAGGAAACGCAGGATGTAAAACATCGTTGGCGTAGTGACGAATGCTATTGTTCCAGAGAGCAGTCCCCATGTGATCATGATGCGGGCAATCCAGAGCCGCGCCCCAACCCGATGCAATACGATGTTGCTGGGCACTTCGAACAATACGTACCCCAGAAAAAAGATGCCGGCACCGAAGCCATACACTGTTTCACTGAACTTCAGTTCACTCGACATTTGTAGCTTAGCGAAGCCGACATTGACGCGGTCAAGATAGGCGGCGAGATAGCAGATGAACAGAAACGGCACGAGCCGGGTGGTTATCTTTGCGTAAGTCCGCTCTTCAGTCGGCGATATGGTTGGGGCGAACGTCGCATCCGTTGCATGCTGCGTCATTGCTGTTCCTTCCACTTATTGATCGTTATTGGAGACCGTTGTTTGAATCGCGTTATTGTCGCCAGCAACTCGGTGATTAATTAGAACTCCTTATGGTCACCGGCGCGGAAGTTTGTGTTCGTGTCCGTTTGTGCGGTTCTCAATGGATGAGCATGCCGCCGTTCACGTCGATCACGGCGCCGGTGACATAGGCCGAGAGATCCGAAGCCAGGAACAGGTAGATGTTCGCCACGTCTTTCGCGTCACCGAGCCGGTTGAGCGGAATCCTCTTTATGATGTCCGCCTTGATGTCGGGCGCAAGCTTGTCGCAGGTGATATCCGTCTGTATCAGCCCGCGGGTAACGCTGTTGACGCGGATGCCGTCCGGCCCGAGCTCGCGCGCCATCGCCTTGGCGAGGCCGAGAACACCGGCCTTCGCAGCTGAGTAGTGTGGCCCGCCGAACATGCCGCCCGCCTGCGCGAAGACTGAGGACATGCAGGCGATCGAGCCTTGTTTCCGCGTCCGCATATGCGGAATGAATGCCTGGCTCAGGTAGAGAACGCCTGCGAGGTTGATGTCCACAACGACTTGCCAATTCTCGGGCCGAATCTCCATCAGCTTGAGTGGTTGCGTAACGCCGGCGTTATTAACGAGTATGTCGATTTTGCCGAAGGACGAGATGGCTTGCTCGGCAGCCCGGCGACAGCTGGTAAGGTCGCCGACATCGCAGCCAATGCCAATATGACCCGGACCGAGTTCCTCGGCCGCGTTCTTGGCGCCGGCGGCATCAAGATCGAGGATAGCGACGCGGGCGCCGTGGTCCGCGAAAATGCGCGCTGTAGCGCGACCAATACCGCGAGCGCTCGCCGCTCCTGAGATAACGGCGGTCTTGTGCGCAAGCAGCATGAATTTCTCCGTGCCGGATCAAGCGCGTTCACCTACCACCGCGCTTAAATCATCGACAAACGAGAAATTCCCTCGTACTCACGAGTCGGATTCACCTATTTCTAAGGGCTGCTTTGGCTCGGAGAACAGGAGTGGATTCTGGACTGAAGGTCATCTCATCAAGCCCTGCAAGATTGATTTCGACCCCAAGTTCCTTCTTTAGCCAGCTAATGAACATTACCACCGATCGTGTATATCGTTTTGCTCTCGGAAAGACGAGCCAATGACCGGTGTAGACGACGTCCTCGCTCCCGCTCTGCAGGGGTCGTACCAACTGACCGGACGCGATCTCACGCTGGGCAAGCAGCGTCGACTCTAAGGCAACACCGATCTCGTCGGCAGCGGCGCTAATCGACATGAAGCTTCGGTCGAAACGAGGCCCGTTGGGATTGGGTGCAACAAGCCCATTTGCTGCGAACCAGGCTGGCCAACGTACCTTTTTATTGTCGCTTTCAATCAATGTTTGGTTGAGCAAATCGCTGGGCGAACGAATAGCGCGCGCGAGCGACGGAGCGCACAGCGGCGTCACCACTTCGGTGCCGAGTGGTAACACGACCACGCCATGTTGAGCCAATGTACCATAATAATCAGCCGCAGGGACGCCATACACAATGTCCGCATCGAATTCGTCGGCCAGAAATTTCGTATAGTCTGTACCAGTGGCGAGTCTCAATTCTAGCCCGTCACATTCTGTAAAAAGCTTCCGCAGACGCGGCACAAGCCACTGCGCGGCAAAGCTCGGCGCGCAGTGCAATTTCAATAACTGGGGCTTTCTGGCCGCCACGCTACCCAAGCCGAGATGCAGTTCCCCAAAGCCTCGCTCGACGTGCCGCATCAAGGTCTCGCCCTCCGGTGTCAAACGGATGTTCCGACCTTCGCGCTCGAACAGCACAGTTCCGAGATCCTGCTCAAGGCCACGGATGGCGTGACTGACTGCGCTCGGCGTGAGACCGAGGTCGTCGGCAGCCAGGCGAAACGAACCCGTGCGTGTTGCGGCCTCGAAGGCGCGCAAGGCACTCAGGTGAAGATTGCGGAGCATGAAGAAAGAATGGCGATTAACTGCCGTATATGCAAACCCTTGGTTTGATCGCCAACATCTTCGCAAGTGTCCGCTTTGGGTCAGAAGTAGACATATGCGGTGCAAAAGCAGATGTCCGCTTTGGGCCAAAAGCGGACATATGGCATTGCAGCAAATTCGGCGAAGATTCCCGCAAACAAGCAGCGCCCGCAAGGGGCGGGTCGTGACCTCGTTTCCACGACGAACAATGCGCGCGACGAACGTGATCAATGCGTCGCCGCGAGCGCATCCGGGAATTTTGATGCCAATCTCGCGATGCGGGAGAGGTCGTAGGTTCAATCCCTACAGCGCCCACCACTTGAGCCTCTCGAATCGGATCGCCTCCCTTGAATCACAAAAGATTCAAAGGATTCAACAAGTTTCGAGACATACACTAAGGCTATTTCGGTGCGGACAGTCTATCAACTTCCTGTTGGAATTTCTGTAGGTCATATCCCGAGCCTTGCAGCATTGTGCTGTTGAAACGGACGAGCGCGGCGGTTGCAATGGCCTCCTTTATTTGAGCATCGGTCGCACCAGCGGCTTTTGCCAATTTAGTGTGACCGTAAACGCAATATACACAAGGAATTTGTGCTGCCACA